>JAIBAN010000179.1 GCA_019695185.1 Blastocatellia bacterium | reverse complement strand
CCCGCATCGGCTCCCAGGTCTGGCCCCGTCAGGCCCTGGTGTTTTCGGCCGATGGACGGGTGGTGACCGTCGGGAACTATCGCTATGTCTATACCCGTGATTCGGCTACCACCGCCAGTTGCTGGGCCATTCCGGTCGGCCCCCAGGCCGCCACCGGGAGAACCAAGTTTGTGACCATGACACCCCATTATCTGCGGACCTGGGACGGCCCGCCCCTGACTGCCGCCCAGACCGCTGAGATCACCGGCACCCCCACCGCGACGACCCTGTCTTTTCTGGGTTTCGTGGAAAAAGCCCAACCCGCACCGACTGCCGGGCAGGCGGCGACCAACTCTGCTCCGCCTCGCTGAACCGAGCCTTGGTCACAGACCATCCATTCGTGGCTGGTCGCAACCTCCAACCCTGTTTCCGGCCAGCCTTTTCCGGTTGGCCGCTTTCCCGAAAGGACACTTGCCATGTGGAACCCCGAACTTTTTGCCCAGCAGCTCATGGACCTCAAACACCTCTGTCCCCATGAAACCAGGGAATTGTACAGCCTGGATTTTCCGCTCCTGGAGCGGATTGACGAAATTCTCTTCAACAGCAGCCCCACCGCGTTTCATTATGCCAAACCCCCGGCTGACCCACCGGCTGCCCGGACAGCGGCACTCGAACTCCTCCGCTATGAACTTGAGCATCACCTGGAATTGATTGTCCTTCATTATCGCATCAATGAAGGGCTGTATATTTCCCGGGAGTCCATGCTCATGGCCTATCCCGGACTAGGCGATTTCCTGGCTCCCGACATCCATGCCTTCTGGTCCGGGTTGAAAGCGGACCGGCATCCCCTCTTTGCTGAAAAAACCCCAGACAACCAGCATTTCATCCGCTTTCTCATCGCCGCCAAAAACGACCCCCGGCACTGTGACAAACAGGTGGCGCGCCACATTTACCGGCAGGACCGGGTCCCTGAAGCGGAAATCGAGCGCCTCCTGGCCGCTGAATTCGACACACAGGCTGCCTGAAATCACAGCCCTCAATCAGATCACCCTCACATACCCTGCCTCCAGTGGTCAGGACCACCTGCTCCAAGGTGGTCCTGACCAAATTTATTCAAGTGAAAATTCTTAAACTTACACCCCCTCCCCCCAAACTTCATTGTAAGGCCAATAACTTCGTGGTAAAAAAGATGAATGAAACCTTTTTCTTTATCACCCAATCCGGACTGCCTCTTTCTGACACCCGCCCTCAAGTCAGTGATTGCCAAAGTCACTTACACCATTGATGAAAGGCAAGGGCTGACTTGTATTCTGGGCGATGTGGGAATGGGAAAAACCACTCTTCTGCGCTGGATAGCTGAACAATATGCCGAAAGGTCCGATGTCATTTCGGCCCTGATGCCGAATCCCAGATTTATTTCTGATTTTGCCTTTTTGAAAGGGGTCTGCCAGGAATTCGATATCAAAACCCGGCGGTCACAATTTGAGCAGGAAAATGAATTGAAAGGGTTTTTAGTGGACAGCTACCAGGCAGGGAAAAACGTGGTCCTTTTTATTGATGAAGCCCAGTCCCTGAATGGAAAAATGCTGGAACAGATTCGGGCCATGCTCAACTTTGAAACCGGCCGGGAAAAACTGATTCAGATTGTCTTTTCCGGTCAGATGGAGTTGCGTGACCGCCTCAAGGACCCCTCGAAGAAAGCCCTTTCTTCACGCATTTTTGCACCGTCCGTGCTGACCCCCATGAGTCTGGAGGATACGAAAGCTCTGATTGGATACCGCTGTGAATATGCCAGGGTGCCGAACCCTTTTCAGGATGATGCAGTCACCCTCATTTACAACCATAGCGGGGGGGTTCCGCGTGAGGTTATCAAGGCTTGTTCCATTGCCTATACGCTCATGGTCAATGAAGGCGGGTCAGTGGTGGATGTTGAATTATGCCAGGCTGCCTTGGCTGAATCAGTCATGTAGGGAGGGATATGTCCAAACCACGCGGTTCCTTCGCCAGTCTTTTTGAAGCCCAGCAAGCCAAAAAAGCAGTCCCTCTGGCCCCAGTCAAAGGGACTGCTGGCAGCCCTATTGAATCCCTGCCAGCAGATAACCTTGCTGCCAGCAAACTGGCAGGGGTTCAAACTCAAATTGCCAGCAAGCCAGCAGGTGAATCGAACTCCCTGCCAGCACCCCCTTCAAACTCCCTGCCAGCAAGACTTCTGCACCATCAAAAAGCCAAAGTCACTATTCGGCTTGGACCTTCTATGGTTCAGGAAATAAAAGTCTTATGTGCCAGAGCAAACATAGATATTCAGGAATTTTATGAACAGGCTGCCAGCAGGCATTTGGAGTACCTGCTGGCACAGGGTTATGGTCAACCCCCTGCCAGCAAGCTGGCACATGATGACATGATGATATTTAAAACACATGAAGATATCATCATGCGCTACCAAACCTACACGTTACAGAAGTGGGCATCACGTGACGACCGGGATGGACAACGTTATAACGAAGTTGACCTGCGGTTGCTGGACATCGCCCTCATTTCCACCATCGAGAAAAAACTCAGGGGCAACACGGCCAAACAACCCGTCAAGAGTTTCAATTACTTCACCCAGGAAATTGATCTCTTGCTGGAACAGCAACGCTGCGGCGAACTGCCCGCCGCCCTCGACGAATATCACAAATACGTCCTCAGCACTTGGGATAAGCGGATTAAAAAGGTACGTGATGAAAAATGGGGACGCCCCCCCCAATAAAAACCCGGAGCACAGGACCATCCCCAGCCCCTTTTTTTGCAGGCGAACAGCGGCTGCAACATGGGCAACCCCTGATCCACTGCCAGACTGACAGATATCCTGACCGTTTCGGGGAACGCCGGGCAGACCTTTATTCCCAACACTGTTTTGGATGGGTTGCTCCCAGTATTGAAGTCTACCTCTGCCATACCGGCAGATGCTGACCAACCGGCAGAGGGTGTCACACTGGCACCCCATGCCAGACAGGCACACAATAAACATGATGATGATCATTGAAGAAACAATCATCATCAAAGTGCGCACTTAAAAAAACGGATGATGACCACCCCTTGACGCTCCATTTTCAGCAGGTGAAAAACTGCTATGAGACCGTCACCTGCAATCTCTGGAACCACAAAGACACCAAAGTCTATGCTGAAATCGCAGCCATTCCCCCCGAAACCGTCGAAGCCGCCATCCGGGTGGCTTTCAGCCGGGCACCCGCACCACCCCGGTCACTGGCCTATTTCATTCCCGAAATCAAGACCCAGCACCAGCCTCCCAAATCCAACCGGGCGGCCAACAAACGGCAACTCCGTGAAATCGCGGAGGAAGTCCGGACCCGCTTTGTGGGCCACTCCCTGACCATGGGGGAATTCTCCGAGCAAATCAAACATCTGGCGGCCAACCGGGGCATCAACTACGGTGGCGGGGTGCTCACCGAAGTGCTGGAGGAACTTCAACGGAAAGATGCCTGATGTTTTTGTCTTTGCCAATGAGCTTGCCAGGATTGGTTCTGTCCACCCTGCATTCCCTGCCGGACAGTTCCCTGCCACTCCAGTTCGGACAGGCACCAAAATGAAAGCCTCTCACTCTCTGTTTACCGCGTTGAGGTCATGGCATAATCCACCCCAATCTTCTCAACCGGTACCCCAAATGTTGCGTTGTTTTCTTCCCATCACATTGCTGCTGGCCCATCTCCTTGTTCCCGGCCTGGCTCTCACTGCTCAATCCAGGCAGTCCAGCAATCCGCCTGGAACAAACCCATTGAGTACCTTCCTCGCTGAGACGCACGCCATGGCCATTGCCCTGGCCCAGCAGGAAATTGGAATCCTAACAAGTGGAAACAAAGCCCAAGAACTACCAAACTTCACCAATTTATGTATTCAGGAAAACCTCACAGGAACCCTCATGGAACGGTTTCACCAGCTTCAGGCCCTGACGCCAACCCGGATTGAAATCCTGCGAGTCAACCATTTGCTTCCAACCGATGAAACTTTTGCCAACATTAAAGCTTCAATCCAAGGCAATTCGGCGACTGCTCCCTTGAAGACTGAATTGGAATATGCCCAGCAGGAACAAATCGTTGTCACGAATACCAGAGATGAAGGGGAAGGGTCATTGCGGGCGGCTATAGACGCCTCAGAAAAAGCAGGAGGCCATAAAACCATTGTTTTTCAATTAACTCAATCAGACCCAGGATTTAATTTTGCAACCGGTACTTGGACCATTAAACTTTCACGAGGGTATTTCATTACAACTGACGGAACTTTGATTGATGGTTTTTCCCAGGCAAAGTTTCTTGGTGAGGCCAATCCTCAAGGTCCCAAAGTTTTAATTGACATTTCAGCCGTGACTCCCTTTCTTCCGCCCGGAAGAAAAATGGTAGTCTCAACTAGTTTTCAAATTGCAGGTGGTGATGATAATTGGATACGGGGTCTGTGCTTTTTCGACCCATTATATTTGAATGGGCAAAGACCAATTGCATTTGGCTCATTTGGTGATGATCTCAACGTAAATAATACAGCTATCGGAAATAGATTTACTGATAATTATCTAGGAGTAGATCCAAATGGTGAGAATTTGCTTGGAATTGGAAGCGGATTAGTTATTTCCTATTCTAATAGGGGAACATTGATCGAAAATAATGTTATTTGCTCAAAATTTGATTTGTTCCTTGGCGGACCGATTCCTCAGCTAATTTCTTTAGGGCACCCAAACACGACAAATAATACAGTCCGGGGTAATAGTTTAGGGGCAAATAAAAGCGGAACAAGGAGGCTGCCAATTCGAGCTTTTGAACGGATTGCAGATCAACTTGGCAATGACGCTTTAACTTTAACAAACCGCACAAAAGACAACATTGTAGAAAACAATATTATTGCGGGAACGCGGTCAGGCGGAATTGGTGCAATAAATTCCGGGGCAACAGCCAATGTTGAGGGTGGCTCCTCAAATATCATCCGCAACAACCGGATTGGGATTGGCCCAAACGGCGAAAACATCGCCCCCGACCCGACCGAACCGGAAAATGCCCGTGCGGTCGGCATTGCCGCTTCCGCCGGGGACCAGGTGACCGGCAACATCATTGCCAACTTTGGGAGTTCCGGAATTTCGCTGCGGACGCTGGCTCCGCCTGTCACGGGAAGCCCTTTCCCTCCGGCTGTGGTGAGCAACAACCAGATTTCCAATTGCGGCGTTGGCATCCAGGCGGTCCAGGTCGGAGCCGCGACCATCAGCGAAAACCGGATTTCCAACTGCTCCAAGGGCGGCATTGTGGTGGGAGAACGCATTTTTGACGCTTCGACCGGTACCCGCTTTGAAGTCACCGACCCGTTTGGCGTGGCGACCCGCAACATCTCCCTTTCGCGCAACCGGTTTGAAAACGTGAGCGGCCCCGGCATTGCCCTCACCTCCGAAGTGGCCAATGTCTTTATCAATAATTACCGGCCAAATACATTGACGGAACGCGCTCCGAACGGGCCGAATCTGTTTCAGCCTTCGCCGGTTTTGACGAGCGCGCTCCGCAATCAGGACGGCAGCGTGACGGTCACCGGACGCACGGGCGACGGCGGCAAACTGGAACTCTATCAGTCGAGTCGTCCGGCCCAACCGACGGCTCCGGATACGGAAATCAACGCCTACGGCCTGGGGACGTTTCTCACCAGCGCGGATGTCAGCGGCGGTCAGTTTACGGTGACCATTCCAGCGGGAATGGTCAGCGGCCTGACGGCACTGACAGCCACGATAACGGTTGGGGACCAGACTTCCGAATTTGCCCGCACCGTGGAGGTGCAAGGGTCTCAACCTGAGCCCGACACGGTGCCGCCGACGGTTTCCGTGACGGCTCCGGCAAGCGGACAAACGATTGAATCAAAAGCGGGAACCCAGCTTGCGATTGTCTGGCAATCATCCGACAACGTAGCGGTGGTGCGCCATGACATCCGGCTGACGGGACTCGCCGGGACCGTCCAGACGATTGCCACCGGGCTGGATGGCAGTACCAAAAACTTCACCTGGAATGTGCCCGAAACCCTCAACCTCCCACGGGTGCAGGTCGTGGTTGAAGCCCGCGATGCCGCCAACAATATCGGCCAGGGAATCAGCGGGACTTTTTCCATCCTGCCCCCCACTCCACCTGACACCGAAAAGCCGGTGGTTTCGTCCGTCACCCTTTCGGCCAAAAAGGTCAAACGGAAGGTTGACCCGACCCTTACCATTACCTGGAAATCCACCGACAACATTGGCGTGGTCAGTCATGATTTGCTTTTTGCGGATACAACACCGGTTGTGTCCGGACTGCCCGGCAGTACCCAGACCTTCACCTGGACCGTCCCGGCCAGCATTC
>JAIBAN010000178.1 GCA_019695185.1 Blastocatellia bacterium | reverse complement strand
CCCATAACCACAAAGAAGTTGACGAAAAATCCACCGTTGGGTGATTCCCATTGGTTTCGCCAACAGGGTCAAATTGGCTTGGGATGATTTATTAAGTCACCCCAAGCCAATTTTCTGCAAACTTACATTGAAGCGGACCATCAGTGTCTGGCGACTGGTCAGGGCAATGTCGGTTCGGACCAGATATGTGTGTTGGTCGGTGTTGCGCGGCAGGCCCAAAATAAATTGACGGGAATTTCCCGCCGGGATTTGCGGATACAAATCCACCAGTGCCCGCACCGCCGGGACTGCCGCCTCCCGCTCCGCTGTCGTCAGCCCCTGAAAGAGCGTCGGGGTCCCTCCCCGAATCAGATTGGCTTCATACTGGACGAAGAAAAACGCCCGGTTCCGCCGGATTGGCCCGCCCAGCGTCAATCCGAACAAATTGGCCCGGTTTGAAGGTTTGGCGGATTCAAAAAAATTACGGGCCCGCAAGGCCGAATTATTGTGATAGAGGTAACCGCTGCCATGAAACTGGTTGCCGCCCCCTTTGGAGACCAAACTCACGATGCCGCCCGAATTCCGCCCATATTCGGCTTTGAAGTTATGGGTCAGGATTTCAAAGCTGGCCACTGCTTCCTGGCTGACCAGTTGTTCCGTGACCCCGCGTCCGGTGACCAGGCCGGTGCTGGCGTCCGTGTTGTCCACTGAGTCAAGCAGGTAGTTGTTGCTCCGGGCGCGGTTCCCGCTTACGGCAAAGGGAGCATGAGCCTGGGTGGAAAGGGCCACGCCCGGAGCCGTTCGTGCCTGGGTATAAAAGTTCCTTCCCTGGCCGCCCGCCGCCACCGGCAAGTCGTTCATTTCCACGGCGGAAAAGCTGCGCGAAACCTTGGGGTTGTCGGTTTGCAGCCGGATTTCATCGTGGCCGGTCACGTTCACCACTTCGGTCATTTCCTGAACGCCCAGCGTGGCCGGGAACCACACGGCGGCTCCCACTTCCAGCGTGATTTCAGGATGCTGCAACGGGGCAAACCCGTCCTTGACCAGTTCGATTCGGTAGGTTCCCGCCTCCAGCCCCGGAACGTGGAATGTTCCCGCCGGGTCAGACTGGACGGTGCGCCGGAGGCCCCGCTGGACATCCGTGACCGTGACTGTTACGCCCGCCAGAGCACGCCCCTGGCTGTCGGTCACCTGCCCGTTGAGGGCAGCCTTGATATTTTGGGCCAAGAGGGAGCCTGACAGCGTTCCGCCGGAAAAAGTCGGCAGCCCCGTCAGCAACAGCCCGGCCCAGAGAATCCGAATTATAACAATCCTCATTTTTCTCCTTTGTGAAAAAACCACGGCAACGGGCAAACACACAACGCTCAGGGCAGCCCCAAAATGGTTGCCGTTGGTCCGGATAGAATGGTTATGGCGGCGGAAACCTTGGGGGGATCATCTCCCGGAAAAATCAGGCGGTGGGGAATTCCTGCGGAAAGCCTTTGCCAATGCCGGGGAACCGTTTTCCAACCGCCCCTTTAGCGGGCTTGACTCGCTTGCCCAGTCCCCGCATGGGAATTGAATTCGGGGCGTTTCTTCAGATTTTCCAGCAGTGCGCCCCAGGTCAACACTTTTCCTTTTTTTTGCTTACGGGTGTCGTCGGCAGCCGGTCGGTCCTGAAAAGCGGCCACTGGCGGGGCCATGGCCCCAACCACCTCCAGTTGGGAGTCAATCAGATAAAAAGCGGTTTCGGCCGGAACCATTTTTTTCTTTTGGTAATCCAGCACTTGGAACCAATCCCCCGCTCCCTCCTGTGGAACGTAACCGGCAGCGGCGCAGATGGCCGAGCACCAGTGCCGGACTGAGGTTCCCGGCCCGGTTGCCGAAAATCTATTTTCACAATCCTCGGTCACCGGCATGTGGCAGACACCACAAGTGGCTTCCAACGGTTGAGCCACGGTCGGTTGAGGCAAGGTGGGCGTTGGGCGTGGCGGACTTGGTGGAACCGGGGAACCGCAGGCGGTCAGCAGCACCAGCCCGAAAAATACCTGCCACCACCCTTTCAAGGGAAACCTGGTGACTGGAACCAACCGCGGTTTAGCTGAAGACATGAATCGCAATTCCTTTTCAGATGGATTGAACCCGGGTTTGGGGGAGGTTTCGGGAGGAAACAGGAAAAAGCCCACCGGGCTGAGTTATAGGCAATTATGGTAAAAAATCTTAGATTTTCAAGAATTATTATTGTAAAACAGTAATTATTTTCATTTCACAGAATTTTCACTTGAACCTGAGAGTCTTTCCAGGGAAAATACCAGGTACTTTGCCGATGTGAGCATTCGTTTGAAAAAAGATATATGCCGATTTTTCTTTTCGTTGGCGGGACCCTCTTCAATCGTTTGACCCCTTCGCTGCGGGGCAAACTCTTTTGGTTTCATCACAGCCTGTACCTGCTGTTTGGCGCGGGTCTGACCTTTGTGCTGCTTTCCTTTTCAACCGAACTGGCCCACCCGACGGTTGACGACCGGGCCGTGCTGGTTTGCGAAGTCTTTCAGGCGCAACCTGCCTTGCTCCGGCGGGTTCCCCCGCTCGCCGATTTTGAATTCCTGGAAGGAACCTCCGACGGACTTGAACTGCCCCCGGAGGTTCTGGCTTGGTTTCAAGCGCATCCTGACGAGGTGTGGAGAAAACAGACCCCCACCCGGCTGACCCTGGTCCGACGCAGCCAGGAGCCTGGAATTTGGCAGAAAGTGACCTTTGACCGGCTGGCGAATGTCCGCAAAGTACGGAAATTCCAACTCAATCTGGGGATTGTGATCGGGATTCTGTTTCTGGGGACCGTGCTGGTGGTGGAAGTGTGGATTCTGCCCCGGTTTGTCTATCAACCGCTGGAACAGTTGCTGGCTGCCGACCAGGCACTGCAAACCGGCGACCAAGCCCGGGAACTGGTGCCGGAGCGTTTTTTTCCCTCCGACGAACTTGGCCGGATCATGGCTTCCCGCAATGAAACAGTCCGCCGGTTGCGGGCCAGGGAAGCGGAACTGACGGGTTTGCTCGCCCAGTTGCAAGAAATCAGTGGGGAACTGAAACGAAAAAATGAACTGTTGGAATTAACCAAACGGAATCTGGCGGACCAGGGCCGGCTGCTAAGCCTGGGTTTGATGAGTGCCGGCATTGCCCATGAACTCAACACCCCGCTGGTGGTGTTGCAAGGCACCTTGGAAAAACTGCTGGAATCGGAAGCGGACGCGCTCCGGCAGGAGCGGCTGCGCCGGGCTTTGCGGGTGACCACCCGGCTTCAGGCACTGAGCGAAAGCCTGACGGATTTTGCCCGTGCCCGCATGGATGCCAAAGCTCCGGTCAGCTTGCCGGACGTCCTGCGGGAAGCCTGGGAGATGGTTCTGGTTACCCCACGGGCCAGCCAAGTGGCCAATACCTGGAACCTGCAAGGCGATGAAGTGGTGCTGGGCAATCACGACCGGCTGCTTCAGGTTTTTGTCAATTTGTTTCATAATGCGCTCCAGGCGATGGATTTTCAGGGCAGCCTGACCGTCGCCGGGGAAACCCGCGCCACAGCGCAAGGCCCGGTGGTGGTCATTCAGGTGGCCGACAGCGGTCCCGGCATTGCCCCGGAACTGATTCCTCACATTTTTGAACCTTTTGTCACGACCAGACTCGATGCCCGCGGGACCGGCTTGGGGTTGGCGGTGGCTGAAGGGATTGTACACCAACACCAGGGTACCATCACCGCCGCCAATCAGCCCGACGGCGGGGCCTGTTTTGAAATTGTCCTCCCGGCGGTTCCCGACGGGCTGCCCCCGGAACGGACGGACTGAAAACCAAAAACCTATGAAACCGGCTGTCTTATCCCCCACGGATGAACTCATCTTACCCAGCCTGAACCTGCTGGCCCTGGATGACGACCCTGATTTTTGTCAGTACCTGGAAGATTTACTCGCCGAAGACGGGCATCAGGTCCGGGCCGTTACCGACGGACGCGACTTTTGGGAACAATTCGCCCGGCAGGCTCCGGATTTGATTTTGCTGGATATGAAAATGGGGGCGGTTCAGGGTGAAACGGTTTTGGCGGAAATTCTGCAAAAAAACCCCAACCAATGCGTTATTGTGATTACCGGGTTTCCGGACCTGGCCAGTATGCGGGCCACCTTTCAAATCGGGGTTTTTGATTACATTTCCAAGCCTTTTACGACCAGGCAATTAAGGGAATCCCTGGCCCGCGCGGTGGCGGTCAAGGGAATCGGACAAAACCCGACGGACCAGTTGCGCCAGCGGCTGGGCCACCGGATTAAAGTCTTGCGGACCGAACATCGCTGGGGGTTGAAAGAACTGGCGGAACAAAGCGGCATCAGTATTTCCCAACTGAGTTCGATTGAACGAGGAATTCACCTGCCTAGTTTGGAAGCCCTGCACTCCATTTCCCTGGCGTTACGGAAAAAAATTTCTGCCTTGCTGACGGAAATTGATTTCTAAATCGGGCCCTGCAAGACTGGAACCTGCGTCTGTGACGACAGGAGTCGTCACAGAAATCTTGAATGACCATTCTCTGTGATGGCCCACGTCTCTAAAGTCAGTATACTTCTTTTTTAATAATTTTTTATCTAACCTCAATAGAAAGCAACTTTAAGTATAGTACTTTATTATAAAAATTGAATAAGGTCAGTATTGGTATTAAAGGACTTACATTGGAATTTAGTATAAGGCTATTTTATTAACATACACGGAATTGGAAACCGATCTCAGTTCTGTTCACTCAGCCCTTTACCACCTCGGTTTCCCAGCCGTCATATTTTCCATTGCATTCCTGGGCCAAGTAAAACAGTTCCAGCACGGCCTCATTGATGGAATGCAGGTCCGCCATCCCTACCTTGGAAATAATCAGACATAAGGTTTCAGCGCCTGACTTGTCAGTGTTTTCCGTGGCATCCTGAATGGTAAATCCCAACGAGGTCACCCGACTGGCAAAGGCTTCCCGACTGTCTTCATCGGCGAAGTAAATCCAGTGGTCAATATTTCGTGGCGCAGTCAACGAGTCGCCATTCTCTATAAGAATCTGAACAACTTTATTGTTTTGAATGGCTTGCATTTCTTCTTCGTCAGGCTGAAGGACATCCTGATAGAAAGCGAAATGTGGGTCTTCGCTGGTGGAAATTTCCAGGTCGTACTCAGTTTTGATATGTGACAAGGCATGCCGCAATTGCACAGTGGCTTCCGGAGATTCAGTATAAAAGAAAAAAGAACGATACCCGTTGAAGGTAATACGCCCGCAATAACAAATCAGGTTGGCAATCGGGGGACAAACCACGTCCAGACTTTTCTCAAACTGTTCGAGGAAGGGCTCCTCTTTCTGTTCCTGAAGGCCAAATTCATTTGGATGGTCCAGTTTGAAGCGCACAAACGTCAGAAAATATGAGGAAAAAGCCGTCAGACGCTGGTGTGCATCCAAATCAACCAGAATCAGAGCTGGTTTGTCAGCCTCAAAGTAAGAAAGGTAGATTGCCCAGTCATTTGACATAAGAGAATTTTCCAAAAGTTCAGAGTTCCGCCTTCAGGCGGCGGTTCAGAGTTCCGCGTTTACGCGGCAGTTGCTCGTTCCGCCTTCAGGCAGCCAGAAGTCAGGCAAAACGTTTAAGGTTCTGTTTCATGCTTCTTGCAAGCAGCCGCCTGAAGGCGGAACTCCAAACCGCCGCCTGAAGGCGGAACTCTGAACGAAGTCCGTTCAGGCTGAAAAAATCAGACTGCAACAGGTGACACCGCCTTCGGCTTTGGCCAGTTCCGCAGCCGCAACGGAAAGCACGGAAATCCCAGCCTGTTCCACTCGTTGTCGAGTTTCCGGAAAAGCCAGCGGATGGATGACAGTTTTCCCAACCAAAACCGCATTGGCGGCAAACGGTTCGGAAGGGGCAATTTCAATACATTTGAAGCCGGGGAAAAGGGCCGGGTCCACCCATTCCGGATTGATAAGCAACGTATTTTCCGCAACCTGGGTGACGGCAGTTTTCAGGTGCAGGCATTCGCCCAGGTGCAGCCCCTGGACTTCGTACCCAAAGGCGGAAAGATGGCCTTGCAGTTGCGCCACCGCTGCCATATCACTCCGCCGCGAAAGGCCAACATAGAGCTTTTTCCCAAGGCGAAGCACGTCGCCGCCATCCAGCACGGCAGGGGCTTCGATAAAAACCAGCTTGCGGTAATCTGCCAGCTTTTCCGCAATCGAAGCAGTTTCAGGGCGACGGGAGGCAGCTCCCGGACGGGTGATGACGGCAATTTCATCGAGCACAAGGGCGGTGTCCTCGACAAAAACCGAATCCGGAAACGCAGGTTCAGGCGGCAGGCTGATAACCTGACAGCCGGCCTGCCGAAGGCAATCCTCATACTCCAGATGCTGGCGGTGAGCTGTTTCGTAATCAATTGGCTGGCGGTCAATGTGGGTCAGTTCACATTGATTGATATTGGGGCTGACATGGCGGGTAAGGGCAAGCAACATAAAAATCTTGGGAGTCTTGGGAGTCTTGGGAGTCTTGGGAGTCTTGGGGGTCTTGGA
>JAIBAN010000012.1 GCA_019695185.1 Blastocatellia bacterium | reverse complement strand
CCCTGGGGGTGGCTGGTTGAATCTGACCGTCCTGCATGACAGCTTGGACCTGATTGCCTTTTGGCTGCGTTCAATTTTGATGAGGATTGACGTATGAGCAATATGGAACCAACCCGGCGGCTCGACAAACTCAACGTTCCTGTTTCAGAAGAAAACGACCATGGTTCGCCTGCCACCTTAATCGTTCTGCGCAATAAAAAAGTGGTTACTTCCATCACCCTGGAAGAACCGACCACAGTGATTGGCCGAAGTCCTGAATGTACGATCCCACTGGTGACGGATTCAGAGGCTTCACGTCAACATGCCCAGGTGGCCATGAGCGTGACAACGACCGGAATCCACCAATATTTTCTCAAGGATCTGGGAAGCACCAACGGTACCATTCTGAACGGGAATCTGCTCACGTCGCTTCAGGACACGCTGCTCAAGGACAATGACCAGTTTACCATTGGCCAGCATCTCTTCAAATTTGCACTGCTTGACCAATCGAAAGAGAAATTCCTGACCGGGAATCTGACGCAAATCAGCCTTTTTGATTTGGTTCAAATCATTGAAAACAATCGGTTGACCTGTACGCTGACCATCCGTACTCAGGGATTGTTGGGGCGCATTTGCTTCAACGAAGGGCAAATTGTGGACAGCGAAGTGGAAAACGTGCGTGGACTGGACGCTTTTCGCCAACTGGCAGCCCTGGAAGAAGGTTTTTTTGAGGTGGAAAAATCCGAAAATGGTTTTGTCCCCAATATCTTAGCCTCAAGCAATATGAATCTGGTGCTCGATACGCTCCGCGAACTGGATGAGGAACGCGCCGGATATATCCCGGAAGATGACCATTCCGCTTCGGAAATGGTGCTTGATGCAGCGGAAACAACCCGCGAACAACCTGACAAAGCAACCGCCAATGAATCCATCATGCAGCAGACCATGGTGCGCGGCCAGGCTCTGATTCCCTTGGAACCACTGGACGAATAAAAAACGCTCCCACAGAAAAAGCCAGCAAAGGACAAATGTTGTATGAGTAACCTGGAGCCGACCCGCCGGATTGAGCGCTTGATTCTCGACACGGACGAGAGTAATTGCGCCACGTTGATCATTTTATTCAACCAAAAAATCGTCAAATCCGTGGGGGTTGACAGTTTGATCACGATCATCGGGCGCGATCCAAAATGTGCGATTCCGCTTGAATCCGATACGGAGATTTCCCGTCAGCATGCCCGGATTCGCATCGGGTTGACCCCGGACGGAACCAAGCAGTACCTGCTTTCCGATCTGGGGAGCACCAACGGAACGTTTCTCAACGGCAAGCGCTTGGACCCCAATCAGGAAATGCTGCTCTCCGATGGCGACACTTTTGATATTGGTCAGCACCTGTTCAAGTTTGCCATCCTGGATCATTCAAATGAAAAATTCATGACCGGAAGCCTCAGTCAAATCAGTCTTTTTGATTTGATTCAGGTCATTGAAAACAACCGGTTGACCTGCATTCTGGTGATTCGCTCCCAGACCATGGTGGCCCGGTTGTATCTGAATGACGGCCTGATTGTTGATTGTGACCTGGATATCAAACCGGAAGCCGGAAAAGTCATTGATTATGGGGTCGAAAGTCTGCGCGGGCTGGATGCGTTTCGGAAATTGGCAACCATTCAGGAAGGACTGTTTGAGGTCGAGAAATACGAATTTCACTTTCCGGTCAATATTCAGACGAGCACCAATACCAATCTGGTGCTTGATACCTTACGCGAAATTGACGAAGCCAATGCCGGAATTGAGAATTGAGAATTGAGAATTGAGAATAACATCACCACGTGTTGCTCAATTCTCAATGACCTAATTACACAGTTTAATTTGTTTTTTTTCAGTTGGTTACAAGGAGAAGAGGAAAAGCTGGCTACTCATTTCTACCTGTCCCATTCTTGTAACTTTCTCAGAAATGAGCAGTTAATTATACAGCATCAGCATTCTCAATTCTCAATTCTCAATTCTCAATTCTCAATTCTCAATTTGGACTCTTATGTTCTGCCCGTTTTGTGGGACCAAAAATCGTGAAAAGGCTCGGTTTTGCAGTGGTTGCGGACGCAATGTAGCCTTGCCCACCAAAGGTTTTGCCACGCCTCAGATCCAGCCGCCCAAAGTGGATGTTGTGTTGCGTCCTTCAGCCGGACTGGTCCCGCGCGCGCAGTTTCCCAGCTCAACCCTGCCCCAAGGTCTGCCGGAAATTCAAGGAACTGCTTTACCATTGGGGTCTTCAAGCCAGACGCAGGCCATTCCACCCGCTCCGGTTGAAATTCAAGGGGTGACCCTCCGCGAGCCAAACACTGAAGCTTTACGTCTGGCCGAACTGGCTCATCAATTGGGAAGCGAGGAAAAGAGTTTTTTTCAAGCCACCACGGAAGATTTGAAGAGCCCCAAGGTGGATCCGGAAATTACCCCCAAAACACTGACCGCTCCTTTGTTGGACTCCCAAAATCCGACCCGTCCGCAACCACCGGTACAGGAGTCGGGAATCACCGCCGGTCTGGGAGGAACTTTCCCTATTCAAGGCACTGTGCCGGCAGGGTTTGAATCGGAAACCGGGCATTTGACGGCTCAACGGGATGAAACCGCTTCGTTGCTTCCCCGTGAATTGACAAAATCCATTGGTGGCCCAAATGTTGCCATCAATCTGCCTGCCGGAGGCCGGGAACAAACCAGTCAAATTGGCTCGCCCGTCAATATCGCCTTGTCTCCTCCGGCAACGACCAACAATTTGGGTGAATCGGAGGCCCCAAGGCTGCCGCAAGCAACCGACTATCATACGGCTGCCATTCCGGACGCCCCGGCAGCACCCCGTGCCGCCACTTCCGACCCGGCTATTGATACACTTCAGGCTTCGGTGCAACGAACTGTGCAGCAACAGGCTCCTCGTGGACAACGGAAACTGTCATCCTCTGCCGAGCACAAGCCTCATAAGCCAACACAGCCTGCAACTCCTTTGACTCCACCGATTACACCAACTTTAAAATCTCCCTTTCGGGAATATGAATCAGCCGAGGAAGGGAATCAGGCCGTCCAGCTTCCGGCTCCACCCCCGGCAAAAAACGAACGTTCCGGGGCACCCCAACTGCTGGCCAAATTTTTGGATTCACCACCTGCCCCCTTTGAACCACCTCGCTCAGCCCGTGGACCACTCATGAAAGAAACGGTCCAGTTGCCACAGGAGCAGGTCACTCCGTTGCAAATCCAGGCTGAGACACGCCCTCAGCCCAAAGCTGGCACGTCAGATCTGAAACCATCCCAAGCCAGACTTTCCGAGCCTTCGGCCAAACCAGCCAAGGAAACTCCGGCCATGCTTGCTCGGGTACCAGCGGTTGAAGTTTCAACCAGCAATTCAACCCTCATTGCAAAACTGGCGGCGATGCTTTTGGTGATTTTAATTATTGGTGGTGGTGCCGCTTGGTTTGTTTATCAATATGTTATCAAACCGACTCCGACTCCGGCTCCGGCCCAGCCACAGGTAGTAGTTCC
Source organism: Blastocatellia bacterium (assembly GCA_019695185.1). Taxonomy (GTDB): domain Bacteria; phylum Acidobacteriota; class Blastocatellia; order Chloracidobacteriales; family Chloracidobacteriaceae; genus JAIBAN01. Next base: position 111,270 of record JAIBAN010000012.1, on the reverse strand, counting down.
GCAAAAAACACCCCAGCCGACACCAACTCCTCCGCCCGTCACTCCGCCGGCAACCCCGGCAGATATGACTGCGATTCCAGGCGGGGCCTATCTCATTGGACGCGATTCCGGGCCACAGCTTGATACCTTTGAAAAGCCACAACATGCCGTCAAAGTGGACCCTTTTTATCTTGATACATTTGAAGTCACAAACGCTCAATTTAAGAAATTCATGGATGCCACCGGTCATGGGGCTCCCAGTACCTGGACCAATGGCCAGATTCCGGCAGGCCAGGAAACCTTTCCCGTGACCGGAGTTTCGCTTGAAGACGCCCAAAGTTACGCCAAATGGATAGGAAAACGGCTGCCCACGGAAATTGAATGGGAAGTGGCAGCGCATGGGAATAACGTGCAGCGGTACCCTTGGGGTGATACGTTTGAACCAAACCGCCTGTATGCAGCAGAGAAAGGACGGGTAACTCCCACGGCAGTGGGTTCGTGTCCCAGCGGAGCCGGGCCGTTTGGCAATCAGGACCTGAGCGGTAACGTCTGGGAATGGACTTTCAGCCCGGCTGAACCCTATCCAGGAAGCTCGGCAACCATTCCAAATCCCAATCATGAAACACTTTACATTGTGCGCGGGGGTGGTTTTGACAGCAAACCGGAATATTGCACCACCACCTATCGCAATTGGGTTTCCAGCACCACCAGACACGAAACACTTGGCTTTCGGTGTGCCAAATCAAAATCCTGACAACCTGCCAAGGTGTCAGTCCCTACCATTCATTGAGGTGCCCAGCCAGAATTTCTTAACTCCTTCGTTCATAACGTGAATACAATCATCTTAAAACTGCTTTTCCCTGTTTTCCCTATGAAACAAGTCATCATGACCCGTGTTTGTGCCGTTCTTCGTCCAATTGCTTGGGGTTTGGGTTTGATTTATTTTGGCTGGGTGGCAGTCGGGGCTGTCGCTGGGCAGGAGCGCCCTCGTGGATTGGGTCGCACCGCAGAACCGACCTCACGTCCGACAGTTCGACGCCCGCCTAAACCGGCAACGGTCAAAACTCCGACCGGGGTTATTGTCCCACTGGGGAAACCGCCGCAGTTTTATCTGGACAAAGGTAGGGAATTGCTAGGGAAGGAAGACTTTATTTCGGCCAAGTTCTTTTTTGACGAAGGGCGCAAACGAGCCGGTGCCGTTACCACACCTCCCAGTCTGGTCGAAGGGCTGCGGCTGGCACAAGAGCAAGCTCTTCTTTTTCTGGCTGCTGCCGAGGCAGAGCGGCTAGGGCGTCCGGCGGAGGCTGTCAGCCAGTACATCCAGATTCTGAAACAGGACCCAGTTCAGCCGCTCGCGTTGCGGCGTGTGATTCCTCAATTGAATCTCCAGGCCGAAGAAGCCAAAAAACAAGGTGACTGGCAAACTGCCATTCTGTATCTGGAACAGGCATTGACGTTGGCTCCAGTGGAAAGTGTTCAATCTGATTTGATTGCGGCACTGTTGGCATATGGTGAAAAAAACAGCACTACGGATCCGACCATTGCGCGAACTGCCTTTACTCGTGTCCTGGCCTTGCATCCTGACAACCCGCAGGCACTTGCCGGGCAACGTCGCCTTAAGGCAGCCGACCTGATTTTGAAAGCTGAAGAACTGGCAACTGCCCAACGATTTCCCGAAGCGGAAGCTGCTTTTTCCCAGGCTTTGGCACTGGCACCGGAGAATGCGGTGGCACAACGCGGCAAACTTCGGGCAGGGGCTGAAAACCAACGAACCCAAGGGAACATGGCCTATGAAAACCGGGAATTTCAACGTGCCCAGGCGCTCTATGTCAATGCTGCGACCATCTTGACTGATGATGTTCAACTCAAGGACCGGTTGGAGGAATTAGCACTTCGCCTTGCCCCGTCGCCCAAACCTAACGGTACCCTGCGGTTGTTGTTGCGGGCTGGCAGCCCCTTTCGCATCCGCATTCGGGGGGATGAAGTGGTCACCCAATTCACGACGGGTGAAAAGTCCGTCACCCCAACCGTAGATGTCAGTTCGCCGTTTCCCTTACAGCCCTTTGCCGTCAAAATAACCAAAGTTTCAACCAATGCACGGGCTCAAATTTCAGCCCAGCCAAATCTGGCCAATAATTTCACAACCGATATTATGGTTGAGCCAAAAACCAAGGCTGGCGAAGATATTCGGGTTGAAGTTGCCTGGGCTATCCAGACAAAAGGCCGTGCCCGTTGGCAGGGGCAGGTAAAACCGGGAAAGTTCAATCTGTTCTGGCAAGGCGGCTTTTTTGATGTCAGAGCCCTTACAGGACCTGTACCTGAGGCTGTAACTGTGACGCAGGACGCCCTGCCCCGACAAAAAACTGAGGTTAAAATCAAATCAGCCAATGGAAAGGTTCGGGCACGAGTCATCAACCAAGGGTCAGCAGTTGATTTCTACACGACGATAATTGAGGTTGAAACAATTGAGGCAACTCAGGCTGTTTTGGATTTGGACTGGGTCGTCAGGTGAGATGAGAACCGGATTGATTTGCTTCGGGTAAAAAAGACAGGTAAAAAAACATTGGTCGCGCCACAAGCTTGCTGACAGACCCCGCACGACGCTGTCTAAACAAGATTGGACGCGACCTTTTTTTCACGTTTATTTACTAAGCAATCTGTGTGCCAAAGTTAGTGGTTCTTGCTAAGGTTCAATTTTACAAAGACTTAACATGAAAGTCAGCCACTGCGTTCTGGATGACTGACAAAAACCGTCACATTTTGCCCTCCTGTTTTTGTCACGCTTCCAATTTTAGTGAGTTTGACCGACACGTTGGGTCTGCTCCACGCGGTAACTTTCCAATTCGGTTGGGGAGATATTGATCACTTCCAAATCAGTGGCCGCAGCATGCGCCACTTCCTCAATTGGCAACACAAAATTATGCACGGTTTGCTCAACGTGGTAACGCATCGGAACCGTCAGCAATGGGCTGATATAATCAATCGAGATCATTACCTGCTGGTTGGGCGGATCGACTTTAATATGCAGATTCTGATCCGAAACCTCAACCGCACGCTGGGCCAGAATACTGCGGACATGGGGGCGCAATCCGCTTACACTTGGTTTGTGGGTGAGCAGTGATGTTTTGAGGTCTTGCTCAATGGCACTACAGGTCATTTGCTGAAGCCCGAAGGTCACAACCACATAGAGAATAAAACCGCATAGTCCTCCCGTCACCACATATCGCACTACCGATTGAACCGACCAGCTTTGTTTTTCACTTAGTATATCGGTTGGAACCAAGCGAAGGTCGCTGGAACCCGTTCGACCAGGGCCTGGTTTGCCTGAGTTGGGCAATTTCCTCCGAGAAGAACTGGGCTTGGCCTCCGGAGGATTGTCTTCAGATGATTGTGGCAACGCCTGGACCCTCTGTTCAGGTGTTTTCCCTACGGGTTTGGAACTCGGTGTCGGAGAAGCATTCAGCAGGGCAGCGGCTTCCTTTTCCGCAAACTGCACTTTGGTTGTGTATAAACTGGCACTGCCCGCAATTTCAGATGATTCTGCTGGTGGTTCAATCCGAGGAGGAGCCAAACCATTGTCAATCTTGGTTTCATAGGATTGAGCTGAAAGAACTGGAACTGTCCCTGAAGCAGGCAGCGCAAACGCAGCTTCAAATTCAGCGGCAAATTCAGCCGCTGAGGTTTGCCGTCCATTGGGGTCTTTGGACAAGGCCCGCTTGACGCAAAATTCCACCGCTGGAGGGAGATTGGGAACGAAGATTGACAGGGCGGGAGGTTCTTTTGAAACGTGTTGCACCATAACCGCAGCCGGTTTTCCGGCGAAAGGGACCCGCCCGGCCAGCATCTCAAACACCATGACACCCAGGCTGTAGATATCAGAGCGAAAATCCAGCGATGATCCATCACATTGTTCCGGTGACATATACTGGGGCGTCCCGATGAGACTACCAGCTTCGGATTGCATGCTGTTGCCGGTTTTCAGGTCTTTGAGCTTGGCAATTCCAAAGTCCAGAACCTTGGCAATTTCCTCGCCATCCGTGATTTCGACCATGACATTGTCCGGTTTCAGGTCACGATGGACAATTCCCTTCCGGTGTGCTGCATGCACTGCCGCACAAATCTGCTTGATCAACACAACGACTTTGGCGGGCGGGAGTGTTTTCTGGCGGTCCAGGATATAGCGCAACGAATGGCCGTCAACATATTCCATGGCCAGATACGCCATTCCATCAGGCGTGCGCCCAAAGTCTGTGACCCCTACGGCATTGATGTGTTTGAGGCGTGCGGCGGCTTCGGCTTCGCGCCGAAAGCGTTCAAACGCCATCGGGTCGGTGGTCAAATCAGCCGTCAACAGCTTGATGGCCACACATTTGTTAATCATGGTGTGATGGGCGCGGTACACGGCACCCATCCCACCCCGACCAATGCGCTGCTCAATGACATAGGTGTCAATGGTGCGGCCAATATAAGGGTCTGTAACCGGTGCGCTTGTCGGAATTTCGGGCAACAGGGGAGCGGATATTTCAACCATTTTCAACACCGCAAAGGGCAAGAAGCCACATCGGGCCGCCCTGCGACATCCGACCGCCGGAAGATATCAACATCAAAATGTGAGGGGTCGGAAATTGGTCAAACCTGGCTGTGAAACGGAGAGATAGTCAAGGTAACATATTTTGTCACTTTCGACAACAGGTGCAAATCGCAGCCGTTTCAAACGGAAACACGAGGGCTTCCCGGTTCGTTTCCGCAAATACATTGCCGGAACCGCCCGGTCCCGTGATAAACTCAATCGGCTGAAGTTTGATATGTAAGGAGCGCTCCCAGATGAGCATGATTGCGTACTGGATTCCGTTTTTAGTTGTTTTGACCACCATGATTTTTGTCCATGAGCTTGGTCACTTTCTGGTTGCCAAATGGTTGAAAATCAAAGTGGAAACTTTTTCCATCGGTTTTGGCCCTCGCCTTTTGTGGTACAAGTATGGTGATACCGAATATCGCGTTTCCGCCATTCCATTGGGTGGTTATGTGAAAATGAAGGGTGAAAACCTGGATGAGGAAATCGAAGGAACCGGTGACGAGTTCCTGTCCCGCCCCAAATGGCACCGGTTTCTGGTTTTGGTGGCTGGTCCGCTGATGAACATCCTGACAGCGCTGGCAATACCTGCGGGAATCGCCATGGTTGCGTTCCAGGAACCAGCCTATCTGACTCAACCGGTGGTTGTTGGCAGCGTTGCGATTGCTTCCGCTGCAGAACGGGCCGGGGTGCTTCCTGGTGATAAAATCATCAAATGGGGCAACATTTCCAATCCGACCTGGAGCCAGTTGAAAGACGCCACTGCCTTGAATTCCATCCAGCAGCCGGCTGCCGTCACGCTGATACGCGATGGGAAAGAACTCTCGCTCACGATTACTCCAACCATTCATTCCGAAGGTGGCCAGCAGTTTGGTGAATCCGGCCTGTTTCCGCTCGACTGGAAACAGAACTCTGTCACCGTCCAGGCCATAACCCCTAGTTTCCCGGCAGAAGCTGCGGGATTGCGCGCCAATGATGTCATCACCAAACTGAACGGGGTTCCGGTTGCGCATTTCTTTTGGTTCCGGGCTTCAATTGAAAATTTTGAAGGCCGTGAGGTCAACCTTGATGTGAACCGGGGCGGACAAACGGTCAACCTGAAAATCACGCCGAAACGGGATGCTGACGGCCGGGTGATTCTAGGATTTATGCCCGGCGCTCCGGCACCGATTCCGATGGTCAAGCAAAACAAGCCTCTGGGTGAAGCACTGCGCTATGCCTGGGACAAAAACTGGCAGGTACTGGTGTTGACCAAGGAAGCTTTCGGCCAGATGTTCAGTGGCCAGCGCAATGTTCGTGATTCCCTGGCCGGACCGATTGGGATTGCCGATATTTCCGCCAAAAGCTATGAAATCGGCGGGGTTGAAGGTGTTTTGAATGTGATGGGCTTCCTCAGCCTGAATCTGGGTGTCTTTAACTTGCTGCCGATTCCAGTGTTGGACGGCGGACATATCTTCATTATTTTCCTGGAATCCCTGCTGGGGTTGGTTGGGCTTCAGATTACCACCGGGTTCAAGGAAAAACTGATGCAGACCGGTGCGATTGTGCTGCTGCTTTTGATGGGTTTCGTCATTTTCAACGATGTGGCCAAGAAATTCAGCAGTCGTTCCACAGTGACGCCACCAGCCAAAACTCAGCCAGTTTCGCCGCCTCAACCGGCACCACAGCCGGCCACCCAACCGGCACCACAGCCGGCACCACAGCCGGCTCCTGCAAAATAAAGCCTGGATTTCAAAGTTTACCAAAGGCCGAATCCGTACTGAGATTCGGCCTTTCTCATTTTCAATTGATTCGAAGGAAACCGCCACGCATTCCGTGTTTGACCAAACCAACACCTCCCAACTATATTTGCTGGTTCTCATAAATCTGCCATTTTTGGCAATTCGCAACATCAGAAGAAATTCCCAAAGTCAGGGCTCATGAGCGCGCGTGGAAAAATTCGGAGACACATTTCCTTTTTCTCCCGGCAAGAGGTAGCGCTGACCTTTTTGAAGTTTTGTAGGTTGTATGACGATGAAAAAAGTTGGATTTGTAAGTCTCGGCTGCCCCAAAAATCTGGTTGACAGTGAAGTGATGATGGGGTTGGTGGAACATGATGGCCATCACCTGACCCAGGCTGCTGAGGATGCCGACGTGCTCGTCGTCAATACCTGTGGTTTTATTGAGGCCGCCAAGCAGGAATCCATCAATACGATTCTGGAAATGGCATTGCATAAAAAACAGGTTGCCGGGCGAAAATTGATTGTCACCGGCTGCATGGTCGAGCGGTATCGGGAGGAACTCCGGCAGGCAATCCCGGAAATTGACGGCTTCCTGGGCACCAATGAAATTGAGGGTATCACCAGCCTGGTCAGCGGGTTGGGGGCGGTTGCCGCCAACCCGGTGGTGTTGAAATCGAAACGAAGCCTGAATGTCCTGCCGACTGTCCAGATACCGGAACGGGAAGCGGAGTATGCTCCGGCAGCTTACCTCTACAGTGCAGCCACGCCACGCATCCGGACCACACCCAAGCATTATGCCTACCTGAAAATTGCTGAAGGTTGCGACCATCCTTGTGCTTTTTGCAGCATTCCGCAGATGCGGGGCAATTTGCGCAGCCGCCGGGCCGGCTCGATTTTGGAGGAAGCTGAACGCCTGGCCTCCGAGGGGGTCCGCGAAGTCATTCTGATCGGCCAGGACACAACCAGTTACGGCGAGGATTTGGGGTTGAAAAACGGATTGGCGGATTTGCTCAAAGGCTTGGCTCAAATCAAAGACCTGGAATGGGTCCGGTTTCTCTATAGCTATCCGACCCGACTGAGTAATGCAGTTTTGGAGGTCATGGCCAGCGAGCCGAAAATCTGCAACTACGTGGATATTCCGCTCCAACACGCCAGCACCAGAGTGCTTCATGCGATGAAACGGCCCGGTTCACGCGAATTTCTGGAAAAAATGGTCAAGCGAATCCGAAATCACGTGCCCAATATCACGTTGCGGACAACCTTTATCGTTGGCTATCCGGGGGAAACCGAAGCCGATTTCGAGGAACTGGTGGCCTTTTGCAAGGAACAGGAATTCGACCGGGTAGGTGTTTTTACCTACTCTGACGAAGAGTCAACCCCTGCTTTCCATTTGGGTGATAAGGTTCCTGCTCGTACTGCCGCAGCCCGCCGTCGGAAACTGATGAAAGTCCAGGAATCCATTTCCAAACGGCGCAACAAACGGTTCAAAAACCAGATTGTGGATGTTGTCTTTGAAGGGGTTTCGGAGGAAAGCGACCTGATTTGGCAGGGGCGGATGCAAACCCAGGCTCCGGAAATTGACGGCCACGTGCTGCTCACCGATGCCCCCGAAGGGTTCCAGCCGGAAATTGGTCAGGTGCTCAAAGTCGAAATCACTGAAACCCATGCCCATGACCTGGTTGGTCGAATTCTTTGAATTGAGAATTGAGAATTGAGAATTGAGAATTATTTCTATTTTTCATCAATCTTCCGTTACGTCAATTTTTCCAATTGTTTAGCACATTCTCAATTCTCAATTCTCAATTCTCAATTCTCCCATAGCTGCCCAGCACGTGGAGGAACGGCACGGTTTCCTTCAATTCAGCCAAGGTTTGGGCGCAGAGTTCGCGGTTTTCGGGTTCGATAAAATCAGCATAGAACACATATTCAAACGCCTGTTCCCGGAAGGGCCGGGATTCAATTTTGGTGAGATTGATTCCGGCTTCGGCAAAAATCCGCAGGGTTTGATACAGACTGCCGGTTTCGTGCCGCAACCGAAACACAACGGTTACTTTTCTGAGGACTGAGGACTGCAGGCTGAGAACTGAGGAATCGGAAATTTGATTCTCAGGGCTCCCCAAACTTTTTTCAATAATGGCAAAGCGGGTGATATTGACGGCGTGGCTGGCGATGTTCCGGGCCAAAATCTCAAGTTCGTAATGGGTGGCGGCCCGTTCACTGGCAATGGCCAGCCGATTTGGCTGCCCGGCGGCGCGGACCATCTTGGCGCTTCCGGCTGTATCGTAAGCGACCACCGCCTCCAAATGTGGATGTTCGGCAAAAAAGCGGTCGCATTGGGCCAGGGCCTGCGGATGTGAGAGTGCCTGCGTGGCTGCTGCAATCGTGGCCCCAGGCAGTCCGAGCAGGCAATGTTCAATCGTGACGTACGTTTCCGCCACAATCCGGACCGGGTATTTAAGCAGCAAATCGTAGTTTTCGTGAATGGTTCCACCCAGGCTGTTTTCCAACGGCACCGCTCCCAACGCCGCCTGACCATGCGCAACAGCCTCAAACACATCTGTAAAACTGCGTTGTGGAATTGGTGTTCCGACCCTTCCGGCAGCAATTTCGCTGTAGGCTCCCGGTTCCCCCTGATACGCAACAAACGTAGTCATTTTCTTTTCTTTTCCTCACATCAAATGCAATAGAATAAACGATTTCGAACTGGTTGAAGGCCCTCAGCCCCCGATCCTCAGTCCTCAGTCCTGATTTTGCCGGATTGTGACACTCCTACAAACTGTCACAACCCTGGTGGCTGAAACCCCGCCCGCCGCAGTAGGGTACAGGCCAAGGAAGGCAAAAGTTAAGAGTTCATACCGTACTGCCACAAGCGACTTTCTGCCTTCTCCTTCTTTGCACTGATTCATACCAAATTCCAGCCGCTTGGATGAAACGATTGGTACAGCACAAAAGCAAGCGGCAAAGCAAGCGGAGGGTTTATGGCATCAACCAACCTGACAACACAATTGCTGCATTGGGCCCCACGGGTTTTGTGCATTCTGTTCACTTTGTTTCTTTCCATGTTTGCGCTTGACGTGTTTAACGAAGGCCATAGCTGGTACATGACCCTGTTGGCCTTTTTTATGCACCTGTTGCCAGCCTTTTTGGTGTTGCTCTTGCTGGCCCTGGCATGGCGGCATGAGGTGCTTGGCGGCATTGGCTATATCGGGCTCGGCGTTTTGTACCTGGTCTGGGCCTGGGGGCGGTTTCCCTGGTCGGTATATGTGATTATTTCCGGACCGTTGTTTTTGATTGGGTGTTTGTATCTGGCGGATTGGTTTCTGCGTAAATATGGCTCATCACCGACGCCTCCGCTGGCACATTGTTAGGGAAATACGCTTTGACTGAGGGCTGGTTGGGCAACGACATGTATTCCAGCCAGCCAAATGGGTGTGTGCAATATCCATTTATCCGGATTGTTGAAAGATATGAAACGGAATCTGACTGTTTTCCTTACCTTCTGTTTGTTTTTGGCTGGCGGATGGATTCCGGTGCAGGCCCAACACGATAGGCCGCCTGAATTCAATCCTCCACCGGCTCCGGCATTCAAACCTGAGATTGAGGCACTGCGGACTGCCCAGCAACTGTTTGTGGCCTCGGACAGCCAGTATCTGCATACCATGGATGTCGTGAATGCGTTACGCAAAAACGCTGATTTCAAAGCCACAGGGCTGGGGATTACCGATGATGACAAGCAGGCTGACCTTGTTATGATTATTCAACGGCTCAAATTTACAACCCACTTTTCCTATGTAGTCATGGCTCCCAAAATCCGCCGGGTGGTGGCCAGTGGCGGGGTAAATTCGGTCTTTGGAACAGCTTCAGGAAAAATTGCCCGCAATTTCAGCAAACAACTGAAGGCCGCACGAGATTTGCCTGCTCCCAAACCGTTAGGCGCTCCCACGGGACGCACCCGCGACCAGGATTACACCCCAACAGCTCCTTCCTCCAATTAGCAACCAAACGACACATCAGGGAGAAATTGTATGAAAATCAGCCTTGCTCTGGCTGCTTGCCTGCTGTTTGCAAGCTGGTATCCGACTGTGTCTGAAATTGCCTCCTGCTCCGCTAAGACAGTGCAAAGAAGTGATAAAAAGCTCCTTGGAAAATTGGCAAAAGGGACCTACACCTTTCCCGATGGAAAAATCAAAGTGAAGGTTCCGCCTTTGCTGGAGCCTGGAGCCAAGGTTCGGGATGAAAAGGTGGAGGTGCTGACGCAGGTGATTTTTACTGATGACCTTGGGACATTTTATCGGGTTGTGGTGGTGAATAATGTCCCGCCTGTAACAACTTTGGACCGGATTCAAGGGGTCTTTAAAAATCCGCAATCGAAGAAAGAGATAATGACTGCCAGAGGTCGTGAGGTGCATCTGATTGACCTGGAGCCGGAGGGGGCGGAAATACGTGTGACCTCGTTCATCAAAGACCACAACAATCAATTCGTCAGTTCAACCATGACTCCGGATTTATTGACAGCAAATGTTTTATTTGAAACCGACCACGCCATTATTCATGTGATTGCCGGGATTCCTTTGTTTCAGGATGCCGCGGTGGAAAACAAAACCGATTTGGTGAAAGAAAAATTGAAGAGGTTTCTGGAGGGCGTGGAAGTGTTGCCGGCACCGGGTCAGGCTTCTGGTTTAGACAGAAGAGTTCAGCCCCAAAATACAACGGCCTTTTAATGCAGTTTGATGAAAACAGGCGGGATTTTGCTACCTGTTCAGAGCCCAAAGAACCATTCTCGCTCTTAGCTAATAGTTTGAAATAACCATGAACATCCATTTTCGTTCTGCCACAGCTCTGGTTCAGGGGTTGACCACTCTTCGTCTGCTCTTGGGTCCGTTTTGCCTGGGCGTGGCCTGGATTCAACCCAACCGGTTCATGTTTGCTGCCGTGTTGGTCACGGCCCTGCTGACGGATATTTTTGATGGAAAGCTGGCCCGCCACTTGGGAGTGGCTTCCGCCGGATTGCTCCGTTACGACAGTTTGGCGGACTCGGTATTTTACGTCTGTGCCGGGCTGGCCATCTGGAAGGTTCATCCGGAGGTGTTGGGCTCCCAAATGGTAGCGCTTGGTTTGCTGATTGGGATGGAGTTACTCCGGTACGGGGTGGATGCCGTCAAATTCAGACGGGAAGCCAGCTATCACATGTGGAGCGCCAAAGGCTGGGGCTTGCTCCTGTTTGGTTCCTGTTTGGCGGTGCTGGGGTTTGGTTCCGGTGCATGGCTGCTGGCGACAGCCATCTGGTTCGGAGTCGTCAGCGATGTGGAAGGACTCCTGATTTCACTTGTTTTGCCCGAATGGCAGCACGATGTGCCTTCGCTTTGGCACGCCTGCCACGCACGATTCAGCCGTCACGTTTTATCTATCCGTGCATAACGGATTCATCTTTTGGGAGGATTTTGACATGAAAAACCTGCTGACAATCTGTTTGGCGGGCTGGTTGGTGTGGGGAAGCTCCGCTTCGCTGCAAGCCCAAACACCTTTGGTGGTTTCCGTCCAGCAACTCCGCATGGAGCAGATTCTGGCCCATCAGCCTGATTTCAAAGCGGACTTCATCATTCGGGAAGCCCATCGTCCGGGGGGGGAAACCACCGGCAGGATGGCACAAAAAGGAAACCGGTTTCGCATGGAGTTTGACCCTGAGCATAACTCAGCCGAACCAAATCCGAATGATGCCCGCTATCAGGGAAGAACCGTTTACCTGGAACGGGAGTCGCTTCCTTCGGTGACGCTTTCCGAAACCAGCCGGACCTATTCGGTGGACTGGTGGAGTCCTGCCTATAATGAAAAACACACCTTTGCCGGGTTTTTCAAAGACTTTTTGACCAACCCGGAAAATCATCTGACTTTGCTGGGCACCCGAACCTGGAACGGCCAGCTTTGTACCGTTATCGAAGTGCGAAAAGACAACCAGACCATCCAGCTTTATTCCGCTGATGACCTGCAGGGGTTTATTCTCAAAGTTGATGTGGCTGAAGGCACCGACCGGACCACGATTGAATTTTCCCATCTTTCCTTCGAAGTGGATGACAGTCTGTTTGTGATTCCGCCGGGCTATCTGGAAGTTCGTCCGGGGAATGATTGAAAAAAGGAAATCCACCACAATATTGTTTGGGAAGAGCGGTAAAAAGAAGAAGGATGCCCTTTGGGTCTAAGCCAGGGAAAGTTTCCCGGTATCAATTCCCAGTTGCTCCATTTTGAGTTTGAGCCCGCGCCGGGAAAGCCCCAACTCCCGTGCCGTCCGGGAGACGTTGTTTCCAGTCTCAACCAGTTTTTCCAGAATCATTTTGCGTTCGATTTCATCCGTTGCTTCCCGCAGGGTTGGCCGGGCTGGATTGGTCAGGCCGGACGGGGCCTGGAACTGATGGTCATATCCGGGAAAATCGTCAAATGGGCGCGGGGTGTTAAAATTGACTCCGCTCACGGGGTAGGCTGGTGGTTGAGGAGCATACGCCGGTGCCGGTTGTGCTCCATAATAGGGTTGAGAAAACCCAGGCGGGGGCAGGGGAGCCGGTGGTGCCAAACCTGCCGGATTTCCTGTTGAAGAAAACCTCGGCATGCCAAAAACCGGAGTCGGCTCCGGTTCCACTGCCCGTGGCACGTTCCAGGGGTTGCGCGCCGGTTGCACCCGTTGAGTTGTAATTTCGGGTGAGAGGTCGCCCGGCGTGATGATGTCGCCGTCGCTGGTATAGGCCACGACCCGACGCATTTCCGCTGTCAGTTGGCGGACATTCCCCGGCCAGTGATATTGAGTCAGTGCATGCAACGCCTCGCGGGAAAAGCTGATGTTGCGTTTGCCGTCCCGTTTGGCGAAATGTTCCAGGTAATGGGCTGCCAACAACGGGATTTCCTCCTTGCGTTCACGGAGGGCAGGAACATGAAGCCGGATGATGTTGAGCCGATGGAAAAGGTCCTCGCGGAAGCGGCCTTCTTCCACAGCCCGTTCCAAATCCGCATTGGTGGCGGCAATCACCCGTACATCAACTTTCAACGGTTTGGTTTCACCCAAGGGTTGGATTTCCCCTTCCTGCAAAAAACGAAGCAGTTTGGGCTGGACCTCAAGCGCCATGTCACCGATTTCATCCAAAAAGAGCGTACCGCCATCCGCCGAACGAATCATCCCCACGTAATTTGAAGAAGCTCCGGTAAACGACCCACGCCGGTGCCCGAACAACTGGCTGTCAATCATGTCACGGGGAGTGGTTGAACAGTTAAACGGCAGAAAAACTGCATCTTTGCGGGCCGATTCGGCATGGACCGCACGGGCAATCAATTCCTTGCCGGTACCGGATTCGCCAGTGATGAGCACGGTCACATCCGAAGTGCGGATTTTCTGAATCCGGTCCACCAGACTGCACATGGCCGAACTTGAGTAAATAAAACCCGGTACCCGGCTGTGGGTGCGTGAATGGGCAGTTTCGACCGGGGATGACATTCGCTGCTGCGAGCGCATAAACGCATATTCAAGCCCCATTTCAACCTGTTTCAGATATGGTTTCAATCGCTCCAGATCAAACGATTTATCCAGAGCGGCTGATTCTAGCCACAGGAGAGTGCGTAAGGGGGGGCGGTCCTCCAAAATGTGAACCAAATGACCGGCAGGGAGTGACCGGCGATCAGCTTGAGCCTGCCGCATAAACGGAACAAAGGAAGGGGCTTCCGTTAAGGATAATCCGCTCAAGGGCTGCATTTCCTCCTTTTGGATTTCCCAAATCACAGCCCGGCGGACTTCAAAATGTCCGCTCAAAATTGAAGTCAGTTCCTGAATCAGCAAATCGCGGGAGGTGGCTGCTTCCATCAGGCGGGAAATGAGCAGTAAATCCGAAACGCCGGAAGTTGAATGTCGCACAGCCGGGAACCGCTGCACATTGGTGGGTAAAATCAGGTTGAGATTGCCCCGGTGCAGTGATTCCAAAAAGGCTTCAACCAAGGACAGGTCCAGCGAAGCTCCAATTTCAGCAAAAACCTTGGCGGCATTTTGGGCCAAAGTACGTCCTTTTTCGAGTTCACCCAAGCCAACCAAAATCTTGGCCAAGGCAAAATGACTCAAGGTCAAACGGTACCGGTCTTCCAGTCGGGAGAAAATCGTTACACTTGCCTCCACATGTTGCTGGGCCTCGGCATAGCGACCCCGGGCCGCAGCAAGCAGTCCTTCCAGTCGCTGAACGTGACCGGAGGCTGTCAGGTCCTGAGATGGCTTGATCTGTTCTTTAGCCAGTTCCAGATATTCTTCCGCCTGGTCGTAGCTCTCCAGGGAATAATGGATTTCCCCTAAACATAAATGACACCTGTAAATATCCTGGATGTCAGCCTTCTTGGTGGATTGTTGAAGGGCGGAGCGGACTGTTTTCAGCGCCAGTTCGGTCCGGCCATCCAAATGATAGACCTGTCCCAGTACACGCTGCATATAGGGTTCCACCCACCGACTGCTTTCTGTCATCATGGACAGGGCCTGTTGTAAAAGGTTTTCCGACTCGGACAGTCGCCCTTGTAACAGGCGCAATTCTCCCCGGGTCACAAAAATTCCTAACTTTTCATCACGGTCATCCAGTTTTTCCGCCACCACCAATGCTTCGGTCAGATAATGGTCTGCTTCCTGCCACTTTCCCAGTCGAATCAACCCATCCGCCAAATTGCTGTAAGTGCGGGCCAAAAAGTTGACCTGTTCGCAGTATTTGAATTCTTCAAGAGCAGCACTGTGGTATTCCGCTGAAGCCTTGAATTTTCCAAACTCATTGGCTACCACGCCCAGATTCATAAGGGTCAGTCCCAATAAACGGTGATCTTCAATTTGTTGGGCCACCTGCAAAGCGCGCTGATAGTAATTGGTAGCGTCACTGTAAGCACCTTCCCGAAATTTAATCACCCCGTAAGTCAGGTAAATCCGAGCCAGCAAACGTCGGTCAGTAATCAATTGCTCATAGTTAAGCGCGCTGTTCAAATTGTCCTGTGCGAATTTGAGTTCATTGAAGGCTTCGCAATAGTTATAGGCAATTCCATAATGGGCCGCACTGATTCCTTCATAATCTTCCTGCTCCCGAAATGAGCGCAAAGCTTCATTCAACCGGGCATAGGCCTTGTCCCGACTGCCTGCACGCGAATGCCCCATGCCGAGGCGCAGCCGGGTGGAGGCAAAGGCTTTCTCACTCAGCCGGGCCCGCATAGTGGCGTCATCATAACAAGTCACGACTTCCAGTGCTTCTTCGTAACGCCCCAATCCTTCGTAAGCTTCACTCAGCCAACAACGAATATCTGCTTCGGTATCAGCGGATAAGTCGTGAAACCAATCCAAGGCATAGCGTAAAAGCTCACACACAGAAGAGTAGTCTGCGCGTTTGAGTAGGGTCCGCCCCCGAGTCAGTAGGTCATCCAAGGTGAGGTTGGTCGTCAGATCAACTTTGGAGGGTGTCGCTCCGAGAGAGGGAAAATTTTCCAAGGCCGGTATCGGAATCAAACCAACGGGAAGTGGGGGCACCGGATCGCTTGACGGAGCGGGCGAGTCGGTTACTTCAGGTGGCGGGGGCACCTGCTGGTTTTCTTCAAATTGTCGCAACAGTTGCCGCATGGTGACGTGACTTATGGATGAAACTATGCCACGTTCGGTCACCTCATTGGCAAGTTTTTGTGGAGTCCAGTAATCAAAAGGCAGGCCCAGTCGGCGAGGAGCTTGTTTATACAAAGCCAGAATCTGAGCGATTTGCTCATTTGAAAACCGACCTTGGGGGCCACGTTTCCGAACTGCAATCCCTTCGAGTCCAAATTGATTGAACTCCCGAATCCACTTTTTCAGATTGTCCGGATGAGCTGAGAGCAAGTCGCCAATCTCATAAGCGGTTTTGCCTGCGGCTGAGGAGAGAATGACTTTGGCGCGGTGTGCCTGTTCTGAACTTTCCGAGCCACACCATTCAGTCAAGGTAAGGGTTTCTTCTTCGGTCAGTGGGCGAACAAACAAAGGATGTGACATGAATATTTTCGGTGCTCAAGTCGGTGGAAAGTTTGTGTCCTGACTGTGGTAGAAGGATTTTAAATATCAAAATGAATCATATCTGTCAATTGAGGCGTTGAAAAAGTCCTGAATTTTAAGTTTTTACTAGAGAATGCCAGGGTTATGGGAACGGTTTGAGGGACGGGCATAAGAAAAGGGATGGTTACTCTGTAGCCAGTTTGAATAGTATCCGTAATTGCGTATAAACAGAAGAGAAAGTATTTTTAGCATACATCTGACCGCCTGTCGGCTACGATGTGTTTGCAACTGTTGATTCTAAACAGGTTTTTCTGAGTAGCGGAAAAAGTCAGAGAAAATCTTTTGGTGGGTTGGTTTTGGTATGAAAATTGCATAAGAAAATTATTAAAGGGGTTCGTCGGACTCCTCATAACATTTTGACTTGATATTTTTTCGATGCGGTAAACCTGGAAAGCGATTCAGGCTTTCTTACTAAGGAAAGATGGTCAACGAAAGAATTGTCCTGCTGGTTTCAACGGGCGTCTGGATGCCGGGTAGGTTTCGGCAGTTTGGTTGGAAGTGCCTCAAAAGCAATTTCGCTCTGGCAACTTGGCCGGGATGGCCGGTTTCGGCAGCCGTTCAAACATTGACAACCTGCTGAAACAAATGCTATTTAGAGTAGCCTACCAGACACATCCTTTTTCGTGCAGTTCCAGGTTTATGGCAGCGCTTCAAACCACACATTAAGTGGTTGAGTATTAATGATGCTCTTTCAAGGAAAGGTCGCTTTGAAAGCAGGCATTCGAGGTGAAAAAAGATCAATGTTGAACGTTATTTCTGAAATCTGGCTCTTTGCCGCGCTTTTGTGCGGAGTGTGGGGAGTTTCCGGTTCAGGTTCGGCAGTAGTGGAGCCGAACATGTCAACCAATAATATTGCTCGTCCTGGTCACATTGCCCGTCCTGGTCACATTGCCCGTCCTGGACATGTTCAAACTGTGACAGTGATTGAAAACTAACCCCATCCACTCCCTAAAGGTAAACATTTTATGAAATTCTTGGGTAGTTTACACAAGCGGAGAATCTGGCTGGTAGCCCTTTTCCTATGTTTAGGATGGGGGATGTTGATTGGATCACACGTTCCGCAGACGGTTGCCGCATCGTCTCAGATCAACAACATTTTGCTCAGTCTGCCTGGGCAGGTGACCGCAGAAAACAACGTGGCTTTTAGTGCTGATGGTCGGTACGGCATTATTGCTCCTAAATTCCACACCCCCGGAAGTAGCAGTGCTCTTTCAGGTCGGGGAGTTTATGTTTTTGATGCACGCACTGGGGCCATTCTGAATGAACAATTGGCAGGCTGGAACCCCACCACCGTAACAATTGACCCAACCGGAACATTTCTGGCAGTTCGACATGACGGGAATGTCACTCAAGGCACTGGTGAAAATCAAAGTGTGGTACTCCAGGCTTCAATCACGGTTTTTCGGTTGAACGAAGGGAAGTTGGACCGCCAGTTTGAAGCAGCCTTTCCCAGTTTTGACCCCAATGACACCACTCCTTCACCGTTTGGATTGGATCGGGTTTTATTTACGGCTGATGGAAAACGGTTGATTGCTTCAAACCGGATGGCATTGCTGGTTTATAATACTGAAACCGGTGAATTGATTGACCGTGAGCAAGTATTTGCCAGAACCGAGC
Organism: Blastocatellia bacterium; assembly: GCA_019695185.1. Taxonomy (GTDB): domain Bacteria; phylum Acidobacteriota; class Blastocatellia; order Chloracidobacteriales; family Chloracidobacteriaceae; genus JAIBAN01. The sequence continues at coordinate 93,314 of JAIBAN010000012.1, read as the reverse complement.
TTCCCAGCCAGATTATCAGTTTTGATCTGGATCAAAAAAGCGGTTCGTTGGTTGCAACCGGTGTCACAAGCCAGGAACGATACATCTTCCTGCCGCTCCAAATGGAAACAACCGGAAACCTTCGCCCTTTTCAGGGTGATTCGGTCGCACGGGTTGAACTCTGGCGGGATGAAGTGCTTGGGGCTGACACCAGACTGGCGTTTCTGGAAAACGGGACCCGATTCCTGGTGGGCTCCAGTTCTAGTGGCCGTATTTTCATGTACTCTATGAATGCCATTTCCGGAAGCGGTCCGTTGGGATGGACCACACTTTACGGAATGAACTTGACCGGAGCGGATGCTGCTACCCAGGGTTTGCAGCTTGCGTTTAATGAGAGTACCTCTCTCGTTATGATCAACCGGCCCGGTCATATCAATCGGCCCGGTCATATCAATCGCCCAGGCCACATTGTGACTATGAATGTGGTTGGCACGAATTTCCTGCCGGAAAGCTATGGTATTGAAAACTTCCTGAAAACCAGTAATCAATTGGTGCAGGAGGCTGTACCAACCGAAGACGGCCAGCATATCCTGGTTCTGACTGGGCAGGGGGTTGTGCTCAAATTCAAACTTGATGGAACGTATGTCAATGCTGTTTCAACCAGCATTACCGGTGTCAATCTGGCAACTGCCAAGGATGGCTCGGTCGCTGTGTTGGGTTGGGGCGGTGAAAACAACTCGGAAAGCATGGTTCAGGTTTTGCAAGACAAATAAACCTTTCCACGCATTTCCAACCGGCAATGGGAAAATCGGGCAGGTAACTGCCCGATTTTTATTTGGAAAGGAAAAAATATGAAAGTAGCGGTCATCACCGGCAGTACCAAAGGGATTGGGAGGGCAATTGCTGAGATGCTTGCCAAGGATGGATTTGCTGTGGTTGTCAGTGCCCGCAATCAAAAGGAGGTTGAACAGACAGTTGTAGAAATGAAGGGTTCAGGGGCGACCGTCGAGGGCCGTGCCTGTGATGTCAGAAGTAACGAACAGGTGGAAGCTTTGATTGCCCATGCAGTTTCCACCTTTGGGGGAATTGATGTGCTGGTCAATAATGCAGGAGTGGGGCGGTTTGGAACCGTGGCTGAGATGTCCCCCGAAGTTTGGCGGGAAGTTCTTGAAACCAACTTGAACGGGGTTTTTTATGCCTGTCACGCCGCCATTCCACACCTGCGTCAGCGGGGCGGCGGTTACATTTTCAATATCAGCAGTCTGGCCGGGAAAAATGCCTTCCCGCAAGGCGGGGCGTACAATGCTTCAAAATTTGGATTGAACGGATTCAGTGAAGTACTCTTTCAGGAAGTCCGTTACGACAATATCCGGGTCAGTTGCATTATGCCTGGAAGTGTCTCGACCTATTTCAACAACCATACGCCAATTCCCGAAGATGAGTGGAAACTCCAACCTGAGGATATTGCCCAGGTCGTACTGGATTTGCTCCATCATCACCCGCGCAGCCTGCCTAGTGCGGTTGAAATCAGACCGGCAAAACCCCGCAAGGGGTGACTTGGTGAAAAAGCTCGAAATGTCCGTTGCCTGATTTATTCAACTGCCTCTCGTACAGATGATTCAAGCCATTTGAACAAGTAAAATGGTCCCTTCGTCACCGGTCACTTTTCAAATGGCGGGCAAGTGCTTCATGCCAATCCGGTAAAGGCCGGAGGCCAAGTTGCTCACTCCGGGTACAGTGCAATGTTGAATTCATTGGGCGCGGAGCTGGACGGTGCAGCTCCGCCTCGTGCACTGGAACCAATTGGGCACGAACCTGTGTGCCAAGAAGAATTGCCCCTGCCTGAGCGAATTCATACCAACTTGACGGGATTCCGTCATTGGTCACGTGAAAAAGACCGGAATATTGTCCTTTGATCAGGTCGCACAATCGGTTCACGACATCGGGCACATAGGTGGTCAGCATCCGGTTGTCAGCCACAGCCCGAATGGTTCCCGGTGTTGTGAGCAGGGTTGCCAGGGTACTGGCAAAGTTGCGCCCGCCAATTCCGTATAAACCGGCTACCCGGACAATACAGGCAGTTGGAAGTTCGTTCTGGACTGCCTGCTCTCCGGCAAGTTTTGATTTTCCATACACGGAAAGCGGGCTGGGGTGATCTTCAGGTGTATAGGCGTCGGCTTTGGAGCCGTCAAAAACATAATCCGTGCTGATGTGAATCAGGTTGGCTCCAATCTTCCGGCAGGCTTGTGCGAGTAGCCCAGGGCCAGTGGCGTTGTGCTGAAATGCGGCTTGCGGGTGGAGTTCACAGGCATCCACCCCGGTCATGGCGGCGCAATTGACAACAACCTGGGGAGCCTCCTGCTGTACAACCTGCTGCACTTGATCAGGATTTGTAAGATCGAGCATCTGTCTGGTGGTTCGAATCACCTGGGTTTCGGTTTCCAACGCAGCCGCAAGCTGGCTCCCCAGCAATCCGGCAGCACCTGTCAAAAGAATCTTCATGCCACTCTCCCTCTTCGGATTTCTGTTGGGCACAAGGTTTATTCTTCGGGGTCAATTGAAGAAAGTGCATCTTCCAGGACTTCCATCTTGGCGGACCGGGCCAACCGCCGCAACCGTTCCGTTGCCAAATCGTAGGGAAAGCCCCGCCGGATGAGGGTGCCAAGGAGGCGTTTGGCGGCCTGTGGAGTGGTCGGAATCCCAAAAGTTTGGACGAATTTGGTGACATGCCGTTCCATGATGTCGGCTTCTGATTCAGTCGAATAAACTTGGTTCAATGTTTGGGCAATCACCGTTTTTTCGACCTTTTGTCGTCCCAGGTCCTGGGCTAACCGGCGTTTGCCGACTGCCCGGCGGGAAACCTGGCTTTGGGCAAACTGTTCGGCAAAACGTTCGTCATCAAGGTAGCCATACTCGCGCAATCGTTCGACCACGGCTGCCAAAAGGCTTTTTCGTTCCTCAAGTTCCGGGTGTTGTTTGCGGAGCTTGCGGTCAAGGCGGGCCGAGAAATCAGCGATGCTGCGCGGTCTGACGGCAAGGATTGCCACCGCGCTGGCTAAAGCGGCTTGGAAGGATTTTTCATCCATAATACTTCAGGTTCCAGGTTTGGTCAGACAAACCTGGGAACAGGTGAGTTTCTGAAATAAGCTGAAGTTTCCCCGCGTAAACCGTTTCCGGCCAAGCACAAACCGGAATCCCGCCTCCCACGCCGTAAACCTACTTAGAAACGGCTGATATCACTTGTGTTAGAGGAACCAGTTCGAGAAGTCAGCTTGTTTTCCATTTCTTCGCGGGCCTGATCGGCGGAAGATTGAATCCCTTTGGTGCGGAGAATGAATTCATCCCGATTGCTGGCACCGGCCAATGCCTGGTCATAGGTAATGAGATCTTTTTTGAGCAGGTCATGAAGCGACTGGTCAAAGGTTTGCATCCCATATTGCGAAACCCCCTGGGCAATGGCATCCCGAATCAGCGGGGTTTTTTCCTGGTTGACAACACAATCCCGGATGTAGGGGGTGTTAATTAAGACCTCACAAGCCGGGACCCGGCTCATTAAATCCTTGGCCCGGACCAATCGCATGGAAACTACGGCTCGCAGCACGCTGGCCAATTGAAGCCGAATCGCTTTTTGCTGGTGGGGAGGAAAGATGGAGACGATCCGGGTAACGGTTTCCGTCGCATCAAGGGTGTGCAGGGTTGAGAGGACCAAGTGCCCGGTTTCGGCGGCTGTCAACGCGGTTTCAATTGTTTCCAGGTCGCGCATTTCCCCTACCAGAATGACATCCGGGTCCTGGCGCAGTGCTCCGCGCAGTGCTTCCTGAAAGCTGCGGGTGTCGACATCCACCTCACGTTGATTGACAAAAGATTTTTTGTCCCGATGGAGGAATTCAATTGGGTCTTCGATGGTGATGATATGCTCGGTCCGACTCCGATTGATGTGGTCAATGACGGCTGCCAACGTGGTGGATTTGCCGGAACCGGTGGTTCCCGTGACGAGAATCAGGCCCCGACGTTCATCCGAAATTCGCTCAATTGAGGCAGGCAACTGAAGTTCGTCAATACTCCGCACAGCCGTGGGAATCACACGCAGCACCATGCCCACCGCGCCCCGTTGTTGGAAAATATTGCAACGAAACCGCCCAAGGCCGGAAACCCCATAGGCAATGTCAACCTCGCAGTAGTCCTTAAACCGCTGCTTTTGCCGGTTGTTCATAATACTGAACGCCATAGCCAGCGTGTCTTCCTGGGTCAACCGCTGGGCGTCGGTGATTGGCAGAAGTTCCCCGTTAACCCGCATAAATGGGTAGCTGCCGGCTTTGATATGCAAGTCGGATGCGCCACGGCTGCAGGCAATCGCCAGCAGGGTGTCAATATTGAGGGGTGACGACATACAAAAATCCTCCAGACCAGTGTCAGGCTCAGGAATTGAAAAAAACTGCAAAGTCAAGATTTTGCTTAGGTTGGACCGAATCTACCACTGTCTGGCAAAAAGTGTCAATTTACCCTCTTGGAAGAGGTAGGCCGGATAACAGGTTCGGTTTCCTTGATTCAGGAAGTTGAGTTGGTTTTCCAGCAAAAGAGAGACGTCGGTGTCTTATGCAATCGCTTGCCAACCATTGAAGAGATGTAGCATGATCGAAGTGCTTTCAGCTCCAGACTCAGTCAGGCAGACGGATTTTTCGCTTCACAGGTGAAAAAGCGCAGGCGGTTTTCCAATCACGTAATGCACACCACGTACCCTGATTTCACTCCTCCCAGTAAAGGTACGCTATGACGGAAACAGTCTCAACGGTTACGCTTTTGGTTGTGGATGACGACCCTTCGCAACGGTTGACAGTCCGGCAATATTTTCAACCCCGGCAATTTCAGGTACTTGAGGCGGAAAATGGTCGTGAGGCCATCCATCTGGCACTGACCCATCAACCTGACCTGATTGTCATGGATGTCATGATGCCTGAATTGGACGGCTTTGAGGCTTGTCGTGAACTGCGCCGGTTGGGTGATGAAACCCCGATTCTGTTTTTAACCACCAAGTCCGAGGTTGAGAACCGCTTGGCCGGACTGGAAGCCGGGGCTGACGATTACCTTCCCAAGCCCTATAGTTTACGGGAGCTTGAGTTGCGGGTTCGGAGCATTCTCAAACGCAAGGGCATGCAGCCCGAAAAGACAGACTTGTTGGTGCGCGGGGATTTACGCATTGACTTGGCGAAGCGAACCGTGTTCCGACAGGGGGGGCTGTTGGATTTGACCCCGACGGAATTCAAGATTCTGCATTTGCTGGCGGCTCGCCCAGGACAGGTTTTTTCCCGTGACCGATTGCTTGATGAAGTATGGGGGAACGAATACGACGGGTTTCAGCGAAACATTGATCCTCACATCAATCGCCTGCGGGTCAAGCTCGAACCGGCGGACCGAAAACCAATTTACATTCTGACAGTGTGGGGCGAAGGCTACAAATTTAACGAAAATCTTTCCCGCATGCTGGCCGAAGATGCAACCAAAATAAAGGAGGGGTAAGCATTGAGCATTGAGAAAATGCTTGGATGTCGAGGTTTCCTACCATCCACCAGACTCTCAAAACGCTCAAGTTTTCCAGGACTGATGGCACCCTCCAGTTTACTACCACCCATTTACGCCATTACTGATCTCAGTCTCACTGGTCTTTCCCACCTCGAACAGGTTGAAAGATTGATTGCCGGTGGGGCAACCTTGATTCAGTTGCGGGATAAAGGCGGCGATTGCCAGGCATTTTACCAGGCGGCCAGGGAAGTAATGGCTGCCCGCCCGCCTGAAGTGCGGATTCTGATCAATGACCGGGTTGACATTGCGTTGGCAGTGGCTGCGGATGGGGTTCATTTGGGGCAAACGGACTTGCCTCCGGCGGTTGCCCGCCGTCTTTTGGGGGAGGCGGCGATCATCGGGTTTTCCACGCATTCCCTTGAACAAGCTGAGGCTGCCGATCAACTCCCCGTGGACTATGTGGCCTTGGGACCGATTTTTCCCACCCGAACCAAAGCCAACCCAAGCCCGGTGGTCGGAACCGCCTTAGTGTCCCAAGTCGCAGGACGGATTTCCAAACCTTTGGTTGCCATTGGCGGCATTACCTTGGCAGCGGCTCCCGCCATTTTGGGGGCCGGGGCTGCCAGTGTTGCGATCATTTCCGATTTATTGACCCCTCCCGTTTCGATCAGGGAAAAACTGTTCCGCTTTCTTCAGGAATAGAAACCCAGTCAAATCCTTCCTCAGGTCTTTTCTTGTCTTTCATTCTAAGTTGTCTATAATGTGCTACATTATACGGTCTTTCCAGAAAATTCGCCGCTATGGTGTAAGTGGTTAACACGCTGCCCTCTCAAGGCAGAGAGTACGGGTTCGAGCCCCGTTAGCGGTATCAGTTCCAGCAACTATGATGCTTTTCCTTAAGCAGTGCGACATTATTTCGTCATTCAGGTTGGCGAAACTGGGCTGCCGTCCAACCGAAACGGAGAAGTTCGAGCTTCCTTTCGACTGTCATAGGGCAAATCCAAATTTCAGTTTTCAAAATTGCCTGCAGGTTCAAGGGCCGGTTTCAGGATTGCGCTCCACTTTGTGATTGTGCTGATCATGCCGGGTTACCTTGTGCCAAAGAATTGTCAAGCTGTAAGGATCAGATGTCTTATTTGAGTCTGCCTTGTCCCGTGATTGTCATCCTGCAATGCCTGGGACGGCTTTTTCCAATAAGTCATAAAAATAAAAATCGGGGAGTTGACAGAACCCCGAAACCCAATATGGGACTCCCTCTTCAGTGGATGGAGGTCCTGGATTGGTTCACGAGCGGCCCACACAGCCATTTGGTTGTGGAAGCGAAGGCCGGCCAACCGGCTTTCAAAATTCTCGGGAAATTTTTGGGAAAGGATTTCTATGCGTAATTGGATACGAAACGCCACGTATTGCTTTGCGGTCCTGCTCTGCATCGGGTTGGCCGCTTCCTTCGGTTTGGCGCAGTCGCGTTCAACCGGTGGTGCGATCATCGGCGAAGTGAAGGATCCAAGCGGTGCCGTCTTGGCCGGTGCAAAAGTGACTGCCAAAAGCACTCAAACCGGCTTGGTACGGGAAGTCAGTACCAATGAAGACGGGTCCTATCGGATTCCGGCGCTTGACGTCGGCACCTATGATGTAACAGTGGCCGTTGACGGGTTTGCCCCGCAAACCTTGCGAACGGAACTTTTGGTTGGACAAACTGCCAATCTGGTTTTTTCTTTGACCGTTGGCGGTGCCAGTGGGGAAATCGTGCAGGTGACAACGGATTCAGCTCCGATTGTCGAAACCGCGCGGACTCATCAGGCATCCAACATCAGCGACCGCCAAATTCGGGAACTCCCTGTCAACGGGCGGAATTTCCTTGAATTTGTGCGCTTGACACCGGGTGTCAATACTGACCCCCGGACGGGCGACATTTCATTTGGTGGTTTGCGCGGAACCTTAAACAGCCTTTTGATTGACGGTTCCGACAATAACAATACTTTCTTTGGTCAATCCATTGGCCGGACTGGTTCAGGGCGTGCGCCCTATCAATTCAGCCAAAGCTCGGTTCGTGAATTTCAGGTGAATACCAATGGGTATGCGGCTGAATTCGGACGGGCTGGCGGAGCCGTGATCAACGTGGTGACCAAATCGGGCACCAATGATTTTCACGGGGACGCCTTTTTGTATTTCCGTGACCGCTCGCTCAACGCCAAAGATGCGTTTGTGCGGGCCGCCCGGCGTCCCAATCCGAAGTTTCGCGTTTACCAGTTTGGTGCCACCATCGGTGGGCCTATCGTAAAAGACAAAGCGTTTTTCTTCTTCAATTACGATGGACAGCGGCGGACTGACCCGAACGTGGTGATTTTCGGCGCTGCCGTTCCAGGAGATGCCGCCTCCCAAGCGGTTGCCCGGCAGCTTGCGCCCTTCCTGGCACCTTATGACACGAAGTTCAACCAGGATGTGTATATCGGCAAGGTAGATTGGCAGATCAATCCGTCCCACCGTTATTCCGTTCGTTACAATCGGCAAAACTTCACCGGAACGAATCTGGAAAATGCAGGTGCGACCAGTGCTGCCGAACATAGCGGAAACTCACTGGTGACGACCGACACGGTGACGAACTCATTGACCTCCTTGATCCGTCCCAACCTCATCAATGAATTCCGCTATCTGTTTTCACGGGACAAAGAGCCGGGTTCAGCCAACAGCACCAATCCCGAAGCCCAGATTCTGCAAGGCGGGCTGACGATTATCACGATTGGCCGGAATAACTTCAGTCCGCGTGAAACCACGGAAAAACGGAATCAGTTCATTGATACCCTGACCTATCTGCGGGGGAATCACTCCTATAAATTCGGCATTGATGTCAACATCAACCGGATTTTCAACTTCTTCCCTGGGTTGTTCACGGGAACCTATACTTTTACCAGTCTGGCTGATTTTGCCGATGGCAAACCGTCAGGCGGGTATCGGCAAGCCTTTGCCGGAAGCGGTACCAACGGACCGGTTTCACGTCCGAATTCAACTGAAATCGCATGGTTTGTGCAGGATGACTGGAGCGTGCGACAGAATTTGAAGCTGTATCTTGGTGTACGCTACGATGTGCAGTTGATTGAAGAACCACCTGTCTTCAATCCGGACTCCCAACTGGCGGCGTTGGGTGTGGTGACCGACCGGCTGAAACAGGACAAAAACAATTTTGCTCCACGTTTGGGCTTTGCCTGGCAACCGTTCAGCAATTCGAAAACGGTTGTCCGGGGCGGTTACGGCATTTTCTATGGACGGACACCTTCGATTGTGACGGGCACTGCCCATACCCAAAACGGTCTCAGCGTGCGCCAGTTGGCGTTTACCGGGGCCAACGTACCGACCTATCCGCAAAATTTTGTCACCCCACCAACCACCGGCGTGCCAGCGACCCCGGCGCTCTATTACTTTGACAAGGATTTTGTCCAGCCGGTCATTCACCAAGCCAGTTTTGGGGTTGAACGGGAACTGGCGAAGGACCTGTCGCTCAACGTCTCCTATTTGATGGTGCGCGGCCTGCGCCAGACGCAAAGCCGTGATATCAACTTCAGTCAAGTGGTTCCGACCCGCGTGGACGTGCGCTCCAGCACGGCGGTGGATGCTTCGGGCAACCCCCTTGGCACGCTGACCGGAACGCTGTTGTTGCCGCGTTTCGGAGCCCGCCCGGCCACCCGATTTGATCGCTTGACCGGATTTTTCAGCACTGGTGATTCGATTTATCACGGTTTGACAGTGCAGCTTAACAAACGGTTCAGCCACAATTTCCAGGGCTTGATTTCCTATACCTGGTCACATGTGATTGACAACAAGCCGGATGCCACGTCAGTGGTGGTCGGCGGCGGTGACGATGCGAAAGTGGTGCAAAACACGTTGGATCCGGGTACTGACCGGGGCGACGGTGAAACCGATGTGCGCCATCGTTTTGTGGCGAACTACGTGTGGGATTTGAACTACGCGAAAAACATCCAAAATAAGGTGGTCAAATTCCTGTTGGAAGGCTATTCCATCAGCGGAATTCTGACGGCCACTTCGGGTCGTCCGTACTCAGCCCAGGTGGGTGGCGACCTTAACGGCGACCGGAACTCCCGGACCGACCGTTCACCTTTCATCGGACGCAATACATTCCGGACTGACAAGTTTGTCCAATACGATATGCGTCTGTCACGCACCATCACCTTTAACGAACGGTATCGCCTTCAGTTGTTCGCAGAAGGCTTTAACATGTTCAACCGCTTTAACGTGGCGGGCATCAACAGCAACCAGTTCCTGTTCTCCACGATTAAAGGGGTTCCGACCATCGCCCCCAACCCGGCTTTCGGCGCAGCCGTTTCCGGTGTGGGCAACAATATTCCGCGTCAGTTCCAACTGGCCGCGAAATTCATTTTTTAGTCATTTGTCACGGACGCAATCCGTGACCTGACCAAAACACAAACGGGACGGCATTTTTTCAAATGCCGTCCCGTTGATGTTTGTTTGGACTTTGCGGAATATCAGGTCTCGGTCAGGGATGGCCGGGGCCGCGCCGGGTTCCGCTTGCGCCGATGGGGCGTATAGGTCGGAGCCTCATCCGGTTCCATTGGCGCATGAGGTGACCGGCGAATGGACCGCAGTGCCTTGTGCAACGAATATTTCGGAACAAACCCAAAATCATTGCGGAACCGCTGGCCGTCAATCACACAGGGATACATCAGAAAATCAAATTGGGGGACGGGGAAGGGGGAAATTCCCATCGCCCAGCCCAGCTTCATCAACGGTGAGGCCAGCCCGTACACGACCGGGACGGCGATTCCGCCTGCTTCGCTGACCGCCAGGGAAAGCGGCAGTTCCCCCGGACCAGTCACGTTGTAGGTTCCCTTTTGCGGGTTGTCGAGCACGAGCAACAGGGCCTGTACCATATCCCGTTCATCAATCACCTGAATCATGGGATCAAAGCCCAGCGGGACCGGTACCACCCCATAGCGCAGGTACATGGTCAGAAAATTCTGGACGTTGGGGCCGACAATATGACAGGGCCGCAGGAGTGTAGTGATGGTGTCTTTCGCCTGAAACATCCAGGAACGGCAGTAGGTGTCAAACTCGACTTTGTCGCCCATGTCCGTGTAACGCTGAATTGCTTTGAGCGGACTTTCTTCTTTGAGGTAAATCGGATTGGTAGGGTCCGCTCCGTACACTTCTCCGCTACTGAGCAGAATCACCTGTCGGACGCTGCGCAGTTCACAACAGTCCAACAGGCGCATCGTGGCAATCACATTGACCGTGTGGCGCATTTTCATGGAAAGATGCGGGTCATTGGCGACCGCCAAATGCATGACTGCGTCGAAATGTTCGTTTCGGAACAGATCTTCGAGGGTTTTTTTCGTAATGTCGATCTGCTTGAAAACAATATCCCGCTTGAGTGCCTGTTGTGGGGGGCGTCGGCCAATGCCGACCACTTCCCATTCAGGCGGAATGGCCGAAGCCAATTGGGTGGCAAGTCCACCGGCAATGCCGGTGATTAAAAGCCGTTTCCGGTTTGAGTGGCGACGTGAGTTTTTAGGCATAAGGCAACGAAATCAGCCGGTGCAAAATGGAATAATCGGATTTTCCGGCGTATTTGTAGCCCGGAATTGCCAATTCGTAAACGGCGAAACTAAGCTTCGCCGCCAACAGGTTTAAATTTCCCGGAGGGTTCAAGGCACGCTGCCTTGCGTCCCGAAAAGGGCAAACATAGAATGCGCCCGTTTTTCATAACCAACCATACTTTTTGCTGAAATCCGTTTGGTGACCTGCCTCAGCGCAGACACCAAAGGTCAGATTGGAGGCCGCTTGTCAACCCAGGAACATCATCGCAAAGTTATTATCATTGGATCCGGACCTGCCGGATACACGGCTGCAATTTATACGGCGCGAGCCAATCTGCATCCGTTGCTGTTTGCCGGCGAACAACCCGGCGGGCAGCTTACAATTACCACCGACGTGGACAACTATCCCGGTTTCTCGCATGGCATTCTTGGCCCGGAACTGATGGAAAACATGCGCTTGCAGGCCGAACGCTTTGACACCAAGGTGGTTTATAAAATGGTGACCAAAGTGGACCTTTCCCAGCGCCCGTTTGTGGTGACGGTTGGCAACGAGGTCTATACGGCGGATGCGCTGATCGTCTCATCCGGCGCGTCGGCCAAATTGCTGGGGCTTCAGTCGGAACAACATTTGATGGGATATGGTGTTTCAGCCTGTGCCACCTGTGACGGTTTTTTCTTCCGTGACCGGGAAGTGGCGGTGGTCGGCGGTGGCGATACGGCAGTTGAGGAAGCTACCTTTCTGACGAAATTCTGCTCGAAAGTAACTCTGATTCATCGCCGTGACAAACTGCGGGCTTCAAAAATCATGCAGGACCGGGCTTTTGCCAACCCCAAAGTGTCCTATCTGTGGGATTCAGCGGTGGAGGAAGTCATAGGCGACCGCGAGCAAGGCGTCACCGGTCTTAAAATCCGGAACCTGAAAACCAATGAAATAACAGACTTCTCCTGTCAGGGATTGTTTGTGGCCATTGGGCACCAGCCGAACACCTCGCTTTTCAAAGGACAGTTGGAACTGACCGAATCGGAATATATCGTGACCAAGCCAGGTTCAACCTATACCAGCGTTGAAGGAGTATTTGCCGCCGGCGACGTGCAGGATTTCACCTACCGGCAGGCAGTGACTGCTGCCGGAACCGGTTGTATGGCAGCCATTGATGCGGAACGCTGGTTGGAAACCCAGCATCTGACCTCATAGCGACACCTCTGTAAAACCCTACGGTTTCCACAAGGGTGGCTACTGCGCCACCCTTTTCTTTTTCAAGTTTTTTGCGGAACGCTTGACACCTATCCGAAAAAACCTCTATCTTGCGCATTTCTCTCAAAAACCCGATTCCATGACGTTTTCGCCGATTCACCCGTTTTGAGGTTGAGCTATGTTTGATGCGTTATCCGATAAACTTAAGAAAGCCCTAAAAAACCTGCAAAGCCTGCGCGGTCAGGGCAAATTGACCGAAGAGCATATTGATTTGGCCATGAAGGAAATCCGCGTGGCCCTGCTCGAAGCCGACGTCAACTTTAAGGTCGTCAAGCAGTTCATTGATACTGTTAAAGAAAAAGCGATTGGTCAGAATGTGTTGCAGGCGCTTTCCCCGCATCAACAGGTGGTCAAGATTGTTTTTGACGAGCTGGTGACCATGCTCGGCGGTGAAGCTGCCGATGTTGAACTGAACGCCAAAACCAACCCGAACGTGATTATGATTGTCGGGTTACAAGGCTCCGGTAAAACGACCTCAACTGGTAAAATCGCCCGCTTTTTGAAAAAAGAACGCAATCGGACACCGCTTCTGGTTTCGGTGGACGTATACCGTCCGGCAGCCCGCGACCAGTTGGCCATCATCGGCGAGGCCGTCAGTATCCCGGTCTTTGCCATGCCCAATGTGGACGACCCGCTGACTCTGTGCCGGGCGGCTCTTAAAGACGCCCAGCAACGCGGTTTTGATACCCTGCTGGTGGACACCGCCGGTCGTCTGCACATTGACGACGAACTGATGACTGAGTTGCAGCAAATCAAAAACGAGCTCAACCCCTCGGAAGTCCTCTTTGTGGCCGACGCCATGATTGGGCAGGATGCGGTGAAAAGCGCCTCCGAATTTCATGAGCGGATTGGTATCACGGGCGTTGTGCTGACCAAAATGGACGGTGATGCCCGTGGCGGTGCGGCACTTTCAGTCAAGCAGGTAACGGGGCAGCCGATCAAGTTTGTCGGTGTGGGTGAAAAATATGAAGCCCTTGAACCTTTCCACCCGGACCGGGTGGCCCAGCGGATTCTGGGGATGGGCGACGTCCTCTCGCTGATTGAGAAAGTGCAGGCCGAAGTTGATGAAGATGAAGCGCTGCGCCTGCAACAGCGGATGATGGAAAACCGGTTTTCCCTGGAAGATTACCGCTCCCAGTTGCGGCAGGTGAAAAAGCTCGGTTCGCTCGACAAGCTGATGGGAATGCTCCCTGACAGCCTGCTCAAAATGTTTGGTCTCAATTTCCGGTTGACGCCGGAACAGAGCACGTTGATGGCGCAAAAACTGAAGTACACCGAAGCCATCATTGACTCGATGACCAAGGAAGAACGTAACAATCACGCCCTTCTGCTCACCAATCTTTCCCGCCGTCGTCGTATTGCCAAAGGCAGCGGCACCTCCGTTCGCAAAGTTGAAGAAATCCTCAACGAATATGTCATGATGCGTCGGATGATGCAGCAAATGACCCGTGGCGGTTTGTTCGGCGGCATGGGGGGCATGATGCCCGGCATGGGAATGCCCGGCATGGGAATGCCAGCTCCGATGGGCATGGGCGGCGGAGTGGGAAATCCCGGCGGCGGGTTCGGGAAAAAGAAACACAAGCACGGCAAAAAGAAACGCCGTTAATTAAACAGAGGGACTGAGGACTGAGGACTGAAGACTGAGAAATTTTCAAAGGAACAGGAAGGTTTGATAGCTTTCTGTACCGAAAAAAAATAATGCACTCAGTCCTCAGTCCTCAGTCCTCAGTCCTCACCTTGGAGGTTCGCCTTGTTAGCAATTCGTTTGACTCGTATGGGTGCCAAAAAGCGCCCCTTCTATCGTGTAATCGTGACGGAAAAGAGCGGCAAGCGGGATGGCCGGTTTGTTGAAATCCTGGGCTACTACAATCCGATTGCCCGTTCGGGGCAGACTGAACTGCACCTCAAACGGGACCGCGTGGATTATTGGCTCAAGAGTGGCGCGCAGCCGACTGATACGGTCCGTGACTTGCTGAACCGGAAAGCCGAAGCCTAATTCGACCATCTGTCCGGCCCGCTGCTTTGGGCAAATGGTTGGCAGAAAGTCCGTAAAGCTATGAGCAATTTAACGCATTTGGTTGAATTTCTTGCCAAGTCACTCGTAGATGCCCCGGATGAAGTGCATGTCAGGCACTATCATTCGGGCGATACGATTGAGTTTGAATTGCATGTTGCCCAGCCGGATATTGGCAAAATCATTGGCCGTCAGGGGCGGACCGCCCGCGCACTCAGAACGATTCTTTCTGCTGCCGCCAGTAAACATCGCAAACGATGCACACTGGAACTGGCAGAGTAAGTCTGTGGGTGTCGTGCCTGATGAAAGTCAAAGGTGAAATGTCCGCGCCAAAATCATCCTCAGTCATGGTAAAGACGGTGCCGCCGCCAACGGAACGGGCCACTTTGGCTGTAATACTGCGGCCACACGGACTGCGGGGTGACTTGGTTACCCATCTTTTGACAGATTTTCCCGAGCGCTTTGAGGGGTTGCAGGAAGTCTGGCTGACACATAAGGATGGACGGACAGAACCGGCTGAACTGGAATCCCATTGGTTCCATAAAGGAGCCTTGGTGCTAAAATTTACCGGCATCAACTCACGCACCAAAGCCGAACCGTTCGTTGGGTGCAAGGTGCAGATTCCGCTCTCCGAAAGAGTTGCGCTGGAGACGGACGAGTTTTATATCGACACTTTGATTGGCTGTCGGGTTGAATTGACTGATGGTACCTCTGTGGGTGAGGTGGTTGATGTGGCCCGCATGGCGGGTGGTGAGTTACTGGTTGTCCAAAACCGTGACGATCAGTCGGACAAATCAGGACGCGAACATTTAATCCCTTTTGTGCAAACCATTTGCGTACAGGTTGACCCGATTTCGCGTCTGATTCGCATCACCCCGCCGGAAGGACTTTTGGAAATTGAGAATTGAGAAGTTCGAATTGAGAAGTAAATCGGGTCAAGATTGAAACAACATTCTCAATTCGAACTTCTCAATTCTCAGTTCAAAAAATGCGTTTTGACATTGTTACGATTTTTCCGCAGTTCTTTGAAGGTTTTTTAAGCCACGGCATCGTCCGGCGCGCCCGACAGCGTAGTCAGGTTCAAGTCAGTGTCCATGATTTGCGTGACTTTACCTATGACCGTCATCACGTAGTGGATGACCGTCCCTTTGGGGGCAGCGATGGCATGGTGCTCAAACCTGAACCGATTTTTCGGGCGGTTGAGGCTTTGACTCACCCGTTTCAATATACGCCACTGGGAGAAGACCGACAGGCAGCCGAACAGGCTCCGGTTTCAGTCATCGTGCTGACGCCCCAGGGCAAGCCTTTCACTCAGGCGGAAGCCGCTCGCCTCAGTCAAAAAGAGCAAATCGTTTTGATTTGCGGACGTTATGAAGGGATTGACGAACGAGTCGCCCAGAATGTGGCCACGGATGAGCTTTCGATTGGAGACTATGTGCTTTCCGGTGGCGAAGTTGCAGCCATGGTGGTATCTGATGCCATCATCCGGCTCCTGCCCGAAACATTGGGAAGCGCGACCTCCGCAGTCAACGAGTCATTTTCCGCTGGCCGGTTGGATTATCCGGTTTATACCCGTCCGGCCTGTTACCGAGGGCTGGAAGTGCCCAAAGAGCTCATGACCGGACACCATGCCGAAATTGATTTGTGGCGTCGCCGCAAGGCGTTGGAAAAAACCAAAGCCTATCGGCCCGATTTACTGCGTGACACAGCGGCGCTTGATGCGCTTGATCAAAAAATTTTAAAAACGATTGAAGCAGAAGCCGAGGATCGGCACTGACAGCCAAAAATGCAATTTTGAATTTTGAATTTTGAGTTTTGAGTTCAAAGAAACAGGTATTTTGGCACTTCCGGGTTAAGGAAACATTGTCGTCGGTCACGGATGAATCAACTCAAAACTCAAGGCTCAAAATGAGCAACTGAAACCATTTGTGGTGACGAGGTACCGTAATCATGATGAATCCAATTGTTGGTGGCATTGAAAAAGCGCAAATGCGCGAAATTCCCGATTTTATTCCCGGCGACACCGTTCGCGTGCATGTCCGCATTAAAGAAGGCGACAAGGAGCGCATTCAGATTTTTGAAGGTGTCGTGATTGCCCGCAAGCACAGCGGCGTTCGTGAAACCATCACGGTTCGTAAAATCAGCTTCAGCGTTGGTGTGGAGCGGATTTTCCCCATCCATGCACCGGTTATTGAAAAAATCGAAGTGACCAAACGCGGTCGCGTCCGCCGCGCCAAACTCTACTACCTGCGTGGCTTGCGTGGTAAGGCCGCTCGTATTCGGGAACGTGATACCCGCGTTTCAGCCCAGGCGAAGGCTGCTGCCATGACCAAAGCTAAATAAAAAACCAGGGTTCAGGGGCCAGGGGGGGGAGGGTTTAGGGTTTTCGAAAAAAGAAAATTGTGATTTTGGATTGAGTTTTAATTGTCCATTGTTCACTCAAAAGACCCTGAACCCTGAACCCTGAATCCTGAACCCTGTTTTCTTGACACTCTTTCCCCTCCCCGCCTAGTATCACCCTTCCACCACAACCCACTTGCTCTGAGGCAATCATCAATCATGCTGATTTGCACTGCTCTGTCTTTGCTGCCCAAGGAAACGTCCGGTGAATATGGCCCAATTGCGGGTTATGTACCCGTGGTTTTGTTGCTTTTGATTGCAATTGCCTTTCCGGTTGCGGCATTGGCAGCCGGGCGTTTGGTTCGCCGTAAGGTCGAAACCCCTGAAAAACAAATTCCTTATGAATGCGGGGTGGACCCGATCAGTGACAGCAAAGACCGGTTTTCAGTCCGGTATTATATGATTGCCATGTTGTTTCTCGTCTTCGACGTGGAAACCATTTTTTTGTTTCCCTGGGCGGTGATTTACGACAAACTGGGAGTGTTTGGGCTGGTTGAAATCCTGATTTTTCTGGGAATCCTGGTTGTCGGTTATTACTACGCCTGGCGGAAAGGCGCATTGAATTGGGTCTGAGTCATTTGCTATTGCCCATGTGCGGTTTGCCGTTTTCCAGTTCTCGCATTAAATGGGTTTTCCCGCAGACCAGCAACTGAAAATAGCAAATCGCAGATCGCAAATGCTGGAGGGAGAAATGTCAGACTTTGCACAAGAATCTCCGGGGTTGGTCCTTTCAACAGTTGACTATATTTTTAATTGGGCCCGGAAGTCGGCGATTTGGCCGATGACATTCGGGTTGGCCTGTTGCGCCATCGAAATGATGGCCGCCGGGGCCTCCCGTTTTGACCTGGACCGCTTTGGCTGCGGGGTGTTCCGGCCCAGTCCGCGCCAGTCGGATTTAATCATTGTGGCTGGAACCGTCACCCTTAAAATGGCTCCGGTGGTGCGCCGGGTCTATGAACAGATGCCCGAACCCAAGTGGGTCATCTCGATGGGGTCATGCTCAAACGTTGGGGGGCCGTTTAACACCTATTCAACGCTCCAAGGGGTTGACCGGGTGATTCCGGTTGACGTTTATATTCCGGGATGTCCTCCGCGCCCCGAAGCACTGATTTACGGACTGATGCGCCTGCAAGACAAAATTATGCGCGAGCATCCGACTCGGTACGCCTTTGGCAAAGGAAACGAGTACCTCGAACCACAAATCCAGCAAAAAACAAATTAATTTTAAATATAAATTAAATTGAATTGCTGGGCACCCAGTGTGGGGTCGTCCGGATCACGCTCCAACTTTCTTTTTTGAACTGATGATGCTTGCCGACTGAGGGAGCATTGTATTGGAAGCCTTCAATTTTGAAGGCTCTATTTTTTTCATCCGCACTTAAAAAACGACTGTTCACCTTACCGGACTTGGCTTGGCGGCAGGAGATTGATGGCTTTTGAATAGTTTGGCACTCCATTTGCATTTAGATTGTTCACACTCGAAAAATAATTGTGAATTTAATTTCGGCAATGGAGGCCGGTATGATTTCCGTTGGATCTGTTTTGCAAAATCGCTATCGCATTGTTCGTCCTTTGGCCCAGGGAGGAATGGGAGCCGTTTATGAAGCGCTGGACGAACGTCTTGGTCACCGGGTGGCGGTCAAACAGACATTTTTCGCCACCGACCAGTTGTGCAAAGCCTTTGAACGGGAAGCCTGTCTGTTGGCTGAATTGCGTCACTCCGCCCTGCCGAAAGTCTCCGACCATTTTTTAGAAGCAAACGGTCAGTTTCTGGTCATGGAATATATTCCCGGCCAGGATTTGGGACGGTTGCTGGAACAGTATGGCAATGCCATTCCGATTGAAACGGTGCTGCACTGGGGCGAGCAACTCTTTGGAGTTCTCGAATACCTGCATGGCCATCACCCGCCGATTATTCACCGTGACTTGAAACCGGCAAATCTCAAACTGACGGAAACCGGCCAGATTGTTTTGCTTGATTTTGGTTTGGCCAAAGGGTTGGGGTCATGCGTTTCGCGGTTTGGTTCGCAGGACAGTCTGGTGGCCTATACCCCAGGCTATGCCCCGCTGGAACAGATACAGGGGAAGGGAACCGATACCAGAAGCGATTTATTCTCACTGGCTGCAACGCTCTATCATCTTTTGACCGGAGTGCAGGCTCCGGATGCTTTGACCCGCACGCTCGCCGTGATGGACACCGAAACAGATCCCCTCCGGCCTGCCCATACCTTGAACCCAGGCATTCCGCTGGTGATTTCAACCATGCTGACCCAGGCCCTGGCCCTCAACCCGCAGCAACGCCCGGCAACCATTGGCATGATGCACCAAAGCTGGCGTGCAGGCTTGCAATCCTATGGAATTCCAACCGGAAGCCAGTTCAACCTGGCCCTTTTGCCTTCATTTCAACCGGTGACTGACACACCGTCAGCAGGTCCCGCAAAAATCCTGACCCAGGCCGAGACGCTGTGTCATGCCGTTCACAGTAAAGTTGTTGAAATGGTGGAAAGGACTTCCGTCTGGTTGCAGCAGATGGTCCCTGCGGAAGTCGTTCCCGCCACCGCCCCGGCGCTTGATTTGAAATCACAGGCGGTCACGCTGGCGGCGTTGCCGCCGATTTCGCAGGTTTCAAAAGTGGAACCAATCCAGCCTGTGCGGAATTTGATGGCGGCAGTGCGCCGTCCCTGGATGTGGTCGTTGATGGGGGCCTTGGTGGTGACCATTGTGGCCGGAGTCGGGGTTTTGGCTTTGACCCGCCCGGCAACATCCGTACCAACTGCCGGTCACACCGCCCCGGCCAGCCCGTTGCCGGTTCAGCCTGACCCAAACGACGTACCAGCCCCAGCCAAAAAAGCGGAGCCCTCACCAGCAGTGGGGAAACCAGCCCCGGTCAATCAGCCAGCCCCGCCGCCGCCTGTCAGCCAGCCAGCCGGATGGGAGAAACTGCCGGCCAAACCGGCAGCAACGGAAACCCATCCACCGGATTGGAAACCAGTCGCCGGAACCAAAATCAACCTTGAAACCGTCTGGGTTCCAGCCGGAAGCTTCACTATGGGAGGCAACAGTCCCTATGCCCAGGAAAATCCGGCCCATCCGGTGACCATTCGCAAGCCGTTTTATTTGGGGAAGTACGAAGTGACACAGGCACAGTGGAAAACCGTCATGGGGACCAATCCGAGTGCCAAAACCAACCTCAATGACAGCAGTCCGGTGGATTCAGTGTCCTGGAACGAGATACAGGAATTCCTCAAACGGCTGAATGCCATGAACGACGGTTTTTCCTATCGTCTGCCCACCGAGGCCGAATGGGAATATGCCTGCCGGGCCGGTTCCGCCACAAAATACTTTTTTGGAAACGATGTGCGCCAACTCAAAAATTATGCGTGGTGCAATGACAATTCCGGTAACCGGACCCATCCGGTCGGGCAGAAACGTCCGAATCCATGGGGATTGTACGATATGCTGGGGAATGTCCAGGAATGGTGTCAGGACCGGTACCATAAATCATATAACGGCGCGCCCAGGGATGGCACGGCCTGGGAAACCCAGCAGGGGGAGAACTGGCGCATCGTGCATGGCGTTTCGTGGGATGCCCGGCCAACCGATGCCTATTCCAGTTCACGGGGCTGGAATTATCCGGACCGGAAGTTTCCCAATACCGGCTTTCGGATTGTGGCCGTACCCAAAAATTAGGCAACCCTGGTGTCTCAGCGATTCGATTTCTTGGCGGAAAACGTGCCAACTTCGGTTGCAAATCCGGTCGGAGCTTTTCCGTCACGAATGTCTGAAATCAAAACGGCGTCTCCGGTGAGAGTGGTCGGGTCGGTAAATTTTCCTTTGAGGACAAGCGTTCCGGTTTTCCGTCCGACATTCCCAATCGGAAACTCAATTTCCCCGCTCACATTCAGGGTGTCAGAAGTCAGTTGCTTCCAGACTATGGGAAAGGAACGGTTGCCCTCAAATGAAAAAAACACATTGGCGACTCCCCGCGTATTGGATTTGGCATCCTCAGGGGCAGGCTTGAATGCTATTTCCACAGTGCGGGTGATTCCATTGAGGGAAATCTGAAATTGCCAGCGGCCAACCGGTTCCCCAGACTGCTGCCCCCTGACAGGAACGTTCCATCCGCCGCAAAGAACCAAACCTGATACCACACCAACCCGAAGCCATTGTTTCCACATAAATCACCTCTCAGAAAAAAAGAACCTACCAGGCACTGAAAACAACCAGCAGGGCCTGGATAACTCCGACTCCGAGGCCGACCACTCCGCCAAAACGGATAATCATGTTGAGTTCGCGTCCGGCAGCCCGGTAAATCAGCTCTTCAATCATTTCATCGCTGAAAGCAGCCAATTGTTCCTTCAGGATTTGTTCAATATTCAGCCGTCGGCTTAAAGAAACCACAAATTCGTCCATCACGGTAACCTGAACGGTTGAAGCCGGGTCTGGCCCGCCGGTTTCGGGAAAAATCTGTTTACCGGCAGCGGAAAGCGATTCCAGCAGCGCCTGTCGCGCCAGCGGGTTATGGCTCAAGTGGTCGGCAATTTCCTGAAATGAAACCTTGAGGACTTTCCGGACCAAACCGGCATCGGTCAGGAGGTTGGCAACCGAACGGCCAACCGGTCCATATTTTTCCTCTACGGCATCCACGATACTGCGGGCAATCATGGTTTCAAGGCGGTTGGCCAGCTCTTCGTTGTTATTGGTTTGCTCCAGGGCGTCAACCAGCCGTTCCGTGATGCGCTGAATAAAGTAATCAGTATTGGTTTGCTCAGAATATTGACGGGCGGAAACCACTTCCAGTTCAGTTCGAATACCCAGGCTCAAAATTTCATCAGCGACTGTCTCCACGGTCAGCACGCGCTCGGCAATGACACGGGCAAACGTATCAAGAAAAAGTTCCCGCTCGGAGGGAATCAGTCCGGGGGTAAAGGGAACCCGCAGCCCCCCAAGCGTCCATGCCTGGCGTGGGCGAAACACCATCCGCACTGCCAGCCAAGCCCCGGCCAACCCGTGCAAAACGGCGATAACAAGCTGTAACAAAGCAGTCAGCCAAACCGAAGCAGGCATAATTCTCAAGGACTGAGGACTGAGGACTGAGGACTGAGTTAATTTTCATCCAAGGATTGAAAGTCAGGAACTTATCACCGGAAATGAAAAAACTTAGTCTTCAGTCCTCAGTCCTCAGTCCTTGAGTTTGGTCCTCAGTCCGCAGTCCTTCAACGATGATGCCGCCGGGGGAGGTCATATCCACCCGTACGGTGACTTTTCCGAGCAGCAGGTCGTGGAGCAGGTTTCCCACCGCCTCAGCTCTCCAGCCGGTTAAAACTTCGGAATCAGGGAGCGGGGAAGACCGGTCGGAAGCTGCCCAGGCTGCCAGCTTCGATAACTCATCCCGTGTGGCAATCAGGGTGGGAGCAAGTTCCAGCTCAATGGAGCGGGCCCGCACCACTGCGCTTAACAGAGAAGCCAGGGCTTCGGTCGCCGGAGCCGGTTCGCGTGGCGTAAAAATCTGGGGCAACTCCCCCTCCGGCAAGGCCCGCGCCCGTTGAATGGCAGCCAGAATTCCCTCCCGGAAACTGCGGGGCATACTGTCGCGCAGGCCCCGCACCTGGCGCAGTTCAGTTTCATTTTTGGGCAGGGCGAAACAAATCTGGCGCAAGGCATCGTCGCTCAAAATGGATCCGATGGGGCGGCCTTCGGAGCGGGCTGTTTCTTCACGCCACGCTGCCAGTTCCCGCAAGACCCCAAGTTCCCGGCGGGATAACCCGGCGAGTTTTCCCAACCGCAGATAGGCGGTTTCCGGTGTCCGGGGCCGACCGATTTGGCTGGCCCAGTCGGAACAAACCTGCATCACCCAGTCAAAGCGTCCGCGTGAGCTCAATTCTTTGGAGAGCAGGTCGTAAATTGGTAGCAGGTGCCGGACATCGTTGATGGCATATTCAATCTGAGCCGGAGCCAGCGGGCGTTGGGTCCAATCGGTAAACCGCTGCCGCTTGTCGAGCGGAATATTGAGCATCCTGACCACCAGCCCACCGTATCCGATGGATTCGCCAAACCCCAGAAACGCCGCTGCCACCTGCGTGTCAAACACGCTGACCGGCATGACGCCGCTTTCACGTTGCAGAATCACCAGGTCCTGAGTGGCGGCGTGAAACACCTTGCGAATCTGCGGAGCGGCAAGCAAGGGGGTGAGCGGTGACAGATTGACTTTGAAGGGGTCCACCGCCACCAGTTTATTCCGGGAGGCCAGTTGGACCAGACACAGTTGCGGGGTGTAACGGCCTTCTCCGTGAAATTCGAGGTCAATTCCCAGCGCGTCATCCTGGTAGGCGTCCGCGCAAAATTCGGCAAATTGTTTGTCTGATTCAATCCACATGGTTTTTTGCAGGCAGAGGGCAGATGATTGTGAGCCTTCTGTTTTTGATTGCTCATTTTGGATTTGGAATTAGAATCATACACGCACACAAATCGCAATTCGAAATATTTCAAAAAAACAGGCCCATCCAGCCAGGAAGCCCCACAGCGATGACCAGTGACGACCCTGATTTTGTGCTTTGTACCTGTTGCGGAAAATCTTTACCGCTGGGTTCACTCTATTACCACCTCAGCATCCGCATTGAGGCGGCCTTTGATGGTGTGATTGATGCCGACGCACTGCTGGGCAGGCAAACAGCCGCGAACCAATTACAGGCGGCACTTGATTTGGCAAAATACCGGAGTGCGGAAAGCCTGCAACAGGATGTCACTCAGGTGGTGACGGCACAGCTTTGTGTCTCCTGCAAAAATGCAGTCCTGGGATTGGTTTTCGGCGCTTCACCGATAGTGTGAAAGTATCGAGGCTATTCCTTCGATAGAAATTGTGGAGTGAGAAGCCGGGCCAGCTTGGCCAACCAAAAAAAGTAAAAGGTGCAGGATGAAGGGTGAAACAAAGCCTGCTTCAGTTCACAAACAATGGCTTGCAATGGGGCGGCCCGATTGGTGGAACCTCCCGGTCAGGTACTTCCTCCTGTGCGGGACACTGCTTGGGGTCGGCTTGGTCAACCTCCCCTGGACAACCTGGGCCGGACAAATTCAAACTGCCGCCCGGCAGCCGGTTTCCAACCCAACCTCATTGTTGGAGGGCCGTCCGACCTTCCGCATTTTTACTGACCGGGACGGCCTGCCGCAAAACACCATTACCTCGGTTGTGGCTGACCGGAAAGGGTATTTGTGGGTGGGAACTCAGGACGGCGTAGCCCGATATAACGGCCAGCGCTGGGCACCGGTTTTACTCCCAACCAGCAATCGCTCGAATTATGTGTATGCACTTCTTGCCGCCGCCGATGGAAGTTTGTGGGTCGGTACCAATGGGGCCGGGCTGGCACATCTGCAACATGGAGTCTGGACGACCTTTGACCGTTCATCAGGGCTACCTGGAGAACAAGTCCGCTGTCTGCTTGAGACGGAGGAATCCGACCGTAGCCATATTTTGTGGGCAGGAATTTCAGGCGGCGGGCTGGCGTACTGGCACAATGGTACCTGGACCGTTTTCACCAAAGACAATTCACCACTTCCCCACAACAGTGTGGTGAGCCTGATGAGTGACCGGGAAGTTGATGGCTCCCAGACCTTGTGGGTGGGAACTGCCGGCGGACTGGTGCGCATTCAAAGGATTGAAGAGGAGCGGAAGCGGGCTTCCACGGGTCCCCGCCCTCCGGCTTCCAGTCCCCAATCACCGGGAAATTGGACGGTTTTCACCAAGGACAATGCCGGGTTGCCCCACAATGGCATTTTCTGTCTGTTGCGTTCGATTGAACCGGATGGCTCTCACACCATTTGGGCCGGAACCGGAGGCGGCGGGCTGGCCCGGTTTCAGACTGGTCAATGGACCACCTGGAACACTGAAAATTCAAGGCTGCCGCATAATATTGTTCGCTGTCTGCTGGAAACTTCTGACCGGTCTGGCCGGAAAACCCTCTGGATTGGAACCTATGGCGGCGGGGTTGCCAGTTGGCGGGACGGACAATGGGCTGTTTTTGACCGGCGTCTGGTCGGTCTGCCAAATGATGGGGTTTGGAGTCTGACCCAAACCCAAACCGCGATTGGGGCGAGCACGTTGTGGATTGGAACCACCAGCGGGTTGGCTCAATTTAACAGCAGCCAATGGAAAACCTACACTCAGGCCGCAGGTTTGCCCAATAATCTGGTTTTCAGTCTGCTCGAATCATCCGACCCCAACCGGCAATCAGTCTGGATTGGCACTGGCGGTGGAGGGCTGGCACACCTTGCCAGCAGCCCGCAGTCCCCGGTTCCCGGTCTGCAGTCCACAGAAGCCTGGACTTTGTACAATACGGAAAATTCATCGTTGCCCGGAAACCGGGTCCTGTGTCTGTTGCCTGACCGCAACCAAACCCAGGAAGCACTGTGGGTTGGAACCAATGGCGGCGGGTTGGCACACATAAAAACCAGAGCCGGAAATCCTCCGGATGGAAAAACCGAAGTGACCTGGGAGGTCTTCACCACCAAAAATTCAAATTTGCCAAATGATCTGGTTTGGTGTCTGGCACAAACCGTGGAACCCAAAACCGGGCGTACTTTGTGGATTGGAACCTATGGCGGGGGCTTGGTCTGCCTGAAAGAAGAGGGTTCTGGGAGTCCTGGGAGTCTTGAGAGTCTAGGGAGTCTGCCGAATTCAGAAGCGGAAAATCGGAGAACAGCAGGCGGAAGTCAGAAACCTGTGCAAAATTCATTTTTGCCTTCCAAGCCTCTCAAGCCTCTCAAGCCTCCGAAGACGTTCAGTGGTTTCACCACCTTCAATTCGGCCAATTCCGGGTTACCGACCGACCGGGTGTTCAGTCTCTGCGTCAGTCAAAATCTGGATGGTGCCCCGGTTTTGTGGATTGGAACGGATGGTGCCGGGCTGGTCCGGTTTGAACAGGGAAGATGGACGGTTTTCGATTCGAAAAACTCTCAACTGCCAAACAATACCGTGCTCAGTCTGTTTGAAAGCACTAATAGCGAGGGCCAACGCACGCTCTGGGTGGGAACCGCGGGAGGAGTGGCTTGCCTGAACCCCTATCAAGCCAATCCAAAATGGCGCATTTTGACGACTGAAACCAGCCCGGCTTTACCAAACAACACCGTCAACCATATTTGTGCAGACTGGCAAAAGCGGGTTTATCTCTGCACGAATCGAGGAATTGTGCGGCTCGCACCTCTGGCTGACGGATCTGATTTTCGCACAACGGTTTTCACCACTCAGGACGGCCTGCCCAGCAACGAATGCAACCAGGGGGCGTCCATGATTGACCGGCAAGGGCGGATTTGGGTGGGAACCGCCGAGGGGGCCGCCATTTTCGATCCGGCGGATGAAATTGAGGACCGAACCCAGAAAGCGCTGTTGGTTGAACGGGTGTTGCTGAATGGAAAAGCTGCCAGCGGTTTGGCAGTGGGTGGTTTGCATGACACGCCGCCAGACCTGCCTCAATTCGGATATTGGGAAAACAACCTGGTGTTTGAGTATGCGCTGCTCAGTTTTTTCCGCGAGGCGGACAGTCGCTATCAAACCCAACTGGTTGGTTTTGACCCGGCTCCGACTGAATGGACCGGTAAATCCGCCAAGGAATACACCAATTTACCGGACGGTACCTATCGGTTTCGGGTCTGGGGGCGCGATTATGCCGGGAATGTTTCCGGCCCGGTTGAACTGGCATTTGCCATTCGTCCGGCCCCGTGGCGCACGTGGTGGGCGTATCTGCTTTATGCCGGAATACTGGCCGGGGCCGGTATCGGTATTTTTCAGTGGCGGTTGCAAACCCTGCAACGACGACAGCAACGACGGGTGGAGGAATTGCGCCGCCGCCAGGAACAACGTATTGAAAACCTGCGCCAGTTACTGGAAAGCATCCGGGTTATCAACTCGGAACTCGATTTGTCAACGGTGCTCCAGCGCATTGCGGAGGAAAGCGCACGCCTGATTGAGGGACGCCCAGCCGGCATCGGACTGGTTGAAGGCGCAGAAGTCGTGTTCAAACGAATGTGGCTGAACGAGCAATGGATTGACCAATCCATTACCTTCCCCCTTGGTTACGGAGTGGCCGGCACCGTGGCCACGACTGGAGAAGGGTTGATTCTGAATGACCCGGAAACTTCTCCGCAGGTGGCGTTTCCGGAACTGTTGAAACAGCATCAGGTGACTGGTTTGATTGCCGTCCCGGTGACGACCCGCAAGGGGAAAGTGGTGGGCGTGCTGGCTGTGTTTCGCCGGGAACGTCCGTTCACCGTTTCCGACCAGCATTTGCTTGAAGCCCTGGCTCATCAGGCCGCTGTGGCGATTGAAAACGCCGCCCTGTACGGTGAGCTGGAGGAGAAAAACCTGCTGGTCATTGAATCCATGAAGGAACTGGAAAAACTTTTTGAGCACGAGCAGCATATCACCCGCTCCTTGCAGGAACTCAATCAGATGAAGAGCAATTTCATGATTGTGACCTCGCACGAAATGCGGACGCCGCTCACCGTGCTGCGGGGCTATACCGAGGCCATTACTTCCGAAATGTTTGGCCCGCTGACAAATTTGCAACGAAGCTCGCTGGAAGCCTGCCAGCGCATGGTTGAACGCATGGTCAACAGCGTCGAAGGCATTCAGGAAATGTTGTCCATCAGTGCCGGAACCATGACGCTCAAACCGGTGGAGTTTGATTTGCGCGACATGCTGGACGACATTGTGGGTGAGTTGAGCGAGCATGCCCGCAAACGCCGGTTACAGATTCAGTGTGATTTGCCGGACACGATTTGGATTTCAGCCCATGAGGAAAAAATCCGGCTGGTTTTCTATAACCTGCTCCAGAACGCGGTCAAATTTTCCTATGACGGCGGGGAAGTTCGCCTCCGGGCTTTGTGTGCCTCCGGCCATGTCGAAGTCAGCGTCGAGGATGACGGTATTGGAATCGAAACTGGTGAAATCGAGCGGATTTTTGAGAAGTTTTATACCACCACCGATACCTCCACCCATACCTCCGGGCAGTTTGAATTTTCGGCCCGTGGCATCGGATTGGGGCTGTCGATTTCCAGAAGCTATGTGGAAGCTCACGGCGGACGCATTTACGCAGAATCCGCCGGCAAAGGGCAGGGAAGCCGATTTCGGGTGGTCCTGCCGTCGTTTGCGCAAGTGGCGGCAGAGTCCTTGGTAGTTGAACAGTCTGCCCGTGAGGCCGATGGTCATTGATTGGAGTGTGTTTGGGAATTGTTTGTTTGGAGTGCGGGAACTGGTCACCGCTTTGTTTTTCGGCGACTTGTCGCCGATTTTGGCTCTTTTGCCAAGCGGTGGCGACAAGTTCCCGCACTCCAAATTCCCAAAACCGCCCCTCGGTTTTTGGGGACAAAAAAGGTATGACAACCAAACAAGAGCTGGCGGCCAGTTTATCCCTTGATGACCCTGAAGCAGCGGTGGAGCTGGGATATAAACTTTGCGAAGTTGATCAGAGAGCTTATTGTGAATGGGTTTTGGATTGTGCCGCGCACATCTTGCCAATTTGCCAGGCGAACCTGACGGACAGTTCAGGGCTTGTCCGGGGAGTCCAACTGGGCCGTGACTTTCTCGCCGGTAAAGCTGGGGTTCCTGAGCTGGAACAGGCGTTGGAAGTGCTTTCATTGCTCTTAAAATCATTGCAGCCTCCGATCAATGTAGATGTTTTTGAGGCTGTCATCGCTGTCAAACATGCGCTTGCCCTGTTGTTGCCTGATTCCAGGGTTTGCCATGAAGACATTTTGTACGGGGCGGCACGGGCTGTTTGGCAAGCGGAGGGAAGCCGGCTTGAGGATGTGTTTCCGCCTGTGGAAGAAGGAGAATCACACGATTGGGAGGGGGCGGAAGAGGTGGTTGAAGCCGAATCATTAAAAGAGAGGTTATGGCAACTGAAGGCACTTCATTTCAGATTGGTTGAATAAAAAATCACTGGCAGGTGGTGATTGCCTGAGCGCGAAGACCTGCAAGGTTGTTGTGTGTCGGTCCTGAGCCAAGGTAAAAGCGAGCGCAGGAACCTGACAAAACAGACAAGCACAAACAAACAGATGATAGGTTTTTTCACATGCGAACTCATAGGTAACCTCTGTAAAAAGGAAAAGTGAAAGCGGAACCAGGCTGGCTGAACTTGTTCACAGAGGAATGGCAATAAATCGGATTTGTTACAGGGGAGGGCAAACTCCCCAGAGGAGCGAAGACAGAGCTATGAAAATTGCACTCGTCACCGGAACTTCCACCGGAATTGGTCTCAGTTCGGCGGTCATGCTGGCACAGGCCGGTTTGACTGTGGTTGCCACCATGCGCGACCTTTCAAAAAGCGAACCGCTCAACTCCCATGCCCTGAAAGCCGGGGTGAAATTGGATTTGCGCACGTTGGATGTCACCACTGACGCCAGCGTGGAAACCTGTGTTGATGGAATTTTGCGTGACTATGGCCGGATTGATGTGGTGGTCAACAATGCCGGGGCCGGTTTTCTGGGAACCCTCGAAATGACTCCGGCGGAAGCCCTCCGGCAAACCATGGAGGTCAATTTTTTTGGTGTCTGGCGAGTGACACAAGCCGTGCTGCCGGGGATGCGGGTCCGGCGGTCAGGCCGGATTCTGTCTGTGACCAGTGTCGGGGGACTCTTGGCCCAACCCTTTAACGATGCCTATTGTGCCGCCAAATTTGCAGTGGAAGGGGCAATGGAAAGCCTGGCTCCGGTCGCCAAACGCCTGGGCATTCATGTTTCGTTGATTGAACCGGGGCCGGTCAATACGGAATTTGTGGCCACGGTTCAAAAAGGAATGCATGCACCCACGGAATCAATCCGGGCCGATTACGGGCCGATGCTGGAAGCCTATCTCAATGGAACCCGGCAGGCTTTTGCCACCATCGGGCAAACCGGAGATGACATTGGCAAGGTGATTGTGGAGGCCGCCACTGCCGAGACACCGCATTTTCGCTATGTCACCTCCGACATTGTGCGTCAGATTGTGGCGCAAAAATATGTGGACCCAACCGGTGATTCCGTGGTGGCCCTGAGCGGCTCCCGGCTCCCCTAACCGATTTCGTTGCTTCTGAAGGCTGCTTGTTCCACTCTGGAGGGAGTGCTAGACTCGCCCTTCTCGTCACTGACCATTGACTATAGCCATGTGCCATTTGGAAAGTAAGAACCGCGCCTGCCGCCACCCCTCACTTGTGCATGTGGCACTTGGCACCAGAGATTGCTTCAAGGCAGCCTGATTATTTTTCCACCCTTCCAGAAAGAGGTTTATGCAGTTTTCGAAAAATCGTTTTCCCCTTGCCTGTGCCCTTCTCCTCACTTCAGTTTGGGCTGGGCCGGTGACCTCCACGCTTCCGCCTGTGGCTGACAAACTGACAGTTCAGACCGCTCCGGCTCTGCCTGCCGGAATTGAACGGGTCACCACCGTCGAAGGCATCACCGAATATCGAATGCCGGCCAACGGCCTCAGAATTTTGTTGTTTCCCGATCAATCCAAGGAAACCATTACTGTCAACATTACCTACATGGTCGGTTCGCGCCATGAAAACTACGGCGAAACCGGGATGGCGCACCTGCTTGAACACATGGTTTTCAAGGGCACGCCCAAACATCCCAACATTCCCCAGGAACTGACCGAACATGGCACCCGTCCGAACGGCACGACCTGGCTTGACCGCACCAATTATTATGAAACCTTTCAGGCCACGGAAGACAATCTGAAGTGGGCACTGGACCTGGAAGCCGACCGGATGGTCAACAGTTTTATTGCCAAAAAAGACCTGGACTCTGAAATGACGGTCGTCCGCAACGAGTTTGAAAGCGGGGAAAACAGTCCCTTTGGTGTGATTCTGAAACGGCTTCAGGCGACGGCCTTCATGTGGCACAACTATGGAAATTCAACCATTGGAGCCCGTGAAGACCTGGAAAATGTGCCGATTGAGCGATTGCAGGCGTTTTACCGGACCTATTACCAACCGGACAACGCAGTGCTCATGGTGGCGGGGAAAATCAACGAAGCCCGCACCCTGGAACTCATCAACGAATATTTCAGCAAAATCCCCAAACCAACCCGGCAGTTGCAAAAAACCTACACGCTGGACCCGGTTCAGGATGGAGAGCGGATGGTGACGGTGCGCCGGGTCGGAGACGCCCAGGTGGCCGCTGCCGCCTATCATGTTCCGGCCAGCTCGCATGAGGATTTTGCGGCTTTGTCCGTCCTGGCCACGATTTTGGGCGACACTCCGTCGGGCCGCTTGCACAAGGGGTTGGTGGATTCGAAAAAAGCCGCTTTCGCGCTGGCGTTTCCCCTTCAGCAGAAAGAACCGGGACTGCTCATTTTTGGTGCCTTTTGCCCCAAAGAGCAGGCATTAACCGAAGTCCAGAATATTCTGCTTTCCACCGTGGAGGAAACTGCGGCCACACCCATTACCGAAGAAGAAGTTTCCCGCTCCAAGACCAAACTGCTCAAAGGGTATGAACTGGCCGCTTCGTCCTCGGAAAACCTGGCGAAAGGTTTGAGCGACTGGATTGGCAATGGTGACTGGCGGTTGTATTTTCTCCATCGGGACCGGATTAAAGATGTCAAACTGGCTGATGTTCAGCGGGTGGCCAATACCTATCTGGTTTCCAGCAACCGCACCCTCGGACTGTTTATCCCGACTGACAAACCAGTCAGGGCGGAAATTCCGCCGGTTCCGGATGTTGCCAAACTGGTGGAAAACTACAAAGGCAGCGAAACGATTGCCGAAGGTGAAGCTTTTGACCCGGCTCCCGCCAACATTGACGCCCGGACGATTCGGACCACCAAGGGCGGACTCAAACTGACCTTCCTGCCCAAGAAAACCAGGGGCAATACGGTGATTTACAATCTGTCCCTGCGGATTGGCTCGGAAAAGAGTTTGCTGAACCGGTCGCAGGCTGGCAGCTTTGCCGGTGATTTGCTGATGCGCGGAACGGCCAAACATACGCGCGAGCAACTCCAACTGGAACTCGACAAACTCAAGGCTTCCATGTTCATCGGCGGTGGGGCAACCGCCATCGGCGGTTCCATTCTGGCCAAACGCGAAACCTTGCCGGAAGTGTTGAAACTGATGGCAGAGGTGCTCAAAGAACCTGCTTTCTCGGCTGAGGAATTTGAAAAGCTGAAAAAGGAAACCCTGACCGGACTGGAACAGGGCCGGAGTGAACCGGAAACCATTGCCAGTTTGGAATTAAGCCGCTATCTGAGTCCGTACAAAAAAGGGCATCCCAGTTATGTTGGGACCATTGATGAGGAAATTGCCGAAATCAAGGCGCTCAAACTGGAAGATGTCAAAAAATTCTACGCTGACTTTTATGGGGCTACCACCGGCGAAATCACGGTGATTGGCGATTTCGACCCAAAAGAGATTGAACCGCTGACCACGCAACTGTTGGGAAGCTGGAAGGGCAAAATCCCTTACGAGCGGATTCCGGAACAGTTTTTTGCTCCCCAGCCGCTGAACAAGTCGTTTGAAACGCCTGACAAAGCCAATGCCAATTTTGAGGCTGCCCAACCGCTTAATATCAGTGATGGGGACCCCGATTACCCGGCTTTGGTATTGGGAAATTACATCCTGGGTGGTGGGTTTTTGAACTCGCGGCTGGCAGTCCGGATTCGCCAAAAGGAAGGCATCAGTTATGATGTCGGTTCGTTTGTTTTCGCCAGTTCGTTGGACAAAACAGGTTCCTTTGGGGCAACCGCCATCTACGCCCCGGAAAATGTCAAACGGCTGGAAGCAGCCTTTCTGGAGGAAATCCGGCGGGCGCTCAAAGACGGATTTACTGCCGAGGAAGTGGCGGCGGCCAAATCCGGTTATCTGCAATCCCGCAAAGTCTCCCGCTCGCAAGACCGGGAACTGGCCGGACGTTTGAGCAACTATGCCTTTCTCAACCGAACCATGGCTTGGGATGTTGATTTCGAAGCCAAAATCAACGCCTTGACCCCGGAACAAATCCTGGCGGCCATGCGCAAACATATTGACCCGGCCAAAATCACCATCATCAAGGCGGGTGATTTTGCCAAAAGCGCTGCCAAACCGGCAGCCAAATAAAAAACAGGGTTCAGGGTTCAGGGTTCAGGGTTTTGGAATTTGGGAAACGGATTGGAAGAAAGTTTCATTCGTTTGGCCGTTGTCCTAAAAATCTTTAAACCCTGAACCCTGAACCCTGAACCCTGAACCCTGAACCCTGAAAAAGATGTTTCGCCAGCTCGACCGCTATATCATCCGGGAAATCATTCCATATTTTCTGCTCAGCTTTTTTTTGCTGACCTCGATTATTTTTGTTCACGAAGCCAATCGCTTTTCCGAACTTTTTATTATTTTTTCGCAACGCGGGTTATCCAGTGCGCCGCTCCTGTTGCTGATTATTTCGCTCCTGCCAAGCATTTTTGTCTTTACCCTGCCGATTTCATTTCTGCTCAGTGTGTTGCTGGCTTTTGGCCGGCTGTCCGGTGACAGTGAAATCATTGTCATGCGGGCAGGCGGGGTCAGTTCGTGGCAACTGGTCCGCCCGGTCATGATTGTGGCCGCCACGGTCATGGGGCTGACCGCGTACAACACATTTTACCTGCTTCCCACAGCAGTCAATTCTCTCAACCAACTCAAGAAAAAGCGCAGCCAGATTGTGGTGCAAAGCATCACCACCCAAATCCAGCCGGGCAGCTTTACCGAAAATCTGCCCAATCGGGTGCTCTATATTGGCCGCAGTGACCGCACCACCGACACCTGGGACAAAATTTTCATTGCCGAGCAAAACGAAGACCAGGAAAACAAGGAACCCCGAATTTACACAGCGCAAGCCGGTCATTTGGTGTTGGGGCAGTCGCTTGACCAAACGGAACTGCAACTCGACGAGAGTTATATGTATGAGGCCGAGGCGCGCAAATTCAAAAACCAGAAGAACTATCCGGCAACCTACGCGCAAAACTCGGTCATCCGGTTTGACCTGGGGGGCAAAGGCAACGACAGCCCGGAGAATGGCTCGGAATTGACGGTTCAGCCAACCGGTCCGGAACTGATGACGCTGCCCCAGCTTTGGGCGGCAGTCCCCGAAGCCGGGAAAGAGCGGTCCTACGCGGTTGAAATTCAAAAACGGCTGGCGTTGCCGGTCACCTGTCTGTTTTTTGCTTTTATTGGAGTGGCTTTGGGGATTACCGTCTCCCGCAGCGGACGCTCAACCGGGTTGATGATGGGGTTGGCGGTAACTCTTCTGTTCTATTTGATGTTTTTAGGCGGGGAAAAAGCCGCACGACAGGGAGCCTGGCCGGTTCTGCTGGGTATGTGGGGACCTGATTTGCTGCTTGGGGCCGTTAGCTTGTGGCTCTTCACCGATGGTCCGTCAAAGCTGGGCCGTACTCCGGTGGCAGGGTTTTTCTGGAAAATCTGGCAGGCAACGGTGATTCCCCTGGTGGAGTGGGTGCGGGCGCGTCGTGAAATCACCGAAACCAGCCTGGCCACCCGTATCAAGCGGCGGCGCTCCGGCGGAGCGGGAAGCTATGTCATCGAGCTGGAAAACGGAATGACGATTCAGGCCCAGAAATTACCGGCAATAGGTTTTCCCCGCATTATTGACCGGATGATTTTCCAGGAGGCGGCTCGCCATTTTCTTTTTGTGCTGGCTGGTCTGAGCGGTATTTTCCTGATTTTCACGCTGTTTGACCTGATCAATCACATTGTTCAGAACCAGGTCAAAATCGGACTGGTAGCTGAGTATCTGCTCTTTCTGGCACCACAGACGATCAATTACATGCTCCCTTTTGCCGTGCTGGTCGCAGTCATGGTGACCTTTGGCCTGTATGGAAAAACCTCTCAGTTGATTGCGCTCAACAGCAGCGGGCAAAGCCTCTATCGCCTGACTGTCCCGATTTTGGCAGGTGCCATTCTGACCGGTGGGTTTATGCTTGTTTCGCAGGAATACATCCTGCCTTTTACCAACCGGGCCCAAGGATATTTGCGCTATCTCATCAAAGGTGGTCAACAACCACCCCAGACCTTCTATCAGGCCAATCGCAAATGGCTGCGCGGACAGGAAAACCGGATGTTTAACTTCCGGCATTTCGACAGCGAAAAAAACGAGTTCTTTGGGCTTGCCGTCTATGAAATCAACCCTCAAACATCGGGTTTGGTGAGTCGGCTCTACGCCCGGCAAGCTGTCTGGGACGCCAAAACCTCCGAATGGGTGCTCTCCAAAGGCTGGCGGCGGACTTTCGGAGCCGATGGGCGCACACTTGACCGCACGGAAATCAAAGAAGAACGGCTTCGGATTGCCGAAGGACCGAACTATTTCAAACAGGAAGTCCCGGAAGTCAGCATTATGAGCATCCGCCAATTGTGGGACCAGATTGCCGAGCTGCAACACAACGGCGTCGATGTCCTGAGCCTGCGGATTGCCTTGCAGGGGAAATTTGCCAATCCCTTGACCTGTCTGGTCATGGCGCTCGTGGCTCTGCCTTTTTCCTTTACGGTGGGCCGACGGGGGGCGCTGTTCGGGGTCGGGGTGGGGATTGCCATTGCCATTGTTTTTTGGGGGACGATTGGCGTGTTTGACCAGTTGGGACGGTATGAAATGCTGCCGGCGTTTTGGGCGGCCTGGGGGCCGAATATGCTCTTTAGCGTTGGAGGGCTGTATCTTTTGTTTACAGCCAAAACCTGAAATCATTTGCGATTTGCCATTTGTGATTTGCAAATTGAACCCACTCAAATGGCTATGTGCATATTTCAGTATGGTTTGCCCCTTGACAATGTGTCACCAAAGAACAACTGTTTTCCAAATGGCAAATGGCAAATGGCAAATGGCAAATGGCAAATGGCAAATGGCAAATGGCAAATGGCAAATGCCTAAATTTCCACTACCAGATTCTCTCCGATAATTTGCCCCCGTTCCGGCACCTGCCCAGATGGCAGCTTATCCGCCCGAACCACAACTGCATTTTCCAGGTTGGTTCCGGGGGGAATCATCACATCATCTCCGACAATCACACGTTGGAGCGTCACACCGGCTGAAACGTGAACCCGTTCCCAAAGGACCGAATCAACTACTTTGGCATCCGGGGCAATCCGACAGCCATCACCAATGACACTCTCCAGGCTTTGTCCACGCAGAAAAAGACTTAAATCCAGATACCGCCGCAGGGTACTGAATTCGTACCAGTGTTCATTTGGACCGCGTGCGATATGGGCAACTACTGGACGCCCCGCAGCAATGGCCTTGGGGTACACATCGGTTGTTGAGTGGGAGAAAACCCCGCGCGGAATAAAGTTAAAAATCTCCGGCTCCAGAATCTGAATCCCGGTAAACATCAGGCATTCGCCGGTTTCCTGGGCGGTTGGAAATCCGGCGAAACGGGTAATCCGACTGTGTGAATCAACTTCGACCATGCTAAAGCGCTCACGGTTTGTATTCGGCTGCAAAACCAGCGTGGCCAGCGCCTGGTGGCGGCGATGGGTTTCAATGGCTGCCGCCAGGTCAATGGACGTAATGACCTTGCCGTTCATGACGACAAACGAACCATGTTCAAGGTAAGCGCGGGCATGGTCGAGCGCGCCGGAAGTGCCCAGAATTTGGTCTGCTTCATGACTGTAGGTGAGATGGCAGTCAAATTGGCTGCCATCCCCCAAAGCAGTCGCCACGGATTCTCCCTGATGATGCAGGTTGACTACCACGTCCCGAATGCCGAATTTGCGCAGGTAATCAACTGAGTAGGTAATCAAGGGACGGTTGAGGACCGGAATTGCCGGTTTGGTACGGTCAATGGTCAGCGGCCAGAGGCGAGTGCCAAAGCCGGCTGCCAAAATCATGGCGTGCATGTCAGCTCCAGGGTTCAGGGTTCAGGGTTCAGGGTTCAAAGTCTTCAAATACCGGAAACCTGAAATGTAGGCGGGGTTCAACTCAAACTTCAAATCTCTTTGAGGTCCAGACCTATTTCTTAAAAAACCGGCTTAAAAAGCCACCGGTTTCCTTAGCTTTTTCAGGTATTTTCTCGGCGGGTTTGGCAGTCGCAGCCGGTTGTTGTTCCTTGGGTGGTTCCGGTTCAGGGTTGTCAGGGTCTTTGCCAATGCCAAGCAATGCCTCGCGGTGGTTGGGTTGAAGTTTCAAGACCGCTTCGTATTGGATTTTGGCGCTCTTTTCAAGCCCACCGATCTTATAAATTTTCCCCAACATCAAAAGCGCATCGATGTTTTTGGGGTCCAGTTTGACCACATGCAGCAGGCTTTCTTCAGCTTCTTTGCGGAGTTTAGGGTTTTGCGAACAAACCTGAGCCAAAAACATCCGGTAATTGATGTTGTCCGGGGCGTATTTGACTGCCTCCCGAAAATAGCGGGCTGCCAACAAAAAGTCTTTGCGGTCCAATCCGGCCCGACCATATTGGAAATTCCGCTGGGCAATCTCCAGATTGGACATGGGGGCCGATGACGCGCTTGAGCCGGAAACCGAGCCAACGTTTGCAGCATTGACCGGAGTTCCCACCGTATTATTGAGATTTCCAGTTCGGCCAAGATTGCCAGTGGCTTTACCAACTTCGTTCGTGCCTGAACCTGTGCTGAACCCAACTCGGCTGGCATCTGCCGGTGGTGTCATGCCTCCTTGAGGAGCTGTGAACCCCTGTGTGGTTGATCCCATTGGGGAAGAAACGGCAGGTGGGGTCGGGCGCGGTTGAACAGGTGGGGCCGGAGGAGGCACCACCGGGCGTGGTTGAGTTACCGATGGAGGTGGGGTCGCCACCGGACGTGGTGGCGGCTGCGTGACTGCCGGACGCTGTGGTGGCGGTGCCGTCGGTGCTGGACGCTGTGGTGGCGGCGGCGGCGGTGTTGCCGCTGCCGGGCGTGACGCTGGTGTTGCCGGTGGTGCTGGCGGCGGAGTCGGTGCTGGTTGGGATTTGACCCCGATATAATCGTCGTAGCGTTTGCGAGTGTCAGGGTCTTTCAGCTTTTCATAAGCATCGCTGATTTTGGCAAAAACCTGTTCGGCATCCGTTAAAATATCAGCCGCTCCATACTGGCGAAAACGATCCGGGTGTCGTTTCTTGGCAAGAGCGTAATAGGCTTTTTTAATGTCACCGTCGCTGGCGGACGGGTCAACTCCCAAAATGGAATAGTAGGTCGCACTTTTTTGGGAATATTGGTAAAGAAAATTCCTTACTTCATTCCGGGCTTCCTGTTCGGTCTGTTCCTGGACCTCCGGCGGAGCCTGGATTGATTGTGCCCCGGTGGGCGGAGTGGATTGAATCGGCTGGGAGCCAGTCTGGGATTGTTTTGGTTGACTGCCTGTGGGGGTGACCGGGGGGCTTGAGGCCGGAGTCTGGCCAACTTTGGGAGTGGGCCGCGCCGGTTGGGCCGCCGCAGGGGCCGCGCGAAAGGCACCTGTGGCATTGCTGACCCCACCTGACATCATTGGGCGGGGATGGTCGCTCACTAAAATTCCGGAACAGAGCAAGGCATACACCACCCGGAGAATCATGATTTCCGGAACCCCGCACATGAGCACCAATTCATCAATCGAAAGTGAGTCCGAAATGCGGGAGAGCACAAAACCTTCAGTTCCATCCAATGTCGCCTGCATCATTTGCAGGGGAGCATCCACCGACATTTGAATCCGCTGGGTGGTGGGGCCAAGTGCATTTCGAATGAGCAACTCATCGGCGTAGGAACGAACTCCCATCAAAATGATATTGGGGGTGAGCAGGTCCAGTTTGACATCGTGGGCTGCCTTGGTGTTTTCTTCAAAGGCGAACTCACCTTCGGTCCAGGTAAAAGCTGTCAGAATGATTTCAGTGATTTGCTTTTTGGTGTAAAAGTCGGCTTCCTCATTCGTCAGAATGCCTTTTTCAACCAGTACTTTGCCCATCCGCTGCTTGCTGTTTGGATCCTGCAGGCATTCATCGTATTGCTCCCTGGCAATCCGGTTTTCCCGCAGCAACAGATCGCCCAACCGTTCCGAAGGGAGGTTGGAAAGCGCGAAGACCAGTTTTCCTTCTTCAACAAAAATTGCTCGCAGGGTTTTTCCTTGAACCAGGCGTAACAATCCGGTGCGTCGGGTGAGATGCAGCTCACGAATAACATCCGCAAAGGCAATCCGATTCAACAATCCGTTCATACAGGTTGAGTCCAACCAAAAATGAGGCAGTCCAGCAGGTTAGGAATGAAGACTCTAATCAGGCACCGGCAGGCTGTCAAACATTGTTCGTCACGTGCCCGCTGCTGATTGGGAGTTGATTTTTGGGCCCTGTTCAGTGAAAGATGAGTGTGACGTTAAATCCTATCATGCAATGGCCAAAGTTGCTCGGCAACTGTCAAAAGTAAGCGGCCACCGAATGCAGTTCTGCCTCCATGGTGAAAATTTTTTTTCTGACGTTTGTCAAACGACTTTTGCTGGCACTGCCTGTCATGTGGGCTGTGGTGACTTTGGTGTTTGTGCTCATCCACCTGATTCCGGGTGATCCGGTGCAAATGTATTTGGGTGACAATGCCAAACCGGAGGAAATTCAACGCATTCGGCGACAGCATGGACTTGATTTGTCACTGGGGCGACAATATTTCCGTTTGTGGCTGGGAGCTTCCAACCCTACTCCTGGTCCGGATGGAGTGGTTGACCGCAGTCGGGGCCTCTTGCGCGGTGATTTTGGGGAAACGTTCGGTGGTAAAAATGTCACCCGGCAGATTTTGGAACGCTATCCGGCCACTTTGGAGCTGGCCTTTGCCGCCATGATTGTGGCCATTCTGATTGCCATTCCCTTGGGGGTTACCTCGGCAGTGCGCAAAGGAACTTGGCTGGACGGTCTGATTTCAGCCGTTTCACTTTTGGGAATCGCCTTGCCGAATTTTGTGCTGGGACCGCTGGCCATCATTGTGTTCTCGGTTTACCTGGGCTGGTTGCCGGTTTCGGGCATGGAAAGCTGGGAGCATCTGGTTTTGCCAGCCTGTACTTTGGGAACGGCGATGGCGGCGATTTTGACCCGGCTGGTTCGCTCCAGTGTGCTTGAAGAACTGCGTGAGGATTATGTGCGAACTGCCCGTGCCAAAGGATTGCCGGAACGGGTGGTGCTGTACAAGCACATTCTCAAAAACGGCATGATTCCAGTGATTACCATCATTGGGTTGCAGTTTGGGATTCTGCTCACCGGTGCCATTATTACAGAAACCATTTTTGCCTGGCCGGGATTGGGTGATTTGACCATTAAAGCCATCAATGAACGTGAATATCAGCAGGTTCAGGGGAACCTGCTGGTAATTGCACTCACCTATGTGTTGGTCAATACTGTGACCGACGTTCTTTATCGTCTCTTTGACCCCCGTATCAAGGTTACCTGAACGCTTCAACCTCAAACCTCAGACCTCAAGACTGCTTATGAACCACCGGACTTATCGTCAACTCCTGTTTTTATTTTTTCTTTCCGGGGCCACTTCACTCGCCTACGAAACTGTGTTTGTCAAATTGCTGGGCTATGTTTTTGGCAGTACCACCTATGCTGTCAGCACCATTCTGGCTGCCTTCATGGGGGGATTGGCAGCCGGAAGTTTTTTCTTTGGCCGCTATGTCGAGCGGGGCAAAGATGGCTTAAAGCTCTATGCCTGGCTGGAATTGGGAATTGGACTGTATTGCGCCTTGGTTCCGGTTTTGTTTCTGGCGATTGAACCGGTTTATGTCAGCCTGTATCGCAGTTGGGGAGTTTCTTTCTCTGCTTTGACCGTGGTGCGGTTTGTGCTGTCTTCCATTTTGGTCCTCCCTCCCACTTTGTTGATGGGAGGGACCTTGCCGGCCCTGGCCAAGTTTGTTGTGACAGAAGCCGGTCAAATTGGAACCCGTATCAGCAGCCTGTATGCAGTCAATACTTATGGGGCAGCCTTTGGGGTTTTTAGTGTAACCTACTTCATTTTGGGCAGCCTGGGGATTTACGGCACGCTGGGGTTGGCAATTGTGGGAAACCTGGTGATTTTTTTGCTGGTGAACCGGCTTCGAAGAGTGGATACAGTTGTTGCAGAACCCTTGGTTGAGGTTGCAGCTTCCCCTGAAGCAGAGCCAGTCTCCGACTCAACCTGGCTGGACCGGTTGGCGGTGCGCCTGGGTCTTGACGCTGCTCAGGCAGGAACCGAGCCTGAGGTTTCTCCCAAACTTGCTGCACGCTGGCTGTATGGATTTGCTTTTGCTTCAGGATTGCTTTCTTTTGTTTATGAGGTGACTTGGACCCATGTTCTAGCCCAAACCATTGGAACCAGTGTGTATGCCTTTGGGACCATGCTGACCACCATGCTTTTGGGGATTGCCCTGGGAAGTCAAATACTAGGGGCAACCATCCGGAAAATGAAACATGCAGAAGCCAATTTGGCCCTGACTCAAATTTTGCTGGGAGCTGTGGTGCTGGCACTCCTGCCGGTTTGGGACAAAGTCCCGCTGGTGTTCAAGCTTATGAAATATGTCCGTCCCAGTTTTGAGATGGTCGAAGCCATGCGGTTTCTTGGTTGTTTTGGGGTGATGTTTCTGCCGGCTTTATTGATTGGGATGAGTTTTCCGCTGATTATTCGGGTGCGGACACGGCAATTGCCAAAGCTGGCTGAAGAATTGGGGATGGTCTACTTTTTTAATACCATCGGGTGCATTTTTGGCTCAACTGTGACTGGCTTTTTTATTCTGCCCCGGTTGGGTTCGGAAATGACGTTCCGGGTTGCAGCGGCACTGAATATCCTCCTGGGAGTAGTGGTGGTTTTGACGCTCGTGACAGGTCAAAAACAGTTTCGCCTCCGGGTTGAGGTCGTGGGGTTGGCGCTCGTGTTGGTCGGGTTTTTCGTAGTGCCAAAATGGGATTTACAGAAACTGAATACCGGAGCGCATTTGTATGGAGCTTTTCCCTCCCGCCCACTGGCCATTCTCTATTACCACGAAGATGTGTTGGGCGGTGTGACCAGTGTGGTGCAGGATTCTTACACCCGGACGCTGCTCACCAATGCCAAGTTCATGGGGAACGACACCGGTGAAATGCCAGCCCAAAAAAACTTTGCCCTGGTTCCTTTGATATTCACAAAGAAACAGGAAACAGCATTGGTCATTGGGTTGGGAACCGGAGTTACGGCCAGTGCGGTCGCGGCATTTCCTTTTTCCGAGATAGATATTGCGGAAATTGCTCCAGGGATTGTGGAAGCTGCTCACGACTATTTCAACCACATCAATGGCGAGGTGTTGAAAGACCCACGAGTCAAGGTGCATGTGACGGATGGCCGCAATTTTGTACTGCTCTCACCGAAACAATATGACCTGATCACCATCGAACTCAGTAATGTCTGGTTTGCCGGAGCCGCCAGCCTGTACAGTAAGGACTTCTATCAGCTTTGCAAGGCCCGACTGACATCCGGCGGAGTTTTGCAACAATGGATCCAGATTCACCACATTGACCCGGTTGACCTGCTGACCGTCATCAATACCATGCATCAGGTATTTCCCCATTCAGCTTTTTTTGTGCGGGGTGGGCAAGGCATTTTAATTGGTTCGCAAGAACCTCTGGCAGTTGATTTTGCCCGGATGGAAGCACTCAGTCAGGATCCCAAAGTGATGCAAACCATGGCCAATGCAGATTTAATTGGAGGAGACCTGTTGACGGTTTTGAGCGGACTGTACCTGTATGAAGATCAGTTGGCTGGTTTTCTTTCCCGCCAGCCAGTGGTTGATGTCAGCAGTGACTGGCATCCGGTCCTGGAATATACAACCCCGCGTGGCAATCAACTCTATTATTCCTTGATGACCAACATGTACCTGCTTGAAACCAATCGGTATCCGGAACTGCCCCGTTTGACGGAAGCCACTCCGGACAAAATAACCTATTTGAAAGGGCTAATGGCCTTTCAACGGAAGGAATTTGGCCAGGCAGCCTTTCTTTTTCAACGCTCCCAACAGGAAGGAAACAAAGCGGAACGCTGTGCCAAACTGATTGAGGAAGCAAAGGCGCAGTTGAAAGCGAAGCAATAGGGTTCAGGGTTCAGGGTTCAGGGTTCAGGGTTCAGGGTTCAGGGTTCAGGGTTTTCGAATATCAGGAGATTTGAAGTTCTCAATGGGTTTTACTTGTCAATTGTCAATTGTCAATTCTCAATTCAAAAGACCCTGAACCCTGAACCCTATTTCCTGTCCTGCGGTTTGATGAAAAAGGCATTGACCTGAAATTCCTCACCGGAGAGGGTCCGGAACCCGACATTGCCGAGCCGAACCGAGTTCCTGGGGTCTTCATAAAAGGTGAGCGGAATTTCTTTTCCGGCATCTGGACCACTGCTTGGAATCAGCAATTGGGAGAACTTGTTGCCTCGGACTTCAATGTGGACGTGATAGTAAATGTTGGCCTGCAAATTGGTCAGCACCGGTTGGTCATCCACCGGTTTTTCCGGGTCAAACTGATTGTTTTCCAACAAATAGCCGCGAAAGACATTTTTGTATTTGCCGGCTGGTCCTCCCAGGTAAAACAGATAGCCTTTGCCGTTGCGGGTCCGAAGTACCCACACCGCCCCTTTGCCGTTCAAAAGCTGAAGGTCAAAATCCACATCAAAATCACGATACACCTTGTCGTGGGGCAACCCGGTTCCTTCGCCTTTGACGGTCAACCCCTTGACGGCGGACCAACCGGCAGGGGCATCCCATTTTCCCAGCCCAGCAGTGAAGCGGTCATTGAATTCAGCCGAAGCCGGTATCGGGGTCAGCTCGGCTTTAATCGTTTTTTCAATTCCAACAGTAAAAGTGTCGGTGTTTTTCCAGTCTTCATAATCGTCTTTGACCACCCGCACCGTGCGCATTCCGGGACGCACGTTCGGGATGACCAGTTTGCCGTCAGGTGTTACGGTTCCCCGGTCCACATCGTCAACATAGACCGTTGCCCCAACCGTTGAGTCGATGGTCACTTTGACCACGGCCAGCACCAGTGGCGGGGTGACCACGTTGCCGTCCGGTGCATCGGGTTTCACCTCGGTCTTGCCTTCCCAAAGCATCCAGTCCGGATGTTCAATGCGGACAGTATGCGCTCCGGTTGGCACCCGATTGATGGTGATTTGCTTGCCTTCCACCACCATTCGGTCCAGCGGCGGGGGAGCGCCGTCCAGAAAGATAGCGGACTTTTCCGGAATGCCAGCCAAAACCAGATTGGCATATTTCGCCACCAGCCGGGCCACAATTGGCTCGGTTTTGTCGGAAACCGGTTTGTAGGTGGTGGTAAATCCTTCGTAGTCTTCGGCTTTGACTTCGACCTTGTGGGGGGAGCCAGGGGTAAATTCCAGCACCATGGACCCGTTTTCGTCCGTCCGTCCCAGACTCTTTCCGTCAATAAAAACTTCAGCCCCGGCGGGAGTGGTGAGAATGGCCAAATTACCTTTCCCAACCCGTGGTTTGGGCGGCGGGGCGTTTGTCCGACCCATAAAAACCGGGATGCGTTTTTGCCCCCAGGCCGGT
Organism: Blastocatellia bacterium; assembly: GCA_019695185.1. GTDB lineage: Bacteria > Acidobacteriota > Blastocatellia > Chloracidobacteriales > Chloracidobacteriaceae > JAIBAN01. The sequence goes on along the minus strand of JAIBAN010000012.1, from coordinate 49,153 downwards.
ACCGGCAGGCAGACCAGAAACAGACACCCCAATAAAATAAAGAGACAGTTTTTCATAACTGTTGGTAATAAACCCAAGTATGGATTTGGTGCCTCAGATTGTCGGACCTGACCAACCGGCACTTATTTGTCAGATACATCCAACGCTGTGCGAAAACCAAAAAATTCGTATTTTTCGGTAGGTTCGTACCATTGCCGATAGGTTGTCGTGGAAGTTTCCTTTTTTGAGGCAAAATTTCCCCCACGTCCGATTTTCAAAACTTTTTTTCCTTTGTTGTCATCGGGTTTGGCCTGACTATTGGGATACAAATCATAATCGGAACCTGTCCATTCAGAGACATTTCCAGCCATGCCGACGATTTTGAACGGACTCAGGTCCTGTGCCTGTGAAACACTGTCCACCGCCACCGGCAGGGTCACCTGTGCTTCTTTCAAATTGGCAAAACGCGGGTCAAAATAATCACCCCAAGGATAGATGCGTTTGTCTTTCCCACGGGCGGCATACTCCCACTCGGCCTCGGTAGCCAATCGATAGGGCAACCCTGTTTTCTCCTTCAGCCATTTGCAATAAGCCGCTGCATCTTCCCACGAAACATTGACCACCGGATATTGGTCTTTGCCTGCTGGATAGGTGCCGCCTTGCCAATCTTTCGGAGCCGGGTAATTGGCTGCTTTGACAAATTCAGCATATTCTTTGCAGGTGACCTCATATTTTCCGATGGTAAACGTCTTGACCGGTACTTCATGGGCAGGTGTTTCATCAGGCGAAGTACCTGGTCCGGAGTCCCGGCCCATGGTAAAGGTGCCTCCCTCAATCAAAACCATGCCTTCGGGAATTTTAGGACCTGCAGGGGGAACGTTTTCCACCACTTTGATGGTCGCCGGGGCACCGGTTCCGGCCTTTTTGGGGTAAATCGCATATCCCACGGCTCCCACCGCCAACAGCGCCACGGTTGCCAGCCCAGCCTTGAAAGCCAGGGAACCGGCTGGCTTGACCGCAGGCAGATTGGAATAGGGTGGGGCATCGGAAACCATCTTGCGGGTACCGCCGGGAAAAGGCATTTCCATTTCGACTGGAGTTACAGCCCGTTTGGAACTGGACGGGGTATTGGTTGGCGGCAGCAGGGTCGGATTTTCAGTACCGGATGGGGTGGTTGGTCGGGGGGCGACCGAACGATTGAGCAAGGTTCGCCGGTTGGGTCCGTCACCGGTATCAAACCGGGCTGTCTCAGCCGTGGTGGAGCCGCCCGTGAGCGGGCTGCTCATCATCGAAGTTGAAAGTGCCGGAGCATCCTCTCTGGTCTGTACCAGGTCTGCTGCCATGGATTGGCTGGCCAGCATTGAGGTTCGAAACGGGGCGGCAGCCCCATCCAGTTGATTGGTGCTGATGATGTCGTTGCCTGCGGCTGCGGCTTCGAGTTCACGGGCGAACTGGGCTGCGGTTTCGGGGCGGCGGGTTGGATTTTTGGAGAGCGCCCGGAGGACCACTTTTTCAACCTCGCGCGGAATTTGCGGGTTGGCCAGATAGAGCGGCGGCGGCTCCTCATTGATGTGTTTGAGAACAATCCCCAGCGAGGTCGGTGCCCGAAACGGCAATTCCCCGGCGAACATCTCATAGGCAATCACACCCAGGCTGTAAATGTCGGAACTGGGGTCAAGCTCATGGCCGTGGCATTGTTCCGGTGACATATAGTGCGGGGTCCCAATCAGCATGCCGGCTTCAGTCAGGTTGGTACTTTGGTTTTCCCCGCTTATATCCCGCAGTTTGGCAATGCCAAAGTCCAGCACCTTGACGGTTTCGTGTCCTTCCTCCTGTCGTTTCAGAAAGATGTTATCGGGTTTCAGGTCGCGGTGAATCACACCTTTTTTGTGCGCTGCGTCAACTGCGGCACAGGCTTGGGACAAAATGCCGACTGCCTCTTTAAGGGGTAATTTCTGCCGGTACAGGCGTTCCCGCAAAGACTCGCCTTCCAGGTATTCCATGACCAGATAGGCGGTGTTGTTGCCCAAAACCCCAAAATCCATCACCTGCGTGGCATTGGGATGGCTGATGCGCCCGGCAGCCTTGGCCTCGCGTTTGAAACGCTCCAGAATTTGCGGGTCACTGGTCATGGATTCGTGCAAAAATTTGATGGCCACATCCAGGTCCATGTGAATGTGGTGAGCCCGATACACCGCTCCCATGCCGCCTTCTCCCAGCTTGGCAACAATCTTGTATTTGGCTTCAAACAGAGTGCCTAAAAGGGGGTCAATCTGGGCGGTCACTCCGGGTTGCGACGGTGTGGGATTGGAAAGAGGTTCTTCGTTCGACATGGGATTCACACAAATCAAGAAGCAGGCCCGAGGGTTCAAATGTGGCCATTGGCAAACCTGAGCCGGCAAAGTTTTGGGGTGTTTTGCGAGTTTCCGGACGGTGGTCGGATTATCGCTGGAATCACCAGCACTGTCAAAGTTTTAGGTCGTGGGCCTATGGACAGCCGACAACGGAACAGCGACAATAGAAAACCGCCAGTCTTCCTGTTGGGGCGGGTTTGTTTTTTTCCAGGGAGGAAACAACCGACTTGGGGAAAAACGTATAGGGGTTCATCCCCAATCCAGAAATTTCAAACACTCAAAATTTATGACGGCAGAGCTTTGGTCATTCATAGGCAGCGAAACCGGCGGACAGGGAACTTCCTCGCATGAGGTGGTCGTGACCTTGCCGGGCGAGGTGGACCAAGTCCGGACTCGGCTGGTGCAAAGCTTGGAACGTCTGGGCTATACGGTTCTTGAAGAACAGCCCTTCCTGGCCCGGCGCGAGGCACAGGGAGCGGCAACTTGTTACATGTCCTCAGATATTTTGGATTACCAGTCCAGGCTCCATATCGGGTTGAAGGCGTCAAACCAGGGAGCCACGTTGGCCCGTTTTTCCTACCGGATTGAGTTTCCGTTTTTGGGGAAAGGTGACAAGCAAACGCTCAACCGGGAAGTTCAAGCTCTGTGCGCCCTGGCCCGGCAGCGTGAAGTGGCTGAGGCATGTGCGGCTTGCGGCACCCTGCGGACCCTGGACTCCCGCTTTTGTCGGCGGTGCGGCGCTCCGTTGGCCGAGCCCGCTGTGGCCGAGTTGGAAATTCTGCGCATGACGGCCAAGAGCAGTGCGGCGTTTGATTCGATTTTGTGGGGATTGATAACAGGTTTGAGCTCTTTTGGATTGATGTTGCTGGCGAGCCTGCCAAATCTGATTCAGAAACCCAAAGCGGTGGTCGCCTGCTGGATTTTTGCTTCCATTCTGGGGCTTGGCTGGATATGGGTGGTGGCTGGAATGCGCTACCTGTTTGAATCCATTCACCGTTCCAAAGAGCAATCCGAATCCCGCCTGACAACCCGACTGTCCTTGCCTTCCAGGCAATCAGTTTTACCTGCCGGAACCGAGGCCGAGCCGGTTGAATCGGTGTTTCCTTCCGTCACCGAAAACACAACGGAACTGTTGGAAGCCCAACCGGTGCGGCTTCCTGAACAGAGCCGGAACACACGGTGAAGTTTTGAGTTTTTATCCAAAAATCGGAGGTAGGTCCTGCTGGAAGGTTGCTCACCAAAGCAAAAACTCAAAACTCAAAACTTGTTATTGGTCGAGGTTTTGCAAAAGCTGTGCGTAAAACCGAACCACCTGCCCGAAGTTTGTCACGGAAATCCGTTCATTGGTGCCATGAAAGCGTGGCAGGTCTGCCGCCGTGGCCACCACTGGCAAAAACCGATAGGTGCCATCGCTGATTTTGGCGAAGTGTTTGGAATCAGTGGCCCCGACCACCAATCCCGGTGACACCAGTGCGGTTGGGAAAATCTGCCGGATGGAGCGTTCAATCTGGCGAAAGCCCCGCGAGTCAATGGGCGATTCGGGAGACGGCTCGGTGCCATCCAGAGTCCGGATTTTGATGCGGTCATCCGCCACGGTCTTTTGAACATGGGCGCAGACACTGGCAATTGTATCTCCGGGGCGAATCCGGAAATTGACAATCGCTTTGGCGGTAATAGGCAGCACGTTCTCCTTTTGACTGCCTTCGAGCATGGTTGGAGCAGTGGTGGTGCGCAGGACGGCATCGGTTGAAGGGCTGGCCGCCAGTTGTCGTTCCAGCAAGGGTTGAAACAGCCACAGGTTGGCCAGGACGATTTTGTTGGTGAGCGGCATTTCCGGACCAATCACCTCAAACATGCTCCGGGTCACATTGGTCAGGCCGCCCGGCATCGGATGCTCGTCCAACCGGGCCAGTGCTGCCGCCAAAATGCCAATTGCTGTATGCCGTGGCGGCATTGAGGAATGCCCGCCCTCGCTGTCGGCTCGCAGTTCAAGGGTCAGTGAACCTTTTTCGGCTACGCCGATGAAGGCAACGGGCACTTTGACGCCGGGCATGATTCCGTCGCTTACCAGATGGCCTTCGTCCAGCACGCATTCCAATCTGACGTTTCGTTGGGCCAACAGGCGGGCGATGGCTGCCGCTCCATTGAGACCTCCGATTTCCTCATCATGACCAAACGCCAGATAGACTGTTTGGCGGGGTTGAAACCCTTGTTGCAGAAGCAGTTCCACTGCCTCCAGAATTCCAATCACCCCTGACTTGTCATCCCAGGCACCTCGTCCCCAGATAAATCCATCGGCAATGACGCCGCCAAACGGTGGTTGGTGCCAGGCTCCTCCGGTTTCAACCGGAACCACATCCAAATGGGCCATGAGCAAAATCGGCTTGAGTTGTGGGTCGCGCCCTTTCCAAGTATAGAGCAGGCTATATTCGTTGACGGTTTCTTTGGTCAAAACCTCGTGAGTGCGGGGATAGGTCGTTTCCAGAAACTGATGGAGGTTGCGAAACGCTTCGGCACTGATTCGCTCCTTGGAATCGTAGGAAATGGTGGGAAACGTCAAAGCCTGGGCCAGATGACTGGCGGCAGCTTGCATATCTCCGGTGACTGCCGTGGGCCGTTCCGCTGGGACCTGGTGGGAGGAAAACCGAGCGGTTCGCACGGCAATTACCACCGCCAGCAGTAACAGGATGCCCAAGCTGATGCCGAGCACGGTTTTTACGATTTTTTTCACAGTCGTTTTCTCAAGCGGCACGATGGAAAAACCAACGGATTTTTGCGACACTGCTGCAACGATTCCAGGTGGGACCTGTCCTGCGGTTATTTTGGCGGCGGTGTCAATTGTGATGCGAACGCATTATCAAACAAACGACATTTTGGTGGAAGTTTTGACGGAAGTCTATGAGTTGGGCCATGTGATTGACCCGGCACGATACTTTCTCTATACGACAGGGGCTGTTGGGAGTGACCGTCCGGCGGATACCATCGTTCTGCTGGATAGTGAACTGGAAGCAACTGGCGGCGACGGCAATCAGATTCAGAAACTGTTGGACGACGCTTGTCTTCGGGTTCAATGGGCCCGCGTCCAAGCCGAGCACCTGCGGATTCCCTGGGTTGCCACATACCTGACGGAATGGGAACAACAGGTTCACTTTCGCTTTGAAACCGAGTCGCTGGCCTTTCTTCAGAAACGCATCGCCGTCTGGCGGGCTTTGCTGGCAGAGCAAGGGAGTCCAGTCCGCCAGCAATTGATAACCACCATCGAAGCTGTCAGCCGGTGCCTGGAGCCCAATTTTTTACAGTGGCTGGAACGGCAAATCCTGGCCTGGGTCCGACGGTTGGTCGAGGAAGATTTTGACCCGGTTTTTGCCGCTACACTGCCGTTGGAAAAATGGCGTCTGCTGGTCCAGCAATACACCGTGGAGGACCGTCCGAAACGGATTGAACTAAAATCCCGCGCCATTGATTTTGTTTTTGCCTACGCACACAAATTAACCACCAACGCCATTTTGGAATTGCATCTGGGCAGCGTTGAATCGTTGGACGAATTGCGTGCTGGACTTGATGAAATTGTCATCAACCCGCATCGGCGGGCTTCGTTTCCCCGTCATTTGCCGCAATTTACCTTTATGGAAGCCCGGAATCTGGCGATTGCGATTGCCGACGGCCCGTTTCTCAAACGGTGGAAACAGATTCAGCCGGAGGGCGCTCTGGCCCACCGGATTGAGGATAAACCGCTTCAGGTTCGGTTTTCACCGGCGGCAAACCCGGATTTTCATGCCACGTATGACCAACTGGTCACCCGGATTCAAGGGTTTAATCTGTCAACCGTGCTGCTGTTGAACGTGGCGATTGGATGGGTACTCCAGCACGAGCGGGAAGGGCTGTTACTTGATGATTTAATCAAAGCCATTGGCTGGACCCCGCGCAGCACGGAAGAACGGCGCTTGATGCGCGGCAAACTGTGGGAATGGTTGCAGGCGTTTGACACCATGACCGTCTGGGGAAAACGACCGGGTAAATACCTGGATCCGAAAACCCGCCAGGCAGTGGACCTGACTTCGGAGGATGCACTCATCAAAATTGTGGGAAGACGGTTTGGTATCGGCGACCAAAGCCGGATTCCGATTGAGGTCACCTGGGTGGCCGGACCCTGGCTGGAACGGTTTCGCGGCAACTCCAGCGTGTTGCAACACTTTGGCGACATTCAGAAAATTGCCGGAATTGCTTCCGGCAAGCCCAGTGGCTCCTGGGCTCAAAGTATTGGCCTGGCCCTCAATCAATTGTGGCGCGAACGAGCTGCCCAAGCCGTTATCCGCCCAACCGGAGAGGCCGCCACCATAACGGCACCGCGTTCTGTTTCAGTTGAATTTGAACCCTTTACCCGGATGGAACTGCTCAGTCTGTTTCGTTCTGAGCCGTGGGTGGAAGCCATTCTCCGGAGTGACAAACCGGGCCGGGCTCGTGAATATTGGAATGCCGCCATCAAAAAATTGAAAGGTGCCGGTGTGATCGGTTCGTACCTGGAACGAACCAAGGTCACCGACTCTCGTCAGGGTTGGCAGGATGTCTGGCTGCATAGCCAGCAGCTTGACATTCGTCCGAAAGAGGAAGCTGCCAAGGTAATTGCCAAACTTGCCTGGACGGCTGAAAAAAATCAAAAACACAAAGCCTGAAACGCAACTCAAAACTGACGGAAGTAAGCTCAAAACCGGCGGAGTTTGCTGTGCAACCTCTTTGTTTTCAATCGTTGGTCAAGCAATAAAATGCAGGCGGGGAAAACTGCTTCCAACCGCTTTTCAGAGCCGAGCAAGTACGCTAGGGTGAAGTTTCCCAAGACAATGGATTGATGGCAGTACAACGTTTTTTTCATTTTGATAAACTTGCTGGCACGGGCAGCCTGCTCTCTCCTTAATGACACTTCTGTGACTTTTTGCGTTGAGCGGTTTTGTCGCCTGTCTGAGCTTTCCGGAACACTCCTGAGGCTGAACCCGTTGCCGGCAATCATTTTTTCGTTTTCTTGTCCAAACTAAACCGGGCTCATCCTCGATAATAAGAAATTTGGCGTGCCCGGCCTGAGAAAACGACCCGATGTCTCACTCACTGGCGCCCCAAGCGCATGGCAGGTCCGTCTCTCCCCCAAGAGGCGGGCTTTTTTTTGTGAAGTTTGAAGTGATGAATTTTGAATTTTGAGTGGCGGCACCCGTCTGAAGTTTACTAGTGACAAAAACTCAAAACTCAAAACTCAAGACTCAAAACTCAAAACTCTAACGAGTCACCTTTTCAATCACCTGCCGCATCCGGTCTACCCCCCGTTGGATGGCTTCCAGTGAATTGGCGTAGGAAATCCGCAAATACCCCGGCATGCCAAAGGCTGAGCCTGGGGTGACCACCACATGGGCTTCATTGAGCAAGAGGTCTGAAAATTCGGAATCCGTTTTGACCGAAGCTTTGGCCAGCACGCCTTTGATGGAAGGGAAGGCATAAAATGCACCTTCCGGCATGGCGCAGGAAACTCCCGGAATTTCATTCAGGGCTGGAATCAGCCAGTCGCGGCGTTTCTGGTACTCGGCCAGCATTCCATCAATGGAGGACTGGTCTCCCTGGGCAGCTTCCACTGCGCCCCATTGGGCAAACGAAGTCGGATTGGAGGTCGAATGACTTTGCACCTTTGACATTTCCGTCACCCAGTCACGATGTGCCAGGGCATAGCCGATGCGCCAGCCGGTCATGGCATAGGTTTTCGAGAACGATCCTGAAATCAAAACCCGTTCACGCAATTCAGCCGGTAAACTGGCGGCACTCAACGGTTGGTAGGGCGGGTAGGTAAACCGGTAATAGCATTCGTCCGAAATCATCCACAAACCGCGTTCGGCCACCAGTTCGGCCACGGCCCGGAATTCTTCCGGGGCCATGATACGGCCTGACGGATTGCTGGGCGAATTGACGATAATCAGCTTGGTTTTAGGGGTGACGGCATCCGCCACCATTTTGGCCGTCAATTGAAATCCATTGCTTTCGGTATCCACAAAAACCGATTTCCCGCCACAAAAAGTGACAATCTCCGGAAAGGTGACCCAGTACGGGGCCGGGATAATCACTTCGTCGGCGGGATTGATGAGTGTCGTAATTCCGTTGAAGAGCACCTGCTTGCCCCCAGCCGAGACGATGACCTGTGAAGGCTCATACTTGGTCCCGGTTTCCCGTTCGATATAGCCGATGATGGCGTTCTTCAGTTCTGCGGTTCCGGCTGCCGGGGTGTATTTGGTCTTGCCGCTGTCGAGCGCCCGCTTGGCAGCTTCGCGGATATTTTCCGGAGTTGTGAAATCAGGTTCTCCGGCTCCCAAATCAACCACATCGTGTCCAGCCGCACGCAGCCGGGCAGCGGCTTGTGTGGCAGCCATGGTTGACGAGGATTGCATTGCATCAACGCGCTCGGCGCGTGAAAAAGTGACTGACATAACGTTCCTTTCAAGGGTTCAGGGTTCAGGGTTCAGGGTTCAGGGTTTTTATAATTGAGAATTGAGAACTCTGGAATTGAGAAAGGCTTGATTGACTGCCCGACACCTACTGATTTCTCAAAACTTGAAAACCCTGAACCCTGAACCCTGAACCCTGAACGCTATCTTTGCAGTTTCTGCCGCATCCGCACTTCAATTGTCGGAGGCACCAATCCGGTGACATCGCGGCCAAGCATAAAAACTTCCTTGACCAGCCGGGAGCTGACATAGCTGTAGGTGTCAGCCGACATCAGAAACAGGGTTTCCACGTCGGGCTGCATCCGGCGGTTCATCAAGGCCATTTGGAGTTCATATTCGTAATCGGCCACTGCCCGAATGCCACGCACGATGCAGTCGGCCCGTTGCGCAGCGGCATAATTGACCAGCAATCCGTTGAATTGGTCCACCCGAACATTGGAAAACGGGGCAACGACCTCACGGATCATCTCCAGCCGTTCTTCCACTGAAAAGAGCGGATTTTTTTCCGGATTGACTAAAATCGCCACAATCATTTCGTCAAATAACCGGCAGGACCGTTGAATAATGTCGAGATGACCATTGGTTAAAGGATCAAACGAACCTGGAAAGACTGCGCGTGTCACAATCAAACCTCGTAACAAAAATGAAATGGTGTGTTTCTATCCTTCAGGCGAGGCCCGCGATGCTAGCATAGTGGGGCAAGCTCCACCAACTACTTTACCAACCGCAAAGGAGTCGGAATATGTCCTGGACGCCTGTAAACCCTTACCTGACCGCGCTTGACCCCCATCGTGATTTTCGCATACCGGACCAGCTTCGCTCTGCTGTGGCCCGCGAAATGCGCCCTGGCGAGCAGCTTTTGTGGGTCGGGAACGCCGCTCCGCTAGCCCACCTGCTGCCAACCATTCCGCTGGTCTTGTTTGGCATTCCCTGGACCGGGTTCGCCTTGTTTTGGACTGCCGGGGCAGCCGGATTCCGGATTCCGGACCTGTCGCGCGGCTGGGTGCACCTCTTGTTTCCGCTCTGGGGAATTCCTTTTATTTTGATTGGGCTGGGAATGCTGACCAGTCCGTTGTGGGCTTGGCGCAAGGCGCTCAAGACGCTGTATGCGGTGACCAGTCAACGCATCATTATTTTTGAAAAGGGCTGGCAACTCAACGTCACCTCTTACACCCGTGAGCAAATCGTGGGGCTTTCCCGAAGTGAAAAGGAAGACGGTTCCGGCAATCTTTATTTCGCGGAAAAAGATGACCGCCCAACCGACAGCAGCACGCGTAAACCAAAAGTCGGGATGTATGGCATCAAGGACGTGCTCATGGTCGAAAATCTCATCCGTGACCATATTTTGGCTTCTAAACAATAATGTTCTTTCCGGAAACCCTGGAGGTGTTATGGCTGAACCAGCACTTGTCATCCGCCATCAAGGCGTGCCTGAACGCTGCGAAATCTGTCATCAGGCTGACCTTTTCGACCCACAAACAGGTATCTGCCGCCGTTGCCAACCGGTGGCCGAAACATTGGCTCCATTTCGAATTGACCCGCAAAGCGCACCTGTTCCCGAACGTTTCCGGCGCACAATTGCCAGTGAGTTAGACCCCCATGAGCGGTTGCTGTGGGTAGGGACACCTCATAATTTCAAATTTGCTCTGCACAAAATAAAACCCTCTTGGCAAGTTCTAATTGTTATGGTGCCTCTTTTGTTTTTTATGTTTTTGGTTCCTTTTGGGTTTAGGGGAGAATTTAACTATTTTCTGCTTATACCAATGAGTTTATTAGTGGTGGGGCTCCTTGGCTTATTTGGCAAGGAGTGGTGGTTCTCACAAAATACTTGCTACGCGGTGACCAGCCAACGGCTGATGATTTTGGGTACAGGAAAAAAACAAACAGTTGTTTCCTACACGGCGGACCAAATCAAACGGCTTGACCGGGAACAGGTAAGCGACGGCAGCGGTTCTCTCTTTTTCGACGAATTACGGACCCAAAACAATCAAACGGAAAAAGTCGGTTTTGTCGGAATTCCCAACGTCCGCGAAGTCGAAGCCACCATCCGGCATAACCTGCTGGCTGATGAGAAAAGACGTTAACAGCATTTGCAAATGTCCGTTTGCCATTTGCCATTGCTCCGAAAAGCCAAAAGCCCGAAGTTGATTCACTCAACTTCGGGCTTTTTTCAGAACTCAAAATTCAAAATTCAGAACTTACAACTTACTTCAGGGCCCGTTCGGCATTCAGGCGACCACCGGTGGCGGTTTTGCCTTTCAAGGCTTCCACCGGCACGGCTGAACCAAGAATCTGTTCCTTGAGTTTGGTGACTTTCAGTTTGGGTTCCTTGGCCAGAACCAATGCAGCCACACCTGAGACATAGGGGGTTGCCATCGAGGTTCCGGAAAGGTGTTCGTATTCGCCATCCAGCACCGTGCTGTAGACATCCACTCCCGGCGCGGCGATATGCACCGTTTTTTCGCCAAAGTTTGAGAAGGAGGCAAGCTTGTCGTTGCGGTCGAGTGCCGCCACGGAAATCACATTCGGCACATCGTAGTTGGACGGATAATGCGGGTCGCGGTCGTTGTTGGCATTGTCGTTGCCGGCTGCCGCGACGAAGAGAATCCCTGCTTCGTTGGCATCTTTGATGGCTTCTTCCAGAGCTTTCGAATATCCGCCACCGCCCCAGCTATTGGACAGAACGCGGAGGTTGACGCCGCGTGCCTTCATTTCCAAAGCGTAGTTGATGCATTCCAGTGCATCGTTCAATTGACCGCCGCCGCTGCCCGAAAGGAACTTGAGCGCCATCAGTTTGACTTTCCAGTTGACGCCGGTCACGCCTTCGTCATTGTCTCCGACTGCACCGATGATGCCCGCGCAATGAGTGCCGTGCCGATTGTCGTCCATCGGGTCGCCACTGTCATCAATTGCGTTGTAGCCGAAAACATCATCCACCACGCCGTTGCCGTCATCGTCAATTCCGTTGTCGGGAATTTCCTTTTCATTGACCCACATATTGGCGGCCAAATCCGTGTGAGTATAGTCAATGCCCGTATCAATCACGCCCACCACCACATCTTCGCTGCCGGTGGTGATGTTCCAGGCGGCCACTGCCCCAATGTCAACCCCCGACTTGCCGCCTGTTCCGCCGTTAATCGGCTGGCCTGTGTTGTAATGGCCCCATTGTTCGTTAAAACCAGGGTCGTTCGGCCAGATGTCGTCCGTGTGATAGACAAAATTCGGTTCGACAAATTCCACGTTCGGGTCGGCTTTGTACTTGGCCAGAATGTCGTTCACGCTTTCGGAACTGCTGACGGATTCGAAGGAAAACCCAGGCAGGTGTTTGTAGGTGGTGATTTCGTGGGCTCCGAGTCGTTCCAGCAGGAGCGAAATGGCGCTTTTTGAAGCCCCGCTTTTGAATTTGACAATAAAGCCAAGTTCACTGTCGGGACGATTGTAGGCAACCTTGGGTGTGGTTTCCGATTGCAACTGGTCGTCGGTGCTGCGATGACAGACCGTTTTTTGAATGGCGCGCCGCTGAATTTCCCAGCGTCGAATCATCCCCGACCAAAATGCGACCATGACCACCATCAAGCCTGCGACAATGTGAAAAAGTGGTGAACGTCTCATGGGTCATGCCTCCTGCCCGGTGGGGTGGAATCAAATTGTGAAAAGTAAGGGTTAAAGCTTGAAGTTCGAGCCCTGATATTGAAAGAGTCGAACTTGTTGTGGGTTAGCGCGATATTCAAACCGTTCGCCGTCGTTTTTGGTCTGCAAAACCAGCCGCCAGCCTTTGGTAATCATCATCATCGAGATTTCGCCGTCCAGCGGTGCGCCCAGAACGCCGTTGGGAAACTGTGCGTCATCCTGGGAAAGAACGGTGATGTCGCCCGGTGCAACATTCCGCCGTTTCGACAAATCGGCGACTGCTTTTTCAATTGCCTGCTCACGTGTCAATGCCATAGTTTGGGGTGCCGTCCAGGGTAAAGTGAAATGTAGTCCGAAAACCGGTTTTGTGCAATTTGGTTTCAGAGTTTGACAGGGACGGCAGGCACACACCGTGGGAACATGAAAAGGGGGTGAATTCGAATTTTGGGGAATGAATGATGTGCTGCCTGCCGGATGACTATTGTTTGCTGGTTGGGGATACGGATTTTTCCTTTTCAGGTTCCGCCTTCTTTTCCGTTTTGTCAGCTTCCAGACCCAAGCGGGTGCGGATGAATGCCTCAGCTTCGGTTTCAATTAACTCGCCGTTGGCAATCCAGGTTTTGGCAATCACGGTTTCACCTTCGGGGTTGAGTTTACCCGGCTCCAAAAAAACATTGTAGGGGGACCCATAGGTCCGCCCGTCGCCGGTTGCCTGCCGATAGGCAAAATGGGTGGTCTTGTCGCGCTGGCTTTGGTTGTCAGACTCAATCACGACCGGAAACGGCGCGCCTTTGGCTCCAAAAAAAGCGCGGGCCTCGTCGGCAGTGCCGTATTCGTTGACGGCAATCACATCAAATCCTTTGTCTTTGTACTTTTCAAAGAGCCGGTTGAGCACCGGAGACTCATTTTTCCAGTTGCCGCACCAGGGGGCGTAATAGACCACCAGCACCAGTTTTTTCCCCTTGGCCCACTGCCGCAGATTGATTTGCGGACCATCGGCTTTCAGGTTTTTATAGGTCCAGTCTTTATAAGCAAGCGGTTTTTCCTCAATCGGGGCGTATTCGTGTTCTTCTTCCTGAGCCATCACATTCATTCCCAAGAGCAGCACGGCTGCACAGATTAAAAACAGTTTTTTCATGACCGGAATGTCCTTCGAAATGTTTTGAGTTCCGCCTTCAGAGGGCGGTTCCGAGTTCCGCCTTTACGCGGCAGGATTTTTCCCTTTCCTTACCAAATGACAATTTGGAACCTTTTTTCCCAACCGCCACCTGATGGTGGAACTCCGAACTGCCGCGTAAACGCGCAACTCCATTTTCATTTAGATCAGGGCCGCCTTAATCACCTGTTTCACATGGTCAACATAGATAAATGACATATGTTCAATCAGGTCTTGTGGCATTTCCTCGACATCCTTGCGATTGTAGTGCGGCAGAATGACCGTTTTGATTTTGGCCCGTCGCGCAGCCAGCACTTTCTCCTTGACGCCGCCGATGGCCAAAACGTTTCCACGGAGGGTAATTTCACCCGTCATGGCTAACGTCCGATGGATGGGACGGTTGGAAAAGGCTGAAATCATCGCGGTTGCCATGGTGATTCCGGCGGAAGGCCCGTCTTTCGGAATCGCCCCTTCGGGAATATGGATGTGGATGTCGTTGCTTGAGAAGGCAGCTTCGTCAATGCCCAGTTCCTTGGCGCGGGATTTGGCATAGGACAGTGCTGCCTGGGCCGATTCCTTCATGACATCGCCCAGTTTCCCCGTCAGCATGAGGTGGCCTTTGCCTTTGGTGAGCAGGGCCTCGATAAAGAGGATATCGCCGCCCACCGGGGTCCAGGCCAGTCCGGTGGCCACGCCAACTTGGTCTTTTTTGAGGTTTTCTTCCGGCAGGATTTTGGGCGTTCCCAGAAATTCATGAATGTTCTTGGCGCTGACGGTAACCCGTTTGAGGTCGCCTTCCGCCACCCGGCGGGCCACTTTCCGGCATACCGAGGCAATTTCCCGCTCCAGTTGGCGCAGTCCCGATTCGCGGGTGTATTGCATGATGATGGAGCGCACGGCTGAATCTGCCACGGTCAGATATTTTCCGGTAATGCCGTTTTCCTCCATCTGTTTGGTCAGGATATGTTTGCGGACAATGGCCAGTTTTTCCTCTTCCGTGTAGCCTGACAGCCGGAGCACCTCCATCCGGTCGCGCAAGGCCGGTTGAATCGTTTCGAGCACATTGGCCGTCATCATAAACATGGAATTCGACAAGTCGAACGGCACGCCCAGATAGTTGTCCCGAAAGGCGTGGTTTTGTTCCGGGTCGAGCACTTCGAGCAGGGCCGAACTGGGGTCGCCGCGAAAATCCGAACTCACCTTGTCAATTTCGTCGAGCATAATCAGCGGATTATTGGTTCCCGCCTGCTGGATGGCCTGGACGATGCGGCCCGGCATCGAACCCACATACGTTCGCCGGTGGCCGCGAATTTCCGCTTCATCATGGATGCCACCCAGAGAAATCCGGACAAATTTCCGCCCCAGTGCTCGTGCGACGGAACGTCCGAGGCTGGTTTTTCCAACCCCCGGAGGGCCAACCAGGCAGAGCAGGGCACCTTTGGTTTTTCCTTTCAGTTTGCGTACCGCCAGAGCTTCGACAATCCGTTCCTTGACCTTTTCCAGACCGTAATGGTCTTCATCAAGCACCTTTTGTGCCTGAAACAGGTCCAGATTGTCAGTCGAGGATTTCGCCCAGGGCAGGTTGACCATGATGTCCAGGTAATTGCGCAAGGTGGCAGCTTCGGCGGTGTCGGGGTGCATCCGCTCCAGTTTTTTCAGTTGCCGGAGCGTCTCCTCTTCGACTTTTTCCGTCATGCCGGCCTCGGCAATTTTTTCCCGGTAGGTATTGATTTCTTCCAGCAATTCATTGCCTTCGCCCAACTCCTGCTGAATCGCTTTGAGTTGCTGGCGTAAGTAGAACTCCCGTTGGGAGCGGTCAATCTCGCCTTTGGCCTGTGAATTGATTTCCTGCTGAACGTTGAGCACGCTCAGTTCACGGGCCAGCAGTTCATTGACCCGGAACAGTCGTTGTTGCGGGTCAACCAGTTCCAGGACACCCTGGGCTTCCTGCACCCGCAGTTCCAAATTTGAAGCACCCAGGTCGGCCAGTCGTCCGGGGTCGTCCAGGCTGGCCGTAATGGCCATCACTTCGGGGGAAATATTTTTACCCAGCGTGACGGCTTTTTCCATCGCGGTTTTGACATTGCGTTGGAGGGCTTCCAGTTCCAGCGTGCTTTCAACTTTGGGTTCGGCTAATTGTTCAATCTGGGCCCGCAAAAAGTTGGATGTGGTTTCAATCCCGGTTACTTTGGCCCGCGAAAGCCCCTGGACCAACACCCGAATACGCCCGTCGGGCAATTTCATCATGCGCATGATGGCCGCGACGGTTCCCACCTCGTACAGGTCTTCAGCCAGCGGTTCCTCTTTTTCGCCATCCCGCTGGGCAACCAGCAAAATGAGGCGGTTTTCGGTCAGCACCTGCTCAATGGCGCGGATGGATTTTTCGCGCTGCACAAAGAGCGGCACAATCATAAAAGGAAAAATCACAATGTCGCGTAAGGGCAACACCGGCAAGGCCGAGGGTATTTTTATCGTTTCATCCCCGGCATCCATCGTCATATCCTGGTCGGCGAGTATTGTACTCACAGGCTTTTATCCTCCAGCTTTTTCAATGCACGTATGAAGAGAGGCCGAGCATAGCCCGCAGCGCGAAGGGACGCAATCACTCTTTTCGGGTTCAGGGTTCAGGGTTCAGGGTTCAAGGTTTTTTGATTTGAAATCCAATCTGTAGCGCAAGTTTCCGATATTCGAAAATCTAGAACCCTGAACCCTGAACCGTGAACCCTATTCCAGTTGACATCCTTTCCGCCTGTACCCTACCCTTGCGACCTTCGTTTGCTCAAAACTCCCATTCTCGTAAGGTCTTTATGTATTGGCACAACTTATTCGTTCCCACATTGCGTGAACATCCGGCTGATGCCGAGGCGGTCAGCCATAAACTGTTGGTGCGCGGCGGTTTTATCCGCCAATTGACAGCAGGTGTGTACTCGATGCTCCCGTTGGCCCAGCGAACGCTCCTCAAAATCACCGACATCGTGCGCGAGGAAATGAATGCCATCGGCGCACAGGAATTTTACCTCCCGGCGCTCAACCCGGCTTCGGTGTGGCGCGAATCAGGTCGTTGGGACGTGATGGGCGACAACATGTTCCGCCTCAAGGACCGCAAAGGCGCTGAGTTGTGCCTGGGGATGACCCACGAGGAAATCTTCACGGCGATTGCCCGCAATGAATTGCGTTCCTATAAACAACTGCCCCAAATCTGGTACCAGATTCAGACCAAGTTCCGCGACGAACCCCGGCCCAAGTCGGGCGTGCTGCGGGTGCGGCAGTTCACCATGAAGGACTCGTATTCCTTTGACCTCGACACGGATGGGCTGGACAAGAGCTTTGATTTGCACGACGCAGCCTATCGCCGGATTTATTCCCGCTGTGGACTCCGGTTTGCGGTGGTCGAGGCCAGCAGCGGTGCCATGGGCGGCAGCGCTTCAAACGAGTTTATGGTGGCTTCGGAAGCCGGAGAGGACTGGATTGCCAGTTGCGCATCCTGTGGATATGCGGCCAACGTGGAAAAGGCCGTTTCCCGACTGGAGCCGGTTCCGGATGGTTCGGGACTCGACGCACCGGAAAAATTTGCCACCCCTGGCATCCGCACCATTGAAGCACTGGTGACCTTTGAAGGGGGTGCGGCGGCGCACAACCAAATCAAGACCTACGTTTGCGTGCTGGATGGCAAGCTGACCCTGGCGCTCCTGCGCGGCGACCACGAACTGAACGAAACCAAAATCAAAGATGCGGTGGGAGCCAATGATTTCCGTCCGGCTCAACCCGACGAAATCTTTGAAGCCCTGGGGGCGCATCCCGGCAGTCTTGGCGCAGTTGGTGTGACCACGTATCCGGTGATTGCTGACGAGGCCCTGCGCGGGCGCACCAGCATGACGACCGGCGCGAACGAAAACGATTTCCACCTGCGCGGCGTGAATGTCGAACGTGACATCAAGGTCACGAAATGGGCTTCGCTCCGCACGGTCAAAGCCGGGGAAGGCTGTCCGCGCTGTGACGCGACGCTCGAAGTCAACAAATCCATCGAAGTCGGCCATATTTTCAAACTCGGCCTCAAATACAGTGTTTCGATGGGAGCCAACGTGCTCACGCAGGACGGCAGGGAAGTGCCGATTGTGATGGGCAGCTACGGTATCGGCGTTGAGCGGATTATGGCTGCCGCCGTCGAGCTTTATCACGATGCGGACGGTATCTGCTGGCCGGTTTCGATTGCTCCGTTTGAAGTGGTGGTGACGCCGGTCAACTTCACTGACGAAGCCATGCGGACGGCAGCCGAAACCATCTACCGCGAACTCAAGGCCGCCGGTGTGGATGTCATTTTGGACAACCGTGACGAACGTCCGGGCGTGAAATTCAAGGATGCCGACCTGGTGGGCATTCCCTTCCGGATTGTGGTCGGACCGAAAAAACTCAAGGAAAACAAAGTCGAGTTCTTCACCCGCTCCACCAAGACAAACGAAGACCTGGACCTCGCCAGCGTGGTTGCACATGTCCGGAATGTGGTGGCGGAAGCAAAAGCCAAACTGAGGTAAGGACTGAGGACTGAGGACTGAGGACTGAAGCAGAACCCCAACCGTAAGGGAGGGCTTACTTTTCTCTCAGTCCTCAGTCCTCAGTCCTTAAGAAATGCGCCCAGCAGGACTCGAACCTGCGACCTACGGCTTCGTACCACTATGGCTTTCGCCACCCCAGGCGGGTTTGTGGTCTGGACTGTATCTTCACCATCTCAGGTGCGGCACGTGCAGTCTCTACGGAGTCCCCAAAAAATCCGGGGTTCCCTCGGTATTGCCATCCGAAAAATTTCCGGGAAGGTTTCACCGATATAGTGCCGTCCACTGTTGCGGTTCCGGTGTTTCCGCAACAGGTCCAATTGTGTTTAGAAGGCCGTTGCTCTATCCAACTGAGCTATGAGCGCATAAAAACTGAAGCGGCGGCGACTATAGCAAAAGCCTCCGCCAAGTTTCCAGATGAATTTATCCTGGTGCCGGACGACTGGTCAAAGATTCCAGAATGTAGGCATAAACCTGTGCTGACCAGGCTGACTGCCGCCAACTGAGGCGCAACCATTCGGAGAACCGGTCACCGGGTTGGAAGCAGTTCAGTTCAATTTTCTCAACAAAAGTGATACTGTGCGCGACTTTTAGCCAGACCACAAAGTGAAGCACGCCTGATGTACCGAAATTTCCGCACTGCTGTTGTTCTTCCCGTTCACAACGAAGCTGAACTGTTACCTGCAACCCTGGCTGCACTGCCCGCATTGTTTGACGAAATCGTCGTGGTGGACGACGCCAGCACCGATGCCACGCCACGGGTGTTGGGACAGCTTCAGATGCAGACCGACCGGCGGGTGACGGTGCTCCGGCACGCGGAAAATCGTGGCGTGGGGGCGGCAACCGTGACCGGGTATCGGTATGTGCTGCGGACGCGGGCGGAGGTGGTGGTTCTGATGGATGGCGACGGGCAAATGGATGGAAACGATGTGCCCCGGCTGCTCGATGCCTTGCTTGATGAACGGCTTGATTTTGTAAAAGGAAACCGGTTTGCCCACCCCAGTATTTCCGCCATGCCCTGGACTCGTTACTTTGGCAACCGGGTCTTCAGTTGGCTGACTCAGGCTGCGCTGGGCATGGCCGAGCCGCTTGATTCGCAATGTGGCTTTACCGCTTTCCGAACAGCGGGGCTGCGCCGTCTGAACCTGGATGATTTATTTCCCCGTTACGGCTTTCCCAACGATTTACTCTTTTCCGTGGCAGCAATGGGGCTTCGGTTGGGGAGTGTGCCGGTCCGGACGATTTATGGCCGGGAGGTCTCCGGCATCAACCCGGTGGTGGTATTGCCAACGATTTGCTGGCTGATTGCACGAGGTTACTGGCGCACATTTTTTTCCTCATCCGCTCTTTCCACTTCTTCCTTGCCTGCCTCTTCATCGGAATCGGGTTTCCGGTCCAACTGGTCGTAAAACAACTGCTCCAAGTGTGAATCGTACTTGAGTGTTTTGGCATTGTAGGAAGAGTTCGGTTCCAGTTGGAGTGGTTCAGTTTCATCCAACACAAAATCATTCAAATCCCTGGCGACCAATTTTTGCAGGGCGGTAGCCAGTCCCTGGGCAGTGGGGCGTTCTTCCGGTTCTTTGGCCAGGGCCCGGTCAATCAAGGATTCAATTTCGACAGGTACTTCCGGATTGGAAGTGCGAAGAGGAACTGGGCGGCAGGTCAGATGCTGCACCAGCATCAAAGTCAGATCCTGTTTGGATGAGTGAAACGGTGGGAACCCGGCCAGCATTTCATAGAGCACGGCAGCAATTCCATAAACATCGGCACTGGGTCCGCAGGGTTTGTTTGCCAGTCGTTCAGGGGCCATGTAGGTAGGGGTTCCCTGGATCACACTGGAGGCGGTCTGGGTGACATAGACGGTGGCCAGTTCTGCTAAATCGCCAATCACTTTGGCAATCCCAAAATCAAGCACTTTGACGACCTCACCTGAATCCGTCTCGTGCAAAAAGATGTTTTCGGGTTTGATGTCGCGGTGAATGATCCCGGTCTGGTGAGCGCGGGCCAAAACCATGCAGACGGGGACAATGATTTCAATCGAGCGGTTGAAGGAAAGCCGTCTTTTGTCATTCATTTCGTCCCGCAACGTGTGCCCGGTCAGCAGCTCCATGACGATATAGGGAACCCCTGAGTCTGAAATGTTCGAATCCAGCACCTTGACTGCATTCGGGTGATGGATGTGGCACGCGACCATGCCTTCGCGGCGGAACCGCTCCAACTCATCGTGACTGGGAATTCCTGAAACCGGGCGCAGGATTTTGACCGCAACCGGTGATTGCAACTCCAGATGCCGGGCCTGATACACAACCCCAAAGCCGCCTTCGCCGATTTTGTGTTCCAGAAAATATTTGTGATCAAGCACCATTCCCTGCAGGGTTTCCGAAAGTACCGAAAAATAACGGTCAGCCTGTTGGTGGGCCCGTTCCAGTTCTTCATTGCGCAACGAAAGCTCCTGGTTGCGCCGCTTCAGTTCGCTCTGAAGCTGGGAAATCCGTAATTGGTTTTCAATCCGGGCAAGGACTTCCTTCCAGTGGAACGGTTTCGTGATGTAGTCTGCGCCACCAACTTCAAATCCCCGAATCTGGTCAGCCGGGTCCCCCATGGCCGTGACAAAGATAACCGGAATTTCTGCGGTCGCCGGGTTGGCTTTCAGTTGCTGGCAGACTTCGAACCCATTCAGGTCGGGCATGGCAATGTCGAGCAGGATGACATCGGGATGAGCCGTCTGCAGCGTTTCAAGTGCCTGCTGACCGTTGGGGGCCGATAAAATCGTAAACCCAAGCTCGGTCAACATCTCCTCAAGCACATCAATATTGCTTGGAATGTCGTCAACAATGAGGAGGGTCCCGGCCAACATAAAACAATGTCCTTGCAGGGGGATTGACCGTCAGCGGTGTTCCGGCTTATTTGGGGTATCTGAGTAACGTGCTTTGATTTCAAGGATTTCCGGCAATATGTTGTGCAGCAGGCGCACGAGTTCGGGATCGAAATGGATACCTTTTTGGCGGTCAATTTCAGCCAGTGTGGCCTCAACTGTCCAGGCCGGCTTATAGGGCCGTTCCGAAGTCAGGGCGTCAAAGACGTCGCACAACGCCGTAATCCGGGCCTGGATGGGAATCGCCTCCCCGGCCAATCGGCGAGGGTATCCGGTTCCATCCCAGCGTTCGTGGTGACAAAGTGCCAGCAGTGAGGCCAATTGCATGAGCTCCGAGTTGTGCCCAGCCAGTAAATCCGCACCAATCAGAGTATGGGTTTTCATGATTTCCCACTCTTCTTCCTCAAGTTGTCCATGTTTCAGCAGAATCCGGTCGGGAATCCCAATTTTTCCCAGGTCATGCATGGGGCTGGCATAAAGCAGCAATTCACATTCTTCTTCTGAAAGTCCGACTGCCCGGCCCAGGCGCGCACAGTATTGGCTCATGCGAATGACATGCATGCCGGTTTCATTGTCCCGGTATTCTGCCGCCCGGCCCAGTCGGCGAATGATTTCAAGCTGAGTTTCGCGCAACTCGCGGGTCCGTTCATGGACCCGTGCTTCCAATTCCCGGTTTTGGGCCCGCACCGCGTTGTGGAGCAGGCGGACCTCGACCATGTTCCGGATGCGCGCGAGCGCTTCAACCTGTTCAAAGGGTTTGCACAGGAAATCACGAGCCCCATGTTCCAGGGCCCGGAGGCGGACTTCGTGGTCGGAAAGGCCGGTCAGAACCAGTATCGGAGGGTAGGAATCATGCTCAAGTTCTTTGATTTTTTCCATGACTTGAAAGCCATCCATGTGGGGCATATTCAAGTCGAGCAGAACCAGTTCGGGGCGAATCGTGCGATAGAGTTCCAGTCCTTTGCGGGGACTGGTGGTACCATAGACGTTTTCATAACCTTCAGACCGCAACAGCGCTTCAAAAAAAGTTACATTGACGTCTAAGTCATCAATGATCAGAATTTTCGCTTGGAAAAGGTCCACCTGGTTCATGTTGTTTTGAGGACTGAGGACTGAGGACTGAGGACTGAGGACTGAGCAAGAGCCATATTAAGGAAGTTTGGTGCAGATTTCCATAATTCTGTATGGGAATCTTTCCACGCGGAAGCAGAGTTATGTGAAGAATTCTAAAGTCATCGGAAGATTGGTCGGCTCAGTCCTCAATCCTCAGTCCTTTGGTTTTCTAAATCGGTCCACATAACATTGGAACACTTTGCAAATTTTTTCTCACCGCCGCAGGCGCAGAGTTTTCGCAGAGTTTTTCTGTTTTTTCTCTGCGTTTCCTCTGCGCCTCTGCGGTGAAAAGTTGGTTCACATCATCTGTGGTTTGATTTAGTCAATCTTCAGATTGAACGGCATGCGGGCATAAACATGCATCGGGTCGTTCATTTCGCCGAGCATTTGCAAGTCATCTTTGACCTGAAGCACCTGCTTGGTCAACGGGTTGAGGCGGGCCACCGGGCGGGGGGAATCATCCCCGGACAAAAGTTGCTTGATTTTGTCTTCCGTGGTGGACGGACGCGGATATTCCTCAATTTTCCAGTCCGCTCCCAGTTTGGCTTTTTCGGCAGCAAATTTGATGGCTGTCTGTAAGCCGCCGATTTCGTCCACCAACCCCAGTCCCTTGGCCTGATTGCCGGTCCAGACCCGCCCCTGGGCGATTTCCGCCACTTTTTCCTTGGGCAGGTTACGGGATTCGGAAACCTTGGTCAGAAACTGGTCATAAATCCGGTCCACCGTGCGTTGAATGAGTGCCAGTTCCTCGTCGGTCTTGGGCCGGGTGAGGGTGCCCAGGTCGGCATACTTGCCGGTTTTGACCGTGTCCCAGGTGATGCCATGCTCGTTGGCCAGCCCCTGCACGTTGGGGAGCATGCCAAACACCCCGATGGAGCCGGTGATGGTGTTGGGTTCGGCAAAAATCTTATCGCCGTAGGTTGCAATCCAGTACCCGCCCGAAGCCGCCACCGTTCCCATGGAAATCACAACCGGCTTGGTCTTTTTGGTCAGGATAACTTCCCGTTGAATGACTTCCGAGGCCGTGGCACTGCCGCCAGGACTGTTGACCCGGAGCACAATCGCCTTTACGTTCGGGTCCAGTCGGAGCGTGCGCAACTGGCGGGCCAATCGGTCGCCGCCAACTGAATCCTCACTGCCGCCGCCATCCACGATTTCGCCTTCGGCATAAACCACCGCCACCTGATTTTTCGAGTCTTTTTCCAATCCGAGCGATTTGCGTGAAACCTTTTGGTAGGTGGTCAAATTGATTTGCCGGAAGGTCTGGTCGGAATCGGCACTGCCGGTCAGTTTCTTGAGGTCAGCCACCACTTCGTCAAAATAGGCCGTCTTGTCAATCAGTTTTTTTTCTTTGGCCTGGTCAGCCATAAAGAGTCCGCCTTCATCCGTGTTGGCTTGCAATTCCTCGGCGCTGACTTTGCGGCTGGCACTGACTCCGCTCAAAAACTCTTTCCACATATCGCCAAAGAGTGCTTCCAGTTGTTCCCGGTTTTCCGGACTCATTTTATTCAGAATGTAGGGTTCAACTGCCGATTTGTACTTGCCCACGCGGGTCACCTGGACTCCGATGCCGTATTTTTTGAACGCATCGGCATAAAACATCGGCTGCGAGGCAAAACCATTCATTTCCATCATGCCAAAGGGGTTGAGTATCACATTATTGGATACCGAAGCCAGATAATACTCCCGTTCCCCATATCCCATGTTGTAGGCCGTGATGGTTTTCCCTGCATCCCGGAACCGTTGCAGCGCTTCGCGGATTTCCTTCAAAGCGGCAAACCCCGAACCATACCCATTCGGTTGCAGGTTGCCATGCAGATACAGTCCCACAATCCGTTTGTCTTTTGCGGCCTTGTCCAATGTGTCAAGAACGGTCTTGAGGGAAATGCTGTCGGGGCGGCTGCCAAAGGCGGCATCCTGGAAAGCATGAAAGGGGTCCGCGCCAGGTTTGGCGTCGGAAATATTGGTGGACAGGTCAAACACCAGGACGGTTTTATCTTCAACCACCGGCTCAACCTCACCGCTGCCACCGGTCAAACCGGCCAGCAGGACGCCAAAAAACATGGCAACTGCCACAATTGCCACAACGCTGAACAAAATCATGCCGGTAAACCCGGCGAGGGTCTGTTTAATGAAATCACGCATGGGGAAAACTACCTTTTTGGAGGCTGTGAGCGTTCAGCACTCAGCTTTCAGCTCTTTACCGGATCCTCATGAATTTCTGAGGAAGAACCATGGTTGATGGGGTCAAACGGCAAAGCTGAAAGCTGAAAGCTGAAAGCTGAAAGCTAGGATGCTGCTTGCTGACGCGCACGGTGCGGCCAGGATTCAACGAAATTGCCCAGCCTGGTATAGACATCCCGGAGAACTTCGGGTTCAGGCAAGAACACGATACGGAAATATCCGTCCGTCGGTTCAAGTCCAAACCCGGAGCCATAAACAAATAAAATCCCGGTCTCCCGCAGCAGTTCCAGCACAAACTGTTCGTCGGTCGCCCCGTGCAGGTTTTCCATCTGCGCCATCAGATAAAAGGCGGCTTCCGGACGGGTGCAATTCATCCCCGGAATGGCGTTGAGCATGTCAACGCTGATGTCGGCCCGGACTTTCATGGCCTCAATCGTAGCGGGTAAATGCGAGAGGTCCGCAAGCGCCGCCGGAATCACCGCCTGAGTGGGCAGTGGGCTGCACAAACGGGCGTCGGCTATTTTGCGGACCGCCGGAATCAAATCACCCATCTGTTTCTTATTGGTGAAAGTCATCCAGCCGACCCGCCAGCCGGGAACCAAATGGGATTTCGAGAGGCTCTCCAGGTTGACAATCGGAACGTCCATATCCTGTGCCAGGGAAGCTAGTCGGGGTGCGTGCGGCCCGTAGGTCATGCGGTGATACACATCGTCGGCCATGACCAGCAGGTTTTTTTCAGCCGCCACAGCCAGCAGTTCACGCAAAACCGGTTCGGGATACACCGCACCGGACGGATTGTTCGGATTGATAATCACAATGGCACGGGTTCGGGGAGTAACGCGTCGTCTGATGTCATCGGGGTCAGGCAGCCAGCCATTTTTGGGATCCAGTTTGTAGGAATTTTCCGTGGCTCCCAGTTTGGCGGTGATGGCCGTATACAGCGGATAGGTCGGGCAGGGCGTTAAAACGTCGTCGCCCGGTTCGAGCAGGGCATTGAGCACCAAATCCGCCGCTTCCGACGCCCCGGAAGTGACAATCACATCGTCAGGGGAAATCGGGACGCCGTATTTTTCAGAGTCGGCGGCGATGGCCTCACGGGCTTCGACCGTACCAGCCGAAGGGGCATAGCCGTTCAATCCGTCATGAACCGCTTTCGCCAGGGCATTCATCAGCGATTCGGGCGGTTGAAAGCCGTAAATCACCGGGTCGCCAATGTTGAGATAGGTGATTTTTTTGCCGGAAGCTTCGACTTTCTTGGCTTCCACCACAATGTTTCGAATCGCATAGTTATAGTTGCGTGTCCGCGCAGCCGGTTGAATCATGACTTTGGGTGACCTCCTGCAAAGGGTTCGGGATTCAGGGTTCAGGGTTCAGGGTTCAGGGTTCAGGGTTCAGGGTTCAGGGTTCAGGGTTTTCGATTCTCAAAATCTTGAAAAATTCGAATTGCCTCTGACGTAAAACGCACATCTCAAAATTCAAAACTCCAGGTCCTGAACTCTGAATTCTGAACCCTCAACCCTCAACCCTGAAAGACTCGAAATTTGTACCCCACCGTAGGAAAGCAACGCAAGCAATCGGTTTCTTTTCGGTAAGGACGGTGGAAAAGATTGAGTCTGTTGGTGTACACACCATTTTCATTTTCGACATCCCGCTCCATTCCCCCAAAGGACATGACTCAATGCGATTGATTGCTTTGTTGTGTTGTTGTTGTTTGCTTGGCGCAACGTCGCCATCACTGGCTCAAACCCCCTCGGCTGTAACCGACATTGAAAAAAACTACCGCGAAGCAGCCGCCAAAATCATTGGAACGGCTATGGTTGACCATGGTGATTTTGCCAAACTGGAATATCTGGCGGACCGGATTGGCAACCGATTAAGCGGTTCGCCGCAACTTGATTTGGCCATTCAATGGGCAGTCACCGCCATGCAGGCGGACAAACTGGACCGGGTTGCCACCGAACCGGCCAAGGTGCCGCACTGGGTGCGCGGCAATGAAAGCTGTGACCTGCTCACACCGAAAAAGCAGAAACTGACCATGCTGGGTTTGGGAAACTCGGTGGGAACTCCGGCAGCAGGCATCACGGCGGAGGTTGTGGCGGTGCATGACTTTGAAGAACTGAAAAAACTGGGCGACACGGTGAAAGGAAAAATCGTGTTGTACAGCTACGCCATGCGCAAGGACCTGGAACCCGATGAAGCCTATGGCGACGCCGTAAAGTTTCGCGGGCAGGGACCCACCGCCGCTGCCCAGCAGGGAGCGGTCGCCGTACTGATTCGCTCCGTCACCACCCGCAGCCTCAACACGGCTCATACGGGGGCCACCCGCTATACGGCAGAAATTCCGTCAATCCCGGCGGCAGCCTTGGCAACCGAAGATGCCGACCTGCTTGCCCGCCTCTGTGCCGCCGGGCAGAAACCAACTGTGACCTTGATGATGGAAGCACATATGCTGCCCGATGTTGAATCGGCCAATGTGATTGGGGAGATTCGCGGGCGGGAAAAACCGGATGAAGTGGTGGTCATCGGCGGGCACATTGATTCATGGGACGTGGGCACCGGGGCGAGCGACGACGGTGCCGGTTGCGTGATGGCAATGGAAGCCGCCCGGATTTTGAAGAAACTGAACCTCCAGCCACGGAGGACCATTCGGGTGGTGCTCTTTACCAATGAGGAAAACGGACTGGGTGGCGCACGGGCCTACGCCGCCGCCCACAAAGCCGAATTTGACAAACATATTGCCGCCGTCGAGTGTGATTCGGGGGCTGGCCGAACCGTCGGATTTTCCTTCACCGGCAAAGGCCGCAGTCTGGCCATCGTGCAACAGATTGCCGCCCTTCTCAAAAGTATTGACGCCCAACGGATTCGCCACGAGGACCGGACCGGCGCTGACATCTCGGTCTTGACCAGTGCCGGAGTGCCCAGCTTTGGCATGGATTCCGACCGGACGCATTATTTTGACGTTCACCACACCCACGCTGACACGCTCGACAAAATCAACCCGAACGATTTGGCCCAAAACACGGCGGCACTGGCCGTGCTGGCCTATATTCTGGCCGATTTACCCGAACCGTTGCCACGGGACTGACCTCCAGGACTGAGGACTGAGGACTGAGGACTGAGAAAATCAGCTTGGCTGACTTCAATTTTTCAGGTAAATGATGAAAACTCAGCTCGCGGTCCTGAATTTTCAGTCCTCAGTCCTCAGTCCTCAGTCCTCATCACTGATTTTGTTATGCGCATCCTCACTTCCCGATTTTGGCTGATACTGCTTGGCTGGTGGATGATGTGCGGAGCAGCCCCGGTGTGGGCGCTCGACCCGGCCAAGGCAGTGACACAGTATGTGCATGACGTGTGGCAGGACGGCCTGCCGCAAAACACGGTGACAGCCATAACCCAGACCCGTGACGGATATTTGTGGCTGGGCACGTATGAAGGGCTGGTCCGGTTTGACGGGGTTCGGTTCACCGTTTTCAGCAATAGCAACACCAAAGGGTTGCAGGGGAAAAGCGTTTTGTCCCTGCTGGAGGACCGCTCCGGCAGGCTCTGGATTGCCATGCTGGACGGCGGCCTCGGCTGTTTTTCCAACGGGGTTTTTCGCACCTACACCACTCAGGACGGCCTGCCGCATAATTTCATTGGGTATTTGTATGAAGACCGCCACGGAACAGTCTGGGTTGCCACCGTCAACAAAGGCGTCTGTGCTTTTCGTGACGGCAAATTTGATTCCCACCCATTCAAAACCCCATTGCCCAGCCTGAGAGTCTATTCGATGTTCGAAGACAGTCGGGGCGTCCTTTGGGTAGGTACTTCAAATGGGCTGTTTGCCCTGCGGGATGGCAATCTGACGGCCTACAGCACCAAAGACGGACTTCCCCATGACAATATCAACGCTCTTTTTGAAGATTCAGCCGGGCAATTGTGGATTGGCACATTTGGCGGCGGGCTTTGTTCTTATCGGGACGGGGTTTTTACCAATCATCCAATTGCTGCCGGACAGCTTGGAACGCTGATTTGGACCATTCGGGAAGACAAAGACCGTAATTTATGGATTGGAACTGAGAACGGCGGACTGTACCGGTTTCGGGATGGGGTTTTTTCTGCCTATTCCGTCAAGGATGGGCTTTCCAGCGATACCGTGCGTGCCATTTATGAAGACCGCGAAGGCAGTCTCTGGGCTGGTACCAATGGCGGGCTCAACCGGTTTCGGGATGGAAAATTCACCTCCTTGACTACCAAAGAAGGGCTTTCCTTCGATTATGCCCGCACGATTTGCGAAGACAGCCGGGGCCGGCTCTGGATTGGAGTGGACAGCGGCGGACTGAATTGTTTGCAAAACGGGAAGTTCACCACCTACACAACCAAAGACGGGCTTTCCAACAATTCGGTCAAAACCTTGTGCGAAGACCACGAAGGAAACCTTTGGGTGGGCGTCACCGGTGGTGATTTATGCCGTTTCAAGGACGGCACGTTTACGACGTTTGGAGCCAAAGACGGCTTTACGGGCAACAATATGCGGGCACTCTGCACGGACCGGAGCGGAACCGTCTGGATTGGCACGGTCAGCAGCGGCCTTTTTACCTATCGGAACGGAACCTTTACGCACTTTACCGGCAAGGACGGATTGCCGCATGAGAGTGTCCGGGCGCTCTATGAAGACCGCGAAGGCCGGATATGGGTGGGCACCTACGGAGGGATTTCAGTCTGGCAGGATGGAAAATTTCTCCGAAATTACGGCATGAAAGATGGGCTTGCCAATGATTCGGCGTTTACTTTTTACGAGGACAGCGACCGTACACTTTGGATTGGCACCAATGGTGGCCTGTGCCGGTTTCGCAATGGGAAATTCACCTGCTACACGACCAAAGACGGACTGTTTGATGACCTTGCGTTTCAGATTCTGGAAGACAACCGCAACAATCTTTGGATGAGTTGCAACCGGGGCATTTATTTCATCAACCGGGCGGACGTGGAAAACTACGACCGGAAAGCGATTCCGACCATTCCCTGTACCGTGTTTGGCAAAGGGGACGGCATGGGAACCAACCAGTGCAATGGAAATTCGCAGCCTGCCGGGTGGAAAACCCGCGATGGGCGGCTCTGGTTCCCCACCACAGCCGGTGTGACGGTGGTTGACCCGGAACGTATTACGACGAACCAGCAGGTGCCCGAAGTCTGGCTGGAAAAGGTGGTGGCCGATACGGAGTCATTTTTGCCCGCCGAACGCACTGTGTTCGGCCCCGGCAGTCCCAAATTTGAGTTTCATTACACGGCCTTGAGTTTTTTGGCTCCGGAGAAAGTGCGGTTCCGGTTCAAGCTGACAGGGCTGGACCAGGACTGGTCGGAAGACGTGACCCGCCGGGTTGCCTATTTCACCAATCTGGCTCCGGGGGATTACACCTTTCAGGTGATTGCCTGTAACAACGACGGTGTATGGAACCGGGTCGGGGCCGTCTACCGGTTTCGGCTCAAGCCTCCGCTGTGGCGGACGTGGTGGGCGTATCTGTTATATGTGGTGACCGGTGGGGGCTGTATTTACGGTGGGGTGCGCTGGCGGTTGCGGACGCTTCGGAAGCAGACCCGCGTGTTGGAACAGAACGTGCGGGAACGGACTGCCGAACTGGCCAATACCGTGGCCCAATTGCAGGAATCCGAGCAGAAAGCCCTGGAACTGGCCGACAAAGCCCAGGCGGCGAATCTGGCCAAAAGCGTTTTTCTGTCGAGCATGAGCCATGAGCTACGGACCCCGCTCAATGCCGTTCTGGGGTTCGCCCAGTTGATGGAGCGGGACGCTGCTCTCAGCCGAGACAACCGCGACAATCTGTCCCTCATTCTGCGCAGTGGCGAGCATCTGCTCCAGCTTATCAACGACGTGCTTTCGATTTCCAAAATCGAAGCCGGGAAAATCACCTTGAGCCCTCAGCCTTTTGACGTGCGGTGGTTGTTGAAAGGCATTGAAGAAATGATTCGGGTGCGGGCGGCGGGCAAAAACCTGACCCTGATTGTGGATTTGGCTCCGGAAGTGCCGCGCTACGTGCAGGGCGATGAAGGCAAATTCCGGCAGGTACTCATCAATCTTTTGGGGAATGCCGTCAAGTTCACTTCGCAGGGCGGCATTGCCTTGCGGGCCAAATGGGTGGAGGGAATTGCCGAATTCGAAGTTGAGGACACCGGCTTCGGCATTGCAGCCGAGGAACTGGAAACTCTGTTTGAGCCGTTTGTGCAAACCCAGAGCGGGCGGCAATCCACCGAAGGAACCGGGCTGGGGCTGGCCCTCAGCCAGAATTTCATCCGGCTCATGGGTGGGGAAATCACTGTGCGCAGCCAGCTTGGCAAAGGAACTGTTTTTCACATTCGGGTGCCCTTGCCCGCAGCGGAAGCACCGGTTGCCGAACCCGGCTCGCTGCCTCAAGTGGTGCGATTGGCTTCTGACCAACCGCCGGTTCGCTTGCTGGTGGTGGACGACAATGCGTCCAATCGCCTTTTGCTCAACCGGTTGCTGAGTTCCATCGGATGTGAAGTCCGGGAGGCGGCCAACGGGCAGGAAGCGGTTGACCTCTGGCAAACCTGGCACCCACACCTGATTTGGATGGATATGCGAATGCCGGTCATGGACGGCTATGACGCGACCCGCCGGATTCGGGAGTTGGAAAAGCAGGGTTCAGGGTCCAGGGTTCAGGGTCCAGGGTTACAAAATACGGCTGAATCCCCTGTTTTGAAATCTTTTCAGGCAGAAACTGGAAGTGCAGGGAAGACAGGAACCCTGAACCCTGAACCCTGGACCCTGGACCCGGTCAAAATCATTGCCCTCACGGCCA
This sequence comes from Blastocatellia bacterium, assembly GCA_019695185.1. GTDB lineage: Bacteria > Acidobacteriota > Blastocatellia > Chloracidobacteriales > Chloracidobacteriaceae > JAIBAN01. Next base: position 18,021 of record JAIBAN010000012.1, on the reverse strand, counting down.
GCGCCTTTGAACATGACCGGGCGGCGATTCTGGCCAACGGCTGCGACGACTATGTGACCAAGCCGTTTCGGAACGAGGAAATATTTTCCACGCTTGAAAAACACCTGCATGTCCGGTTCCTGACGGCCCAACCTGAGACACAACCAGCCAACACCGACGATTTTTCACTGATTCCAGCCTCACGATTGGCCGCCCTGCCCGAACCTTTGGTGGCCGAACTTGAACAGGCAATGAATCTGGGGGACGGGGATTGGGTTACCCGACTGGTGGGGCAGATTACCGAACTTGATGCGCCGTTGGGACTGGCCCTGGCGCAACGCACCCGCCGGTTTCAGTTTGACGAGATTTTGGATGTGATCGAATCCCTGCCCAAATCAGGCAGGAAATAGATTGATTTCTTTGGTAAACCGCGAAACCCGCGAAACACACCAAAAAAGAATTTTGTTTTTCTTTTTTGCGTATTTCGCGGGTTTCGCGCTTTCAATCTGTTTTTATTCCTGCCCTGCTTATTTGATGGTGACCGGTGTGCTCACGGCCTCGCCGCTGTTGCCGGCAGCGTCTTTGGCAATGACTTTCACCAGTCCGTTGGTTGTTTTCGGAACGCTGGAGGAAACCGTCCACTCAAACGTCTGAGTCGCGCCCGGCAGGCCGGAAACCACGGTCCGCGAAAAGACCTGCCCGTTGTCGGCATAGACGATTTCCTGGCTGGCAACGCTCACGTTATCGGTTGATTTCCAGGAAATCACCAGTTTCGGGTCAACTTTCCGTTTCACTTTTTTGGTGGAAAGGGTCACGGCTGAAACCACCGGTTTTTCCGTGTCGGGAGGTTTCGGGGCCACAATCGTAAAGCTTCCCGACTGGCCTTTGCCCACGTTCTGGGCGGCATCACTGGCTGCCACAATCACCTGTGCTTCCGTCACGGCATCGTTTTTGGTGACCGTGATTTGGAAACTGGTGGCGGTGCCGGGAAGTCCCGTCACAACCTGGGTTTCAAATGACGTGCCGTTGCGTTTGCCCGCCAGGGAAACTGCGTGGGAGGTGACGCCGGTATCGTCCGTTGAAGTCCAGGTGACGTTGATTTTGGTTCCTTCGGCAGACTCGACGGTCGTGCCTGCGGTTGGCGCAGTGACCGTCACGGTGGGGGCTTTGGTATCAGCCGCTTTGCCGACAATAAAGGTCTTGCTGGTTCCCAGACCCTGATTTTTGGCAGCATCGGTGGCGGTGACCCGGACCTGAGTGGTTTTCGACTCGGTGGTGGGAACCGTCCAGGCAAAGCTTTGTGCGGTTCCGGCCAGTCCGGTGGCGATTGCAGTGGGGAAAGTCGCGCCGTTGTCGAGCGAAAGTGCCACGTCATGCGCGGTCACGCCCCGGTCGTCGGTTGACTTCCAGGTGATGGAAAAGGCGCTGCCCGGTGTCAGGGTTTCGCCTCCGGCGGGAGCCAACACCGTTACCTGCGGCGGCGTGGTGTCATCCGGCACATCAATCAGTTGCAATTCATAAATACCGCGCCCGTAGGTTCCCGCCTGAATCAAACCGCTGGGTTGAGCAGCCAGCGACATGACAATCACCGGCGGCATCCCATTGTTGAAAGCTTCCCAGGAAGTCCCGTTGTTGGTGGAGCGAAAGATGCCGATGTCGGTGCCGAGATACAGCGTTCCAGCAGTTCTTGGGTCAATCAGGAGGGTGTTGGCCGGAACGTCCGGCAGGTTGGCACTGAGATTGGCCCAGGTCGTGCCGGAATCCGTGGTGCGGAAGACATGCCCGGTGCCGTAACCGGAAAACGTCACATAGGCCGTGGCCGGTGTCACCGGGTCCACCCGGATGCCGGTCACAAACCGGTTGGGCAGGGTTCCGGTAACATCGCTCCAGGTTTTGCCTTCGTCGGTTGAAAGCGAAATCCGTCCGTAGCGCGAACCGGTATAAATCACATTGGTATTGGACCGTCCGACGCCGATGGCTTCCAGCACATCCAGCCGTCCGTTGACGGTGCCACGGGTGATGTCGAGGGTTCCTGCCGGAGCCGTCCAGGTGTTGCCCGCATCCTTGCTGATAAAGAGCCGCCAGGTACCGAGGTAAAGGTTGGCATCCACGCCGTTTCCGACAAAAGGCGGATAGAAACTCATTCGGGGATTGCCGTTGGACTCTCCAAAGGTCGAGTTGCGTCCGATGGTCCGGTCAAAGGCATTGCCATTGTCACGCCAGCGCAGCAGTTGGGCGAAATAATAGGAGGTAAAGACTATGCTGGGGTCCGCTCCGTTGATGACGCAGTTGCCGCCGTCACCGCCGGGAAAGTCCTCCCATGCGCCGCTGCTCAGACGGCGTTGGGTCCCATTGTCCTGGGTTCCGCCGTAGCTGATATTCGGGTTGGTCGGATGCAATTGCAGGCTGACAAACTGCGACAAGGTAAGCGAACGGTTTAGCGCACGGAACTGATTGCTGCCCGTGGGCAGTTTGAAAAGTCCGCCGTCATTCCCAATCAGAATGCCGTCGCGGGTAACTGCCAGGGCGTGCTGGTCCGGGTGCGAGCGGGAAACCCGGCCATAGACATCGGTCAGGTTGGCAAAAGTGTTGCCGCCGTCCGTGCTGCGAAAAACGTCAGTGGTTCCCACATAAACCGTATCGGCGTTGGTTGGGTCGGCGACCAGATAGGTGTTGTAGCCGAATTGGAAATCCGCATCCGGCGGAACGCTCCGCGAACCCCAGGTGTTTCCTCCGTCGGTACTGGCCTGCAAGGAAATCGCACTGCCGTTGCCGCCATAGAGGTACACCAGTTGCGGGTTGGCCGGGGTCACAGCCACCCGTGCATCCACCACGCTGCTGAAGGAAAAGCTCCGGGCCCGCACCCAGGTCAGCCCGCCGTCGGTTGACTTATAGAGCCCTGAAGTGCCGTCGCTTGAGACACGGGCCGAGGTGGAATACACCACGCCCGGAAGTGTCGGATGCACCGCCACATCGGTGGAGAGACCGGCCAGCGTGCGTTGCCATTTGACGCCGCCGTCAGTGGAAACATAAAGCCCGCCGGAAAACGAGGTGTTTCCCGAAAGGCTGGCATATTGGGCCACATAAACCCGGTTCGGGTCTTTCGGGTCCACGTCAATTTTGGCGATTTGCCCAACGGTCGGAATCGAAGCATCATTGACCCGGTTAAAGGTCTGCCCGGCGTCGGTTGATTTCAAAATACCGCTGCCGAAATAGCCGCCCGCTGAATCTCCCATCCCCACATACACAATGGTCGGATTGGAAGGGGCAAAGGCAATCGAGCCAACCGCCAGGTCGACCTGGTTGTCTGTCACGGCAGTGAAGTTCTCGCCACCATCGGTTGAACGCCAGACACCGCCTGTCGCAGCCCCCACCAAAATCAGATTCGGGTCAGCCGGTGAAACGGCCACCGCATTGATGCGACCGCTCAGGTCACCCCACAGGTCCCGATTGTCCTCGGTGGCCAGGGTGGGAGAAGGTCCGATGGAACGCCACGTCAAAACCGGGGCGTTTGGTTCAAAGCGTTGGCGCGGACGGGCTTCCCAGGCCCGCCGGCGGGCATCCGCCGGAATCACGCCCGACGGATATGAGCGCTGGATGGTAAACCAGTCCTGCCGTGCCGCAGGATTTTCGCGCTCCCGTTCCGCTTCTTCGATGCGGTTACGGGGGCGTTGCGGGCGTTTTCGTTGGGGTTTGTTGGTCGTGCGGCGCGTTGCTGCGCCGGTTTTGGGGGTGGGAGCGGATGATGAATTCGAAAGGGCAAAAACCGCCCCGTTGACGCATACTAAGACACAGCAGAGCGAGACGAACCAGCGGCGTAGCGCTGACCGGAGTCGCGGTTGAGGGTACTTCATAAAGTTATTGCAAGATTGCCTTTCAGGATTTGAAATAAACAAATCGAAGAGGAAAAGTTGGGATGGAAGTTCAGGAGCCACCTTTCATGCTTCGAACAAAAAAATCTGACACAAGCCGGGAAATTTGCAAAGATGGAAAACCAGAGAAACGACTTGATTTTCCATTCTTTCCCAAAAATCCTGAGATACCCTGATGTTTACCCACGAACTGACCAATCGCACTGCTGCTTTTCTGCATGAAATCGGGCTGAACGTAGAATCCGGGCCAGTCACTGACACAACCTTTCTGCCTGGAATTGCGATTGTGTCTGGTCGGATGATTGTTCAGGAATCACAGCTTTTGTCACCAGGGGACATCCTTCACGAAGCCGGTCATTTGGCCTTGATTGCCCCGGCAAACCGGTCCCTCCAGGAAGCTGTGTTTGAGGATCCCGAAATTGACCTGATTGAAGTCGCCGCCATCTCCTGGTCGTATGCTGCGGCTTTGACCATCGGAATGCCGCTGCATGTATTGTTTCATCCGGACGGTTATCGGGGAAACAGCCTGGGGCTGATCTTCAGCTTTCAGAATGGAATCTCCCCAGGGCTTCCGTTGCTTGAGAAATTTGAAATGGCTTTCTCACCTCAGACAGCCAAGCTGCGGGGCGTTCAGCCCTTTCCTCACATGGAACGCTGGCTCCGGTAAAAACCAGAACTGAGGACCCGCCAGGACTGAGGACTGAGGAGTAGATGAGAGCAGGGCATATACTCAGATTTTGCCTTGGAGTCAGAATTTGAAACTCAGTCCTCAGTCCTCAGTCCTCAGTCCTTCATTTTGGTCCTGGTCCCGGATTGATACCAAGCGGAGCCGCCGCGCCTTTTACGACCCGCACCACACCAAACAGCACATCACACAGATAGAGATTGCCCCGCAAGTCGGTGACCAGATTAAAAACCACTCCGATTTTGGCTGAGAGCGCAGGTTTTCCGTCTCCGTCAAAACCGGGAAATCCAATTCCGGCCACGGTTGTAATGATGCCGGTTTTGGGGTCAACTTTGCGAATCCGGTAATTACCGGCGTCGGCAATAAAGAGATTGCCGTCATTATCCAGGGTGAGGCCGGTTGGGGCGTTGAGCCGGGCGGATTTGGCGGGGCCTCCGTCACCACTAAAGCCGCCTTTGCCAATGCCAATGTCGCCCGACCCCGCCACTGTGGTTATAACGCCGGTTTTGGCGTCAATCCGGCGGACGCGGTGATTGTCGGTGTCACCGTAATAAATGTTGCCCTCGCCATCCACGGCCACATTGGTACCCCGGCTGATTTGGGCTTGCCGGGCCGGGCCGTTGTCGCCGGAAAACCCGCGCGGGGTTGAACCGGCAATCGTATTGATGTCGCCTTTGCGCAAATCAATTGCCCGAATCCGTGAGCCGAGAGGGGAAACATCCACGACAAACAGAACCTGGTTCCGCTGGTCCAGCGCCAGTCCAATTGGGGTGGTGAATTGTGCGCGAAGTGCGGGTCCGCCGTCGCCATTGGTGCCAAATTCGCCGGTTCCGGCCAGGGTGACAATGCGCCCTTCGGGGGTTACCTGCCGAATCCGCAGGTTGGCGGCGTCGGCAATGTAACAATTCCCCAGGGCATCACAGGCCAGTCCTTGCGGTTCCCGTAAAACGCCGCTGGTTGCCGGTCCACCGTCGTTGATGCTGCCTTTTTCGCTTTTACCGCCCCCGGCCACAGTTGAAATTGCATTCAGGAGGTTGACTTTACGCACCCGGTTGTTGAAACCGTCGGAAATGAGCAATTCGCCCAGGCGGTTGGCGGTGCAGTCGTTCGGTTGCAAAAAAGCCCCGGTGGCATTGCGGCCATCACCCACCGAATCACCGCCACCGGCATAAGTAGTGGCGTTCATGGTGGTGCCATCCACCCGCAGGATGCGTCCTGGTCCTTTGTCCACGCCATAGTCGCCGTCATCGGCAATAAAAAAGTTGCCGAACCCATCCGTGGTGACATCCCGGATGTTGCCCAGTTGGGGGCCTTTGATTTCAATCTTGTCGGAGGTTCCGGCTTCGGTATCAACCCGAATCAGCCTTCCGCCGGTTGTGCCGATGATGATTTGGTTTTGCGGATTGACTTCCAGACTGTAAGGAATGAAGTCCTTTTCCACATTGCTGGAAAGACTGAGGCTGGAAATCCGGTTGGCCGTCAGGTCTATCACCCGAATCCGCCGGGCCGTGGCATCACCTACCAGAATCCGCCCTTTCCGGTCCAGGGTAACGGCACTGGTTTCCTGGAAGGCAGCGGCGAGCGGGGAACCTCCGTCCCCAATGTTGTCCGCCGGAGTTCCGCCACCGGCGATGGTTGAAATCATACCGGTGGCAAAATCAAGTTTGCGGATGCGTCGGTTGGTCTGGTCGGCAATGAGCAGATTCCCCTCGCCATCCAGAACCACGGAGCGCGGTTCCAGGCGAGCTTGTAAAGCCGGGCCGTCTCCAATCCCGTTGGTCGGATTGCCGCCCCCGGCCACCGTGGTGATGAGGTTGGTGGCGGCATCAACCCGGCGAATCCGGCCATTGTACCGGTCCGCAATGTAAATATTTCCCACCGGGTCCACGGCAATGGATTCAGGAGAACTGAATTCGGCCTCCGTGGCCAGCTTCCCGTCACCGGAAAATCCAATCCGTCCGGTTCCAGCCACTGTCGTAATGATTCGGCTTTGGAAGTCCACCCGCCGCACCCGATTGAACAATGTATCAGCAAAAAACACATTGCCGTTGGCATCCACTGACACGCTGCGTGGGTCGGCCAGCACGGCCCGCAGGGCGAGTCCGCCGTCTCCGGCAAACTGACTGCCCCCGGCAATGCTCGTCATGCTGCCGATTGGAATTTGATTCAGGTCGGGCGGGTCATAGAAAAACGGAGCCTGGTCAATGCCGCCCCGGTGCTGCACGGTGAGAGTCCGGACGCCGCTTGAAATCGCTGCCGGAGCGGTAAACTGTAATTTGGAAGTGCTTTGGATTTTCAAATCAGAAACCGGCTGCCCATCCAGCAGCACATCCGTATCCGGCGCAAAGTTCCGTCCGTTGACCTGAACTTCAATCCCCCCGCTCAGTTGGGCATTGGCCGGGTCCACTTTGGCGATTTCCGGCGGGGCCAGGGTGACCCGTTTGAGCGATTGCTGCGGGTTCCCTGAATCAAGCACATAGATATTGGTGGCAATGACCGATACACAGTCGGCTTTGGCAAATGTGCCAGCCTGAGCAACATTGATGGGGGGCATGTATTTGCCACGGGAGCGCAACAGAACCTGGACGCCGCCATTTTGCTGGGCGACATAGATGTTGCCAAAGCCGTCCACGCTGACGGCTTTGGGAGCCGCGGGCGGAAAATCCTCGCCCGCTTCGTCATTGCGAGGGGTGGTCTGCCGGGTTGCCGGCGGTGCGGCAGGTTCGGCGGCAGCCCCCAGGACACCTATGGTCAGAACCTCGCCTTTGGAGGAAACCAGCCGGACCAGACTGTTGCCGCTGTCAGCCACCACAATATTTTTTCCGGCGGAGTCAAAAGCCAATCCGACCGGCTGGTTGAATCGGGCGGCACTGCCGGTGCCGTCGGTTTTTCCCGGTTGGCCGGCACTGCCCGCGACGGTCCGAACCGTCCCTTTTTTCATATCCACAAAGCGAATCGTATGGTTGCCGGTATCGGCGATAAACAAATCACCGGTGCTGGTCACCAGAATTCCCCGTGGCCCTTTGAATTGGGCCTGTGCCAGGGGGCCATCGGCGGAGCCACTGGTTTCCGTTCCGGCCACGGTTTTGACCCCACCATCGGAAATGCAGCGAATTGAATGATTGGTTGAGTCGGCAATGTAGACATTCCCCTGAGCGTTATCCACACTGATGCCGTCAGGATTGTTAAACCGTGAAGCCGTGCGGGTTCCGTCAATGCGTCCGGGAGCGTTGGTCAGCCCGGCATAGAGTTCCAGCGGCTGGCCAAACGGCCCGCGCCGCACAATTTGGCGGGCGAAATCGGTTTGATAGACCCGGCTGGCGTTATCCACCGTCACCGAACCGGTTCCGGCTGCGGTTCCGGCGGTTTCCGCATTGGTTTCGACCCGTGCCACCGTGAGGGCCACGCTGTCGGTTTGATTGGTTGTGGTTGCCGTGCTGGACGCCTGAATCGTGGCAAAACCCCGCACGACACCCTGCACTTTGCCGGTGGCGTCCACGGTGGCAATGTCGGGGCTGTCGGTTTTCCAGGTAATGACGGCATTCGGAAGCACCTGTCCATTGGCGTCGCGCACAACCGCCTGGAGCGTCAGGGATTGGCCTTCGTTGACCACCGGACTGACGGATGTGATTTGTACGCCCGGTTTGCTGGTTTGCACATCCTGGATGGTAACCTGCGCATTGCCCTTGTTGCGAAGCGTCGAGGCACTGACCCCAACCGTCCCGGTTCCGAGTGCCGTCACTTTGCCGGTGGCGTCCACGGTGGCAAGGGTCGCATTGTCGGTGGCCCAGGTAAAGGTGACGCCTGACAGTTCTCCGCCTGCCGCATCAAGCGCCTTGGCGGACAACTGAATCTGCTGTCCTTTGGTGACCTGAATGGTTGGCGGGGTGACCGTCACGGTGACCTTGGGAATTCCGTTTGTGACTGAATTGTCGAAAATAAAAGGGGCCGAGCGACTTTGGTCGGCAGCCCGGATGGTCACAATGTAGCTTCCCGTGCCAAGCGATGCGGCTTCTTTTGAAAGCAGGGATTTAACCGGGTCACCCTTGGCTTTGGTATCGGCGAAGAGCTTTCCGTCAACTTCGATTTTGTCAGTCGTGGTGAATCCGGCTCCACTGACTTGCAATTTGGTGGGCTTGAGTTTGACGGAGGTAATGACCGCGGCAGTGGCCTCACTTGGAGGCGGTTCGTTCTGGGGCTGGCCGGAGGCTGCCACCCAGCGGCTGTAAACCAAGGCCAGACAAAAAACCCCCAGCAGTGGAAAGATTTTCAAACCAGCGCGAAGGTGCTGGCGAGACAACAAAAATGCGGCGAACTGATTTCTCATAGTGGTAACTCTTGCAAAACCCCGATGGAACCAGGTGGGCCCTGGGAAAGTCAGGAGCGGTCCCGGTTTCTTGTGTGATTTGAAAAAAGTGCTGAAACAAGGTGAGGCGTTAGAGCCTGGGCTTTTTTGAAAAGTTTTGAAAGCTGCTTCACACTTCTTTGGGAATCCTGGAATTGTGCCAGATTTTGGAGGGAAAGTCCGTTTTTTTCGACAAGCGGTCAGATAGATTGAATGAGTGGGAAGTTCAGTGGACGTACCGCTTTATGGTCGTTGATTTCTTATTTTGGTAATTCGGTCGCGCCGCCGCCGCTGATTGCAGCCGTGGGTTGTAATGCACGGAGTGCGGAATTACCGAATCAAGTCGTCAAACACCCTGAGATGGATGATTGGCGCTGGCTGAACCAGCTCCAGGGACGAGCCTACAAGCCAAAAAACTCCCGAATCAATTCCAGCATGTGGTTTTGGGTGGCTCCTATCCGGATGCGCTGGGTTTCGTGACTCAAGCCTTCCCGGACGGCATCCAGTTGAATGCGCCGCTTGGCCAGAATATGGGAGAAATCCTCGGCCAGTTGCGGGCGGGCGGCGATAATATCCTGAAATGCTTCTTTGTCGAGCCGGTAGCATTCCACTTCATCCAGCGCAATGATGGTGGCGGCACGGGGTTCGCCGGTCATGAGCGACATTTCGCCGAAAATATCGTTGGGGCCAAGCTGGGTTACTTCTTTTTGGATTGAGGGCGAGCCATCTCTGGGAGCACTGGCAACCTGCACCGTGACATGGCCGGTGCTGATGATATAGAGCCAGTGCCCTTCTGCGCCTTGACGGGTCACAATTTCACCTTTGCTGAATGGGGCATAGCGCATGTGGTGGGTCAGTTGGACCAGTTCCTCGCGGGTGAGGGTATGAAACAGTTCAATCCGCTGGAGGACCCCCAGCCGATGTTCCATTTCCTTACCTTCCTTGCGTTCTTTGCGTTTGCGGGTTTCTTCGGTGATAAAGGCGCTGTAGGCGGGAATGGAAAGCGGGATGCCAGCCCGTTTGAGGGCAAAATATATCCGGGTGCGGACGGTTGAATCAGTCGGGGAATCCAAGGCCAGGTCCGTCAGCCAGTACCGAACCGCATAGAGGCAATAGCTTTCCTTAAAATCAATCACCAGGGTATGGGGGAGCGGGTCGCGGGCGACATTTTCAATCGGATTGTTTTGCAGGGCAAGGTTAACGCACTCAATCACTTCGGTGGGGGAATAGCGGAAATCAACATTGAAATACACCCATTGACGGGTTTGCAAGGGTGCATTTTGCCGCCGTCCATAAATCAGTACCTGACTTTTCATCAACTGGCTGTTGGGAATCACCACCGTATCCCAGTTTCGGGTTTCAATTGAGGTCTGCCGCCAACGGATTTCCCGCACACAGCCCACGTGCTGGTCCACTTTAATCCAGTCGCCCACCTCAATCACCTGTTCCAGTTGCAGGGACAGCCCGGCCATGATGTTTCCCAGGGTATCCTGGAGCGACAACCCGATGACTGCTGTGACAATGGCCGAAGTCGCAATCAAGCTGGTGATATTGACCCCCAGCGAAGTCAGCAGCGACATAATCGCAATGCCATAGGCTGCGATAATAATCGTATCCCGGACAATTCGTGGCAGGCTCAACCGGATGACCGGCAGCAGGACTTCAAAAACCAGCAGGGACCCCAGGTTAATCAGGGCCACCCCGGACAAAACCAACCCCAGGGTGTGAACCACCCGCACCCCGGTTGAAGTTCCCGGCGGAAGCAAGAGAACCAGCGGTAATCCAAAGAAGTAGAGAATGAAGGAAAGCCCGGCAAAACGAAGGGTCCGGCGTTCATGTTGGGTGCGCCAGACAATCAGCATCACGGAGAGAACCACGATGATGGTCAGCCAGAATGCTTCGTTGAGCCAGAATTTCTCCATAGGTGTGCTCTGTCAGAGGTTCCATTGTGAAACGGTTGGCAAATTAGTGGCAGCAAAGGACCGGAAACGTAACAGAAACTTTACACTGGGAAACAAAAACCGAAAACGGAAAAGTTACGGGCTGTCGTCTTCCGGGTTGAATGCCTGAGTGGGGGTATTGGAGGGGAATGTCCGCACTGACTGAAGGTGGGGATTGGTTCGCGCCACCGTTTTGTTCTCCGTCTCTTTGGGACCGGCACTGTTGGTGGCACTTCCCAGGAGGGGAACGGTTGCCGGTGCCAGGCTGCCTGGCAGGCTTTCATTGAGGGTGGGAGTGGTGGCCACCCGTATATGTTCACTGCTCACCAGCATGGTCAGGTCAAACGCCTCGTCAATGTGCCGGTTGAAGACGACCGCCAGTTCCTGGGCGAGTTCGTGGGCCTGCGGGCGCATGTAGGGTTTCTTTTCAAGCGCTGAAAGCACCACGGCTTCGACATCTTCCGGAATATCCGGATTGAATCTTCGCAGGCGGGGCGGCGGCTGTGTCATATGCTGGATGGCCAGGGCCAGGACGCCTTCCTTGGTCAATTGAAAGGGTTGTCGGCCACACAGCATTTCATAGAGCATGACACCGACACTGTAGACATCCGATTTACCGTCGTAAGGGTTGCAGCCCAGCCGTTCCGGAGCCATATAGATGGGAGTGCCCACCAGAGTTCCGGCTTCGGTCAGGTTGCCCGCGCCGGTGGCTGTCTGTTCACCCAGAAATTTGGCGATGCCAAAATCCACCACTTTGATGACTTCTCCGGTTTCTGACTGATGGAGGAATATGTTTTCCGGCTTGATGTCCCGGTGGATGAGGCCCCGGCGATGTGCTTCGGCCAGTACGTTGCAAACCGGAATGATGATTTCCGCACACCGTTTCAAGGAAAGAACCGGCACGGTTTCCAGAATGTCGCTCAAGGCCTGGCCATGCAACAGTTCCATGACGAGATAGGCAATTCCTTCCGGCGTAACCCCGGAATCCAGCACCTGGACCGCATTTGGATGTTGGATCCGGCAGGCTGAAATCCCTTCCAGGCGAAAGCGCTCCAGATTTTCAATCGTGTCGTTACCGGGCAAGGGGCGAAACACTTTGATGGCGACCTTGCGCCCCAGGCCCAGGTGCGTGCCCTGATAAACGGCTCCAAACCCGCCTGCTCCGATTTTTTCGTCCAGGCGGTATTTGCGGTCCAGCACCGTACCCGGCAGCACATCGGCCAGTGCCGAAAAAATCAATTGAGCCTGTTTGTGTGAGGCCACCAGTTCCTGATTCTTTTTGGCCAGTTCTTCATGGTTCCGCTCAACTTCATTTTTGGCTTGGCGGAGCCGGGTCAGATTTTCGGCCAACTCCTCGTTTTTGCGGTCCAACTGGTGGTTTTTGGATTCCGCCTCGGCTTTGGCAAGGCGCAATTGTTCGATATTGCTGGCCAGTTCCTCATTTTTGCGGTCAAGCTCGAAGGTTCGTTCCGCGACTTTGGCCTCCAGCATCCGGGCCCGTTGCCGTAACGCTTCAACCCGCCAGCGTCCCGTGCCATACAGCAATCCGACTCCAGCCAGCAGATACAGGGCATAAGCCCACCACGTCTGCCAGGGAGCCGGGCGGATGGTAAAGGTCAGTTCTTTAGGGCCGGAGATATTGCCCCAGGCGTCTTTGGCCCAGAGTCGAAAGGTATAAGACCCGGCTGGGAGCGAGGTGTACTCTTTTTTGAAATAGGCTGACCATTCTGAGGGACCCTGGTCCAGCCCGACCAGTTGGGTCCGATAGCGGGTCTCGCTTTCATGGGAAAAACTGGCCAGGGCATATTCAAAGATAAAGTTGTTTTCGTTATAGGCTAGCCCATCCGGTTTCAGAAATGCCTGTTTGGGTTGAGGGGCTTCAGCTCCATTGATGAGAACCCGTTCAAAGTGCAGTTGTTTGGGGTGCGTATCAGGTTCTTCCTCCCGTGGGTCGAGACAGGCTGCCCCGGCCACGGTGCCGGCCCAGATGCGGCCTTGCCGGTCAATCAACGAGGCTCCGAAATTACATTCGTTACTGGGCAGTCCATCCTCAACCGTAAAGGTTCGGACCTGATAGAGTGCCGGGTCTTCCGGCGTCGGTTGACGAGAGGTCAGGCGGGCAATGCCGTGGTTGGTAAACAGATAGATGCGGCCATCAGCGGTTTGCCGAATATGCTGGACCGTCCGGTTGGGCAGTTTCCGGTTGACCGACTCATCCAGCATGACCCAGCCCTTCTGCGGGGCCCCCAGGTCAAACTGCGCGATTCCGCTATTGGAAATGGCCGCCCACAGCAGGGCCTGACCAGTCGGACCGGTTATCTGGCGGAGCCCCCAGACAACGTCACTGGGCAATCCGGCATGGCTGTTATAGGTTTTCCATTGACCCTGCTGCAAAGCGGCAATTCCGCCGCCTTCGGTTCCCACCCAAAGGGTTCGGTGTCCATGTTCGCTGACGGTTTCCACCAGACAGGTGACTTGGTTGTTGGGAAGCCCGGTACCGGTGTTGAAAACGGTCCAGGTTCCCTGTTCATAGCGGGCCAATCCACCGGCAGCGGTTCCAATCCACAACACATGCTTTCCTTCAACCGTGACCGTGTCCAGCAAATTCCAGATAGTTTCGTGAGGAAGGGGGGACGCACCCTGATGAAAAACCGTCCAGCGGGAGCCCTCCAGACAGGCCAACCCATTATTGGTTCCCACCCACAGGGCCGGGGCTCCCCGTGGTCCGGTGGATTCGGCGAGGCAATACACCACATTATCGGGCAAGCCGGACTGGATGGTATCAGTCGTCCATTGCTGATTGTGAAATCTGGCCAGTCCCTGGTCTGTTCCAATGGCGAGTGCAGGTTCTCCCGTCTGATGAAGTTCCAGCAGGCAGCTCACCACGTTGTCCGGCAGTCCGTTGGAAGTGTCAAAGGTTTCCCATTGACCCGGTTGCAGCATGGCCAGACCCCCGCCGTTGGTCCCTACCCAGAGCGTCGCATCCAGGGAGTCGTCCCTGGTGGCGAAGAGGCTCAGAACCAAATCGTTGGGCAACCCGGTGCGGGTGGTCAGACTGGTCCAACGGTTGTTGGAGAACCGGGCCAATCCACCATCGGTTCCGGCCCAGATAGTTTCCTGGCCGGTATGGGATTTGGTTCGACACAGGCTTCGGACATTGTTTGAAGGCAATCCTTCCCGGTTGGTAAAGGTCTGGATTTTTTCCTGGCGCAGGGTGGCAACCCCTTCCTCAGTGCCAATCCAGAGTGTAGCGGCACCATCCGTCACGGTTTCCAACAGATTCCACACCACATTACTGGGTAACCCTGAGGCCGTTGTATACGTCTTCCATTGCCCCTGTTGGAAACGGGTCAGCCCACCTCCCGCCGTGCCCACCCAAATGGTGGATGTGCCCTGTGGGGACTTGGTTTCCAAAAGGCTGAGAACCAGGTTGGAAGGGAGTTTCCCTCCCACCGTGTCAATTTTTTCCCAGGTTTGATGAACCCGGCAGGCAATCCCTTCACGCGTACCCACCCACATGACCGGAGTCCCGTCCGGAGCTTGGGTTTCCAATAGGCAACGGACCTGGTCATTGGGCAACGCCCCTGAGCGCGTGTCAAAAACCTCCCAGTGATGTTGGTCACGGCGCAGGACTCCGCCATCGTTGGTGCCGATCCAGATACTGCCATCGGAACTGCTGTACAGAGCCCGGACCCAGTTGGAACGGGCTTGAGGCGGCAGACTGACTGTTACCCAGGCCCGGCCATTGTAATAAGCGGTTCCTTCCTGGGTACCCACCCATAAATATCCTTGCTGATCCATGGTGATGGCGCTGACTGAATTTTGTGGAAGCCCTGTGCGGTCAGAAAAAGTTCGAAACGCCAGTTTACCGCCAGGAAGCTGAAATGGTTTGACAGGTTGGAAGGAAGGGCTGGAAATAGCCGGGGCATGAGCATTTTGGCGCGCCGCCTGAACCAAGGGAAGCGCGCCAAACAGAAAAAAAGCGATGAGCAAGGTGACAACGATTTGAGTACGTTGCCTGCTCTTCACACAAGCATCAAACATTCCTGCACCACCGCAATTTATTGCTGGTTGACTGCGGCAAGGAGGTCTATCCGACCCGACCCAAGCCAGCCTTTATCTGAACTGACAACAGGTTGAACCGCCCTGAAAATGTTTTCTGTTGTAAGGGAGACAGTTTTCCCTTGGGCCAGTAACAAAGCTGCTTCGGCAGAAACCAACGGAGCTGCGAAGGAAGTGCCACTCCAACTGGCATAGGCACCCTGCGGATAGGCACTGACCAGACTGACCCCAGGGGCGCAAACGTCAACCAGCCCTCCATAATTTGAGAAACTGGCTTTTTGATCGGTGAAATTCGTAGCAGCCACCCCAATCACATTGGCATAGGCAGCCGGATAGACATCACTGGCATCGAGATTGTCATTACCCATGGCCGCCACCACAATGGCCCCCCGGTTTTGGGCATAGGTTACCGAGCGGCTCATCATGCCGGTATCCCGGTCCGTTCCAAGGCTCAGGTTGATGACCTGGGCTCCATGATCGGCGGCATAATAAATTCCGGCAGCCACATGGAAGGCATCACCACTTCCATCGGGTCGTAAAACCCGAATCGGTTGAATTTTCGCCTGGGGGGCAAGCAGGGCGACCAGTCCGGCTACAAAGGTGCCGTGACCTGAGGCGGAACCACCTGTGACATCAGCCGGAACCGTATCTCTGTCAACATAATCATAACCGTCATTGGTCAGGCGGGTTACCAAAGCCGGATGGGCCAGGTCTGCTCCGGTATCCACCACGGCAACTTTGATGTTGCCACCCTGAGAGACTCCTTGAACGGCTCCAAGCTGCAAAAATGAAATCAATGTTTGGTTTTGATAGGTGGTGGCAGCGGTTCCCAAGACCTGCGGAGTGTCGCCATCATAGCTTTGTGGGCGGCGATGCGGCCAGATCAAGAGATTCGGTCCGGCGTTTTCCACACCCGGCACGGCGCTGATTAACGAAATTAAAACATTGATATTAGAAAGGAGTGGGGTTTCAACCAGGTATTCCTGTTTATCAACCAATTGATCAACCAGGGTTAAGCCAAACCTCGAAGTAATGGTTCCGATGGAAACTCCGGGGCTGAGCTTGATGATGATTTGTTTGTTGAGGTTCAGAGCCTGGACAGGAGGTGTCGAAGGGGTAACAACCCAAGTGCCAAATACCAGCAGGAAAGAGAGCACGAAAACGTTCAGTCGTTTGCGCAATTGCATATGGACCTCACTCACTTGGTACACACAACTCCGCGTTCCGGTTCACCTTCTAAGGTGATTGCCAGAGACTGTTGTCGCTTCGGATGCGAAAATGGAAGCGCGAGAGTAGACGAACGGGCTTTCCTGAGGGCAGGAACTTCGTCTTTTATGGAACTGTACCTTGTTTTTTTAGAATTTTTAGAGTGGGGGATCCATCTCCAAGAGTATTGCAATTTGATGATGATTGTCGAGTATTTGTTCCAGGAAAATAAGAGTTTTTCCCAGGGCAGGGATTATCCGGTTTGAGGTCTGACCCAGCCAGCCAAAGGGTCGCGGAGAAAAAAAGAGGGAGGATAACCGGAGTTGCCCGCCCTCTTTTTTTCTGACCGCATCACCTGGGGGCGTTAAAAGGTTGCCTGCCCAAACGAAACTGCCCGCAGGAAGGAAAAGTCGGTCGCTGTCAGTGCCCCACCGTTGCCCCGACTGCCATTGGCGTTGAGCGGTATCACATCCGCTGCCAGCAGTTGCCGGGCCGTGGGGGTGGCCTGAAAGAGAATGAAGCCACGCGCCAGGGCTACGTCACTGGTTGCGAATGTGCCATCTCCGGTAGTGTCGCCCCACAGCACGAATTCAGGGAACGTGGCGGTCGGGTCACCAGGGTTGGAAGCATTTTGCGGCAGACCGGAGGTGTTTACGTCAAATCCATTCACCCGCACGGTAACGACGCCGTTGATGTTTCCAGCCCCGCTGGAGGACACCGGAACCACCACTTGCAACGAGGTGGAATTGACAAAGGTAACCGTGGTGGCTGGGACCAGATTGGCTCCGCCAAAGAAAACCTGGGTTGCGCCATTCACAAAGCCGGTCCCCGTAATGGTAATGGTTTTTCCGGTGGTTGAGGCAATCGGATAAAACTGAGTGACCGTGTGTGTCGCTGCCGAAACCGTCAGTTGGAAGGTTGCATCCGTCGTTGCGCCGCAGTTGTCAGTGGCGCGAATCGTGATGGTGTGAACTCCGACTGGTGTGGCGTTTGAAATTGAAACCGCGCCCGTTCCGTTATTGACCGAAATTGTCCCGGTATAGGTTCCCTGGCTTTGCACCACAATCGTCGAGACACTGCCGTTGTCGGTCGGTCCCGTTGCCGGGTTGACCGTCGTGCTGCCTCCGGTAGCCACCGAAGCTGCATTGTAGGTCAGCGTCGGTTGTGTGTTGGCCGTCACCGTGACAGTCAGGTTCGCCGTGGCGGTGGCGTTGTTGGCGTTGTTGGTGTCGGTTGCGGTCAGCACCACCGTGTTGTTGCCCACCGCTGCCGTACAGCCGGCGGTGACCGTGGCGGTGATGGTGCCGTTTGAATTTGTAATGCCGGTTACGGTAATGCCGGTCGGAACAGTTGTTGCCGTAACCCCTACGGTTCCGTTCCCTGCGTCATCGGTGACGGTCGCAATCGTGGCCGTGGAGCCGGCGCTCCCTTGCTGTCGGGTGACGGCTGCTCCCGCCGTGATGGTCGGTGCCGCATTCGTGACTGTCAGTTGGAAGGTTGCATCCGTCGTTGTGCCGCAGTTGTCAGTGGCGCGAATCGTGATGGTGTGAACTCCGACTGGCGTGGCGTTTGAAATTGAAACCGCGCCCGTTCCGTTATTGACCGAAATTGTCCCGGTATAGGTTCCCTGGCTTTGCACCACAATCGTCGAAACACTGCCGTTGTCGGTCGGTCCCGTTGCCGGGTTGACCGTCGTGCTGCCATTCCGGGCCACCGAAGCCGCATTGTAGGTCAGCGTCGGTTGTGTGTTGGCCGTCACCGTGACAGTCAGGTTCGCCGTGGCGGTGGCGTTGTTGGTGTCGGTCGCGGTCAGCACCACCGTGTTGTTGCCCACCGCTGCCGTACAGCCGGCGGTGACCGTGGCGGTGATGGTGCCGTTTGAATTTGTAATGCCGGTTACGGTAATGCCGGTCGGAACAGTTGTTGCCGTAA
>JAIBAN010000087.1 GCA_019695185.1 Blastocatellia bacterium | reverse complement strand
TGTGCGCTTTCATGGCAGTTTCCCCGTTTCTTTGGTTGGTTGCTGCCGCAGTTTCCCATTTCACTTTCCGTTTTGTCGATTCTTTTGCCAGCTTCCTTTACACTCTCTCCAGCCGCACAGGTCGTAATATTTTCCTGCACCAGTCACCCAACGGCGAAATCGTCAAAGTCGTGGATTTCGGGATTGCCAAACTTTTGGGTAATCAACCCGGTGCTGACATGAAAAATCTGACCCGGACAGGCAGTTTTGTGGGAACCCCCAGCTTTATTTCGCCGGAACGACTGAAAGATGCGCCCTATGATGGCCGGTCAGATGTGTATAGTTTGGGGGTAGTGTTTTACCAAATGCTGGCCGGGCACTTGCCGTTTGTTTCAAAAGATCATGATGTGTATGCAGTCATCACCATGCATTTGACAAAACAACCGCAATCGCTGCTTTTGGTTAATCCCCGGATCCCTGAATCGGTGAATACCCTGGTTTTGCGGATGCTTTTGAAAAACCCGGCCATCCGCCCAACCGCTGAAGAAGTCCAACGGGAAACCAAAAGTTTGCTGGAAAGGCTGGCCTTGGAAGAAACCCCGGCTCCGAAAATAGTGTTTTCGGGAAACCGGGAGAATTCACCAACCTTGAAAATACACGAAGAAGAAGAGCCTGAGGAAACCGACCCCAGTTCCCAAAGGGTGGGCTCCCGGAGCGAGGCAACCATTATTCCCCTGTGAAACAGTACCGGGGCAGACAGTTTTCCCCATCGCCCCTGTCTACCCAACTGAATGGTTTCAACCGTACCTTTTTTTGCCTTTAATCATTGGGCTGAAGAATCGCCACAAATGGCAGGTTTCGGTAACGCTCGGCATAATCCAATCCATATCCAACCACAAATTCATTCGGAATGGTAAAGCCAATATAAGCCACATCCACTGTCGCCAAACGCCGTTCGGGTTTATCCAGCAATGCGGCGACCTGAACCGAGGCTGCATCCCGGCGGCGGAAGTTGTCCAGCAGGTAATTGAGCGTCAATCCGGTATCCACAATGTCTTCAACCACCAACACGTCGCGCCCCTTCAGACTGGTGTCCAGGTCTTTCAAAATCCGGACTTCCCCGGATGACTTGGAGGCTGCGCCGTAGCTGGACACGGCTATAAAATCAACCGTCAACGGCAAGTCAATCGCCCGCATCAGGTCTGCCGTAAACAGGCTGGCCCCCTTGAGAACACAAACCAAGGCAAGCGATTTTCCTTGGTAATCGCGGGTGATTCGGGCCCCCATTTCCTGGATTCTTTCCTGGACCTGAGCGGCTGAAAACAAAACTTTCAGGGATGAGTTGGTAAATTCGGACATATGAAACAGTTTTGAGCTTTGCAGTTTGAATTTTGAGTTTTACAGAAGATGAATAAGGCACCGCCCAGCAGTCCCCAACTCAGAACTCACAACTTACAACTCACAATTATGCTTGGGGTTGAGGGCCAGGCAAAACCCGTTCGGTTTTTCCGCTGATGAGATTTTTGTAAATGGCCACACCACAACCCTGGCAGCGGAAAATTGCTATTTCCGCTGTAACGGTCTTGAAATGTTGGGCCACTGACTGACACCGAGGACACTGAATTGAGGCCGGGACTTCCGCTGCCGGGTCACGGAGGGACGTCACGCCGGAACCTCTTCTCCAAACAGCATGTGGGTTTCTTCATCCACCGGCCCAAGCCCGATGTGACGTTCACCATCCACCTCGCGCACCCAAACGACATTCATCAATTCACGTCGTTCCGGATTGATGGAAGGCACCAGAATTGCCACCTGGTCGCCGACTTCGACCTGCATTTTCGAAATCACACGACAGCCCTTGCGGCTGATGGAAATGCACTCTGCTTCTTCATGAAGGAAATCACCATCTTTGGCGATTCCTTCAATCATGGCGCTGAGCCGGCAAGGTATTCTCTTTTCACGGCGTGTCGCCTGAGCCTCAGAATCATGAGGGTCCATCTGATTTTCCGTGGGATCGGAAGCCATATCCGCCTCGTTCAAACTGTTTAGGATAACGATTCCCTCTTTCCCGGAAAGACTCCGGGCTGCATATTTGACGACAGGTAGGGGAATCGGTTTTGACAGATTGGTGTATTGTGCCTGTTCTTGGATATTTTTTCCACCCTTTTGTTACATCGCCACCACGGCTTGGGATTTGAAAAAACGGCGTTCAATTGCAGCAGTCACCTGGGTCAAAGGGATTTCCATACAGATATGGTGCGAACAGGTTCTCCGGTGGCAATTGACCCGGCAGGGGATTTCGCGCCCGACCGTCTCATCAGCCGGTGCAAACGGCCCGTTGCGTTCAGGCATGGTCGGCCCATACAGCCCCACAATCGGGGTCCGACAGGCTGCTGCAAGGTGGAGCGGGCCGGTATCGCCACCAACAAAAAGCTGTGCCTGGCGGGCCAATACCACAAATTCGCGCAATGTGGTCGGAAGAAATACGGCACTGCCCGACCGGGTCTGCGCCAGGATGGCTTCAGCCAGTGCGGCCTCACCCGGACCGCAGGTGACCACACTTTTTAACCCGTATTGCTCCCACAGCCAATCGGCCAGACGGGCATAATCGGCGGGTGGCCAGAGTTTTGTAACCCACCCGCCACCGGGATTGACAATGGCGAACCGAAGGCTGCCCACTGCTTCCAATTTGGCACGGATGGCCGCCTCTTCCACTGTCAGGTCCGGAAAAGGAAACTCCGGCGGGGTACTGATATCCGCACCAATGGCCGCCGCCAGTTTCAAATTGTTGCTGATGACATGAACTGTATCGTCAACTTCAACCTGGCGGGTGTAGCCCCACCGACAGGCGGGCTCCCGCAAGGCAGTCGTGCCAAAGCCAATCCGGTCTCTGGCTCCAGCCAGCCAGGCAACTCCCGCTGATTTCAGCAGCCCTTGAAAGTCGAGTGCCACATCCACCGGAACCTGCCGCAACGCACGCCACTGGGCGAAGGCGGTTTTCCAGGTGGCGACAGTTCCCAACCTGCGCCGCCATTTCCGGGTATCAAGCACAATCACCTCGTCCAGAACCGGAGAACCAACCAGTACAGGAGCGGCTAGCTGTTCCACCACCCAAGTCAGGCGGGCCTGGGGAAACGACCGGCGCACAGCAGCCGCAGCCGGCAGGGCATGAACGACATCACCGATACTGCTCAATTTCACCAGAAGAATATGCATGATTACCTACCGAAAAAGTCAAAAAACACGCAACCGGTCTTTGTACACTGAAGGATTGGATCCTGACAACGAGAAAACACTGACTTCACGGCAGCCCCTGACTTTTTGAAAAAGCTAAAAAGATCGTCATTTTTTTGGACGAATTATTCATTTTTTTGGATTTACCTATTCCATCAACCTTTTCCGGCTTTGCAAGTTCAAATATAAAACTTTGATTTACAAATATTTACCACCCCTTCCCGAATTCTCCCCGAATTCTTCCGTTTTGGTATTCAGTTTGCTTTCAAAAAAAAATCCATCTGCACTTCAGTTTTTCAAGCCTGGCCTCAAACCACAGGCCCAGTTTCAAAAGTACATTCAAGTAAGAGGAGAGGAGTTTTATGACTCTGACTAAACTGTCTCGGCTCTGTCTGACCGCATTTGCTTTGGCGTTCATGACATTGTCCGTTCCCGTCTTCGTTCCGAGCGGGAACCTCGTAGCCGCGCAAACGACCAATGGTCGTTTCGTGATCACAGTCAAGGATCAAACCGGCGCTGTGATTGCAGGGGCAACCGTCACCATCGTCAACGATGGAACGAAACAACAAACGGACGGGGCAACCCGTGAATCGGGGCTCTTCACGACTCCGTTGCTGCCAGTCGGCAACTATACGATCTCGGTGGAAGCTCCCGGTTTCAATAAAACCGTTTCTGAAAATATCACCCTGAACCTTGGCCAGGAATACGGCCTGGTTGTCACACTCCAGGCCGGCGGCGGCACGGATGTGGTTGAAGTGAGTGGCGGTGAAGCATTGGTAACAGCCACCAATGGCGAACTCCGCAACACGGTCTCGGAAAAACAAACCCAGGACCTGCCCCTCCTGAGCCGCAACCCGTTGCAATTGATTCAATTGCAGGCCGGTGTCAACGGCAACCTGGCCCGCACCAACACCGTCATCAACGGCCAGCGTTCCTCGTCGGCAGTGGTGACCCAAGACGGCGTCAATATTCAGGACAACTTTATCCGCGCCAACGCGCTTGATTTCTCCCCGAACCGTCCCACGGTGGCCGGGGTGAAGGAAGTTTCCATCACGACGCAAAATGCCGGGGCGGACGTCGCCGGATCCTCTGCGATTCGGTTTGTGACCTCTTCCGGCACCAATGAATTCCACGGCGACGTGTTTGAATTCCATCGGAACAGCGCCACGGCAGCCAACGACTTCTTCAACAATGCCACCCGGCCCAGGGCAATTCCCCGCCCGCAACTGATTCAGAACCAGTTTGGGGTTCAGGTAGGCGGTCCGGTGCGGATTCCGGGAGTCTATAACGGTAAAGACAAATTCTTTTTCTTTACCTCGTATGAAGGATTTCGCCTGCGGACTGCGTCACAGCAAGTGAACACAACCCTGCTGCCGGATGCCCGCCGCGGGGTCTTCACCTACCGTGATTCAACCGGTCAGACTCGGAAACTTGATCTGCTGGGTCTCAAAAAAATCACGATTGACCCAACCGTGGCAGGGTTGATTGGCCGGTTGCCGAGCGACCCCGCCAATATTACGACTGCTGGCGACGGCCTCAACACGTCAGGGTTGCTCTTCCAACGGAGCACGCCGCAGGACCGCAACACATTCAAGATGCGCTTTGACTACATTTTGAATGAAAAGCACCGGTTTGAGGCAATTTACAATTATGCCAAAGAAAATGTGGCCCGGACCGACGTTGACACAACCTTCAACAAAAATCTGTTGGGATTCAACACCGGACGCACTCACTTTGGCGTTGCCGCCTGGAACTGGACCATCAACAACCAGTTGAACAACGAAGTCCGGGTTGGCCACAACTTCACGGATCCCAAGTTTATTTCAAATGAAGACCGGAGCCGTGGCTTTTTTGTGGGCGGTTTGACCTTTACCAATCCGGAAGTGGTCTTCCTGCCACAGGGACGGTCCACCTACTACACGACGATTCAGGACCAAGCCTCCTACACCTTTGGCAAACACTTCTTCCGCTTTGGCGGACAGTTTGACATTATTCGGGTAGCTGCCTACAACCTGGCCGGAACCGTCCCGGTGTTCAACCTGGGACAACAGAACTTCCCGTCTGGGTTCGCCCTCACGGCCCGTGACTTCCCCGGTGGCATTGACGCCACCCAATTGCTGACAGCCAACAACACGCTGGCCATGTATGCCGGGTTGATTTCCAACGGAAACGTCACCTACAACGCTGCGACGCAATCCTCCGGTTATACCAGAGGCGCAGGCCAGGTGCGGTTACCGCAAATCAATCAGTATGCGCTGTATGTGACCGACCAGTTTCGGTTCCATCCGCGTCTGACGATCAACGCCGGGTTGCGCTATGACTATATCGCCCCGCTCAAATATGCGGACGATCTGGCTTTGATTCCAGACCGTGGAGATCGTCAAACCGGCAAATCCATTGTGTTGGATCCGAACAACCGGGTGAATTTTGTCAATGGATTCTTCTTTAACCCGGACCGCAACAACTTTGCGCCAAACATCAGCGTGGCCTGGGATATTCCGAAACTCGGACGCCAAACCGTGCTCCGGGGCGGATATTCAATTGCCTACGTGAACGACGAAGCCATCCGCGCAGCGGAAAACTCCGTGTTGACCAATCCCGGTCTCTCGACGACCGTGGCTCCGCCGGCAGCTTCCTTTGGCTCCGGTGCCAAGCTGACCGGTGCTGCCGGCTTCATTGGCGGCATTCTGGCTCCGCCCAAATTCCAGGTTCCGATCACCTTCGCGCAATTGGCCGCAATCAACCCGGCTGGTGCCTTTGGGATTCCGGACCCGAACCTCCGCACGCCCTACTACCAACAATACAATGTTGGCATTGAGCGTGAAATCAGCAAAGACATCGTGCTGACGGCGCGGTATGTCGGCAACTACAGCAACAACCTGATTCGCGGGATTGACTACAACCAGGTCAACCTCAACAGCATGGGCTTCCTGGATGACTTCATCCGCGCCCGCTCCAACGGTTTCCTGGCTCTGGCCCGCAATGGCGTGTTTGACCCCCGCTTTAATGCAGCCATTCCTGGCAGCCAGGCTCTGACAGTGTTCCCCAAACTGGCCGGTGGTGGATTGCTCACCAACGGAACCGTGCGAGGACAGATCCAAACGGGTGAAGCCGGTGCTTTGGCCGCTCTCTACATTGGCAACGCGTTGACCGGTTCGGTGCCGCTCAACCAAAACCGGAACAGCCTGGCTGCCAACGTGCTCGAAAACGATGGCTTCTCCAGCTACAACGGCTTGCAGATCGAAATCCGTCGTCGGTTTGCCAACTCCAAGATTGGCACCTACGGCTTCCAAGCCAGCTACACCTTCAGCAAGACGCTCGTCAATACGGACGGCACCGGTCAAACCCGGTTTGAAGCCCTGCTTGACAACAATCAACGGACGCTGGAAAACTCCCGCGCTTCGTTTGACGTGCCACATGCGTTCAAAGCCAACTTTGTCTATGAACTGCCGTTTGGCGCAGGCAAGACGTTCAACCCATCAAACAAGATCGTCAACAAACTGGTGAGTGGTTATCAGGTGGGCGGTTTCTACGAACTGCAAACCGGCTTCCCGCTTTCCATCGTTTCACTGCGTGGAACGCTGAACCGTGCCGGTCGTGGTGTGAATACGGCTAACAGTTCGTTGACCAACGAGCAGATCAAAGACCTGATCGGCATCTTCAAGACGAAAGACGGGATTTTCTTCATCAACCCGTCCGTGATTGGCAAAGACGGTCGCGCTGTGTCGCCGGACGGCCAAGCCCCGTTTGCCGGTCAAGTGTTCTTCAATCCGGGACCGGGTCAGGTTGGTTCATTGCAACGGCTGGCGTTCAATGGTCCGAAACTGTTCAACGTCAACCTGAACATCGTCAAACGGACTTCCATCACCGAACGGATCGGAACGGAATTCCGGGCTGAATTCTACAACGTGTTCAACAATGTGAACTTCAGCTACGGCGACCTCAACGTCAACAGCACGACCTTTGGCCGGGTGACGGCAACGTTTAACCAGCCGCGCATCATTCAATTTGCGCTCAAGGTCACGTTCTAACCGGTTGTTGGGTACACAGTCTCTAAGACACTGTGTGCTTCCTTGGAACCCGCCGAAAGAATATCTTTCGGCGGGTTTTTTTCATTTCGGTACCGCCTTGGCTATTTTGGATTTTGTTCGTTCCAGCTTGCATCCGCACGCGGATTTCTTCACAGTGCCCCTGTTCCTTAAACCTACAGGAATCCAGTTTTCCAACATCAGGCTGGTTGCACATCATGAAAAAAGAGTTCCGCCAAACGGTCCTTGGATTTGTCTTTTTTGTGCTGGCATCACTCGCAGGGCGGGCAGATGACTTTATTCCCCCTGGTCAAGTTGTGGAAAAAGTCACTTGCAGTGCCAATCCACAACACAGCTACGCGGTCTATTTACCAAGCCGGTATACCGCCAACCGGACCTGGCCCATGCTTTTTTGCTTTGACCCAGGTGCCAGAGGCAGCCTTCCGGTCGAACGCTTTCGTGCGGCTGCCGAAAAATACGGCTTTATCGTGGCGGGCTCCAACAACTCCCGGAATGGCGAAAACCCAAACGAAGCCATCAAATTTTTTCTCCAGGACACCCACGAACGTTTTGCAATTGACGAAAACCGCCGCTATACCGCCGGCTTTTCCGGAGGTGCCAGGGTCGCAACCGCCATTGCGAACAGTCTGAATGGTCAGGTAGCCGGAGTCATTGCCTGCGGTGGCGGCTATGCTCAGGGGTTTACCCCCACTAAAGCCATGCCCTATGTCGTGTTTGGCATGGCCGGACTGGAGGACTTCAACTACTTTGAACTGCGTCAACTTGAGAGGAATCTTTCTGCCACCGGAACCGCCGTCCGACTGGTGATTTTCGCCGGAGCCCATGACTGGGGCCCGGCGGCCACCTGTGCCGAAGCCATTGAATGGTTTGAAATCCAGGCACTCAAAACAGGCAAGCGGACCAAAGATGAAAAGCTCATCGAAGAATTGTTTGCCAAAGCCCTGGACCGCGCCCAATCCGCCGAACAAGCCCAAAATCTGCCGGAAGCCCTCGCCCGCTATCAAGGAATCGTCAATGATTTTCAGGACTTGAAGGACACGGCAGGGGCGGCTCAAAAAGTCAAAGAATTGAAAGAAACCAAAGCGGTGAAGGAGTTTCCAAAACTTGAAAAAGAATTGGAGCGCAAACAGGCAACCCGCACCCAGGAGTTTTTGACGACCCAAGGACAGCTTACCGACCGTGAACTGCAACCCATTGCCCTGGCCAACCTCAAAAGCTTGGCCGGAGACTTACGAAAAGCCACCAAAAGCGCCAACCCCAATGAAAAACTGGTGGCACATCGGGTTCTGGGCCAGTTTTTTGTCTTTGAATTCGAAGAATCAGGCCGCATGTTTCGTAACAAAAAGTATTTTGAGGCCATCATGTGCCTCACCATCGCAGCCGAAATCAGTCCGGAAAACAGTTGGGTACTGTTCAATTTGGCGCGTGCCTATATCTTGAACGGCGAAAAAAAGAAAGCGCTTGAAGCCTTGCAACGGGCGGCAGACAAGGGATTTAACCAGTCCCAGGAAATTGAACAGGCACCCGAATTTGAAGCCGTACGCAACGAAGAGGGGTTCAAAAAAGTGCTTGAATCCATGAAAAAAACCAATCCCTCCCCACGTGGATAACACAGGTCATGTCGGATTCCTGCCCCACCTCCACAGCAGAACTGGTGCCGTGGCTGCACCTTCGCTGGAATCGCCTGCTGGAAGCTGAATCCGCCCGGATTGGAACCGGAGCGGAAATCCTTCACACCATTTGCACCAAATATACAGAACCCCACCGTTTCTATCACAATTTAGGGCATATCAAGGCACTGCTTGACCTGGCGGACGAATTTCGCCCGCAACTGACTCAACCAGCCCTGGTGGAATGGGCGATTTGGTTTCATGACGTGATATATGATACGAAACGTCAGGACAATGAGCCCCAAAGCGCTGAATTTGCCCGCCATGCCCTCAACCGGCTGGGAATCGGACCCGAAACCGCAGAGTCTGTGGGACTCCTGATTCTGGCGACCCGTACTCATTCGGCAGAACATCTATCTTCCGACGGGCGGTTTTTTCTTGATTTTGATTTGTCCATCCTGGGGGCAGCTCCCGCAGTATATGAGACGTACAGCAAGGCCATTCGGGCGGAATATGCCTGGGTATGGGACTTTTTCTATCGGCGCACCCGGAAAAAGGTCTTGCGGCAGTTTCTGGAACGTCCAGAATTGTATTTTACCACCGATTTACGGGACCGACTTGAAACTCAGGCCCGGATCAACCTGCAAGAGGAAATCAATCAACTTGAGGACTGAGAACTGAGGACTGAGTTTCAAACGTTCTCAACCGGAAATGTAATTTTTTACGGCCATACTTTGAAAGTGAAAGCACTGTTCCTCAGTCCTCAGTCCTCATCGCTAAAAAATTATGAGCATTCAAACCACACATGACACACCGCTGGGTAAGAAAGTCACAGTCCATACCTTGCGGGAGCGAAAAGCCGCCAAAGAGAAAATCACGGCCCTGACCGCCTATGACTACCCTACGGCTCGCCTGGTGGATGAAGCCGGAATTGACGTGTTGCTGGTGGGTGATTCACTGGCCAATGTCGTTCTGGGTTACGACACGACGCTGGCTGTCACGCTGGAAGACATGCTGTTTTGTACGCGCGCCGTGCGGCGGGGAGCCAAACGTTCCTTAATTGTCGGTGATATGCCCTTTGGCAGTTATCATACCGGACTCGAAGCAGCACTCACGGCAGCCGTCCGGTTTGTCAAGGAAGGCGGTGCCGAAGCGGTCAAACTGGAGGGCGGGCGCAAACGCGCCCCGCTCATCGAACGCCTGGTGGACAATGAAATTCCGGTCATGGGGCATATCGGGCTGACACCACAATCAGTCCACAAAATGGGTGGATACAAAGTCCAGGGCAAAACAGTTGAAACCGCCAAACAGCTTTTGGAAGATGCCGTTATGCTGGAAAAAGCCGGAGCCTTTGCGCTGGTGCTGGAAGGTGTTCCCGGTGAAATTGCCCGCATGATTACCGAGCGGATTGAAATTCCGACAATTGGTATCGGAGCCGGTGCTCAGTGTGACGGCCAGATTCTGGTATTGGCCGATGCACTGGGGCTGAACTTTGGTCATGTTCCCAGGTTCGTGCGGGAATATGCCAACCTGAAAACCACGATTTCAGACGCCCTCAAAGCTTATGCAGCGGATGTTCGCTCAGGGGCGTTTCCTTCGCAGGAGGAAACCTATTCCCTTCCCGGCGAAGTCGCCGCCAAACTTAAAAAATCCGGAGTGGGATTCACTTCTTAGGGTTCAGGGTTCAGGGTCCAATGGCTTTTGTAATTGAGAATTGAGAATTGAGAATTGAGAATTGAGAATTGAGAATTGAAAGCCAATTCAAAACCTCGATTTTTGTAGCATTCGGAACCCTGGACCCTGGACCCTGGACCCTGGACCCTGGACCCTGGACCCTGGACCCTGAACCCTGGACCCTGTTGTTATTATGGAAATCATCAACCGAGTTCCCCGCATGAAGACGGTGGCGCGCAAGCTCCGCCGCGATGGCCGTTCCATCGGTTTTGTTCCAACCATGGGCGCACTGCACGAAGGGCACCTGAGCCTGATTCGGCGGGCGCAGCAAATGGCTGACACAGTCATTGTTTCGATTTTCGTCAACCCGATTCAATTCGGCCCCAGCGAAGATTTCGAGGTTTATCCGCGTGACCTTGCCCGTGATGCCGAATTGATTGCCAATAAAGGGGTGGATTACCTGTTTGCGCCCAACATTGACGAAATGTACCCGGAGGATTTCGTGACCTACGTGGCCACCGAAGGACTCGACAAACGGCTCTGCGGAAGCAGCCGCCCCGGACATTTCCGAGGTGTCACCACCATCGTCAATAAACTCTTCAATGTGATTGCGCCGGATTACGCTTTTTTCGGCCAAAAGGACGCCCAACAGACCATCATCATTCGCCGGATGGTGCGTGACCTCTGCATGGATACGGAGGTGGTGGTTTGTCCGACCGTCCGTGAGTCGGACGGATTGGCACTCTCTTCACGCAATCAGTACCTCAGTCCGGAGGAACGACAGGCTGCCCGTGTTCTGTCCCGCAGCCTGCAACTCTGCCGACAGCTTTATCAGGAAGGCGAACGGCAGGTCTCAAAACTCATCACAGCCATCCGCGAACTGATTGAAAAAGAACCGCTGGCCCGCATTGACTATGTGGCCATTGCCGATGTTGATTCGCTTGAGTTTCTGGTTGAACTTGACGAGGAAGACCCGGCCCTGGTCGCTCTGGCAGTCTTTGTGGGCACCACCCGCCTGATTGACAACCTGATTCTGAAACCCGAAACCGAAAGCTGAACCCGCCATTTTGAGTTTTGCGTTTTGCGTTTTGCGTTTTGCGTTGTTTTTTGTTGCAGGAATAAGTGAAATCGGTCACTTTGTCGTGGCGCGTCCCATCCTTGTCCTAAATTAAACTTCGCTCGAATAACGCAAAACCCAAAACTCAAAACTCTCCAGGGGGTCCTATGCTGCACATCCAGACTGCTGCGCACATTTCGGAAGTTGACCATCTGACCAGTGAAAAATATGCGATAAAGAGCCTGATTTTAATGGAAAATGCGGCTGTCCGCTCCACCATTGAAATAGAGCGGCAGTTTGGCCCAATGGAAGGAAAACGGGTCCGGCTCTTTTGTGGCAAGGGCAACAACGGTGGCGATGGGGCTGCCGTGGCGCGCCAGTTATGGATGCGCGGGGCACTGGTTGAAGTGCTTCTCTTTGGGAAACGGGAAGTGACCAGAGGTGATGCCCGCGCCAACATTGACATGATTTTCCATCTGTCCGAAGTTGAGCCGCGCCGCATCGGTTTCAAGGAAATCATCTCCATCGAGGATTTTTCAAACGCCGTCAAACCGGCAGGCGAACCGGTGGCGCTGCATGTGGACGCCCTGTTTGGAACCGGCCTCAAACGTGGCCTGAGCGGAATGTTTGAAGATGTGATTGCCTTTCTCAATTCGCGCAGGTCCGACCGCTTCAATCCGATTCCGGTTTGTTCGCTGGATATTCCTTCAGGGCTGGCCGCCGACCAGGCCAATCGCATCGGTCCCTGCGTCGAAGCGGATTTAACCGTCACCTTTACCGCCGCCAAGCCGGCCAACGTTTTACCACCGGCCTGCGACCACAACGGAAAACTGGTGGTGGTGCCGATTGGTTCGCCGCGCCACCTGCTGAAAACCGCTGGCGACCATAAATCCCAACTCAGCCTGATTGAAAAAGCGGATGTGGCCAAAATGCTGCGGGCTTCGCGGCGGCCTCCGGGAGCCCACAAAGGAACCGTCGGGCATGTCCTGGTGGCTGCCGGTTCGCGCGGGAAGACCGGGGCTGCGGCCTTGACTGCGTTGGCGGTCCTGCGGGCCGGAGCCGGACTGGTGACAGTGGTCACCCCTCGTTCCGCCCAGCATTTTCTAGTGGCCAACGGCGTGCCGGAGATGATGACCCTCGGCATGGTTGAAACCGAAAAAGGAGCTTTTTCCGAACAGGCTGTCGAACCCGTGCTGGAGATGCTGGCGGAACGGACCGTCCTGGCCATTGGTCCGGGATTGACGGCAGGAGAGGACACCACCAAGAAATTCATTTACGATGTCATCGAGCGGTCCACCAAGCCGATTGTGATTGACGCCGATGGCTTGAACGCGCTTTCCCCCTGGCCCGAAAGCCTCAAAGGTTCCCCCGAACGGCCCATCATTCTGACACCGCATCCCGGCGAAATGTGTCGCCTGACCGGGCTCTCCACCAAAACACTGCTTCGGAACCGCGATTCCTGCGCCCGTGCCCTGGCCAAAAACAATGGGCTGTATGTCGTGCTCAAAGGTCATCGGACGTTGATTGCCGGACCGGATGGCGAAGTCTATATCAATCCAACCGGAAACCCCGGCATGGGAACCGCCGGTTCAGGCGATGTGCTGACCGGCGTGGTGGCGGGCATGTTGGCCCAAACCCCGGCCTCCCCGCTGGAGGCAACGTTGTCGGCTGTCTACCTGCACGGTTTGGCCGGAGATAAAGCCTCGACCGCCTTTGGCCAACGGGCACTGATGGCTTCCGACATCACCAACCGCCTCCACGAAGCCTTTCTGGAGTTCGAACCGATGTTATAATGGTGGATGAACAAGCCCTATCCGCGCAGTTCAAGGGAAGTGCGAAGGAGACTTCCAGGCGGTTTTGGAAACCAGCCAACATGTCAAAGCGAGCCGTGAACAGATGGCTGAACTGGAAGAACGGGTAACCGCCCTCGAACAGCGTCCGGCCTGAATTTCCCTGCCCCCCCCCTTCAGGACCCAACTCCTGCGATTTCAGATAACACCCAAGGGAATTGTGGCGCGATTAGACAAATCGCGCCACATTTTTTGAATTTCCAAACACACTCTCACGAACGGGTATCGGCCCGCAGCGTCTCAGCGGTTTCGGCCTGAGTATCACCGGTTTCCAGCGAAAGCAAAAATTCGTCGGTCACCAAATCTTCAACTTTGGATTGATTGGCGGTTGGCATTTCCGATGTG
The DNA here is from genome assembly GCA_019695185.1 of Blastocatellia bacterium. Lineage (GTDB taxonomy): Bacteria > Acidobacteriota > Blastocatellia > Chloracidobacteriales > Chloracidobacteriaceae > JAIBAN01. The sequence continues at coordinate 19,390 of JAIBAN010000087.1, read as the reverse complement.
TCTTCAACCCGGTTGCGGCGCTCCCCTTCATAATCAAGCACTTCGGCGGGGCATTCAGCCAGCAGCATCTGGAAGGCGTTCTCCAGGTCCAGCACTGTCGGACGGCTGGCGGGCGCACCGGTCAGGGTTTGCATCACGAGCGCTTCGAGTGATTCCGGCACATGCGGGGCAAAGGTTCGCAACGGGGCTGGCGGTTTGGCAAGACGGCGAATAATGAAATCGAACAAATTTCCGGAGGTAAACTGAAACGGTGCGATTCCTGCGACCATTTCATAGATAGTCACGCTCAGGCTATAAACATCCGCGCTTTGGTCGTAGGACTGACAGCGCAACCGCTCCGGTGACATATAGGTTGGGGTGCCTACCAAGCCGCCCGTGGCGGTTAAATCCATCCGCACGTTTTCCCCATTTTCCCCTACTAATTTGGCAATTCCAAAATCCACGACTTTGACGGTTTCACCTTCCTTGCCCTGGTGGAGGAAAATATTGTCGGGCTTGATGTCACGGTGGATGATGCCTGCGGCATGGACTTCGGCCAGTACGTTGCAGGCCGGAATCATAATGGCAGCGCAACGCCTCAGGGAAAGCCGGCCCTTCCGCCGGATTTCGGCAGCCAGCGAATGACCTTCCAGCAATTCCATCACCAGATAGGCGATGCCTTCTTTTGAGACGCCGGAATCAAACACCTGGACCGCATTCGGATGGTTGACCCGACAGGCCGAAACACCTTCGCGGCGGAAGCGTTCCATGCCTTCCGGCGAGTCATTGCCCGGTGTCGGGCGAAACACTTTGACGGCAATCGGGCGGTTCAATTGCAGGTGCGTCCCTTTGAAAACCGCGCCAAAGCCGCCGGTTCCAATCATTTTGTCAAGCCGGTACTTGCCATCCAGCACCGTTCCCGGCAAGGCGGTGGCAAAGGCTGAGAAAATCCGGTCGGCCTGCCGCTGGGAGGCATTCAATTCTTCGTTCTTTTTGGCCAGTTCGCTGATTTTCTGGTCCAGTTGCTGGTTTTTGCTTTCAACTTCTTCTTTGGCCGCCTGCATCCGGCTGTGGGCAACTTGCAATTGTTCGTTTTTGGTGGCGGTTTCCGCCATGGCCTGGGCCAGTTCAGCCGTCCGCTCGGCAATTTTGTGTTCCAGCATGAGGTTGCTGCGTTTCAACCGGTTCAACCGCCAACGGAATCCGCTCCAGACGCTGCCGCCAATGAATAGCAGATAAAACCCGTAAGCCCACCACGTCCGCCACGGAGCCGGGCGGACCTCAAAGGCAAATTCCACCGGGCCGGACTCGTTCCCGGCGTAATCGCGCCCCCAAACTTTGAAAATATAATGCCCTTCGCCCAGATTGGTGTATTCCTTGGTGGGCATTGAAGTCCAGGGCGAAAGTGCCGCATCAAATCCTTCCAATTGAAAGCGGTACTGTGTATCCGTTTCACGAAAGTAACTGAGCAGGGCAAACTCAAAGGTAAAACTGTTTTCCGCATGGGCAAAGGAGCTGCCCGAAGGCGTGAAGATGGGGTTTCCGTGCAGGGCAACCCGCTCCAGTCGGAGCGGTTTCGGAGTAGTGTCAGTCAATAACTGGTTGGGGTCCAAAATACCAACTCCGGCTACGGTTCCGCCCCAGACAAAGCCCCGGCTGTCCACTAATGAAGCCCCGGCGTTGCATTCATTGCCAGGCAGCCCGTCTTCGGTGGTAAAACGCTGGACATCAAATTCAAGCGCCTGTTCGGTACTGCGCGAACGTGGCAACAGACAGGCAATTCCCTTGTTGGTAAAAAGGTAAATCCGGCCTTGGCGGTCCTGGCGAATCTGGTACACGGTCTGGTTGGGAAGCGTGGTGGCCAAAGCAGATGAAACCGGAAGCCACTGCCGAACCGGAGCATCCAACCGCAGCCGGAAGGCACCGCCGCCCTGAGTTCCAGCCCAGAGCCAGCGGGTGCCGTCCCCTGCCCGGATTTCCTGTAAGGCAAATACGGAGCGGTTTTGCAAAGCCGAGTTCTGCGGGTCGAAAACCTCCCAGGTTTCAGCCCCGTTGGCATCCGTGGTGAGGGCTGCCACGCCTCCGCCGTTGGTGCCAATCCAGAGCGTCTGGCGTCCATCCGAAGAAACGGTTTGGCATAAACTCAGAATGGAAGGATGAGGCAACGGCGAGCTGGCCGGAGTGAAAATGCGCCATGCTCCGTTTTCATAACGCCCCAGCCCGGAACTGGCCGTCCCTACCCAAAGCCCTCGCTGGCCGGTGCCGGAAACAGTTTCCAACAGACTGTACACCCGCATGTCCAATGCGGCAGGAGGTACAACCATGGCCCAGTGGTTTTCCTCAAGCCGGAATAATCCCTGCTGGGTGCCAACCCAAACCCCGGTGGGAAAAGCCGGAGCAAGACTCAGCACAACATTATTGAGCAGTTTTGAATTTTTGGTGTTGTAGGTGGTCCAGGCTCCCCGTTCCAGCCGGGCCAAACCGCCACCGTTGGTGCCAAGCCAGAAGACCGGCTGATGGTCGGTCCCGTTTGTTTCCAGAATGCTGAACACACAGTTGTCCGGCAGTTCCGAGTTATAAGCGGTCATGGTTTTCCAGCCATGTTCCTCAAAGCGCACCAAACCGCCGCTGTTCGTACCAATCAGCAATAGCGGGTGCCCGGTCTCCGCCGGAATTTCCAAAAAACAGCGCAGCACATTGCTCGACAGATTTGAATTGCGGGTATTGTAAACGGTCCATTTCCACCGGTCGGAGTCGGGAAGAGTCTTGGGAGCCTTGGGAGTCTTGAGAGTCTTGGGAGTCCCAACAGGCAAAGGAGGGGGTTTGAGTTGTTCATTTTGAGTTTTGAATCCGGAAGCCGGATTTTGACTCCCAGGACTCCCAGGACTCCCAGGACTCCCAGGACTGTTCTTTACAGGGAGTTCTTCCAGTCGAACCAGTCCCCCGCCTTCCGTCCCAATCCAAATGACCGGCGTTCCGGCGGTCTGTCCGTTCAATCCCAACACCCGCACAGAATCCACTGGCAAAGGCGAATTTGTCGTATCAAAACTGGTGACCGCATAGCTTCCAGGCGCTGAAACCTGAAAGGCGGAACCATCGGGCAGAAGCGGCTTTGCACTTCTGTCGGGTGGTTGCAACTCCTCCAGCCTGACCAATCCGCCATTGTTCCGCCCCATCCACAGCACCAGATTCCCGGTGTGGGACCGGGTGGCCAGCAGGCAGCGGATTTGATTATGGGGCAGCCCCAGGGTTTCGGCGGTCAGGGTTTCCCATTGCATTCCGTCAAACCGGGCCAAACCGTCATCAGTGCCGACCCATAACCATTCTTTTCCAGTCCGGTCCGCCATGCTGACCAATGCCTGAATACTGAGATGCGGCAATCCTGAATTGGCCGGGGTGAACGTGGTCCAGGTTCCATTCAGCAGGCAAGCCAGCCCTTTATCGGTTCCCACCCACAGCGCAGGTTCTCTGCCGGAAAGCTTTGTTTCAAGCAGGGCGCGCACCCGATTGCCAGGGATTTTACTGGTGGATTGATTGAATACCTGCCAACGGCCAGCCTGGTATGAAACAACCCCATCGCCCAAAGTGCCAAACCATAAACCGCCGTCGTTTCCGACCTCAATGGTACGAACATAATTAGAAATGGTCGGATTGGGCATGTTCACGACCTTCCAGGTACGGCCATTGTATTGAGCCGCGCCATCCTGCGTGCCTACCCACAGATAACCGTTCCGGTCCAAAGCCAAACATTCAAGGCCGTTGATGGGGAGCCCATCCTTGTCCGTGTAAATCCGGTAATTGGGGGCTCCCGTTGGAATTTCCCCTGCTGCCTGAACCTGTCCCCAAGGTGCGGGTGTGCTCCTTTGCCAGAAGCAACAAAGCACAATCCAGATTCCGAAACCTGTCAAAATGACACTTCGCTTCATGACACAGCAGAAAAAATGAAATGGTGAAGATGAGGTCCGATTTGAAATGGTGAATGGTGCCAAGAACGGTTACACGCCATTCATTGTTCACCATTCACCAAACCTCACCACAATTGAGGCAGGTTCACAACTACCACCGGGAGGAAAGCCCATTCCAGTTTTGCAAGGATTGCCCAGTCGGCTCACAAGGTGTTTCCGACGGATTGCACGTATCCGGCGGCGGTTCGGTCGGCTCACTTGGTGCCGGGGTCGGCTCGCAAGGCGTCTCCGACGGGTTACAGGTATCCGGCACAGGTTCCATGGGTGCCGGCGCGCCGGTTGGTTCACAGGGGGTTGAATCCGGATTACAGGTCAGGCTCAGTCGCCGTTCCTCAACCATTTCCCGGACAGCCACCCGGAACAGTCGCAAATTCTGGCTTTCCACCAGCGCCGACAGCCCTTCTTCAATGGTGCCAATCGGGTTGAACTTCGAAAACGTGCAGGGAAAGACCCGCCCACCCGAATCTATGCAAAGCTGACCTTTCCAACAGGCTCCGCAGAGTTCATTGAGCGAGGTTGAGCCATTGCCCAGCAACGGTTCGCCTCGGCCAATGCCACGCAGCCGGTCCGCTCTGACTTCGGTAATCCCCATCTCGTTGAGCATGGCTTTGGTTGGGGCAACCCGGTCCGTATTGGCTTCCATGACAATAATGCCCACCCGCACCGGAATTCCCTGGGTGACTGCCTGCTGTAAGCCGGTAATGGTTTTGAAAAAGCTCCCTTTGCGTTGCGTAATGGAATCATGGACTTCGGGTTCATCGGCATACACTGAAGCCGCCAGCCGCACCTTGCAGCGCTTGAACGTTTCCAGCATGGCCGGAGTCAGGTGGGTGGCGTTGGTATACACCTCAATGTAGGTGTATCCGAGGCTGTGCGCGTCAGACACCAGCGTGAGCAAGTCCGGATGCAAGGTGGCCTCGCCGCCGATGAATTGGACTTTGCGGCAGCCCAGTTCCGCTCCCTGGCAAAGGGTGCGATGCCAATCGGCATAGGTCATCCGTTCAGTCATTGGCAGGGTTGGGCTTGACTCGGCATAACAATGGACACATTCCAGATTACACTTGCCGGTCAGTTCCAACCAAAGAAAATCGAGTCCGTTTAAGAGGTGGTTGACGTTGGTAGAGAGGTTTTGAGCCTCGTTGGCGTGAGTCATAGGATGGGGGTCTCCTTGTAAAAAACGCGTAAACGGATTGAAGTTCACGTCCGGAATTCCGCATACTGGTTTGGGGCCGCTTGCGGCACAGCCGTCAAGAAAAGATTTCAAACAAGGCTGGCGAAATGCCTCCGGACGCCGAAAGGCGGACGAGGGTGCCTGTCACGTCTCAACATCTGTGAGCTTTAAAGGAGAGTTTTTGGTATGACCAGGAAATTTTTTTGGGCAGTTCTTGCCTGTTTGGTTTTTGTGATTGGATGCAACGCTAGTGTAGGGGCTGATGCGACCGTCGGTCAACCGGCACCAGCCTTTAGCGGGACTGACTCTCATGGAAAAACACACAATCTGAGTGATTTCAAAGGAAAATATGTGGTGTTGGAATGGTACAACCCGGATTGCCCGATTGTCCGTTCGAAATATGACCCCGGCGTCATGCAAAAATTACAGCAGGAGTACACCAAAAAAGGAATCGTTTGGCTTTCGATTGATTCCTCAGCTCCCGGCAAACAGGGACATTTGACTCCGGAACAGGCCAATGCCGCCATCAAAAAGGAAAAAGGCGCGCCCACGGCGCTGCTCCTGGACCCGGAAGGCAAAATCGGACGGCTCTATGGTGCCAAAACCACTCCTCACATGTTCATTATCGATCCACAAGGCAAACTGATTTACAACGGGGCGATTGATGACAAAGCCAACAACAATTATGTACGGACCGCGCTGGATGAAGTCCTGGCCGGCAAAGCCGTTTCCAACCCAACCACCCAGCCCTATGGGTGTTCGGTGAAATATTAATACAGGACTGAGGGCTGAAAACCAAGGACTGAGGACTGAGGACTGAGGACTGAGGACTGAGAAAAGCAAAAAACCATTTGTTTGCCAATTTTGAAGCAGTTGGAACAGGTGATTTTTCTTCCTCGGTCCTCGGTCCTCAGTCCTCAGTCCTTGGTTTTCAGCCCTCAGTCCTCAGTCCTTTTCTAAAAGCATGACAACACTCCGCAAAGTGCGAACCAGTCGCACCCGCACCCGTCGGCATACGCCCGGAAAGCACACGCTGACCGGGCATTTTCAAATGCACACGGCATTTCATTCACGAATTTTACAGAACCATCGCAATGTCCTGGTCTACCTGCCACCGGATTATGCGGCCAACCCTTTTCGCCGCTATCCGGTTTTTTACATGCAGGACGGACAAAACCTGTTTGACGGTGCGACCTCCTACATTCCCGGTGTGGAATGGGAAGTGGATGAAACCGCCGAACGATTGATTCGCAACCGCAAAATCGAGCCGGTTATCATTGTCGGAATTTATAACACCGGGGTGGACCGGATTGACGAATATACCCCCACCCGCGACCCTAAAGTGGACAAAGGAGGCAAGGCCAATCTCTATGGCCGCTTTCTGGTCGAAGAATTGAAACCGTTTATTGACCATCACTACCGAACCCTGCCGGACCGCCATCACACTGCCGTCGGGGGTTCGTCGCTCGGCGGGCTGGTTTCAATGTACCTCGGCCTCAAATATCCGCAGGTGTTTGGCAAACTGGCCGTCATGTCGCCCTCTTTCTGGTGGGACCACCAGATTATCGTCGAGTCCGTGCGCAAACTCAGCCACAAACCTTCGTTTCGGATTTGGCTCGACATGGGGACCAAAGAAGGCCCCAGCGCCCTGCATTCCGCCCGGCGGATGCGTGACGCCTTGCATGAAAAAGGCTTTCACCAGGGACAGGACCTGCATTACCGCGAAGCCAAGCGCGCGCGCCACGGCGAACGGGCCTGGCGGCGGCGGGTCAGCCCCATGCTCCAGTTTTTGTTTCCACCACAAAGAAAGTCTTGAGCGTCTTGGGAGTCTTGGAAGTCTTGAGAGTCCAAAAACTGAAGAGGTGAAGGGTGACACGGTGACAGGGGTTTCCTGACTCCCAAGACTCCCAAGACTCCCAAGACTCCCAAGACTCTTACCGAAATCCGTACCGTGCCAACACCTCTTTCCCCTTCCCTTCCGTGATGAAGTCGGCCAATGCACGGGCGGCGGCTTCATTGCGGGTGGTACGGAGGATGCCCAGTTTTTGCTGAATGGGAGCATAAAGAGCCGCATCAACCTCAAACCACCGGCCCGGTTTGTTTACGGTTAAAGAAAAAGCTACCAACGCCACCTCGGCGTTGCCGGTCTGGGCAAACTGTAAGGCTTGGCTGACATTTTCCCCATAAATGAGTTTGGGTTTGATGGCTTCATACAGACCGGCTTTTTTGAAAGCTTCCACGGCAGCCTGTCCGTAAGGCGCATGTTCGGGATTGGCAAGGGCGATGCGTTTGACTTCCGGCAACGTCAAATCGTTCAGCGTTTTCACCCGGACGGCAGTTTCCTCGTTTTGCCAAACGACCAGCCGCCCCTGGCCGTAAACTCGTCCGGAACCTGCAACCAGCAGATGTTGCTGCTCCAATGTCGCAATATAGGTTTCATTGGCAGCCAGCAGCAGGTCAAACGGAGCCCCCTGGCCTGCCTGTCGGACCAGAGTGCCGGTTGAGGCAAAATTGAGACTGACCTCAACCTGATGTTCCTGCTGAAAGGCAGCAGCGATGTCCCGCAACGCCGGGTCCAGGTCGGAAGCCGCCGCAACCACCAACGTTTGTTGCGGGCGGGCGGGACGCGTGCAACCGGTGCTTCCGAGGATTCCCCCCCAAAGCAGGCAGAAAATAAGGAACAGTTTGATTTTCATTGATTTGCACACACTCAAAAACACCTCCGGGAGAGCCAAACACATCGTTGCGCGACTTGGAAACGCTATGCTATAAGGAAAACCGGCCTTTCTAGGGCCAATCATCCGACGATCAGTTCACATCATTTTCCATTTCGGATGGGAAATCCATGCGAAGCGTCGGAATTAAATGTATCGGAGTTTGCGTGCCGCGCGAAATCATTGGAAAACTGAATGCGGAAGGAATGCGCTGTGCCTTGGTTGTTGGCCGCTGGAACGATTTTGTCGTCAACCGGCTGGTTTCAGGCGCAGTGGACACAATTGAACGTCTGGGTGGAAACGCAGACGATTTGGCCATCTACCGGGTTCCCGGTTCATTTGAAATTCCGCTGACGGCTCAAAAAGTTGCCCGCACCGGCCACTATGACACAATTATCTGCCTGGGTGCGTTGATTCGGGGCGAAACCCCGCATTTTGATTATATTGCCGCCGAAGTTACCAAAGGAATTGCCGCTGTTTCGCTGGAAACCGGCATTCCGATTACCTTTGGCGTTCTTACTGCGGATTCAATCGAGCAGGCGATTGACCGGGCCGGCCTGAAAGCCGGTAATAAAGGAGTGGAGGCGGCCATGGCTGCCGTTGAACTCTTCAACCTGTATAAATCTATTGTGTGACCGACGATTCCGGGGGCCTGCTCCGGCCCCGACCTGGGGCCAAGGACTTGGTTCCGGGATTGCCGGCTACAAGCTACTGGGTTAGGAATTGCTATGGGTGTTCGACGTAGGGCTAGGGAAAGCGCCTTACAAATGCTCTTTCAATATGACATTGCGCAGCCGACCTTGCCGGAACTGCTGACCTTGTTTTGGGAAGAATTAACCGACGAACCAAAAGAAGACATCCAGGAATTTGCCACGGCACTGGTAACCGGCGTTCTGGCACATCTGGATGAAATTGACCTTTTGATTCGCCAACGGACCGAGCATTGGCGGATTTCGCGCATGGCGGTGGTGGACCGGAACCTGCTTCGACTGGCGGTCTATGAGTTCCTCTTTGAGGCCGACACCCCGAAAACCGTCGTCATCAACGAAGCACTTGAAATTGCCCGGCGCTTCAGCACCTACGAAGCGACCCAGTTTATCAACGGGATTTTGGACGGCATCAAGCGCGACCTCGAAGAAAATAAAATCAGTCCGCCACCCGAATCACAGAGCTCTGTTAAAACCGCCTAACCGCAAGGGCTGAGAATTGAGAACTGAGGTCAAGAGGGACTTTCAGTCAATTACCTTCAATGTATTTGAGTGGTTCTCAGTCCTCAGCCCTCAGTCCTTTTCATTGAACCTCTCCAACCAAACCTAAAAGGTTATGGATTGGAGATTCTTGCGACTGTCGGCACAACAGACTGGAATGGACACCGACAGACCCGTTTGACACAACTCTCAGTTCCTGGGAGGGCCAGTCACCCTCAGGATACTTGGAGTGAGCCTGGAAAACAACCATCATGCGGAGCAGGCTGAGTGGCCTGCGGCCACCGCTCCCGCGTGACTCGGCGGACCGTGCTTCATCTCCACCCAATTTCACCAAAGCGGATTTGGCGCGGTGAAATATAGGTGGAGCACTGCGCGGGTTTTCAGTAGGTGACCCACAATGAGCCTGGCTGGAACACTTGAGGAACTGCCACTTCCTGACATCCTCCAAATTATCAACCTCGGACGCCGGACCGGTATTTTAACCCTCCTGACCGCCGAAGGCCGTTTCACCATGTCCTTTCGGGATGGACTGGTGGTGGGGGCCACTGCGGCCCAAGGGTTGCCGCTGGGGCAAATGTTGGTTGAGCGGGGCCTCATCACGCCGCAACAACTTTCCTTTGCCCTTGATACTCAGCTTTCCGGCGACTGGAAGCCGTTAGGCTCAATTCTGGTCCAGCAAAGCATCGTCAGTTATGACCAGCTTGAGGATGTCGCCCGCTCGGAATTGGAAAAGATCACCCGCCGGATTCTGCAACTCAATAAAGGAAACTTCAGTTTTCAGGTGGCTGAAGTTCCCATTTACGGAAGCTGTCGGCTTGACCCGCAGGAATTGCTGCTTGACCAGGCACGACAGCATGACGAACAGCAACTGGCGACTTCCCAGCAGATTGCCGTGGGTGAACTCCCCACCAAAGGGTTTGTGCTGATTGTCCAGTCGCTCGGAGAAATTGCACTTCCCCTGCGCAATGCGCTGAATGGGCTGGGGGTCGAGGTGCATTGTGTAAGTGAGGCAGACCCGGAAGCGCTGCACGCCGCTTTCGAGGAACTGGCCAATTGCAACTTGCCGGCCTTGACCATTGTGGATTTGGCCGAACTGATTCCGGCCAATGGTCAGCCGCGCCCGGCCTGGGATTTACTCGCACGCGCCAATGAAACCGCTTCCACGATTTTGACGGCTGAATATCCAATGCAGATTCCCGCCCAGATGCTTGACACCTTTAACCCGCTCCGGGTTTTGGCGCGTCCGCTGGCACTCAATTTGCGCGGCACCCTGTCACCACAGACCCGCAGCGAACTGACCACTCTGATTGAACAGGTCAAGACTCTGGTCAACCAGTTGACCAATACGCCCTGGCAGGAATCCATGAATCCTGACGCCGCCAATTTCTTTTCGGAATTGGGGCTTTCGGTCAGGCTGCCGGACCGCCCGGATGAAAGCGCCGAAAAACGGCTGCTGGAACTGCTCCACGAATCCATTTCCCAATTGCAACACCCGGATGAAACCACCGAAGTTTCACTGCTGCTCATGCGGCTTTTGGCTGAGTGTTTTGACCGGGCACTGTTTTTCCTGGTCAAAAACGACCAATTGATTGGACGCGGCGGATTTGGCTTTACGGCGGCTGCCGAAAAAGCGACGGCCAAAGTGCGCAAATTGCGCATTCCGCTGGCCGAAGGGGGCATGTTTGCCGAAGTGTATCGCAAAGGGATTCCGTTTCGAGGCGGATTAAGCCCGCAGTGGTGGACCCGCTTTATCCCTGCGGAAGTGGGCGAGTGCCCCAACCGTGAAGCTGTCATCTATCCGTTACGGTCGCAAGGCGGCACCATCGGTCTGATTTATGCCGATAACTCAATCCATCACAAGCCCTTACGGCACACTCATGTGCTGGAAATCTTTCTTTTTCAAGCCAGTATTGCCCTGGAGAATCTGACCCTCAGACAAAAGCTCCTGGGCCAACAAAGGTAACCTTCTCTTTCCGGGTGCCGGGTGCCGGGTGCTTCACAGATTGAACCTTTGAGATTCTGAAATAAACTCAAACCTCAGAGCTCAAAATTACATCGGCCCGAAACCCGCATTTACCTCCTTGGAGTGATAGACCTCTCGTCATGCGAATTATTTTCATGGGCACGCCAGCCATGGCGTTGCCGACATTGGAACAGATTTTAGCCGACGGACACGAAGTGGTCGGTGTCTTTACCCAACCTGACCGGCCCGCCGGTCGGGGCAACAAACTGACGGCCCCGCCAGTCAAGGAACTGGCACTGGAACACCATCTGCCGGTCTTTCAGCCGACCAAAATCAAAACCCCCGAAATGCACGAGCATTTCAAAAGCCTTCAGGCCGATGTGGCGGTGGTGGTCGCCTATGGCCGGATTTTGCCGCAGCACCTGCTGGACACGCCCCAACATGGCTGTTTGAATGTCCATTTTTCCCTGCTTCCCAAGTATCGCGGGGCTGCGCCGGTCAACTGGGTGATTGCCAACAACGAAGGGGTGACCGGAGTGACCGTCATGCAGATGGACGCGGGACTGGACACCGGCGACATTCTGCTTCAGACCGAATGCTGGATTTCCCGCGAGGAAACCGCCGTCACCCTTGGTGAGCGACTGTCTCACATCGGCGCAGACGCGTTGTCGCAGGTCTTGCAGTCATTGGCAGCCGGAACCCTCACACGAACCCCGCAGGACCATTCACAGGCCACCTTTGCCCCCATTCTGAAACGCGAAGACGGCCTGATTGACTGGAACCTGCCGGCAGAACTGATTGCCTGTCGAATTCGAGCCTTTCAACCCTGGCCTGGTGGGTACACAACCCTGGACGGAACCCGGCTGGTGATTTGGAAAGCACATCCTGGTGCAGCAGGGAGCACCGATTCAGCCGCTCCCGGAACCTTTCTCACACAGACCCCAACCAGCCTGCTGGTGACCTGTGGCGAAGGGACGGTTCTTCAACTTGAAGAACTTCAGCTTGAAGGCCGCAAACGGCTTGGAGCCCGCGATTTCCTCAACGGAATGCGACTGGCTCCGGGAATACGGTTTGGTCTAACGGCAACGGATGCTCTATAAAGCCTTCAAGAGTCTTGGGAGTCTTGGGAGTCTTGGGAATCTTGGGAGTCACTGTAACAGGAAACCGGGATGGGGTTTTTCACTGGTCGCCTGTCACTGGTCACCCTGTCACTTGGATTTGACTCCCAAGACTCCCAAGACTCCCAAGACTCCCAAGGCTGTTCGATTCCACATTAGGATTTTATAACCCCATGAATCCCATTACCTGGGACGCATTTAGTGATTTATTACCGCTCAAGGATAGCTCAGTCGCTGAAAAAGCGGCGGCACGGATTGCTTTTTCCCTGACAGATATCAGCGACCTCCATTTTCTTGACCACCATGCCGCCAAAATTGCGGCCCGGCTGGGCAAAAAGCCAATGTTTGTCTTCCAGGAGGAACCTCCCTGCTGGATGCGGGTTCGGATTGATGGGTGTTGTCTGACCAAGGAATCCTCCCGTTTTTTACACTTGGAGGAAGTGGTTCCCTATCGGCCCGGTCTGGTGGTGCGTTGGCTGGCCACGGGTACGCCTCACGCCCAGGTCGCCCAAGCCTGGCGGGAATATCAAACCAGTGTTGACACGGAATGTGCCGTACCTGCCGGTTCCACCTTGGCGGATAACTGGCCGCATCTCCGGCTGGGACTCGTCAAAGGCGTTGACCTCTTTCACTGTGGTGAATTTTATGCGGCTCACGAAGACTGGGAATCACTCTGGATGCGACTTGAAGCAGGCTGTGAGCAATCTTTGATGCAAGGCTTGATACAACTGTGCGGAGCCCATATACATCGGTTGAAAGGTCGCCAGAAATCATCCCAAATCATGTGGGAAAAGGCTCGCCGAAACCTGGAAACCGGAGCCGAAACCGATTGGATTGATGTTTCCCAATTGGTTCTCACTTCTGAAAAAGCACTGAGGGCACCACTTGGCGAACCGATTGCCTGGCCAACCATTCCGCTTGTCAATCGCTTTCCGGATGTGCCACGCAAGCACCGGTAATCAAAAGCAAAGGTCAGGGGTAATCGTCAAGACGCAAAAAGGAGTTGTCGTATGTGGGCCAATCCTTCGTTCCTGGGAAAATCACTTGGAAGAGGTCGGTTTCTCAGTTTCTTCCTGCTTCCGTTTCTGGTGACCGGTGGGCTTTCGAGTCCGATACGCCCTGTATTGCCCGGTGTTCCGGCTGCCTCCCCGCAACAGGATGAACCAGCACTCAAGATTGAAACCCACGTGGTTTCAATTCCGATTTCAGTCCGTGACCAGAAAAACCGGATTGTGACGGATTTACGGACCGAGGATTTCCGGCTTTTTGAGGACGAACAGGAAGTCCCCATTACCTACTACGGATTGGATAAAACCCCGGTGGACGTGGTTCTGCTCCTGGATACCAGCCGCAGTGTCCGCGAAGAATTAAGCGCCTTGCAGGAATCCGCCTATCAATTTGTGAACAGCCTGAATCCAACCGACCGGGTATCGGTCTGGTCTTTTTCCGACCGGGCGGAACGGATGTCGGATTGGGTTCCGGCCACAATATCCGAGCGAAAAACCGTCTCGGCAGCCCTGCGCGCACTGGAGGCCAGTGGCAATACGGCGCTGTATGACGCCATTCGCACAGTGTCCACCGGTTTTTACTCCACCCCAGTGGGTGACCAGGGGGACAACCGCCCCCGCCGGGCAGCCTCCTCCAATCCTGATGCGTTGCCGCTGGGCATCAATGCCAACCGCCGCTGTATTGTGCTGTTGACGGATGGCGATGATACCAACAGCCGCTATACCCAACTGAATCAGGCTGTCACGGAAGCCCTCCGGGCGGAAATCAGTATCTATGTGATTTCGCGCTCCAGGGTGGAACTGGAATCAGTTGAACGGGTGCTCAACTATGACAAAGCACCGGCCAGTGACCGGTTGCTGGCACGAGCGCAACGCGACCGTTTGAAAGCCTCGGAAAAAGCCATGATTGATTTGGCCGAGCGGACGGGTGGGCGAGTTCTCTTCCCCACCAGAGATAACGATATTGCCGGCAGTTATGTGGAAATCGCCAATGAACTGCACCAACGCTACAGCATTGGCTACACCCCGCCGGGCGACCCGCATGACAACAAATTCCACACCACCAGAGTCGAATGCAAACGCAATCAGGTGCGGCTTTGGGCGCGGGAAGGATATTTTGCCAAGTGATGAGGACTGAGGACTGAGGACTGAAAACTGAAAACTGAGTAAGGAAAATCAATCTCCAAACGCTGCAAAATCGGGGAGCTATTTGTTTTTTGCTTTTCTCAGTCCTCAGTCCTCAGTCCTTAGTCCTGAACATGACATCCGTTCGCAGCACGTACTTGCGCCCCACCAGAACTTCCGCCCCTTCATGTCGCAGATAGTGGAAAAAGCATAAAACCATCCCGGTTTTGCCCAGGATTTTGATTTCGCCGTAAGGGTGACGAAGGTCAAAATTGGTTTCGCCCCCCACATATTCGTCATTCAGATAAAGCATGAAGGTGAGCAGGCTTTCTTCGCCATTGCCGCGCCGGAAACAGCCGTCCAGGTGCGGGGCAAAGTATTGACCGATATCATACCGGTAGAAGCGAAATCGTTCGTTCAGGCCCAGCGGCACCATGGCTTCCATTTTTTCGGGCATAAACCGGGCGACCCGTTTCCAGAGCATGTCCGCCAAATCAAAATCATCCAGCATGACGCGGGTGTTGTTGCGCACATCCTTGCGAATGACAAAACCCGCTCCCGTGGTGATGGGGGCATCGGCAAACCCGATGCCCTCGGCTCTTTCGATAAAGGCGGCACATTCCTCAGGGGTGCAAACGTCCTCAATCGTGAAAATTTCGTCACGAACATATTCCCGAAATTTCATGACCGCTTCACATCCTGCTCTGAAAGGTTTTTCACGTGGTCAAGCACCCGCAGGTGGATTTTGTGAATAATCAGGTCCGACCAAACCTGCCAATAAGCGACCGGCCAGATTTGGTGCCGGTACCAGGTGGTGCCTTCCAGCCGGGTGCGTCCGTTGGGCAAAGCCGTCAACAGGAACTGACCGCCTTCGGAAACCAGATAATTATCAATGTGGGGCGGGTGAATGTCGGAATAGGGCGTCCATTCCTTCATGGCCGGCGGCTGGGAAGTGACGGAAAACTTGAGCAGGCGGGGTTCGTCCCAGACTTCAATGGGCTCCACAAAAGGTCCGGTGGAAAAAACACAGTGCCGCACGGCTCCGACGCCCTGACCTTTGATTTCAGCCCGCAGCGGAAACGCCACCCCGATTTTGAAAAGCATGCCGTCGGGTGGGGGCAGTTCGGAAAACGAAACCACATGTTTCCAGACTGTTTCCGGCGGGGCATTGATTTCGACGGCGGTGCGGACAGGAATCAGCGGTGGTTCGCTTGGGTGTCGTGACTCCGCGCCCATTAAAACCGGAAGTGAAAAAATCAAAACCAGCAGAATCCGGGGCGCATCACCGTACTGCTGATAGGGGCGGAGCTGAATCAAATACCCGATGGCCCCGCCAAACAGCCCCAGCACAAAGCCAATCGGAGCCGCCATCGCAATGCAAAACACGCCCTCGACCGCCAGGGCCACCAGCGCCACTCCCAACAATCCAATCGAAAGCAGGGCCACCAGCAGGCAACTGCCAAAGCTGCGTTGGCGGTGATAGCCGTAAATCACCACCGCAGCCAACCCCAGCATGAACGGCAGGCCAACAAACAATCCCCAGCCATATTGTTTGAGAACCGAAACCGAACCCCAGGCTTGGGCCGCCGTCAAAGGCACCACAATCAAGAGCGACATGGCCGCACTGCCCGGCGCATTGTCCGGAATCATGCGGCCAAAATAGCTTTCAAACCGGCCTTTTTGCCGGGAATGGAGCGGCTGTTCCACGTCCCGCGATGGCAACACGGCCAGAATGATAAAAAAGAGAAGATTGATGAGGGGCACAAAAAACAGTACCACCAGCCAGACCGGCAGATGGATGGCCCGCAGCCGCCGCAAGGTCAAAACCACTCCGACATAAATAAACGGCAGGGCGGTCACAATCAACGTGCCGTAAAACGCGAGGTCAGCACGCGGCAGTTGATTGACATTGAGGACGGCCTCGCTCGGAATCAGATAGTTGAAGAGCGACCAGGGCCGATGAAAAATCAACGACGCGGTAAAGCGGTCAAGGTTGTGTTTTAACGCAAAGAGCACCAGGCCGATGATGATGTACGGCCCACGGCCAACTTTTCCATCCCAACGCCACAAATCAGAGATTCGAAGGTCCATAGGAGGTCAGAGACGAATTTTCAAAGTTGAAGGTTGAAAAACCAGGGAGGGGTGCTGCAAAGTAGTGGTATTCTCGCCTGATTAGCCGCCGATTGCCAGAAAAAAGCAGCTCGTCACCATCAAAAAACAAAAAGGAATACCCCATGAGTTTGGAACGTCACCCACATCATACTGGCTGGATTGAAGTTATTGCCGGAGGCATGTTTTCCGGAAAAACTGAAACGCTGATTAACCGCCTGCGCCGTGCCCAGATTGCCAAACGGAAGGTTCAGATTTTCAAATCCCGGATTGATAACCGCTACGCTGAATATCACATCGTGTCGCACAGCCGATTGCAACTCGAAGCCCAAAACACCGACTGTGCCGAAGACATTTTGCGCCTCGTTGACCCCGACACCGAAGTGGTCGGCGTGGATGAAGGACACTTCTTTGATTTCGGACTGGTCAAAGTCTGCGGCCAACTGGCTGATGACGGACGCCGGGTCATCGTGGCCGGGCTGGATTTGGATTACCAGGGCAAACCCTTTGAGCAGATGGCGCATTTGCTGGCGGTTGCCGAATACATCACCAAAGTGCAGGCCATTTGCATTGTCTGCGGTGCGCCGGCGAATTTCTCGCAACGGCTGGTGGCGGACGAAAGCCGTCTGGTGGTGGGTGCGGAAGGACTTTACGAAGCCCGCTGCCGCCGCTGTTTTGTCCCGCATCCGATTGAAAAGGAAGTTCTGGCAGAGGCAACGGCACGCTGAAACAGTCAATTGCGGTTTGACGTGTCAGTGCTGCCTGCGGAAGCCTTGTCTTTAGCCATAAGAAGTTCATTGACCGGCACGTCACTCCTTTCGCGCATTCCGGAGGAATGCCAAATGCTCCGGCAGGAGCAGATTCAGATAGCCAGGGTGTGGAGCGGAGCGAACCCCCTGGAAAACGGTTCCACAATGATTCCGCGCTCCGGCAGGAGCGCCTGCTTGCTGTGTGGTGCCTGCGCCAATTTTTCGGGCGGTGGAACGCACTCCTGCCGGAGTGCAAGCGGATTGGGACACCCCATTCCAGGGGTTTCGCTCCGCTTCACACCCTGGCTACCAGATGGTCTTCCTCCGGAAGACTCCTCGGAAACTCACGTTCTGTGGCTCAAGACTAAGGCGGGAGCAAACGGCACTGACACAACGGTATGAACCGGAAATGGAGAGTGTTTTTCTCAATCGCCCTCTTCACCACTCCCGCCATGTATCAGCCAGACAGTCGTAATGACCCAGCCCACAGGCATGAACAATGGCGTCGAATTCCGCACAAATGTTTTCCCGTTCTTCTGTTTCGATAAAGTGGTTCAGTTTGGCATCAATCGCATTGAAAGACTCGATACAGTGTTGCAGCACTGCCAACTTTTGGCTTTCCGTGGCTTCGGAACCAAGCGTCAGGAGTTGTTGAACCGTTTCCAGCATGATGGTGCGCGAGGCGGCAGTGGCTTTTTTTGACGGATACCGCTTCCAGCCAGGGAAAAAACGGTGTTCCAGAAGTGCTTCCAGGGTCACTTCAGCCAGGTATTTGGCCCGTGCCTGTGCTCTTTGTTCCCATCGCTCATGCTCTTTTTGTTTCTCGATGACATCTTCAGCCAGCACGGCTTCCCGTTCGTGGTCCCAGCGCCATTGGAGCAGCGGTTGAAAGGTCAAGGAACTCCAATAACCGTAAGTGGGGCGAGCGAGTTCCTGTTCTTCCCTGGTTGGGGGGATGATGCCAAGTGGGATAAATTCCGCCGGAACCGGGTCTGAAACCCACCACAGCTCAGGCTCATTCTTCCAGGAATGGTGCGTCAGGTGCAGAATTGGCCGCAGTTCCGGGTTTTCCGCTTCGGGAATACTCTCTCCCACCCAGGCGGAACAGGCCACCAGCACACTGTTGGGGGCCATTTCTTTGGCCTGCTGGCTGGTTTCATCCAGCAAAACACGGCACATCGAATAGCGGCCATCCTCAAGTTTGAAAGCAAAAGCGGCACCAACCGAAGGCAGCGGTGTTTTTTTCTTACGGGTGGCCATTGTTTTGCCTCTTCTGATTGAGTCAGGTTCGATACCATGCCATGGGAATGTCGGCTTCAAACCCGCCGTCCACACTGCGAATCCGACTCACCATGCGGCCTTCGCGGTGAAAACCCAGTTTTTGATAAAACTCAATCGCTTTGTGATTGCTTTCGCGGGCAATCAACTCAACCCGGAGAATATCCGGGCGATTTTCCTGCACCTGCCGCAACAGTTCGGTGAAAAGGGCTTTGCCGACTCCCTGCCCCTGGCTGGCTGGATGAACGGCAATCGTCAACTCTCCCAGAACATGGGAAAAAACCTGCGGCCCCAAAGCATAGCAATGAATTTCCCCCAAAAGGGTCTGGGTTTCCGCTGCGCGGGCCACCAGTATCACCCCACTCTCAAGTGATTTTCGCAGGAAGTGGCTCACATAACTGTCAGAAATCTCAGCTTGGGTTCGGGCCAAACCACCCTCTTCAGCAGCAACAGTTTGATAAAGGTTGACCAATTCGGAAAAATCCTCTGACCGAGCCGAGGTCACACTGTAATGCTTCATGATATTTCAGTTTCCTTTGCGACCTTGGGGATAAAACCACATAACCAGGCAATTGCCTCTTCCCGGTCTTGGAAAATCCGCACGCAGATTCCCCGATTGAAACAGGTTGTTTCCCAAAACTGAATCTGGCTCAACATGGGAGAATCCGCAGCCACCAAAACAGCCTCTTTGACTTTGAAACCCAGGTCAGTCTGCCCCAGATTCTTAGCCAGGGCAAAAAGGTCCACCAAAGAATGGCCGCCTGCCAGCCCGGAACAATCCCCCAGCAGCAATACCGTTTCTTTTGTGGTAGCCAACGCCAACGTGGCTTGAGCCGCCTTGATCAATTCAGCCTGTGGGAGAATCCCAATGTACTTGGGGAGTCGGAAGAAAATAATCTACCAACCTGAAGCAATAGCAAGAATGGGGTGAAACGGATAGGCTATCGGTCCCCCAAAAATTGAGGAGAAGTTGCTGATGTCCGAACCAATCACACCCGAAATCA
>JAIBAN010000086.1 GCA_019695185.1 Blastocatellia bacterium | reverse complement strand
TTGTGGTGGGAGGCTCATTTTTCAATGTCGTTGGAATCAAAGGAGATGGAAAAAGTCCCCATTTCCCTTTTAAAGCGTTTAGCCGACACGCTCTGCTTTGCTGCCTAATGGCCAAAGTCGAGCTAAGTTGACCAATCAGAAAACCCTTCCATTCAGGACATGTGCGATGAACGTTCGACAGGTAGTAAGCGCCGGTGTGATGATATTTTTTCTGTGGGGCACGTTTCACTTGCCGGTTACAGCTTTTCAAAAACCAAAGCGCTATACCAATGAAGAATGCAGCTTTTCAGTTGAATATGATGGCGAACCACCAATCATTAAATCAAAGGAATTTGACCCTTTCATGAATGAGAAATTGGTTCAGACAACGTTCAATTTCAATGCTGAAAATAATACCTCTCTGGGGGTACTCCATCTTTCGCTGGGCTTGATTGGCAAAAATTGGAAAAATTATACTCCCCAGGAACAAAAGGGGATCCGCGAGGCGCTGGCTGTTTTCTTCGAAAAACCATTTCTTTCATCGATAGAGAAAGGTGGCGGGAAAGTGTTGGGAAAGGAAGCTCAGTTTGAAAAAAACGGTTTTCCGGTAAAAGAGTATTGGGTCTCGTACAATACAAAAAGAACGGCAGTGTTTCGATTTTATCTGGCCACTTCCGGTGTGTATTGTGTCATTGTTGGGTATCAGACAGCATTCAAAGCCGAATCTGTGAAAGCACATCGGTTTTTGGATTCCTTTGAAATCATTCCCCACCCGTCCCATAAGGCTGAACCACTTTTTATCAAACCCGATCTTGAAAGTGACCGCAACAAGGGAGCCTAAGGGCCGGGCGCTGGATTTACGCGGTCAGTTGTGCGTGGTCAAGGGAGGATTGGTGCATGGAGCCTCACCCCTTTATCTTCGGGGTTGACCATTGGCTCTTCAAGCTTTACCAATTGGCGGTGTCGGTTTCGCAGTCGGAACCAGCAATGCTCAGTTTGGCGATATGAGGAGAAAAAGTCCGGGTTACGCCTTGAGACGTGAGATTTTTTTCTTTATTTTCAAGGGATTACAAGACATCACGCCTCAAGTTGTGACGCTGACTTCCGCTAAACCGAGAATTGCCGAGTCGGTATTCTTTCGGTCTGCACAACATTGGAACCCAAACTGTTTGCAAGCATTCACCGCCACGGCACAGCGACTGCCCACAGGTTTTTCTTTGTATTTCTCAGTGTTGCCCGAGTGTTCACTGTGCCTCGGTGGTGAAAATATGTTCCAATCTCTTCTGGCCTGCTTTAGCGTTTAATCCCCGATTCCTTTTTGAACAAAACCGTATGGCTCAAACAAAATCACAACACCGCGTCAAACCACCAGCAGAGGAACTCTATACCAAGGAACTGAGCGCACTTGCCTTCAATGACCACCAGCCAAAACCTCCGGGCTGGAATCTGTCCCCTCGGGCGGTACGGACGTTCATCCTGGGTTCGGATGGCAAATCGTTGTCGCATACCTGGCAAGGAAAAAAAACAGAGACTGTGATTTCCGAAAAATTCTATGGGGATGACGCTCTGATTGACCGCTCGGTGATAACCCTGGCTGGAAATCGGGGGCTTTTACTCGTGGGCGAACCGGGGACCGCCAAGTCCATGCTTTCCGAACTCCTGTCGGCGGCCATTTCCGGTGTTTCCACCAACACCATTCAAGGAACCGCAGGGACAACGGAAGACCAAATCAAATATTCGTGGAATTTTGCCCTGCTCCTCTCTGACGGTCCCAGTTTGCAGGCCTTGGTCCCGTCACCGCTGTATATTGGACTCAAAGAAGGGAAGCTCGTCCGATTCGAAGAAATTACCCGCTGTCCTCCGGAGATTCAGGACTCAATGGTCAGTATCCTCTCGGATAAGGTACTACTGATTCCTGAACTGAAAGGTGATGAGGGCGTCCTTTTTGCCCGGAAAGGGTTTAATGTGATTGCAACCGCTAACCTGCGGGACCGGGGCGTCAATGAAATGTCGAGCGCGCTCAAACGGCGGTTTAATTTCGAAACGGTCCAACCCATCGGGGACAAAAAACAGGAACTAAAACTGGTCTATGACCAGACCCAACGGTTATTGGCTGATGCGGAGGCGACGGTTGAACTGGAAATGGATGTCATGGAACTGTTGGTGTCCACTTTCCATGACCTGCGGGTGGGACAAACCGAGGAAAAAATCACCCTGGAAAAACCCACCACCGTCATGTCCACAGCCGAAGCGGTTTCGGTTGGTTTTTCTGCCGGATTGGATGCCTGTTATTTTGGGGAAGGGAAACTGACCGGCGAACATATCGCCCGGAATCTGATTGGGACGGTTCTCAAAGACAACCCCGAGGATGCCAAAAAGCTGAAGCATTATTTTGATGTGGTGGTCAAATCACGGGCTCAGAAAAGCACTCATTGGGAGGCCTACTACAAGGCCCGGAAATGGCTGGCCTAAATCATACGGCTTCCGGGCTCTCGATTTTCTTGAGCCGATATCGTAACTGGTCACGCGAAATTCCCAATAATTTGGCCGCCTGGGTCTGGTTCCCATGACAACGTTCCAGTGCTTGCCGGACCAAGGAGTTTTCCACTTCCTCAATCGCCACGCCCTGTTCCGGCAGCTCAAAGGGCCGGTGGGTTGCATGCGCCGGCAGGGTTCCATTGTATTCAGCCGGTTGAGGTTGAGTTTCAGGCAGTCTTTCTTTTTGGAAACTCAGCAGGTCGCGGGGGAGATAGGTGGCTGAAACGATATCACCGTCTTCCAAAATCATAACCCGCTCAATCACATTTCTTAATTCCCGGACATTACCGGGCCAGGGGTACTTGCGAAAAAGGTCAATCACCTGTGGGCTCAACCCGCGTGTTTTTTTCTTGAGCTGTTCGTTAAAAATATGAATGTAATGGTTGGCCAGGACCAGGACATCATCACCCCGTTCCCGCAAGGGGGGAACGTCAATCTGTATCACGGAAAGCCGGTAAAAAAGGTCAAGCCGAAAACGCCCCGATTGGCTTTCCGCTTTCAGGTTGCGATTGGTGGCGGCAATGATGCGGGCATCAATATTGAGGTCTTTCAGCCCGCCCACCCGGCGAAACACCCCTTCTTCCAAAACCCGGAGCAGTTTTGCCTGCAGGCTCAATTCCAGTTCACCAATTTCATCCAAAAAAATGGTCCCGCCCTCAGCCTGTTCAAACAAACCTTCCTTGCGGTTTTTAGCATCGGTGAAGGCCCCTTTTTCATAGCCAAACAGCTCGCTTTCGAGCAGGGTGGCGGGAATCGCGGCGCAATTTATCGCCACAAAGGGATGGTTGGCCCGACTGGACCCATAATGAATGGCCTTCGCCAGAACATCCTTCCCGGTTCCCGATTCACCTTGCAAGACGAGAGAGGAGACTTCGCTGGCAGCAATTTTCCGGGCCAGGGAAACGGTATCCACCATCGCATGGGACTCCCCCACGATTTGCTCGAAACCGAACCGGAGGGCCTGTTCACTTTGCAGTTTGGAAACTTCCTTGCGGAGCTTTTGGGTTTCAATGCCGTTGCGGATGGTAACGTGCAGTTCATCAAGATTGATGGGTTTCCCAATGAAGTCAAAGGCCCCGGCGCGCAGGGCAGCGATTGTGTCATCCAATAAGACATTGGCGGTAATCATAATGACCACCGCATTCGGTTGTTTGGATTTGATCGTGCGAAGGACATCGAGCCCTGAACCGTCGGGAAGGTTGATATCCAACAGGACAGCCGCTGGCGGTTCCTGCTCGTACAGGGCGAGTGCTCCGGAAGCGGAAGCCGCCTCCATGCAATCGTAATTCCAGCCCTTGAGCGCCTCGGTCAAGGTCCAGCGAATTAATTGCTCATCGTCAACGACCAGAATTTTGTCTTTTGGCATGATGCACCAATGTGAGGCCGGAAAAAATAAGATTCAATGAGATTGTGGGGGGACGCAGGCGGAACATGTCCCTGAAAATAAATATGAATCGGATTTATACCACGCTGCATAGAACTTGGGCAGGTTGAAAAAAAGTGGGAGAAGTGCCACCTCTGCACTCCTCCCAAAGAGAACACACTGAAAGATCACAAACACACACACTTTGGAACGGCCTTGAGCGTTCAAGTTTGATTCAAATCCGGGAACCATCCCACGGAGAAATTGGGATTGGGGAACCTGACAAAATATCGTGCGTGGGCGGATGGAGACGGCGCTTCACCCCTTAAACGCTCAAGACCGACGGTTCCCGGATTTGAAAACCCGGAATTATTCAGTTTTCACCTCCACCTTGGTGGGAGTTGGTGTCACCACCTTGGGCATAGTCACGGTCAGGATGCCTTCCTTCATAAGCGCGGTGGTACGGTTCGGGTCAACCTCTGTGAGAAGGTTCACTTGACGGAAGAAATTCTTGTTGGAGATTTCCGTATAAACGGTGGCTTCCTCACGTTTTTCTTCCTTCTTGGATTCGACCTTGCCCCGCATCACAACCCGGCTGGGTTCGACATGGAGTTCAATATCCTTTTCCGTGTAACCTGGGACTTCTGCACGAAGCAGGTATTCGGTTTCATTTTCGGTCAACTCAATTGCAATCGGACGCAGGAATTCAGATTCGGCCTTGAACCAGTCTTCAAGCTCCTTGCCAAAGGTGCGCCCCCTTTCATCAAAGAACTGGAAAGCCCGCTGGGAAATATCCCGATAGACCTTTTCCATATCTTCAAAGAGCTTGGCGACATCCGTTGCAATTGGTGAAAGGCCCTTCATTTCTTTCGGTTGCATTTGGGTGCCTTCACCTTTCATATACAACCTCCTTTCAATCAGGGCTCAAAGCCTTGTTGGTCGGAACCGGACCCGGAGAGGAATGACGTGGTGCAGCGCGTCAATCCTCACCCGGGAAACCGTGATGGCTGTTTCTCGCCACCACGTGATTTTCACCCATTCTCATAGCAATCCCTGTGCCAATCCCAAAAATGAAGCACTTGCAGACATTTACACTGATTTTTGGGAATTATTGCCCGAAACTGGGAATTTCCACGCGGATTTTTCCCCAGAGCCTCGTGCATGTGGGACTGGTGGGTGGGTTTTCAAGGAAAAACAAAAAGGAGGGAGGAAAAAGCAAAACGGCGCATGAGAAACAGAATCCGGTACGGACCATTTCATGCACCGTTTTGACGGTTAAGGGAAAAATTCCGGCTAGCTTTTGGCTGCAACGGTTTTTTTCTTTTTTTGGGGCCGGGTCTTGCCGAAAGAACCTGCGAAAATCTTTCCTTTTTTGGTGCGTTTATCGCCTCTACCCAAGGTGAGCCACCTCCTTTACAACAGAAATAATTAGAAATCGAAAGAAAACGGGCGGATTATAGGGAAAGATGCGTCAGGAATCAATTACGTCTGATAAAACTATTTCCCCGTTCACTGTTTAACATTCACCCTTTACCAAGGAATACATTGCTGCATCACAAAACTGTCCGGCAAAAAACAACCTCCTCCGTAAAATCCCTTCATAAACCGCCCCGGCTTTTTCCGCTACTCTTCGACTTGCCGCATTTCCAACCATCGCCACAATCTCAATCCGGCTCAATCCAAGGGCCTCAAACCCAAAACGGGCAGTCAGCAGCGTGGCGCGCGTGGCCACCCCTTGCCTGGTTACGGTGGTCCGGACCCAATAACTAAGATTGCCAAACCGATGAAGTTGGTTGATTTGGTTGATTCCGGTACAACCCCAAAATGCTCCCGTAACACCATCAAAAATGCCAAAAGTATAATCTGTTCCCGTTAGCCAGGCTTCCTCCCGCGAAGCCAGAAAATCCTTGGTATTGGAAATCTGGTAATCGCCATGGCACCAATCCATCCAAGGGGAAATCTCAGGAATCGATTCCCTGACGGCGGAATAGACCTGTTCTGTCTCAGCCAAACCGATTGTTCGCAACCGGAGCGTACCATCAGTTAAGGAAATCGGAAATTGATTCATGGAACCCCTTGTCATTCAATGCTCAACCCGTTGAGAATCCCAAGAGCATGGGCTGCCCGGAGGCCGGAAATTAACAAATGAGCATCAGCAACCTGTTCCAGAAGTTGAATAAAAACACCAAGCTCTATCAATGTGAGTGTGGACCTGAGGCAGTCCTCGGCCTTGATTTCCACCAGCCAGGGATGAGCCAGTTCAGGCGTCACACCGGGAGTCGGAAAATAAGGACCGCCCAATTCCCAGGCATTTCTGATTTCCAATTGAAATTCCCGCCGAAAACACTCTGACAGAAACTGCGGAATCCGTGAAACATGAGCCAGGGAAGCCGGTAACCGCCAGGCAGGAACCACTGCCTGCCTGGACGAACCGGTAAAAGATTGAAAAGCTGGTAAATCACGATACTCCAGTCCAATCAGGATTCCTTGACTGGTACGCAAGACCGGCAATGCTGTGACGGTATTCCGGCTGTAAAAACGAGGGACAACATATTCCAGTTCGGTTTGCGCCAGCTCCACCCCCTTGGCATTTCTTTCCGAAAAACCAGCTCTGCGCAATGAAAGAAAGCTGGGGGCAAGCAGAGAGGGTTCCAAAGTAAACATGGAACGGTGAGGCGGTTGCAAAGTTGCAGCAGAGTATTCCAGGTGCGAACCGTCCTGTTCCGACAGGTCGCAGACATCACCAATCCAGGGACCACAGGAAACACCAAGCTGCAGGAACAGCCGGTAAATGTTGATCTCCAGGCGGGCATCAAACATCCCACTCACATGACTGGCCCGCAAAACCTGAGTGGCATCCAGTTCCCGAACCGTCCCGGCTTCGACAAAAGGAGTGTAGTTCGGAGAAACAAACGTTACGCCCAACCGAGGTTTGATGTGAACCAGGCGGGCCAGGACGCGTTCGTTGAGTCCGCCGGGAGAGGTAAAATAGGAAACCGGGTCTCCCATCCTCAGAATGTCAGTGGCGGATACTCCGGCGCGTTCCTCCAGCACCTGTTTGGTGAACGAATCCAGGTCCGCTTCGTTGTCAATGATGGCTGAGACAGGTTCGGTAATATATCCGGCACGAGTGGTTGAGGTCGGATTTGGATGGCTCAGACAGGCATTGGTAATAGGGCGGGGGAAATCCTTTTTGGCCAGAATCAACAAGCGCCCCTCGGACTCAAACCAGGGGAGCACATCCAACGTGGGATGAGGCCGCTCCACCAGTTCGTACACCTTGTTTGTTGCAACATGGCGAAATCCGCGCAATTGCAGAAAACCGGGTGTGGTTTGTTCCGCTAAAGTCGTTTCAACCAGTTCCACCCCTTGAGCAAGTGACACTTTTTCCCCCGCGATCAAATAGTTGGTGGGGGGAAAGGGAACATCCGCTCCGTCTGGCCCGGTGATAAAAATTTGATTGCGATAGCGGTTCGCTACAATCCAGGGATTGGTGATGGGCATGGAATTGATGATCCGCAAACCCCGTTGGCGAAACTCCTGTTCAAATGCAGCCTGGGACAAATAGGTATACTCTTCCAGAAGTTCGGTTTCCCAATCGCGTCGGTAATTCTTACGCAAAATAAATTCGTTGGCATCCCGCAACCGTACCCGGAAGCGGGAAAAACCTGGGCGGGGTGACGGAATCTCATCACAGGGAACACCCTCTTCAGGATGCTGGCTGCTGCGGAAAGACCGGGCAAATTCCCGAAACAGAGCAGCAGTTGAAAGAGTTGGAATCTCGCCAGTTGCCGCTCCATCCGCTGTTGGCAAATCCAGCCACACCCAGTCGGGTCCATCCGGAACGACAAAATCCCGAATGATAATCACCCCTCCGGCCTTGAGTTGAGCCACCTGGTTGTCCAGGGTTTCACCCACTTTTGCGAGGTCAAAATTGTTGAAGCTGGTAATATGGTGAAACACCGAGGAATTTAAAATGCCATCCACTGAAGCAGCCGGCAAAACCTGTTGCGAGATGTCACCCACCACAAAAGACAGATTTGGTCGTTGGTAATGGTCCTGGGCATAGGCAACCGACACAGGATTGATGTCAATGCCCACCAATTGCAGTGATTGATACAGACAGGCGAGGTCAAACGTACCTTTCCCGGAACCGCTTCCCATATCGGCAATTACACCGTGGGTGGGAAAATAGGCTGTGGTGAGGGCGACCTTCTGCTGCATGGAGGCGTCCATTCCGGCAAAGTAAGTTGCATAGGCAGACGCATCTCCCCGGTTTTGTTTTGCATAGGAAGAAAGGTCCATGGTTGTGTCCTTTTCCATGAAAGACGTTATCAGACTTAAAGATATTATGACAAACAGTCCGAGTTTCAGCCCCAACCCGGATTACCTGCACCTCTAAAATGAGAAAAACCGTTTGATTTTATCAAGAAACTGCGTTGACTTGCGTTCCACTTCCTCTTCCACCGAATCCTCTTTTTCGCGCAACTGGTCCAACTGAATCTGACGCTGGGCCAGGGTCCGACTGATTTCAGAGGCCAGATGCGGGTAATCACGCAATACTTCACCAAATGTCAGGGGGTCCAAAACATACAACACCACCTCGGTTTTGGCCCGAATGGAGGCACTTCGGGGTTCTCCGGTTAAGAGTGACATTTCCCCAAAATATGCCCCAGCCTGTAACTGATTCACCTCAACCTGGTTGATTAAGATACTGACTTCTCCGGTTTGCAGAATGAAAAAGTCACGTCCTTCGTCGCCCTGACGAATAATCAACTCTCCTGGCGCGTACAGTTTCCGGTCAATCCGTTCGGCCAGTTTTTCCAGGGCCTGGGTCGGCAGTTTGTCGAAATAAGGAATGTGAACCAAATGCTTTTTGACATCCTGGATTTCAACCGTGCGTTGATGGACCTGTTCGGGTTTATGCCAAATTATATGGCTGGTCGCAAAGGCGGGTTCGATTTCCGCCCGTTCAAGGGCATACCAAATCCGGTCGCGGACCCGCCCGTCAATGATGTCACGCCGATGAAAGGCATCAATAAAAAAACGGACCCAGTATTCGGTGGTCCCATTATCCAGAAATTTGTTGGTGACCACGCTTGGCGCAGGTGATTTCAACACTTCCGGAGTTTCGGAAAGGGCTTCCAAAATCAGTTCGTGGACCCGTTGCGGAGGCGTCGAAAAACGGGAATAGACATAAATGTTGCGCCGGACCACGGGCGTTGGTTTGGTATAATTGAGAATGTCGTTTTTGGCCAAGACACCGTTGGGAATGATGACTTCCACCCGGTCCAAGGTCAGAATTTTGGTGGCTCGCCAATTGACTTCGGTTACCTCGCCGATACTCTGGCGGCCTTCAAGCTGAATCCAGTCCCCCAGTTCGAAGGGTTGCTGGGCCTGTAACGTCAATCCCGAAACCAGATTCCCCAGGGTTTCCTGCAAGGCCAAACCAATCACGGCAGTCAACAAAGCTGAAGTGACCAACAGGGAAGTCAACTGCACTCCCAACAGCCGTAATCCATAGGCAATAACCGAAGCGTATAAAACAGCCTGGACAATATCAGCCAGAATTTTGGGAATCTTGCGTTTGAACCAATGCGAGGCCACCACTTCAAAGGTAAACAGAGTGGCAATCCGGGCCAAAATAACCAGGATAACCAACAGAGCCAAGCCTTCCAGAGTTGTGACCAGGCTGGTAAAGGTCGTAAGCAGGCTTACTCCCAATGTCAAAATCTCAAGCCCTACTAATACCAACAGGCAGAAAAACGGAAACCGCAATGTTGCCCGGCGTTCAAGCGGAAGCAACATCCGCAAGCCAACTAAAAAAATTAAAATCAGGACCAGGGTCAACCACCCCAGAAAAAAATCGGGTTGCTGTAACAAATTTTCAAATCGGTTTTGCCAATGGATAAAAAAAATCATGATGTATGAGGTGTTTGTGATGGGGTGCAGGTGAAAGTAACGGACCGGTTGTTCCTATTTTTTTTAGTTCCCAACCTGGGCTGGGTTCAATCCACAACGAACTTTGTTTCTGCAATCCAGTTTGATGCAGGTCACACGGGTTTGTCTTGTCTTTTTTGTAAGCCTGTCACGGCCTGTTCTGTTCTGTTTATTATTTGGGTAAAGCCAGTTTCAAAATGGTGGCAGCCTCAAATTTTTCCGCCGGAAAAATCTGGTTTTTCTGATCAAAATGACTCCATTGGGCATTCCCGATAAAAAAGAAATCATTTCCGGCAATGGTTCCCAGGGTCAAATCCACCACTCGGGGAGTATTTGCTTCCAACACCTGGAGTCCTTTGACAGCGGTCTGGTCTGAATTCAGTTCCAGCCGCAGGACCCGGTTGGGTGCGATGCCGTTCTGGGTGACGAGCAGGTTCCCCTTCCATTCGTAGACTCCATCCAGCCCAATCAAAGTTTGCCCTGGCGGTGCCATGACGGGTTGAATCTGTTTGGTTTTTACCTCCAGGCGAAAAAGCCCGATACTGTAATCGGCAAAAAACAGGTATTTTTCATCCCTGGAGAGGGCCATCCCCTGCAATGACTCAAACGGGCCATTTGTCACAAAAGCTTCGATTTCTCCCAGGTCCGGGCCAATCCGATACAGATTTGGCGACGTGCTGTCAGAAATCCAAACCGTACCGTTTTGGCTGATGGTCAAATCACCAAAAGCATGTTTGCTGCCGTTGGCTGGTTCCACCACCCATTTCCGTTTGAGCTTTCCGGTTGTCAAGTCATAGGCAAACACACCGGCTTTGCCTTCCTCCTGACTTTCAAAGCCTTTCATCTGGGGAAGCGCCGCTGAACAGGCCCATAACAAACGGCGTTTGGCATCCACCCTGAGGCCCAAAACCGACCACAGTCCGTCCTGTCCTTCGGTGGTAAATTCGTGGACCTCCCCTTTGGCATCCAGCGTCAGTATTTTTCGTTTATGGACGCTGCTCACAAAAAACCGTTTAGTGGCAGCATCCCAGGCAACCGACTCGGTTACCAGTTGTTTTTCCGGAATGGTGCCAGCCACCACGCTTGTCCCAACCGGTTTTTGGTTGTTTTCAAATGCCTGCCGCAGGTTTGCAAACTCGCTTTCGCCCGCCAGTGGGGAAAATGCAGCTTCCTTTGCCAAATCGGCATTGACGCCCATGACCGCCAGTTTTTTCAAAGCTGCCAGCGCCTCCTGGTGTTTCTGATTGACGGTAAAGGCTTTTGCCAAGCCGAGCAATAAATTCGGATGGTTGGGTCGCAAAGACTGTGCTTTTTCCATATTTTCCAAAAAGCCCGGCCAGTTTTTTTCTTGGTAACACTGGACGGCTTTCCGGTAATATCCTCTTGATTTTGCAACGTCTTCCTGCCCTGTTTGGCCATAGGTTCCAGTTGTTGTCCCCAAGAGGCCGAGCAATACCGCACTTGCGGTCAGCCGTCTGAGGGTGACGAATGGGTTCATTGTTTTTGCTCCTTTCGCAAAAAATTGTAAAACTGATTCCCTTGGAACCAGTGTTTGTGGTTCAGTTGTTGGGTTGATTGAATTGGTGGTTGAACTTTGTCTGCATACGTACAGGCAAAAGAAATGATGCAATAAAGAAAGTGGCTTCTCAATCTGTGTTTTCTGTTTGGTGCTTTTTTAACCTTCTATGCCAAATGCGTCATGTCTCACTTTCCCGATTTGGGAAATTGGTGCCTGTCTTGGCTGGGGTCTTTCTTTGTGCAATTCCTTCATGGGGACAAAACCTGGCACCGTCGCTCCCTTTTTCGTTGCGTGCCCTGCATATGAATCAGCCGGTCACGGTTGACGGGGACCTTTCCGAAGATATCTGGCAGCAGGCTGAGGTCACCCGCGAGTTTCGCCAAATTGAGCCCAACCAGGGCGCTGCCCCATCGGAAACAACCGAAGTCCGGGTCTTGTATGACGAAAAAAACCTGTACCTGGGAATTCTGGCCTTTGATACCACACCTGATAACATCAATGCCCGTGAATTGGCCCGTGATTCGTCCTTTTCCAATGATGACCGGATTTCAATCCTCATTGACACGTTTTATGACCGGCGGAACGGTTACCGCTTTTCGGTCAATCCCTTGGGAACCCAGCAGGATGCCCTGGTTTCCGATGACGGTCGGTCCATCAACACCACTTGGGATGCCCTGTGGTTTGCCGCCGGAAAAATAACGCCGCAGGGATACGCGGTGGAAATTGCCATTCCTCTGACGTCCCTCCGCTTCCTGGATGGCATCCCCAACTGGGGGTTCAATGTTTCCCGTGTCATACGGCGCAAAAATGAAGAGGTGTTGCTCGCCAGTTGGGTGCGGAGTTTTGGTCTGGAACGGGTTTCCCAGGCCGGGAATTTGGCAGGGATGGAAGATTTGCACCGCCCTCGCCTGGTTGAAGTCAAACCGTATCTGACCGGGGGCTGGCGGCAAGGGGTTCCGCTGACCGGACAACCCGGTTTTGATGCCGGCCTGTTTGGTCAAGCCGGCATCGAAGTAGCCCGCATTGGCATTACCCCCTCCCTGACGGCTGAATTTACGGCCAACCCCGACTTTGGCCAGGCTGAAGTGGATGGGCAAGTGGTCAACCTCACCCGTTTTTCCGTGTTTTTTCCTGAGCGGCGTGATTTTTTTCTGGAAAATATTGGTGTTTTCTTTTTTGGCCGAGAAGGCATCAACCAGCTTTTCTTTACCCGCCGGATTGGGTTGACCACCGCCGGAGCCCCTGTTCCAATTGATTATGGCGTTAAAGTGACAGGCCGGCAGGGACCGTTCAATGTAGGATTTCTTCACGTTCAGACGCGACCTCAGGCTGGTGGAAACAATTCAACCCCCGCAACTCCCCGACAGCAATTCACCGTTTTTCGGGTAAAACGTGATATTCCCAAAAATTCCTACTTCGGGGCCATTGTGGCCAACCGCCAGGGTGGCACCCAAACCTCCTTCAACCGCAGTGCTGGCCTTGATACGCTGATTAACCTTACCAAGTATTGGCGGCTCAATGGGTTTGCCGCCGCCACTGCCACACCGGGTGTCACCTCCAGTTTTACCACTGGGCGGCTCACCTCAAGTTATCGTGACAACCGGGTTTCACTTGACCTCCTGGCTGAACATATCGGCAAAAACTATAACCCTGAACTGGGCTTTGTGGCCCGCACCGGTGTCCGGCAATATTTTGGCAATGCGGCTTACCGGTTCCGCCCTTCCAACCGGCACATCCGCGAAATTGAATTCACCTCATTTTATGAGTATTACCAGGATGAAAATCAGCGGGCTGGCAAGCTGCAAAGCAGGCAGTTTTCTTCGGGGGTCAATATTGACTTACAGAACTCAGCGTCATTTTCCTATCGCCCGGTTGAACGGGTTACAGATGTGTTGACTGTTCCTTTTGCCATTCGCCCTGGCATTGTAATTCCCAAAGGCAGTTATTCCTTTTCCAGACAATCCTTCCAATTCAGCAGCAATCAAAGCCGCAAATTGATTTTATCCCTGCGGGAAGCCTGGGGCGAGTTTTATACCGGTCAACGGGTGGAAAGTTCAGCGACCATTGTTTTTCGACCTAACACGCATTTTTCCTTTGAAGCCACCGAAAGTCACAATCTGGTTCGGTTACCTCAAGGTAACTTTTCCACCAACCTGCTCAGTTCGCGCCTTACCTATAACCTTTCCAACAAACTTTTGACCTCAACCCTGGTCCAATTGAACTCTGCGGCCAAGTTGACCTCACTCAATTTCCGGCTGCGCTACATTTACCGCCCCAACAGCGACTTTTTCCTGATTTTCAACCATACCACTGGCCAAGGGCTGGAACGCCCCTCTTTCCAACTTCAGTTTAAACTTACCTATTACTGGCGCAAATAGGGCTCACGGTGTGGAGTTGGGGGTTGGGGGTTTCATAGCCGCAGGAAAATATAGCTTTTGGATAGAAGTTCAATTGCCAATCATCCATTGGGAGC
Source organism: Blastocatellia bacterium (assembly GCA_019695185.1). Classification (GTDB taxonomy): domain Bacteria; phylum Acidobacteriota; class Blastocatellia; order Chloracidobacteriales; family Chloracidobacteriaceae; genus JAIBAN01. Next base: position 19,407 of record JAIBAN010000086.1, on the reverse strand, counting down.
TGCCCCCCAACCCCAACTCTCATTCAGCCCAACCTAGCCAAAAGTGGCTCGACAATCTCCATTCCCCGTAAACTGTTCCGCCACCGTTCCGGAATAGCCCCGATTCCATCCCGGACTCCGGCTATTCCACCAGCAACACAGGCGGTTGTATCGGTATCATTTCCCAGCGAAACAGCAGCCTTGACCACTGCCTCATAAGACCCGGCATTCATGGCCCACCTTGCGGAACGCAGGCAATCCACCACATATCCCCCACCTTCGCCATAGGGCGGGTCATCAGGGCGAACATAATATTCAAGTTCGGCAAATTCCGGTGAAGCCTCCCCGTAAATCCGGACCAGCGTGGTGACTGCATCCGTCCAGGGAGCCGGGGATTCCTCCAGGGTCCGGCGGGCCCATAAACAATACAAAGCACAGCAAATTTGTGAACGAATATGCGCGTGGGTCACTTTTGACTGCGTGTGGGCGTCCGCCACCAGTGCTTCATCCGAACCGGTATGCCACAAAGTGAGCGGCAACACCCGCATGAGCGAACCGTTTCCATTGGCCTGCTCACCGCTGTCAGCCGCTTCCAACGGAGGAATTCCGGCTTTCATCCGCCGCAGCGCCCGCGCCGTCTGCAAACCCACATCAAACACCCGGCCATCCACCGCCATGTAGCCGGTGTCATACCACTCCACCAGAGCCTGCCCCAGGTCATTCGGGTCCAGTTTTCCACAATCCTGCAAGGAAGCCAGCAGGCACAGAGCCTGGGCTCCATCATCAGACCAAGTTCCGGACGGAGTGCCCTGGTGTGACCGTTTGAAGTTTTTCGGCGGGTCAAATTCAATTTGTTCCAGGGAGGGAATTTGGTGTTGCCGGTAAAATTCATAGGGAACCCCCAGGGCGTCCCCCACCAACATTCCAATCAAACCACCTTCCAATCGTTCTCTTCGTGTCAGCATGAAGGAGTCTTTCCTTTAACTGGGTTGTGGCAGACGAAAATCCGGGCCATAGGTTCCGCTCCCGTCCGGCAGACGCATCTGCATCAGGCTGAGGGCCGGTTCCTTTAATTTGAACATTTCCCCAATGCCTGTATTGAGTGCAGCTTCACTGCCGGTGGCCCAGGCTTCCTGCAAATGATTGATAAGGGAAGCAAACGTTTGATTGAACTGGGTGAGCAGCGTTTCCACTGCCGGGGACGGCTCCGGCCAACCGCCGGCGGGAACTTGCCCCATCGGATAAACTTCGGGGAAGGGAAGCGGATCGCCTTCGTACTTCCAGACACCATTTTGTTTGACCAGTTTCCGGCCATGGAAAATCTGAGCAAACTTGTAGTAATGGGCAAACTCGCCGCCAAAATCCTCTGCCTCCGGTGAATGCCAGGTTCCTTCACCTTGTTCCTTGATTTCGAGAATGGCCCGGCTGACATCCTGGACCGAACAAATAGGCACCACGGCACTTCCGCCCAGTTCCGCCGTCAACTGGTTGCGGTTGGTAAACCCAGGCTGCAACTGATGAAAAGCAGCTTCGACGGCATCATAAAAAGCTCCAATTGTGGCAAAAGTTTCCCCTGTGGCGCGGGCATGGAGCGGATGCTCCGGAAATTCAATCTGCATACAGACATCACGCAGAAATTCCTTGGAAAAACCGGCCAGATACACGGTGAGTTGCGGGCGAATTCCGCCCGGCAGCGGTCCCGGATAAGTGGGGACCAGGGTATTGATGGCAGGTTCACCGCCAATGGCAGTCAACATATTGGCCACCAACCCCATATGGACCATTTCTTCTAAAAGGACACTCCGCACCAGTTGCGCTGCCGGGTGAGCCGGGTCTTTGATGGACCAATAGGCACATAAGTACGGCGGTAACGTTGCCAATTCCAGTTCAATGGCTGCGGTCAGACTGTTTTTTAACCATTCCAAATCGCGGGTTTCCGCTTGGACCCGCAGGAGTTCCACGATTCTTTGCTTTTTCTGTGCGTGACTTGGCATACCCACTCTTTTGACATCCTCAGTTTTCTCAATTTGTCGGGTTTCACCCCAAAGCTTCCGATAACCAACCTAACGGGAATCAATTTCAAGGCAAAACCACGAAAAACACCTTATTTTCTGCACCATTTGGGTTGTGATTGGATTTACAGCCCCAATCCCTTGTCTTCATTTCTTACCGCAAGCAGCAAAGTCAGGTCATCGGCGGTGCGCTGCTGCATTCGTTCCGAGGTTAAAAAAGCTTCAAACTGACGCTGGGAGGTTTCCGCTCCCGTTTCATTTTTCAGAAAGGTAAAAAGCGGACTAAAAAATGGACCATGCGGAGTCGCTTCAGGCATTTTCAAGGCCAGCATCTGCAAGCCGTCGGTAAAAGCGGCTATGCCCTTCAACCCTTTCTCACAGAAGGAAAACCGGGCTGTTTCAAGCGCCTGACGCGAAGTCACAAAAACAGTCTGGTTCACATATTCCGTGTTGTGCGGAGCTGAAAACGTAGCCAGACTCCCATCCTCCCACTGCACCACCACCCCGCCATCTCCGATTTGCAACACAGCCGCCAAGTCAGGGCCAACCACACCTGCAATCAGAGTGGTGGCCAATTCCCTGACCGGAACCTCATGGGTTTGGGCTTCGGTGTGAAGCCTGCCAATGACATTTTCCACCGCCTCGCGGAACAGGCTTCGCAAAGCAGCCAAATCGGCGGTAAAGGTCCCTTGGGCGGCAAGCCGTTCGATGGCGGTGGCCACTGCCAACCGGGCTCCGATGTCACTCAGGCCAGCCGACCCGGCCCCATCAGCCACGGCAAAAACCAAAACGCCATTGGCCAGTTTCTGAAAAGCATGCGCATCCTGGCAGGGTGTTTGAGTCTGTCCATGACTGGTACCGCAAACCGAAGCTGCCAGGCAACGCCATAAATGGTGCCCTGAAGGCGGGGCTGGGGTTTGAGGTCTCATGCCTGAGTCTTTCATTGAGTTAGAATTGAGAATGGAAAAGAAAACCCCGAATCAAAAAGCTTGTTCGAAAGGCCCGAATCCTGCCCCCCGTCAGCCCTTGAGCTAAACGGTTCCCCAGCCGGGAGGCGGCAACGCAACCTGTTCATCAGGCCGGGAGTGGGAAACCCGTTGCATGCTCACTGAAAGCCAGGTGAACAGTTCCCGGAAGTTCAACCCTTTGAGTTTGAGCGGTGTGCGCACCACCAATTGCCCCAGTTGCTGCATGTCCGCATCTTCGACGCCAACAGCAAAAAAAGCCACTTTTTTGTCGGCTTCCTCCTGGTGAAGGCGAATTTTGGCTTTTTCCAACATATCATCTGGCTCGCCTTGAGGTTGACCGTCGGTAATCAAAAACACCCAAGGCCGATAGTAAGCAATCCCGTTGGCCCGGTATGTTGCCTTGCGGGCCTGGACCACATCAAGCGCCTTGAGGATGGCGGAACCTGTCAAGGTCAGGCCCTGGGCTGTGAGTTGCGGCGGTTCAAACTGATCTGCCGTGACAAAATCACAGGCTACTTTGATGTGGCTATCGAATGTGACAATGGCCACCTCAACTCGCATCCGGGCCAGGGCATCCTGGTTCAGGCTGTCACGAAATGCGACCAACCCCTGATTGAGGGCGTCCAAAGCAGGTCCTTGCATGGAACCTGAGGTGTCAAGCAACAACACACAGGGACATCGTGGCTCCGGGTTTTCCGCAAATTCAACGGTGTCTTCCAACAAACTCATGCGGGCGGATTTCCTTTGCTTGAAGAGTGGGTGGGTGAAAATCTGTGAAAGCGTATCCTACCCAGGTTGAAAAAGGAGAGCAAACCAGCCTGAGCTCTTGAATCAAGGATTCCACCCCAAAAAGTAAGTTGAACCTCGAAAAGAGGTCTAACCCGAAATCCGGACCAAATAAATAAATTCACCAGCTATATCAAACGTCTTAAAATAATAATCCGGCAGGTCCAACTCATGACCGAGACTGATTCCTGTTTCCGTGCCGGCCACACCGACGGAATCTGAAAACGGCGGCACTTTCACCCAACGACTTCTTTCTTCATAAAACGGTACAAAAATCCCCATTTCAATTTCAGACCATTCGTTGTAGGTCAAATCCCCACCGGGTTGTGAGTTCCAGGCGGCCAGCATGGCCTCATACCATTGCGGATAGGTGTAATCCTCTCTCCATCCGAGTGGATTCCAATCGGGTAATGGCTGGTCAGGATGCACCAGTGTCACTTTGGTTTGGTTGTCTGCCCTGGCAATCTGGTACAACTTGCCTTCCACAACCTCATAAAAGGCTGAAATAAACTCATATTCGGCAAAAGCAGTCAGGTGTTGCAAAACCTCCGTTTCGTTGGAACCTGCCGGAAGCGCCCGTCCCAGGCCAAGTCCGATATGTGCTGGCATAAGTTTTTGGTTCTCCTTCTTTGATTTGGAATTCACGGTTGAGGCAAGTTGCCGGAAAACAAGCTCTGTTGGCATCTTCAAAGACGACAGAATCGGCAATTCCCCCTTTTCCTGCAATCCTTATGGTTTCTTTATGCCTCATTAATCCGTAACTGAGGCATTCAGGTGTACCGTCCTGGTGTAGACAAGCAATCCCCATCAGGAGGTTCGTTATGAAGAATCCTTTTCGTAAAAATTCGCTGACCGGTTTATTTCATGCCCTGAACCGGCAATTCGGCCTTTACTTTCAGGTTATGGTTGCTCGATTGATTATCTGGCGGATTGAAAAACAGGCCCGCCACATCGTCAAGTGGCATGTGGTCAAACGCACCGGAGCCAAATATATCGGTTGATATTGGAACTTACAGAGGTAATTTTTTACAACTGTCCGGCTTTTTGGCCCAACTTTGAAATCAGATTTTGATATTCCTTTGATTCATATCGGCTGAGGTAAAACATTTCGGCGTATTTGGGTAATTCCTTACCGGCCAAATGCAAGGAAATCAGTTCCCCTGCCGCCTGCGAAGCCATCACCCCATACCCCGACAAGGCCCCAATCACATAGCAGCCGTCAATGGAAGTTGGGCCAATCAACGGTCGGTTTTCCGGGGTTTTACAATAATATCCGCCATCCACCCAAACCTCCGGTCCCTTGCCAAAATAGGCTTTCATGGCAGGAATCAGGTGTGCCAGTCCCCGAATCAACACTTCTCCATAAAATTTGTCAAACACCGGCGGGGAATAATCCAATTGCTGATGATGGTCATAGGTCCAGATAATCAAGATTTCCTGCCCCTCACCGGATTTTCGAGTACGGGCATGCACACCAGCGGGAAATTCCTGACTGAGGAATTGATATTCCAAGTCAGTCAATGCAGCTTTTTCCTGCTCATTCCATGCCAGATAAACCGGATCATTCCAGATTAACAACGGCAATTGCCCCTGAATGATTTTTTTCGAATCAGACAAGGTAATTTTTCCATGTTTTTCATTCACGAGCGGCAGGTGCAACCCCAACATATTCCCAATTTTTCTTAAATGGGGGCCAGCCGCAATGATACAAACGTCCGCCCCGACCCGTTCCCCGGCAGCCAGTCTGATGGCCCTGATTTGGTTCTGTGCGACCTCAAAGCCGGCTACGGTTGCCGTCATCAACCTGGCCCCTCTGGCCAATATTCGCTCCAGCATCCACAACCCCATGGGTTTGGCCGTCAGACACCCGCAGCGCCGCACATGCAGAGCCGCTTTGGCCTCCGAAGTCGCATCGGGAAAAATCTGCCGAATCAGACCCGGATTATCAATATAGTCAGCCCCGTCCATAAAAGGGCCACCCCCTTCCGGCTCGGAAAACCGGTAGTCGGCCAAAGATTCCACATGGCGGAGGCGACCGGCCCCCAGCCCGGAAATTTCTTCGGCCTCTGCCACCATGCGGGCGGCTTCCGCCGGTCGCCCCGTGAGGAAGGCATACCCCCGCTGATTCATGCCAAACACGTTGTCACTTTTGCGAGCCAGATCTTCGAGCAATTCGATACTCCGGTTCATCAGATTGACCATGGTCGAGTCAGGGCCCGGCCACCAGTTGCGAAAACACCCGGTTCCTTTGTCGCTGGTCAAGGTCAATGGCGAACGTTCATCAATCACGGTGACATCGGTCATTCCCTGGTTCTCAACCAGATGGTAGGCCGTGGCAATTCCCGCAATTCCGGCTCCGACGATGACAATTCTGGCCTGTCTGTTCATGAGTTGGCGGTTCCTGTTGGGGGATGGGTGAGATTTTCTGAAATTTCTCCGAGGATGTCGGTAAATCGTTGGCGAATTTCGGCGGCAAACGGGTTTTCCTGCTGAATGGTGGCAAAAAGAGCATCCGAATCATCCTTGATGATGTCGTGAAACCTGAGCAGATATTCATAAGCCAGGGTGCTTTGCTCCGATGCCTGGACCCCAATCTGGGTCAACCCCTTGCCAATAAAATGGGGCAATGCCTGCACCCAGGCCATTTCCCGGTCATGTTCTTCCGGGGTGCGGATAAAAACCTGGAGGTGTAACACCTCTTCCAAAAATTTTACCACCCAAGGGGTGCGTTCCCCACCTGTGGGGCACACCACGATTCGAAACCCTTTGATGCCGTCCCGCCCACTGTTGGGACCAAACAAGGGATGGGTTCCCAACACTTCGACGGTATCCGGCAAGAGGGTTTTCATCCATAAAACAGGTTTGACTTTGACCGATGAAACATCCACCAGCAAAGCACCTGGGATTACCAGCGGGCTCATCACCCGCAACAGGTTTTCCAAAAATTGAACCGGTACCGCGACAATCACAATTTCCCTGGAAGCGGCTTCCTGGAAGGTTGCTTGTTTGACATCCGGAAAATCCGAAATCTGCTCCTGAAGCTGTGGGTCATACACCGCTATTTTGAAAAAATGGTGCAGATGCAAAACAATAAATTTCCCAAAATTACCAAACCCAATTAAGCCGATTTCTTTTTCTTTTTTCATATCAACTGGATTTGGCTTTGGTTTAAATTTTCCTTTGCCAGTTTTCTTGCAATTGATTCAAAATCAGGAGTTCCTTCAGGTGCCAGCCGGAACAGGGTTTCCAGTGTTTGGCGGACAGTTTGGCGAACTTTGTTATAAGCCTCATCAATGGACCATTTCTCCAGCTCAATCCCCGGTATTGCCAATGCCCCACCAATATTGACGGCAAAATCCGGAATGTACCAGATTCCTTTCCGGCCCAACGCCTGCATCACGGCTGGTTCCGCCAGTTGGTTGTTGGCACCTCCGGCAATAATTTTACAGGAAATTTTTTTAACTGCTTCAACTGTTAGAATTCCGCCCAAAGCACAAGGTGAAAATACATCATATTGATTTTCAAAAATTTTGTCCGGATGAACTGTTCTTATGTGATATTTTTCAATCACAGAATGTAATTTTTCCTGATTGACATCGGTTGCCCACACATCTGCCCCAGCTTCCCTGAGCAAGGCTATCAGGTGGCTTCCGACCGCCCCCGTCCCCTGCACCAGCACCCTTCGACCGGAAAGGTTTTCCGTACCAAAGACCTTTCCACACGCTGCCTGCATGGCTTCCGCCACTCCCGCCGCCGTATACGGCCCTGAATCCCCTGCCCCACCCGCTTCCAGGGTTTTGCCAAACACAAACGGTGAGCCGGTTTCCCCAATCACATCCATATCCTCGGGAGTTGAACCGACATCCGGTCCGGTTTGAAACGCCCCGCCCAGGCTTTGCACCAGGCTTCCGTAGCGCAACAATGTTGCCCGGCGCAATTCCGGCGACCAGGTTTCAGGGGCCAGAATAACCGCCTTGGCTCCGCCCCGTTTCAGCCCCGCCACTGCAAATTTGCAGGTCATTCCCTCGGCCAATCGTTGGGCATCGATGACCGCTGCCGCCAGGGAATCATAGGATTTGATCCGGGTTCCTCCCGTAGCCGGTCCGAGAGCTGTGGAATGTATTGCAATAATTATCGCAACTCCTTGTGATGGAGTGACTTCCACAATAAGGCGGGCTCCCTCCCAGGGCAGTTCCAGTGGATGGGTGAATATTTCCGGCATAGGTCGTCCCTGTCTGCGTCACAGTTCAACGGGGGCTTTGGCCTGTCGTACACTTGGCCTTCAATTGCGTTTATTTGACTTCTCGTGCGCTTTTCACCCCCGAACAGGGGTAGACGTCGTTCCGAGTGTTTTTTGACCTTCCACGGTCAAATAAACCGTTTTCGGGGCGGAACCGAAAGACCTTTGCTTTCCAGGTTTGTGAAGGAAAGCCTGGTTTTGGCCTTGGTGCCGTTTTTGTTCAATGGGGTTCCCCTTTATCGCTTTTCTCACCCAGTTTCCACTTTTCAACCGCTTCCTTTTTGATGCGCTGGTGCCAGGTGTTCATTACAAACCGATGATATTCCGGCAGTCCGCCGGGCAGTTCCTTGGCTTTCTCCTGGGCCAGTAAAACCTCGATTTCGGTGGTGAAATAATTGAACGACCGGATTGGCTCCCGTGCCGTATTGCCGCGCAGTTTCCGTTCGATGGTGAGCACGAAGGCAATGTCGAGCAGCAAGGGATTGACCTTGTTGTAGCGCATTCCGAGCCGGTCGTCTTTGGCTGTCCAGGAGCGTCCGGTGAACTCGCGGTAGCGGTAGATGATATCATCATGTGTTTTATATATTATCATCTTATCGGCGCGAGCTAGCTGAAATTCACTTTCCCTAAAGACTGTAGCTAGCTGATCGTTTGGAAGGTCTAAGGTGTAGCTAGCTACCTCACGAAAGAACTGTTGCTTTTCAATATTGTGAGTGCGGCAGAAGTTATTGATTTTTTTGTTTAATTCGGCATCAAAACGGATGGCTACCGTTACCAGATTCCGTGCTTTATACGCCAAATTTTGATTTGGACGTGTAGCTTGCCGATTTTTCGAATGTGTAGCTAGCTCGGAGGTTTGAAGTGTAGCTAGCGAGCTAGCTACATTGGGTTCAACTGTAGCTAGCGAGCTAGCTACATCGGGTTTCTGCAAGCTACTGGTTGAAGGTGTAGCTAGCTGAGGAGTCAGCAGTTCAACCACAGGGTGCCGTTCCCGGCGTTCCAGGGGGTTGTCACGCAGGGCTTTGCGTTGTGTGACAGGGCCGGGTTTGGCTTTGGCAGGCATGACTTTGCGCTTGGTCATGGAGTTCAAACCTCAAAATGGGAATAGAAAAGTCAGAATTTGGACCTATTTCACTTCCTTGAGCTTACCCCGTGAACCGGGGGCGGGAACCTTCAATTGCTTCAAGATTTCGTGGGTCAGTTCATTAAATTGTTCCATGGCACGATCCAGACTCTCGCCTTTCCAAGGGGAAAGATAAATTGGAACATGATCACCAGGGGCTTCATCCAACCGGGTGTTGACCGTAATCCGGGCATTGAGGAGTCTTGGTCCAAGCTGAGGATGGGCGGAAATAGTGGCGAAGACTTCTTTGGAGATGTTTGTCCGGGGGTCATACCGAGTCAAAAGGACTCCCAGAATTTCCAGCAGCGGCATGCCTTCAGGGCGGATTTGTCGGATTTCCTCAATGGTATCGAGCAGGGTGGAAATCCCTTCCAGGGAAAGATGGGCCGGAGTCAATGGGATGATGAGATGGGACGCTGCTTTGAGAGCTCCGGTAAAAAGAGGCCCCAAACTGGGAGGAGTGTCGCAAACGGTAAAATCATATTCCCGACCAACCGTGGTGATGGTTTTAGCCAGCCGGTCAACCGCAATCACTGATTCACGTTCAAATCGGCTCAAGGTGATTTTGGAAGGAAGCACATGCAGGTTTTCCATGCTGGTTTGGTAGATTGCATCCATCACCGGCAAAAATCCTTTTTTCATGTCCGATGGCGTACAGACCACATCAGTCAGGGTATAGTCAATCTCCAATTGGTCATTGACATAGGTGGTGGCATTGCCTTGGGGGTCACAATCAATCAAACAGACGGTGTACCCGGCCAAAGCCAATCCGGCGGCCAAATTAACGGCAGTTGTGGTTTTTCCAACCCCGCCTTTTTGGTTGGCGATTGCAATGACGGACATAAAAACCTCGATTGGAACAAAAAAGTGGCAGCAGGCTGGGAAGTTCCCTGAAAATAGGTTGAAATAAATCACATAAGTGTGTGAAAAAATTATGTTTATGTCAAGAAAGCAAAGGCTTGGGGAAGAACCTTTATGGCACAGGATTTGGAAATCAAAGAAGAGCTGATGATTCCGGCGGTGAATTTAACCTGGAAAGCGGTCCGGTCGCAGGGGCCAGGAGGTCAGAATGTCAATAAAACCTCGACCAGCATTGAATTGCGGTTTGATTTGGAAAACTGCCTGGTGTTGGATGAAGAATCGAAGAACCGGTTGCGGAAACTGGCCGGGAATCGGCTGTTGCAGGACGGGACCATTCTCATAACCGACAGCGAAACCAGAGAACAAGGCCGAAACCTGGAGCGGGCCAGAGAAAAACTGAAAAACCTGATTCTTAGTGCGTTGAAAAAACCCAAAGCCCGCCGGGCCACCAAACCCAGCCGGGCAGCCCAGGAAACCCGATTGCTAACCAAAAAAAAGGTGGGAGAGAAAAAAGAAAGCCGCCGCAAGTTCACAGGAGAGTAAAGTCCGCCAACAGTGGGTAAAAACCAGAGGTTTTTGAGTTTTGTGAGGAACATCCATACGAAATCACAAATTCCCAAACCTCACCACCAACTCTTATTTATTTGCCGCTTTCAAGGCTCTGACCACGGTTTCCACGACTTTGACGCGGGCGTAAAACTTGTCATTGGCTTCGACCACCGTCCAGGGAGCCCAAAGCGTGCTGGTCCGGCGCAGCATATCCTCGACGGCGATTTCATATTCACCCCATTTGGAACGGTTTCGCCAATCTTCTTCAGTGAGTTTGTAGGAGCGGAACGGGTCCAGTTCCCTTTCCTGAAAACGTCGCAATTGTTCTTCCTGGCTGATGTGCATCCAGAACTTGACGACCACCGTGCCGAAACTGGTGATTTGCCATTCGAATTCGTTGATTTCGTGAAAGGCCCGCCGCCATTGGGCTTCGGTACAGAATTTCTCCACCCGTTCAACCAGCACCCGTCCGTAATGCGAGCGGTCAAAAATCGCCAGTTGTCCTGCATTGGGCAGAGATTTCCAGAAACGCCACAAATAATGGTGTTCCTTTTCGTCACCTCTGGGAGCGGAAAAGGAGCTGACATTAAATCCTCTGGGGTCGAGTGTTTCAGCCAATCGTTTGATGGCACCGCCTTTGCCGGCTGCGTCCCAGCCTTCAAACACCACGATGGCGCTGCGGTTCTCTTTCCAGAGCTTTTGGCATTGCTCACGCAATTCCAACTGGTTGGATTTGAGGGCCACCCAATATTCTTTTTCCGGGAGGGTTCTGGTTAAATCAAGCGTTTTGAGCACGGACCACCTCCTTTTGCTTTTTCAGGGTCACGGCCTCGTCCATAGCCCGGACCAGGGTGTCAAAAACCTTCCATTCAGCCCAGCGGCGGTCAGTCGCTTCAACAATGGTCCAGGGGGCTTCCGGAGTGTCGGTGCGGGCAATCATTTCCTCAACGGCAAGCACATAATCATCATAATGTTTGTGATTCCACCAATCCCATTTGGAAATCCGCCAGCTTTCAAACTCGTCTTTTTCAAGTTTTTTGAGTCGCTTGCGCTGTTCGGATTGGGAAATATGCAGGAAGAATTTGGCAAAAACCGCTCCGTCATCGGCCAGTTGGCGCTCAAACTGCTGAATTTCCTCATAAGCCCGTTGCCACATCTTTTTCGGAGTCAGTTCGGCAACCCGTTCAATCAGCACCCGCCCATACCAGGAGCGGTCAAACAGGGCCATTTCCCCGTTTCGGGGAAGCCGAATCCAATACCGCCAGAAAAAGGGTTTGGCTTTTTCCTCTTCGGTGGGAGCCTGGGAGGGATAAACCGAAAAACCACGCGGGTCAATCCGTTCCAGCAAACGTGAAATCATGAGACCCTTACCGGAAGCATCCCAGCCTTCAAACACAATGATAACCGGGATTTTGGCTTCCTTGCAGGCATACTGAAGCTGGCGCAGCCGTTCGCGGAGTTCCGGAACCCGTTGCTGGTGCTCCTCTTTCGAGAGTTTTTGCGAAAGGTCAACTTTTTCAAGCATACGATGATGATAATGGTTGGGTGAGCGGGCAAAACCGGATGATGATTGGACAGGACGTTTTCAGCCAAAAATCATACTCTTTCGGACTTCCCGGAAAAAGGGAAATTGTGGGGCGTTCTTGAAAAAAGAAGCATGAGGGGCATCACAGATAACAGGACCAAAAACGGAAAACCGAAGTTCAGGTTTGGCACACCCATTACTTCAGACAGGTCATTCAATCAGCCTTGCTCACCGGAAAAGCCGTCAGGGGAAGGCGCAGGGAATTCTTCCTGCGGGTCCAGGTCAATATCATCGAGTTGTTTATTGACAGCGGAAAGCTGTTTGATGGCCTCGGCAGGGCTGCCCCGTTGCAGGGTTTTGTCAGCAGCCTGGACTTCCAGCAGAATCGCCTTGAGCTTCTTACAGGTGGCTTCGTCATAGGTGCATTTGAGAACCACCTTTTTAATCTGTTCCGAGGCTTTGCTCAGGGTTTTTTGCGCGTCCTCATTCTGCTTGTTGCGGAGCAGGGTCACGACTTTGGCCAGAGAATCGCCAGCCTCCTCGATTTCCCGGTTTTGATTGGGGAATTTGGGTTCCTTGGTCCAGACGGTTTCCGGTTTGGAATTCCGGTTGGGAACCCCGACTGTGACGGTTTCCTCCACGGGAGGGCTGGTACAAGCCAATCCTCCCAGCGCGCAGGCGGTCATCCCTCCCCACAATAAATTTTGCATGACCTTTTTCATTGAATGGCTGCCTCTTGCAGTTGAACCGTGGCCTTGCGCTCCAGTTTGTTCCAACCAACCGCCGAACCGTGCAATGCGGTGAAAAGTGTCCGAACCGCCGCATAATACATTAACTGCCGGTAAAAGAACCGTTGAAAAAAGAGCCAGCCGAGCAATTTCCAGTCTTCATCCTTTTCCAACAGAAAGGCAATTACGGCAGCCGTGTAGTCCAAACCCACAAAGAACAGATAAAACCCCAGCACCTGCCCCAAACCCTGCCCGGCGGCATCAACCGGATGTTGTTCCCGTTGCAGCAGCGAATTGACCAGCGAGAGCACCATCATCAAATCCATGATTGGTGATATCAGCGGAAACAGAATCTGAAAAATCAGAACGTTGGGCACCACCACCATGCCCAGGGCTTTGAAACGAGGACGGAAGAGCACTTCCCGATGTTTCCACACGGTTTGGAGGCTGCCAAACATCCACCGGAACCTTTGTTTAAGAAATGCCCCGACTGAATCAGGGGCCTCCGTATAGGCAATGGCTTGGTCTTCATACTGGATCCGAAAGCCCATTTTCAGAATGGCAAAGGTGAGGTCCGCATCTTCGGCCAGCGTGTCGTTGGTGAACCCTCCGGCAGCCAGCACCAGTTCTCTCCGCCAGGCCCCGATGGCCCCCGGAACCACGGCAATCGAGTTGAGGGTTTCATAGGCGCGCCGGTCCAGATTCTGGCTGGTCACATATTCCAATGCCTGCCAGCGGGTCAGCAGATTGATGCGGTTGCCGACTTTGGCATTCCCGGCCACGGCTCCGACCTGCGGATTCTGAAAATGAGCCACCAGCCGGTTGATAGCCTGCGGATGAAAAACCGTGTCGGCATCCATGATGACAAGAATATCGGCCTTGGTTTGGGCCATGCCAAAATTCAAAGCCTGGGATTTGCCTCCGTTGGGTTTGGTCAGGACCCTCACCCGTGGATGATTGCCGAACGCTGCGAGCGCGGTTTGATAGGTTGTATCCGAAGAACCGTCATCCACCACAATGATGTCAAACCTTGTCTCATCGGCCAGCAGCAGCGAGCGAATCGTCTGGACAATGACTTTTTCTTCGTTGTAAGCCGGAACAATCACACTCACGGAAGGAGTGCAGCCCGCCGTTGGTTGCACTTGGTGGTCCACCAAACGGGAACGGATTGCCAGGATGGACACCGAAACCAGCCGGATGACACCCAGGCCGATGCCAATCAGAAACAGCCATTTGAGACCGGCGGTTGCGGTTTCAATCAAAGAAAACCCGGCTTTTTCAAAAAAAAGTCCGGCTCGTTCATTGGCTGGAACCGGCGGCATCACCGCATCGCGGGAAACTCCCAGCAGGTTTGAAACCGGCACGAACTGATAGCCTTTGGCACGCAGGGCTTTGATAATCAAAGGCAGGGCTGCCACCGTCTGGGAGCGGTCGCCGCCACTGTCATGCAGCAGGACCACATTGCCCTGCCCGGCTTCGGTCTGTTTGACCACTTCGTTGAGGATGGTGCCGACCCCCGGATTTTTCCAATCATCCGGGTCAATCTGCATGCCAATCGTGTAATACCCCATGGCTCCGACGGAAAGCAGCGGGGCCACCTGTTCCGGGTTTTCCGGTTCCACATCTTCGGCATAAGGAGGCCGAAACAGCAGGGTCCGACGACCTGTCCGGCTTTCAATCAGCCGTTGGGTGGAATTGAGTTCAAGGTTTAACTGCGCTTCGGTGATAACCGAGATATTGGGATGGGTAAAGGTATGGCTGCCGATTTCGTGCCCCTCGGCAACCATCCGGTCCAGCAGGGCAGGGTTGCTGCTGGCGTTTGAGCCGATGACAAAAAACGTGGCCGGAACCTGGTTTTGTCTCAGAACATCAAGTATTTGCGGGGTATAAACCGGGTCGGGGCCGTCGTCAAAAGTGAGGGCGATTTTATGCCGGTCCTTTCCGCCCCAACGGTCAATCACAAACGGCGAAGGGAAATCCTTGACGGTTTCCTGTCGGACCAGCCCGGTTGCCGGGTCAAAGCCAATCAGTCGCGCCCCGTCATGGGGTTGGGCGGTGACCTTGAGGACTTCGCCCTGGCCTTCATAATCAAGGTCGAACCCGTACTTGATGGTTTGCAGTTGGGTTGCCACTTGCTGCGGGTTGGTTTCGCGGGGTTGCAAGACTTGCCAGATGGAAGGGTCTTCCGAACCCAGCCGCCAGAGGGCCACCCCTTGCGGGTGCAACCGGTTGATGACGGTCATTTGGTTGAAAACCGCGACGGCATCCAGATACCAGACATGGTGCAGGGTGTCGGTTTCATCCCAGTAATCAAAGGTCGGGTTCAGGCTGGCCGCATCCAGTCGAATGTTCCCTTCCGAATCGCGGGCGATTTCCATTGCTTCCTGAAAGGAAATCTCCGTGGCGGTTTTGTCCTTGCGGCTCCAGTCATAGCCATAATTGCCCACGGCAACGACCAGCTTGTCAGCCGGAAGTTGCGCAAACCGTTGTTCCAGCGACCGGGTAATCCAACTCTGGGAGGCCACTGGTCCGGGCGCGCTTTCGCTCCAGTGTTCGTCGTAAGCCATCAAAATCAGATAGTCGTTGGACTGAGCCAGTTTCGTGTAATGAAAATTGGGGTCAAGCAGCGGAACCGATTCGGAAACCTGTAACCCACGGGGATGGAACTCGCGGTACAGTTCATCCATAAAGGTTTCGAGGTCTTTCTGGCTGGCATCCGGAATGTTTTCAAAGTCAATGCTGATGCCGGCAAAATGCCGGGTCTGGACCACTTTCAACAGGTTGGCAATGGTCCGTTGCCGGGCCGGAGGGCTGGCCAGCAGGCGGCCAATTTTTTCACCTTCCCACTCCATTTTGGCGGAAACAAAATTGTTGACCAACGGAACGATGGGCAGTTCCGAACGGTGTTCCTTGAGAAAGGTTTCGACCTGCCGTTCTTTCACCGGGTCATCCGAAACAATCGTTCCGGTTTCGTCTGCGACATGGAGCCATTCCGGAATCAGCGTATCCAGCCGGGTATAATTTTGTTTCAGTGAGGAAAAACTGGTGTCATCCCAATTCACAAAAAAGCCAATCACCTGCTGTCGGGGACCGGGTTTGAACGATGCTGTCGGGGGGGCCGCCATTTCCCAACCCGCTGTTTCCGGTGGGATGCGGGAAGTGGCTTTTCCCGGTACCGGGTTGGGTTCCGCGTGCGGGTGATGGGTGGGTTGAACGTGCCCGGAAGCCAGGCCCAGGCTCGGCAAATCAGGACGAATAACAAAACCAACAGCCAAAACTCCGAAAATCAGGGCGGCTAAAAGCCCAACAATTTGTCCGGCCCGTTTGATATGAGGCCAGCGGGTCAAATGTTCATCATAAAAAACCGGTTTTGCATTTCGGGATGACGCGGATTGAGGACTGAGGATTGAGGATTGAGGACTGAGGTGATGTCCATTCATGGCGATACACTCCTGCACATGCTGGCTGTGCTGTTTTGTTTGGAACAGTGCAAAACAACTTATTTTGTCAATACAAATAATTGCCAAACAAAAGTGCAATTAGGATGCCAAAGGTTGAGGGCAAAAAATAAGACTGAGGACGGCAAACAGGACTGAGGACGGCAAACAGGACTGAGGACTGAGGACTGAGGACTGAGTTTCAACACCAGAAAACACAAGCAACTTCTGCTGATAAGGAAACAAAGAAGTTCCGGTTTGGTAAACAGAACCGCCAGCCCATATTACTGATTTTGTTCTCAGTTCTCAGTCCTCAGTCCTCAGTCCTGTTTGCCGTCCTCAGTCCTGTTTGTGTCCGCAACCCTCAGTATTTGGAACTGTGGCAAAACAACCGTGATGGCAAAACTGCCTCACGGTTTGCGGCTTTGATTTTGGGCTTGGAGCAGGTAGGGGCGAAACTGAAACGTCAGCCATTGGTTTTTTCGGAGTCCTTCTTCAAGAATTGCCATGGCTTCCTGGGTGGTCGTGGGGTTGGGCAGGGTTTGGGCCTGAAGCTGGAGCAATGCTCCTTTGAGCGCCAGCGGCTCCGTGGCCAGCGGATTCAGCTTGAGTGCCTGGGACACTGCCGCGAGCCCGTTGGAAATGGCGGTTTGCGGGTTCTGTTGCTGGGCTGTCTGCCACGCGGCCTGTTCCAATTGCAGGCGGGCTTTGAGCAGGTAGAGTTCGGCACTGTTGGATTTGACTTGTGCGGCTTTTTCCAGGGCGGCATCGGCTACGGGAAAAAATGCGGCGGGTGACCTTTTTTCAAACAGAGCCCAACGGGCCTCGACCAGGGCCAATTCCGCCTGGAGGTAATAGGTCCGGTCAAAATCCGGGCGGAACGCCAGGGCTTTTTCCAGCCATTGTTTGGCCGGTTGGATAAACTCAGACGGGTTTTCCTTTTTATCCAGCCGCCAGGCAGCCTGTTTCACCTTGACCAGTCCCAAATAATAAGTGGGTAAAAGCTGGCGGGGATTCAGTTCCAGGGCATGTTCCAGGTGTTTTTGAGCTTCGGTCAGGTTCTTGCCAGGGTCCCGGCCACAGCGGCTCAGATAGACCGCTGCCTCATAGGCAATCATGGCCATCTGCACATAGGATTCGCTTTCCTTGGGATTCAGTTCCAGTGCGTCCTGCACATGGGTGGTCGCCTTGGCAAAAAAAGGCAGCGGGTCAACTCCCAGGTTGCTGGTATTCAGGCCCCGCCACAATTCGAGCATGCCCAGATTCTGATGGGCCGAATTGTATTTCGGATTTAATTCCAGGGCCCGGTTCAGGCTTTTTTCGGCCCGGTCAAACGAAGGATTGGGGTCGGTTCCGGACTGTTCGGCATATTCGCCCCGCAGCAGTTCCAACGTCCCCAGGTTGGAGTGGGCAAAGGCATAGTTTTTGTTGGTCTGTATGGCTTTTTGAAAAGCGGCTGCGGCCAGGGCAAAAGAGGGGTTGGGGTCGCGCCCATGCTCCCACTCATATTCACCCTGAACCCGCCGTAAAATACCGAGATGCGTGTCGGCATACGGGTAGTTAGGGTTCAGTTCAATGGCTTTTTCCAGACTTGCCGCCGCCTGTTCAAATGATGTGCGCGGGTCCAGCCCGGTTTCGCGTTCATAGTCGCCCCGACTGCGATAAAGAAATCCCAGGTTGGTATAGGCGTTGGAATAGTTTGGATTGAGTTGGATTGCTTTTTTGAAATTGACGGCTGCCTCATCAAAATCCGGAAAGGGATTGTTTCCGTGTTCCAGTTCATATTGGCCACGTGACCGGAAAATCAGCCCCATGGTGTTATAGGGTCCGTGGGCGGTTGGTTTGAATTGAACCGCTTTGCGTAAACTGGCCACAGCCAAATCAAAGGAAGGTCGAGGGTCAATCCCGTGGTCGAGTTCATACCGGCCCGCCAGCCGGTAGCTGCTTCCCATGGTTTGGTAGGCTTCGCTTTCGGTGGGGTTGACGGCCTGGGCGTGCTTGGACCATTCGATGGCCAGGGCCAGGGTTGGTCGCGGGTCTTCTCCCTCTTTTTGCTGAAAACTCGCCATCCGGAAGTAAACCACTGACTTCAGGAACAGCCCCTGGCTGTATTCGGGGTCAAGCTGCAACACCTTGTCGCAGGCAGCCAGCGCCCGGTTACAGGGTTCCTGGGTTAATTTCTCCAGATTGAGCACCAAATCGAGGTTGAGTGTTTCAGACCGGGCCAGCCCAAACAGCGCCTGAAGGTTGCTTGGTCCCATCAATACAGCGGCTTCAAAGGCGGTTTTGGCTTTGGCCAGCAGGCTGCGGGCGGCTTCATGTTCGCCGCTGCCCAGTTTTTCCCGGCACCAAGTCAGGTAGGTTTCCCCTTCCAGGCATTTGGCCTCATAAAACCAGGAAGATTGCCCTCCGGCGGCCAGGGATTTTTTTACCGCCAAGTCATAATTTTTTCGATAGAGCGCCACAAGCCCTTCCAGATACACCGATTCCTGGGTTGCTCCTTGCGGCTGGGCCTGCAAATAAGCCGATAAATGGCGTTGAATCGGAACGGTGTATTCCGTTTCCAGCCGTTTCATCTGCACTTCGCGTCCTTCCTTATCCTCAATTTGGGAGACACTATCGGCCTCCCGCCGATAGAATTCCCCCAAAACTTTGCCTAAAGCCAGATCAAGACCAGGAGTCCGGAATCCTACTGTATAGGCTCGTTCCAAATGCGTCCGCGCCTGTTCAAAATCCGAAAAGGCCAGATAGCCGCGTCCCAGGGCGTAATTGCCGGGGCCTTCACCCAACCGGCCTGCTTCCTGCATGCGGCGGCGGATGAGTTCCAGTTCAGCCAGCGCCATCTGGCGTTCAGCCCGGATGTCATGCGGCTGCGTCAGTGAGGCAAACCGCATCAGGGATTCAATTTTTTCGGCCTGTTCACCCATCTGCCGGGTCAATTCGGCCTGCTTGCTGAGTTGCCACCAGGACCACAGGGAAAAAGCCCCGGTCAGCAGCACCAAGGCGAGCGCCACACTTGAAACCGTCACCAGGGCCCTGTGTTTGCGGGCTTTTTTGAGCAGTTTGGAAGGCCAGGTCTGGGCCCTGGTCGAAATCGGGTCGCCGTCCAGATAATGCTGCAGGTCGAGGGCCAGCGCCTGGGCGGAGTCATACCGGAGCGAAGGGTCCTTTTCGAGACACTTGATGGTGATGATGTTCA
>JAIBAN010000177.1 GCA_019695185.1 Blastocatellia bacterium | reverse complement strand
CGGTCAAGAAATCCCGGACGATTGCGATGTTGCCCCAGCCGTCGAAGTCCAAAATTACGACCATGACATACCAAGGCCCGCGCGTTCCCAGCCAATACTTCTTGCCAAGATGCCCTTGGATACACCTATCGGATAAATTTTTATGCACCAAACGCCATTCCTGCTCGGGGCGCTGGATGGCATAAGGACCACGAAAAGCCCGGATGAAAAGATTATTGAATATTTTAAGACGCTGGATTGGGGTGTGTTCATCAAAGAACAACATGGTGTTTGGCGTTCTTTCTGCTTGTCATCGTTCCCACAAGCGTGAAAACGGTCAATTTAGGGTTGACCTGACAAGTCATTTACGCCAAACTGGAAGGTGCCACCCGTTCCGTTTAGTTTGGCGTAAATGGCTTGTCAGGTTGGTTTTTAACCAACTTCAGTCTTTCCCAAATAGGGACTTGGAAAGCCGTTCCAGCAATGGAACGGCTTTCGACATTTTGGTCTGATTTTTTCAACAATACAAGTACATGTTTTTAGCCTTGAGGATTTGGCTTATCTTTTTTCCTAGCATGTACTTCCAAGATTCTGAATAGCATCACAATTTGGCTTCCAGGGGTTATTTTCAGCTCTTTCAATACCCCTGAAATCCTTAATTCATTAAAAACAAATTTCTGTATTTCATTAAAAACGACAATACAGCAGTAAAAGATGAAAAGTCTTTGTGATGGTGTGCTTGTCAGTCCGTAACGAAGTGCTTTTCCAATATGGTTCGGATTTCCTCAACCATTTTCACCCCCCGCAATGCACACTGGCTTTTGATCTTGGCATGAAGACTTTGGGGAATATCGAGGGTCAAGCGTTTTAATGGCTCGGATTCCTCACCTTGGCGAATGTTGACCCACTCATCGGCACTTGGTTTCACAGGTTTTGGTTTCGAGGTGAAACTGACCTTTTTACTCATTTCGCATCCACTCCTTGAATTCGTTCACGAGGTTTTTGATTTCCTGGCTGGCTAGGCTTGCAGGATCAATTTCCATAACTGTCTGCCCTTTGGCAGCACTCTCGGCAAAACTAACTCGTTGACTTACAGTGCTCGAAAACACTGATAGCCGATAATCAGCAAGTGCTTCCGTGACATCCCGGCCAATTGCTGTATTTACAATTTTGCGATTTATTACAAATGCAGATTTCAGGTTTTCTTTAAATACAGATGCTTCCTGGAGTAAATCAACGATTTCTTTTGCGGCCCACACATCGTAAGGAGAAGGCTGTATCGGGATCAATACTGCATCGCTGGCCATGATGGCAGACCTAGCCACGTCATTAACACGCGGAGGTCCGTCAATTACCACCAAATCATAATCTTTAGCCAATGCTGGAATTTCTTTATGTAGACTTGGTTTGGGAATACCAACCACTGGAAACAAACCTTCGGTTTCCCGACTTACGGACCAATCAAGAGCACTGCTTTGAGGGTCGGCATCAACAACCAGTACACGGTTCCCTTCCTGGGCAAAGAATGTGGCAATATGAATGCTAAGAGTCGTTTTCCCCACCCCGCCTTTTTGATTTAACACAGCCAGGATCATAGGTTTATATCTCTACCTTAAATGTAATTTTCTGTATTTCAGCAAAAACGATAACACAGAAATATGAGACATGCAAAAACAATCGAACCAGGGTGTTTTTGCATAAACCGACAAAACGGTATATTCCAAGGTTCAAAGTGATGCAGGAAGGTGAAGACGAAATGGAAAAAATTGTACGTTAAGGGGTCACCTCACGAAACGGAAAAAATTGTACGTTAAGGGGTTTATCCACCAAATTATCCGGCACAAATACTCAACCAAGCAGTGAAAATGGCAGGTGATTGTTCCTTTGGGTGCAACCCAGCTTCATTTTAACGCGATTTTCAGAAGTGGCGTTTCCCTGGCTGAATCCAGCGAATACCAATGGTAACAGGGGTTTAGCTTTGATTGAGAAAGAATTTATTGGCTTACCGTACAATTTTTTCCGTTTCGTGAGGTGACCCCTAAACGTAAAACGTCCTAAATTTTTCTTCGACGACAAGTAACCTGAAAATTTGCTGTGTTTGTATTGATGTGATATAAATTTTAATAAAATATTCTAAAGTTTACAAAATTTTGTAAGCTATCATGCAAAATACGATGATTGTTACAGTTACAACACGCAAGGGGGGGGCTGGGAAATCCACGGTAACCATGCAGCTTGCCGGGGCGCTGGCGGCACGCGGGGCGGCGGTTTTGGTTGTGGACGGCGACCCTCAAGCCTCTGCTGTGCAATGGGCTGCGGCTGCCGATGAAAAACCGTTTCCCGTGCCGGTGGTCAACCTGGCTGCGGCTGGTTCACGGATTGACCGGGAAATACTCGAACAAGCGGCTCACTTTGAATACACCCTGGTTGACTGCCCGCCCGCGTCTGACTCACCAGTGTCGCGTAGCGCGCTCTGGGTTTCAAACCTGGCGCTCGTGCCGGTGAATTCAAGCCCGTTGGATTTGTGGGGCGCGGTCGGCATTCGGGATGTGATTGAAGATGTGCAGGCCGTCAACGAAAAACTTCATGCCCGCGTCGTGATTAACCAGTGTCAGGAAAATACGACCCTGGCGCGTGAGGTCATCGAAGCCTTGGAAGGGTTTGGCATTCCCGCTTTTACGACCCGGATCGGACATCGAACGGTTTACCGCCAGTCGGCGGTTTTTGGCGGGACGGTGCATGATTTTGGCAATCGCGCATCTCAGGCCATTTCCTAAATTGAGAGACTGACGGATGAAATCATAGCGTTGCTGCGGCCTAAAGACGCTGCGGCGAGGGGAGGGAATGAGGTATGTCAAAAGACCTGAGCAACAAACTAAAATCTATTGTTCACAAAGCACAACCGGCCATAAAGAAGGGCCAACGTGAGAAAGTCAGGCCGGATAGCTTCTCCTTACTTCAATCGGAGCATGAAACGATTCAGAAGCTCATGAGCCGAGCGTTTCAAAACGGGCGCGACGTAAGCAAATCCGAAATTATCCGGGCGGCCATCAAAAGTCTGGATGGTTTAAATGATGAGGCGTTCCTTCAAATGTTGGAAAGTCTGCAACGGGTTAAAGCAGGTAGACCGCCGCACAAGCAAATCCAATAAATTTTATTAAAATTTGTGAAATATGAGGAAATTATGAGCGCAATTCGAAAACAGTTCCTTGTAGATGAAAACCAAAAACCGATTGCGGTTCTGATTCCGATTGATGAGTTTCAGCGGATTGAAGCGGCTTTGGAAAAGTCTGGCTTTGGCGAAGGCGTAGTTTCCCCCCAGCAACCATCATCTGGCCCCAAACGGGATACCTGGAAAGATGAGCAACGATGGCTCAAAGAGCATCGGGCTGAATTTACTGGCCAATGGGTAGCCTTGTTGGGAGACAAGCTGCTGGCTCATGGGATGGATGCCAAAGAAGTTTTTGAATCTGCTCAGCGTCAAGGGGTTGAAAATCCACTCTTCACTAGAATTGAACCATTTGAAGAGTTTCAATTTGGAGGATGGATTTAGGTATGCACTCCCTCAACTTTTCTGCTCTGCATGAATATGATGCAGGGCTTGACGGTGTTACCGTCTGGGTCGGGTTGGAAACCGGTGGGGTCGCGGTCACAACTTCGGCCAAACTTGACACAGGTTGCACAGCCTGCATTTTCCAGCGACAAATCGCGGAAAGGTTAAAGCTGGATGTTGAGTCTGGTGAAGAGCAAATCTTTCATAGCGTTCACGGAAAAACTGTGACTTATGGGCACTTTGTAACGCTTTCAGTTGAGGAACTGTATTTTGACACGATGGTTTATTTCGCGGCTGATGAATTTTTTCCGCGCAACTTACTTGGTCGCCGTGGCTTTTTGAATCAAATCAAAATGGGACTGATTGACTATGATGGGGCTCTTTATTTGAGTCGTTATGGAGAATAATTCAAAAATTTTTATAAAATTTTATAAAATATACTAAGGCCTGTATGAGCAAGATGGGTATGGCCAAACGCAAATCACTCCAAGCCACAGCCGAAGGCATTGTTCAGCATCTCCAAGCCCGTAACCCGACTATCAAAGAATGGGTCGAATGGTTTGATTACCCGAAAGAAATTGTCGTTCGGCTGCGTGGCACTGATTTTGAAGCTGTTGATTTCACCACCTCATACGGCCAAAAACTGCTGAAACAGTTACAAAAGCTCGTTGACGTTCAAAGCCTGGTTAATCAAGGCGACAACCAGGAATTGAAAAAGTTCGTGGCTATCAAAAAGCAGATGGAAGAACTTGAAAAGGAATACGAACACTTGCGGTATTACGTGGCTCGGATTGCCCGGATTGCAGGTGGCTCAGTCCGGCTTGGCAAATATGAATTCATCCATGACACAAAATTTGTGTACCGGTATTCTGAAGACGTTCAAAAGCTCATTCGGCAACTGAACACCTTGAAACGGGAAGAGGAACGAAACGGAACAGCCAAACAGCTTGAGCCAGCAACGCAGTTTGTTCGAGTTCGGACATAAGCGGTTACAGCGACGATTCTCCGGCTGCCAGCCGAAGAGGTGTCGGACCTCCCTCAGCAGTTTTTATGCAAAAAAGCGGGTAAATGTCTGCATAGTTATGCAGGAAAGCGGCAAGCGCGGGAATGGATTCCGGTAAGTGATTGATTCCATTGAAAAACCACGGGGCAGAACCATATTTGATCTTATCGGACTCAGGGGAAAGAGGAAATTTGACGAGGTTCCGCTTCCTGATATGCCCCAACGCCCTATTTGCGTATTGGCGGACCAAACCGCCGCCGCTGGATGAACTCGTCCTCCCTGAAAAGACGAATTCCTGGAAAAACCAGGGTTTTGCAATTCTCCAGTTGAATGCGGCGCATCCTTCCGGGTGTCTGGCGGAAATAACTTCATGACAGGGAAAGCTGGAACAAATTCCTCAGTCCGGTGGGGTAGGGGAAGGTGTGCCTTTGGACGTCTGATTTTTTGCAACACTGTCCCATGCGGGCCGGGAAGGGGTGCCAGAGGCTGGCTGGTTGGCTGAAAAAAAAGGTTGCCGGTCTGCAGAAACCCAAGTTAGGATGCCGGGGTCGGTGCCGGTCAGCCTTGCCGCCCGATGAAATTTTTCCGCACTGAACGGAATCTGCGGGAACCCTTGTCCCGCGAGCCGCCCGGAACCGTTGTCCAACCAAACCGTTCCCCTTCCGCGCGTAGGTGCCGGAGGGTGATTTTGGGAAGTCATGGGACCGGTGCCACCGGTCGGAGCCCCAACCTCACAGGTTCAGGCGCACCGCTTTCCGGTCACCAGTTCTCTCAGTCAGCGGCTTCCATTGTTCGGACTGCCTGCCCTCCGAACCCCGAATTTTCGGTTCTTCGGCCGGACTGCGCCTGGCGCACCGGCTGGCCTCGGTACGGACTTTTGTTCATGAAGGAATTTTTGCACCTGACCCAATTGCGTGACCGGTCTTCCCGGTGGCTGGCCTGGACGGCCGTGCTGGCTGTCAGCCTGGGCGGTGTCTGGCTGTGCCAGCACCGTGGAGCGGGGAGGATTGAACCGGAAGCGCGGAGCACCCCAAACGGCAGGTGGCAGGTGGCTGCAGCTTCAATGGCAGGCCCTCCGGCAGCCCCGTTGTTTCCTCCCGCCACTTCCGCTTTGGCGGCGGTGGGGCATCAGGTCCAACCGTACCAGACACTCCGGCAACTGGACCTGAGCGGGCCTCCGTCCCCCCTTTCAGCTTCCCTGACCACGGGAGTTTCCGCCAAACCCAACGTTCACGGCGGAGGCTTGCGCTTTGAGCCGAATGTGGGGCAGACGGACCGGCGGGTGCAGTATCTGGTGCGGGGCCGGGCCGGGGCGGTCTTTCTCTGCGGGCGGGAGACGGTCCTCGCGCCCGGAAACCGGTCGGAGGGGCGGTCAGCGGTGCTCATTAGTTCCCTTATCGGAAGTGGCCCAATTCAATTACAAGGTGAGGCTCCGACGGGGGAACAGGTGGCCTATCTGACGGGAAATCGGCCGGAACAGTGGAAAACCGGGGTGGAAACGGTGAGCCGGGTCCGGGCGGGGAATGTCTATCCGGGCATTGATGCCGTCTGGTATGGCCGCGAAGGTGAACTGGAATATGACCTGGAACTGGCTCCGGGGGCTGCGCCCGAGCGGATTGGGCTGCGCTTTACCGGAGCCGAATCGGTGCGGCTGAACCGGGAAGGTGCCCTGGTTTTCCGGTTGGGGGCCGGGGAAGTCCGGCAATCGCGTCCGGTCGCCTGGCAGGAACGCAACGGGGTCCGGGAACCGGTGGCGGTGCGCTATGAATTGACCGGACCGGAAACGGTCGCCTTTCGCCTGGGAGCTTACGACCGGAGCCGGCAATTGGTGATTGACCCGGTCATCAGCTACAGCAGTTTTGCGGGCGGGCTGGGAGCCGACCGGGGCTATGCAGTGGCGGTGGATGGGGCTGGGGCCACCTACCTGACCGGAATGACCCGTTCGGCGGATTTTCCCGGTGCCACGGGAACCGCAGGTGGCAGCCTCGATGCGTTTGTGTGCAAACTCAATCCGGACGGAAGCGGTCCGGTCTGGAGCCTCTATCTGGGTGGCAGCGGGGCCGACCAGGGGGCGGCCATCGCGGTCGATGGCGGCGGTGTGGTCGTGGCCGGGACGAGCGATTCTCCCAATTTTCCGCTCGTGACACCACTTCAGGGGACTCCGGGGGGCGGGCTGGATGCCTTTGTGGTGAAAGTCAAACCTGACGGGAGCGGGCTCCTGTGGGGGACGCTCCTGGGTGGGCGGCAAGCGGAACAGGCCAACGGGGTGGCGCTCGCGCCCAACGGCGA
>JAIBAN010000085.1 GCA_019695185.1 Blastocatellia bacterium | reverse complement strand
GGAGTTGGCTTTTGCCAACACCGTTGTGATGGCGGCGGTCAACGTCGTCTTCCCGTGGTCAACGTGGCCGATGGTCCCGACGTTAATATGTGGTTTACTGCGATCAAATTTCTCTTTGGCCATGGTCGGTTTACTCCAACGAGTTAAAAATTGAGAATTGTGAATTGAGAATTGAGAACTTTCTGGTGAGCGATTCAGAATTGTGAGGGTTCCCGTCCGCCTGCAAACCAATTCTCAATTCTCAATTCTCCATTAACTAGGCGGCAGTGCCTTTGACACGGGCGATGATTTCATCGCTGACAGACTTGGGCGCTTCTTCATAGCATTTGAAGTGCATCGTATAGATGGCCCGTCCCTGTGTCGCTGAACGCAAATCGGTCGAATATCCAAACATTTCCGAAAGCGGCACGGCAGCCGTGATGATCTTGGTGCCAGGGCGTTCGTCCATCCGTTCGATGCGACCCCGCCGGGAGCTGAGGTCACCGGTAATGGTGCCCATGTATTCTTCCGGGGCTTCCACTTCGACCGACATAATCGGTTCGAGGATGACCGGTTTGGCCTTTTTAGCGGCATCCTGGAAGGCCATCGAACCGGCGATTTTGAACGCCATTTCGTTCGAGTCCACTTCGTGGTAGCTGCCGAAGACCAGTTCAACCTTCACATCGACGATTTCGTAACCGGCAATGATGCCGCGTGACAGGGCTTCCACAATCCCGGCTTCCACCGGCTTGATGTATTCCCGTGGAATGGCACCGCCGACGATTTTGTTTTCAAACACAAAACCGCTGCCCGGTTCACCCGGATAGAGCTTGATGTCAGCATGGCCGTACATACCGCGACCACCGGTCTGACGTTTGAACACGCCATTTCCGTCGGCCTGCTTGCGAATCGTTTCGCGGTAGGCCACTTGCGGACGTCCCACGTTGGCATCCACCGAAAATTCACGCTTGAGGCGGTCCACAATGATTTCAAGGTGGAGCTCGCCCATCCCGGCAATCAACGTCTGGTTGGTTTCAGCATCCGTCTTCACACGGAAGGACGGGTCTTCCTGAGCCAACCGGCCCAGCGCCAGGGAAAGCTTGTCCTGATCCTGCCGGGTTTTGGGTTCGATGGCGACTTCGATCACCGGAGTCGGGAATTCCATCGCTTCGAGGATGATCTGCCGTTTTTCATCGCAAATCGTATCGCCAGTGGTGACGTTTTTCAGTCCGGCCACAGCGACGATTTCACCAGCATACGCCTCGTCCACTTCTTCCCGCTTGTTGGCGTGCATCTTCAGCACCCGGCCCACCCGCTCCTTGGTGTCGCGGGTCGAATTCATCACATAGGATCCGGCAGAAAGTGTGCCAGAATAAATCCGGCAGAAGGCCAACTGTCCGACGTGTTTGTCGGCCATGATCTTAAAGACCAGACCTGAAAACGGTTCGTTGTCATCGGCTTTGCGGAGTTCGGTTTCTTCCGAACGGGGCAAGGTTCCTTCAACCGGCGGAATGTCAACCGGCGAGGGCAGGAAGCGCACCACTGAATCCAGCAATTGCTGCACGCCTTTGTTCTTAAAAGCAGTTCCCGAAATCACCGGTACGATTTTCATGGCAATCGTTTCACGGCGCAGAGCGGCCCACAATTCTTCGTTTGTGAAGGTGCCGCCTTCCAGGTATTTTTCAGCAATTTCGTCGTCCACGTCAGCCAGCAACTCAATCATCTTGTCACGGGCTTCGGAGGCTTCGATGGCGAGGTCGCCTTCGGGAGCGGAAAAGAGCATTTTCTGCCCCTTGCTGCTTTCATCCCAGCGAATCGCGGTCATGGTGATGAGGTCCACGATACCTTCGAAATTGTCTTCTGCACCAATCGGATGATGCACCGGCACGGGTTTGGCATTCAGGCGGGTCCGGATTGAGTCAACTGCTTTGTAGAAATCTGCACCAGCCCGGTCCATCTTGTTGATGAAGGCAATACGCGGCACGCCATACTTGTTGGCCTGACGCCACACGGTTTCAGATTGCGGTTGCACCCCGGCAACGGCATCAAACACGGCCACAGCGCCGTCCAGCACACGCAGGGAGCGTTCCACTTCAATGGTGAAATCCACGTGGCCCGGCGTATCAATGATGTTGATGCGGAACTGTTCGCCATCCTGCACGCCACCCAACCGCCAGAAACAGGTCGTGGCAGCCGAGGTGATGGTGATTCCGCGCTCTTGTTCCTGAACCATCCAGTCCATCGTGGCATTTCCATCGTGGACTTCGCCGATCTTATGATTGACTCCGGTGTAGTACAAAATGCGCTCGGTGGTCGTTGTTTTGCCGGCATCAATGTGAGCCATAATGCCGATATTGCGAAAACGATTGAGCGGTGCTTGTCTTGCCATAAATCCTGTCTTGGTGGCTGTCAGCCGTCAGCTTTCAGCGCTACACTCTCCAGCGGGTTGGGTTCAACCCATTTCTTTCTGACAGTAACTCGGAAAAACCCGATTAAGTGGCTTTTGGCAAAAGCTGACGGCTGTTTGCGAAAAGCTCAGAGCCCGTTGTTGTTGTTTCTTACCAGCGATAATGGGCAAATGCCTTGTTGGCTTCGGCCATGCGGTGCGTTTCTTCGCGTTTCTTGACCGCGTTGCCGCGCGAGTTGGAGGCTTCCATCAATTCACCACACAACCGGCCCACCATGGTTTTTTCGCCGCGATTGCGGGCGTAAGTGACCAGCCAGCGAATGGCCAGGGCAGTTCCCCGGCGACGCTGGTCAACTTCAACCGGAACCTGGTACGTGGCACCGCCCACCCGACGGGAGCGCACTTCAACCCGGGGCCGAACGTTGTCGAGGGCTTTCTTGAAAACCTTGAGCGGATCATCGTTCGTTTTGGTCTGCAACTCTTTGAGCGCATCGTAGAAAATATTTTCGGCGACGGTCTTTTTCCCTTGCCACATCAGGGCGTTGATGAATTTGGTCACCAATTCACTGTTGTAAACCGGATCGGGAAGCACTTCACGGCGTTCGGCAACTCTTCTTCTTGGCATAGTGTTTTGTACGAAATCTCGAAATTCAGACTGAAAGAAACGGCAGCCCCATCGCTTGTGCGCGGGCTGCCGCCATAATTCCCAAAAAAACTATTTCTTCTTGGCCGGTGCGCCCTTGACCGGTGCGCCCTTGGCACCTTCCTTCGGACGTTTCGCGCCGTACTTTGAACGACCCTGTTTCCGGTTGGCGACACCCACCGAGTCAAGCGTTCCGCGCACCACGTGATAGCGCACACCGGGGAGGTCTTTCACACGACCGCCGCGAATCAACACAATCGAGTGCTCCTGCAAATTGTGACCGATACCTGGAATGTAGGTGGTCACTTCAATGCCGTTGGTCAGGCGAACGCGGGCGACTTTCCGCAAAGCCGAGTTCGGCTTCTTCGGCGTCTGGGTGTAGACACGGGTGCAAACACCGCGTTTTTGCGGGCATGACTGCAATGCAGGACTGCTCGTCTTGTATTGGACCTGTTGGCGGCCTTTTCGAACTAACTGATTGATGGTCGGCACGTTATGCGTCTCCTTGCAGCTTTCGACAAAAATACTGATAAATTCCCTATTCCTACACTCTTTAGGGAATGTCGCCTGTTAAGCTGTGTCCCTGCCCTCCAGACAACAGAAAGACATCTCCTGCTTGAAGTGCTGCGGGTAAAAATTCGGATCAAATAGAAATTGTAATTTGGGGGATGTCCGATTCAGCCGTGAGACCGCTATGCAGATTGGTCAGGCGTCCCCGACGCCGTTTTTATCTGTGGCGTGCCGCTTCAAATGAAGGAGGCAAAACTTCTGCCTGTTGGTGAAGGCCGATTTTTCCGGTGGGAAACAATCGTTTTACGCCACAATAATTTGGATTTTCCGTCTGCCTTTTGGCTGAAAAACCAACCACCACCCTCTGCATAATCGAACTTGGTGAGGTAGTGAAAACGGTGAAAAATCACTCGTTGGCGACGAAACGCCGAATATAGGGAAACCAACCAACCCTGTCAATACTTTTATTTTGAAATCGGGAAAAAAATTCCACTTATAGCATTTTCTGCTAAAACCAATGCGCTTGGCAGAATTTTCTCAAAGTCAGGTCTTTTTCTTTGGGGTTGCCCCCCAGGGATAACCCTTGATTTCTTGACAGGTTGCCCGTGCTTGCCGTTTCATGGTGGTGATTTTCCGGCTAAAGGATAAGGTTTTTTATGACAAGCAGGCAAACTGAGGGCAGGGTTGAATCCCTGACAGACTCGCTGGCACTCCTGACCGCCAAGGTCAGGGCCGCCGCCATAATGGTTTTGACCATCAATCAGGTTGAGCTTCAAAGCCGGGTCGGAAAACTTGAGGAAGGCTGCAATTAAACGGTTGCGTGGGGCTTTGACCTGAAACCATGAAACAACAAAAGCCATGGTTTTGGCACACCTGGAGGCAGCACACTGGTTTTTCCCGCCCCAAGGTGTAATCTCTGACGACTGTACTCAATTCACCTATCAACAGAGAAGGAGGGCGCTGACTTACGGTCGTGGGCCGCAGGCGAGGTGCCGGGTTTTGATGAACGAAAAATACTTACCGCAGGATGTCGAACAGAAATGGCAAAAACGATGGGCTGACGACCGGGTTTTTGAGGTCGCGGTGAACCCGGAAAAACCGAAATTCTATGCACTTGAAATGCTTCCCTACCCTTCGGGACGGATTCATATCGGACATGTGCGCAATTATTCGATTGGCGATGCCTTTGCCTGGTACAAACGGCTGCAAGGCTTCAATGTGCTTCATCCGATTGGCTGGGATGCCTTTGGGATGCCGGCGGAGAACGCTGCGATTAAAAACAAAATGCGGCCTGATGTCTGGACCCGCTCCAATATTGATGTCATGCGGGCGCAACTGCAACGGGTTGGCTTCAGCTATGACTGGTCGCGGGAAATCGCCTCGTGCAATGCCGACTTTTACCGCTGGAACCAGTGGTTCTTTATCCAGATGTACAAACAGGGCCTGGTGTACCGGAAACGGGCGACAGTCAACTGGTGTACCGAATGTCAGACCAGTCTGGCCAACGAACAGGCCGAAGGCGGTTTCTGTTGGCGGCACACGGAAACCCCGGTGGAAAAACGGGAACTTGAACAATGGTTTGTCCGCCTGACCAAATATAATGAAGAGCTGCTGGCTGCCATTGACGGCGAACTGCGGGGCAACTGGCCGGAACGGGTGCTCACCATGCAGCGCAACTGGATTGGCCGCAGCGAAGGCGCATTGGTTGATTTTGCCCTGGCCGGCCAGCCGGAAAAGAAAATCCGGATTTTTACCACCCGGATTGACACCATCTTTGGTGCCAATGCCGTGGTGGTCGCCCCGGAACATCCGATGATGGCGGAGCTGCTGGCCCAGGCTCCGAACCGGGCCGAAATCGAAGCCTTCATTGAACGGGTCCGTTCGCTGAGCTTTGTGGACCGAACCAGCGAAACCGCCGAAAAGCAGGGGTTTGCCACCGGGGCCTTTGTCGTGAACCCCTTCTCACAGGAACAACTGCCGGTCTGGGTTGCCAATTTTGTACTGGCTGAGTATGGCACCGGAGCCATTATGTGCGTTCCCGCCCATGACGAGCGGGACTATGAGTTCTCCCGTAAGTTCCACCTGCCGATTCGGCGGGTGATTTTGCCGAATTCCAACAATGACACGGAGGACACGCTCCGCTACAGCGAAATGCCTTATTTGGGACCCGGCTTCCTCAGCTCCAATTGCGGGGCCTATGTCGGCATGGACAGCGAGGAAGCCCGCACCAAACTGGCTGAAATCGCCCACGAGCAAGGATTTGGCGAATCGACCGTCACCTATCGGATCCGCGACTGGGGGATTTCCCGCCAACGGGCCTGGGGCACGCCGATTCCGATGGTGCATTGCGCCGCCTGCGGGATTGTACCGGCAGATGAAAAGGATTTGCCGATTCTGCTGCCGGATGACCTGGATTTTAACATTGGAGCGCCGCTGGCTCACCATCCGTACTTTGTTACGGCCACCTGCCCCAACTGTCAGGGACCGGCCCGGCGGGACACAGACACGATGGACACCTTTGTGGATTCAAACTGGTACTATTTCCGCTACTGCGATGCAAAAAACGACCGGCAGGCGTTTGACCCGGCGGTGGTCAAATACTGGATGCCGGTGGATTTTTACATTGGCGGGATCGAGCATGCCGTGTTGCATCTGATTTACACCCGTGTCTGGTCCAAAATCATGCGCGACATTGGCCTGGTTGAATTCAACGAACCGGTCAAACAACTGTTGACCCAGGGCATGGTGATTTTGAACGGGGTCAAAATGTCCAAAAACAAGGGCAATGTGGTTGACCCGGACGAAATGATTGAACGCTACGGCGCAGATGCCACCCGCCTTTCGATTCTGTTTGCCGCTCCGCCGGAAAAGGAAGTGGACTGGAAAAAAATGCTGCGGGTGATGAATCCGGACAGCCCCTACTGCGACCAGGTTTTCAAGCTGGTGCGGACCTATGCGGATGAATCCGGCCAGATGGTCCATGATATCGAATTGCAGAATGGTGAATTCCACACCTTGCCCGAAGGCGACGGAATGGTGGATTACCCGGCAGCCGAAGGGGCCATGCGCTATCTGGCCCGGCTCTGGCGCTTGGTGCGCAAGTGGCATGACCGGACGCAACCTGGAGCGACCGCTGAAAACCTCCATTTCAACGAATTGCAACAGGGAGTTCGGCGGGCGACTCATCAGACCATCAAACGCATCAGCGAAGCCTATGAAGACGGCCTGCGGTTGAACGTCACGGTGGCCGCCTGTATGGAACTGACCAACCACCTGTATGAATTTGATGGCAAACTCAAGGACGGTGAACCAACCGCTGAAGGTGACTGCTTTGTCATGAAAGAAGGCATTGAGGCCCTGCTCGTGCTGTTGGCCCCGCTCTGCCCGCACATCACCCAGGAATGCTGGGAAGCGCTGGGCCATCCCGGCTACCTGACTGATGCCCGTTGGCCGGTCTTTGATGCTGAACTGGCCCGCGAGGCCCACCTGGAAATTCCGGTGCAGGTCAACGGCAAAATCCGGAGCAAGGTTCTGGTGGCACCGGATGCGTCGGATGACCACATCCGCGAAGCCGCCCTGCACGATGCCAAAGTCATGGCGGCCATGGAAGGAAAAACCGTGGCCAAAGTGATTGTCGTGCCCAAGCGGTTGGTGAATGTGGTGGTGAAATAGGAAGGACTGAGGACAGCAAGAAAAGGACTGAGGACTGAGGACTGAGGGCCGGGCTTTTCAAAAAACCCTGGCAAGAGGTTCAAAAACTGAATCAAGGACACACTCAGTCCTCAGTCCTCAGTCCTCAGTCCTCAGTCCTTTTCTTGCCGTCCTCAGTCTTTGAAAGTGGGTTTGCACCGCAAACCCGGCCCTGCGCCGCAGCCTGCCTGAAGTTCCCACCCTAAAAACTCAACCGAAACCCAAGTTGGAACTGGCGCGGGGAAAATGCGCTCCGACGCCGTTCAGGCGGGGTCACATACCGCCCACCTACCTGCTTGGGAAGGTGAAAATTGCCGGTTTCATCGGGCGGGAAGATGTTATCCACCTGGTTGATATTCGTGCGGTTCAAGAGATTAAACGCTTCCCCCAGCAACTGGAGCGTGAGTCGCTCGTTCAGTTTGATTTTTCGGGTCATGCGAAAATCCACCGAAGCAAATCCGGGGGTGATGCCAAGATTGCGCCCCAAGGGAACCCCGTTGACCAAAGGCCGGTCCGCTGGCGGTGTATCGCCGTTGAGATTCAAATCCACTCCGGCCAGGAGGTTATAGGGGCGGCCCGACTCCAGGCGGATAATCGAAGAAAGCTCGTAATTCCGAAGCAGGATATGTTTGGAAAACACCGGCTCCCACCTGCCGGTAAAAACCACCCGGTGGCGCACATCCTGCACGGAAAGGCTGCGGTCCAGTCCGGGTTGGAGCGGGTCGTTATAAATGGACAGGTCAAACCGGATCGGGTCCAGGTAATTATCAATCGCTTTGGCCAGGGTGTAGTGGGCGGAAACCTGCAATCGGGAGTTGGGAAAATGCTCGACACCCAAGGTGAGTGCATGAAAACTGCTGGAAAAAGCAGATTCAAATTCCTGCACCACCCCCTGACTGGGGTCCACCCGTCCGGTCAGGGCGCTTTCCAACGGATTGCCGGGAATCGGACGGACAATCGGATTAATATTGCGAATTCCGGCAATATGCCGTCCCAGGGCCATATTGTAGGTGCTTGAAAACCTCCAATCCGGACGAAACCCCCAGTTGATTTCAACCACTCCCTGTTGGGAATAGGCAGGTTTCAAATGCGGATCAAATTTGATGGTGACGCCCAGTTGGGGAAAGTTGGGAATATTGGCGGGAACCTCCTGCCCCGCCGGATAGCCATGTCCGGGAAGACCAAACGGAAGCACTGAAAAGGGAAACGGGATGGCGAACCCCTGGATGCTCCGATGTTTTTGAGCTTCTGCAAACGTGGCGGCAACCGCCAAAGGGGCGGCATAAAAAAGTCCATACCCCAGCCGGACATTCACTTGCCTTAACCAGCCCGGATTATAGGAAAGCGCCAATCGGGGACTCACCGAACCAAGGGGCGGCAACTCATTGCTAAAACGGTCCCGGTCATAACGAACCCCAAGTTTGACCAGCAGGTTTGACCGGAGGGTCCATTCATCCTGGGCAAAGGCCGAAAAATCGGTGGTTAAAGGGGATTCTTTGGCTGTTCCGAAAGATTGGACATAGCTCAGGGGCAATCCCAACCGGTCAAGCCGCACCTGGGTGGGAAAGGCGGGAAACTGGATGGGCAGGGCCACAGCCAGAAACTTGAGAAATGCCAACTGTTCCGAGGTCCGTTGGGTGGGGTCAAAGGCCTCAATCCCGGAGAACCGAATGGTTTGCCCCCCCGGCGTGGAAAAAACCAAAGGGGAAAAGGTGGCGACTCCCCCCGACAAAAAACCCACTCTGGCATTGCCCGGTGACCGGAGGAAATCCACCCCGAACCTGAAATGATGGCTTCCCTGCACCCAGGTGGTCTGGTTGACCAACTGGATTGGTTTGACCTCGCGGCTACTGGGGACGGTGGTTCCCTGGCCAAACACCGCCAGCCCTTCGGGTGCCACCAGATTGACCTGAACCCCAGTCTGGACCGGAAGCGATAGTTGACTGTACCGGCTGACCAGGATTCTGGTCTCGTTGACAAGATTCTGTTTGGGATTCAAGTAGGTGAAACTGGCTGCCCCCACATTCTCGCTGGCCCGTGAAATGCCCGTGGCCGTTTCCGCCGTCAGTCCGCCATAGGGTTCAAAATTCCCATCGTAGGTGAAGGTTCCATTGTACCGGAGCCACATGGTCAGGTTTGGCGTCAAATTGGCATCCAACCGCCCCAGAAAAGTGCTGGAGCCAAACGAGAACGGGACCGGCCCGTTGCGCACCCCAAATCCCTGTCTGGCAGCCGAGGCAATGGTGGCGTCCCGGATGGTCACGATGTTGTTTTGTTGAATGCTGCGCCGCTCAAACGAAGTGAAGTAAAAAGCTTTGTCCCGTTTGACTGGCCCTCCCAACACCAGGCCAAACTGGTCCTGCTCAAAGGGTGGTTTAAGAATGGAAAAAGGGTCGCGGGCACTCAAGGATTGAGTGCGGAAAAAACCAAAACCGGTGCCATGCAGTTCGTTGGTCCCGCCCCGTGTGACAATATTGATGACACCACCCAACGAACGGCCAAATTCGGCGGAAAAATTGTCTGAGACAATCTGAAACTCGCGCACGGCTTCCTGGCTGAAGGTGCCCCGGACCGAGCCGACGCCCCGGTCATTGTTGTCCAGTCCGTCCACGCTGATGTTGTTGAGGCGGGAAACCTGCCCGTTGAAAGAAAGTTTGGAAGTGGTTGAAACGCCCTGGGCCGGAATCCGGTCCTCGGTGACACGGGCGGCAGTGCGGGAATAATCAAGAAAATCCCGCTGGTTGATCGGCAGGCCGTTAATCAGTACCTGATTGATGATGGTGCTGCTTTCGGTCTTGCGCCTGACGTGGTTTTTTGCAAATGAATCGTCCGAGGCATAGACCTCAACAATGTCTTTGGTTTGTTCCAGTGCCAGCCGGAACCCGGCGGTCTGGGCGGTGCCAATGGTTACCGCCACGGTGGCCGACTGCGGAGCAAACCCTGGTGCCTCAACCCGGATTTCATAGCTGCCGGGAGGGAGGAGCAGGAAGAAATAGCGCCCGGCTTCATCGGTTTGGGTTTGACGGGTGAGGTTGGTTTCCGTCCGGCGGGCGGTCACCGCTACGCCAGCCACGGGGATTTCCTGGATATCGGTCACGGAACCGGACAACTCGCCCGTGGTGGCCCCGCCCGATTGGGCCAGCCCACGGGAATTCGCTCCCCACCCAAGGAAAAACTCTGCTAACATAACCAGCCACAAGACACATGCTCGGACCCAGTCTTTCATTGTCGCAGCCCCCTCCGGCTGAAAACCAAGTTTCTTATGAAAAGATGCCCTGTCTGTAACGGTTTTTACTCAAACCATGAGGTTTTTTGCCCCCAGGACGGCCAGTCACTCGAAGCCGGTTTTATCCTGGACGACAAATATCAATTGGAACAGGTCATTGGTCAGGGAGGAATGGGGCAGGTCTACCGCGCCACCCATATCCACATCGGCACCCCTGTTGCCGTCAAAATTCTGAAACCGGATTTGGTTTCGGACCCGGTTTTGGTTGAACGATTTCGCCGGGAAGCCCGTGCTGCCGCCCAGATGCGCCATCCGAATGCCGTGCTCGTCACTGATTTTGGGGTTGAGCGAACCTCCGGAACCGTGTATCTGGTGATGGAATATCTTGAGGGTGTTTCCTTAAAAGCAAAAATCGAACAGGCCAAGCGGCTTACGCTGGAAGAATCGTTGTTGATTTTGGGTCAGATTTGCGGCGCACTTCAGGTTGCGCACGACAAAGGCATTGTGCATCGGGATATCAAGCCTGACAACATTTTTCTGGCCCGCACCGAATCCGGCCAACAGGTTGTCAAGGTGCTTGATTTTGGAATCGCCAAGCTCAAGAAGAACCTCCACGAAGACACCACCGGGCTGACCCAAACCGGGGCGGTGATTGGCACGCCCTGGTATATGTCGCCGGAACAATGCCGGACGGAATCCCTGGACGCCCGTTCCGATATTTACAGTCTGGGGATTACGGCCTATCAAATGCTGACCGGAACGATTCCCTTTCGCGGGCCGGGTTTTTCCAAAATCCTCATGCAGCACTGCCATGAGTCACCAACTCCGCTCCGCCGGTTTGTACCGGACCTTCCTTCGGCGGTGGAAACTGTGATTCTGCGGGCGCTTGAAAAAAAACCGGCCAAACGGCCCCAAAACGCCACGGAATTCTTTGAATCCTTGCAAAAAGCCGCCCTCAAAACCGGGAACCTCCCTCTCAGGGAATCAGGCGAAAAAGTGGTGGACGAAAAATCACGGAATGGCTCCAGCCATACGCCTGCCAAAACCATGCCGGCTCAGGGCGCGGGTTATCGCCCGGCGCTGGCCGGCACTCCGACCGGTGGCGCACCAGCGGCAAAAGAAGAGGAATTCGTCTCATCCGATGAATCTCCCACCGGAGCCTTTGACGCCTCGCAAATTCCGACCGTCCCGCCACCGGACACACCGCTTCAGGCGATGAGCCAGAAAACCCTCGTTTCCTCAGGCATGACGGTGACCCATACGCCGGTTTCCGCCACCCCGGTTTCAATGCCCGCCATTCCTGAAAAACCGCAGAATCGTCTCAAATTGTTTCTCGTCATCGGCCTGACCCTGCTGGTCCTGGGTGGTGTCACGGCTTGGCTGCTACCGACGCTCAGGCTGGGTGGAGGTGGAAAACCTGAGCAACCGACGCAGACCACCCCCCAAACCCCGCCGGGAATGGTCTGGGTGCCGGGCGGAACCCTCACAATGGGAAACAATCAGGCTCAGGATTTGGCGGAGAAACCCGAACATGAAGTTCCCATCAATCCTTTTTTCATGGATATCCATGAAGTTACCAATGAGGATTTTCTGAAGTTTGTGCAGGCAAAGAAATATCCGGCCCCACCCCATTGGAAAAACGGACTGGTTCCGCCAGGTGAAGATAAATTTCCGGTCACCAACGTGCGCTGGGAGGATGCCCAGGCTTTTGCACTCTGGGCTGGGAAGCGTCTTCCCACGGAAGAGGAATGGGAATGGGCAGCTCGCGGTGACCGGCGGCAGACCTATCCTTGGGGCAATGATTTTACACCCACCCAAGCCAACGTGCTTGAAACCCAGAAGAACCATCTGATGCCAGTCGGAAGCTTTCCCTCCGGTGCCAGTTTTTGCGGAGCCATGGATTTAATTGGCAATGCCGCCGAATGGACGGTTTCCGATTATGCCCCCTATCCCGGCAGTCAGGCCAAACCGGTGGCCGGCCAGAAAATCATTCGGGGGGGAGGGTTTCAAACCGAACATAAAAAAGCCACCTCAACCAAACGGTTTCTGGACGTGCCGGGAACCCGCGATATTACCCTGGGATTTCGCTGCGTTCAGGATTTACCGGCCAAACCTGAAATTCCCTGAACAGCCTTCCACCACCAAAGTGACGGTCCGAGTCACCCTTCTCCTCTGAAAACAGCATGATTTCCTTGTCTTCACCGCAGAGGCGCAGAGGTTTCGCAGAGGTTTCGCAGAGCCAAACCAGGAAAAAAACCTGTGGCGGTGCCGGGGTTCTTGGTGCCTTTGCCGTGAAGCGGTCCCTTGGCCACAGCTTTTCCAGGGTTTTTCTGCCGGTTTGGACTGTGCTGGTCGGCTGGAGTCTGTTGAGCGGATTTCCTGTCCTGGAGCCGGTCTCAGCTCAAAGCCTGGAAGTGACCGCCGTCACTCCGGAAGTGAGTCTGGCGGATGACTGGAAGACCCATTCGGGTGACCGGTTGGAATGGGCCCAACCCACCCTTGACGAAAGCTCCTGGACCAACGCCAGTCTCGCCAAACACTGGAATCAACCACCGGTTCGCGGGTTTTCCTGGTACCGCAAGGAAATCCGGCTGAACCCGCTGACCCTCAGCCCCCAGTTGACCAGCTCTCTGGGAATTGCCCTGGGACGGCTCGATTACGGCAGCTATCAGCTTTTTGCCAATGGAATTCTGATTGGGGAAAGCCGCTCCGGCGAGCCCTTTCCCCTGACGCTTCCGTACCTCCGGGCCAAAATCTTCCGGCTCCCGCTCCAGGTTTTTACCAAAAATGGAAGCGTGGTTCTGGCGGTCCGACTTTGGCAGGACCCGGCCTATGCCCGCCGGGCCGCTTTTTACGCCGGGCGGCACGAATCCTTTGAAAACCGGTTTGTGCTGGGAGTGGCGGAGACGCTGGTGGCCTGGAACGCCAACGCCTATCGTCAACGGACTGATGAAGATTTCTTTCCGCGCTTTTTCGCGCTTTTGTTCGTCCTGGTGGGGTTGTATCACTTCCAGTTGTATTCCAACCGCCGTCAACTGCGGGAATATCTCTGGTTCGGCTTTTTCTCGATTGGGTTTGGCATCAACACCCTTTGCAACACGGTATGGATTTACGAACTGGTTTCACCGTTCCTGGCTGATGTGGTCAAGGTCCCGGTCCGACATTTGGTGGTCATTGGCTTCGTGCGGTTTCTTTCCCATTTTCTGGCCCGCCCTACCAAATGGTTTCTCCCGGCCTTGGAGGAGGTTCAGGTTGGCTGTGCCTTGATTTTTGTTGTTTGGCCGGATGCCGTGGTTACCCAAATCAGCAACCTGACTTTTCTGACGATTATTCCGGTACTCTTTCGCTTCCTGCACTTCACCATCAAGGAAGCCTGGAACGGCCAACCGGACGCCCGGACCATGATTTCCGGAATGGTTCTGGCTACGGTGATTGAATTGCTTATGGTGGCCCGTGCCTTTGGCCTGCTGCATATCCCGATGATTGCCTCCTGGGGCATGGCCGGCTTTGTTTTTTCCATGGCAATCGCACTTTCCAACCGGTTCTATCGGGTGTATCAGGAACTGGATTCGCTCAATCAGGAACTTGAAACCAAGGTGGAGCACCGTACGGCGGAACTGGCGCAAACCGTGGCCCAGCTCCAACAAGCCAAGCTGCTGACCGAACGGAAAATGCTCGAAGTCTCGGAGAAAAATCAGGAACTGGTTGCCTCCCAAAAACAGGCCGACCGGATTTTCTCCGCCCTCGCCAAAGCCCTGCCTGGCACCGTGCTGGATGAAAAATACCGCCTG
This sequence comes from Blastocatellia bacterium, assembly GCA_019695185.1. Lineage (GTDB taxonomy): Bacteria > Acidobacteriota > Blastocatellia > Chloracidobacteriales > Chloracidobacteriaceae > JAIBAN01. The sequence continues at coordinate 19,369 of JAIBAN010000085.1, read as the reverse complement.
GAACGCGAAATCGGTGAAGGCGGTTTTGGCATTGTGTTTCGCGGCACCCATCTGGCGCTGGGCCGGGCCATTGCCATCAAAGTCTTCAAACCCCGTCCGGGCAATGACAATGCTGATGCAATCGAACGCTTCAAACGCGAAGGGATTTCCATTGCCCGGTTGACCCACCCCAATATCATTAATGTCCTTGATTCGGGCATTTCAACGCAGGGCATTGCCTACATGGTGATGGAACTCCTGCAAGGCACCTCGCTGGCCGAAGAACTGAAAACCCAAAAAACCGCCACCCTTGAACGATGTCTTAAATTGACCATTCCGGTTTGTCAGGCATTGGCCGAAGCCCATCGCTGGGGCATCATCCACCGCGACATCAAGCCTGACAACATTTTCATCAACCAGACGGCCAAAGGCGAAGTGGTCAAAGTGGTGGATTTCGGGATTGCCAAACTGGTGGGTGACGAGGATTCTGGCAATTTCCGCACGCTGACCATGACCGACAGCCTGATTGGAACGCCCGTTTATATGGCTCCGGAACGACTGGCTGCCAAACCATTTGATGGCCGGTCGGATGTATACAGTCTTGGGGTTGTGCTGTTTGAAATGCTGACCGGGCGGCCTCCCTTTGAACGGGATATGAGCGGACTGGTGGGCCTCATGCTGGCCCATCTGCATGACGCTCCGCCTTCCCTGCGGGCCTTGAACCCAAAAGTTCCCGGCAGACTTGAGGCTATCGTGCGCCAAACCCTGGAAAAAGACCCGGAAGACCGCCCGGTGGCCGCCGAACTGGCCCGGCTTTTGACAGAAGTTCTGGAAACAGCCCTGCCTGCCGAATTGAAAACCGTCTTCCACCGCCAGGAACCAATCTTTTCCGAACTTGGCACCAGCAGCCAAATGGCTTTTGCGGCTGAACAGGCGGAGACCGCCGAAGGAAACATCCATGACCAACCAACCGAAACCCAAACCAAGGTCATTCAGCGGAGGGTCACTGACCCAACGGGATAATCGAACTCCCTCCCGTTTCATTGGCCACCAGCTTCGATTGGCTCCAAGCCGATGAATTTCCTTTGAAATATCCCGATAACATTCAATCACAGGATTCAAAAACCGAACGTTGTATGCCAAACTCCATCCAAGCCCACCTGCTTGAGGCGATTGTGTTTTTCCGGCAAAATCATTGAACAGAAACCTTATGAAATGCGCACAAACCAGTTTTCTGTTGTCCTTGTTCCTTGTGGCAGCGCTTTTGGGCAAGACACCTGCCCAGGAAAAATATTCAAAAGGCGGGCCCCCCAAACCTTCCAAAACAACTCCGGCCAAGGCAACCCCGGCAGTCAAACCGGTTCCACCGGCGGCGGCTTCTCCGCTGAAACAATGGGAAGAAGCCTTTGAGAAAGGCAAAACCGCTTTTGACAAGGGTGATTACCGGCAGGCGCAGGAACAGTTCCGGACAGCGCTTCCCTTGGCTGAACACATCAAAAATTCCCCCCAGCCTTTGATTCAGACCAGCCTTGGTTTGGGAAACGCCTATGCCGCCCAGGAAAAACTGACCGAAGCCGAACCGTTATACCGGCAGGCGTGGGAAACCCAACAAAAAACCCTGGGCAACGACCATGCCGACACCCAAAAAACCGCCCGCCGGCTTGAGCAGCTTTACCTGCGCCGGGCAACGATTCGGGTTACGGAAGGTCACCGCCCGGAGGCCATCCAGGATTACAGCCGGGCGGCGGAACTGTTTCCCGAAGCCGGCACCTATGGGAACCGGGGAGATTTGAAAGCTGCCGGAGGCGATGACGAAGGAGCCCTCCAGGACTATCGCAAAGCCGCCGAACTTGACCCGGCCAACGCTGTTTTCTTTCAATCAAAACAAGCCGGCCTGTTTGCCGCCAGGGGCCGCCGCAAAAACAACAACGGGGATTTTATCGGGGCTTTGGCCGATTTGAAGCAGGCTGCCCGGCTGGACCCACCCAGTGCCCCGGTGTACGCCGACCTTGAATCCGAGGTCTATCTCAACCAGGCCACTTTGGAAATCAATCAGGGCAATTTTGAAGCCGCGTTCCAAACCCTCAATCAGGCGCTGAAACTCAACCCCAACAATTCCAGAATTCCCCTGGGACTGGCGGCCCTGCACGAAAACCGGGGAGTCGTCAACACCAACAATGGCGACCATGCGGCAGCCATCACAGACTTTTCCCGTGCCAGAGAACTGGACCCAGCCCATGCCGAGCGGTACCAAAGCAAACTTGCCACCGTGTATTTTAACCGGGGAACCACCCGCGCCAACAACAGTGACTTTGATGCTGCTCTGGCTGATTTCAGGCAGGCAGTTGAAGCCGACCCGCCTCATCGCTCGGCCAACCTCCTGAAACTGGCTGAAATGTACTATTCAAGCGGCATTTACCGGGCCAACCAGAACGACCAGGAGCGGGCCATTGCCGATTTTTCCAAGGCGATTGAAACCAACCCGAATTTTGCGGCGGCCTATGCCCGTCGGGCCTTTGCCTACAAACAGAAAAACCGCCTGAAGGAAGCTCAGGCGGATGCGAAAAAAGCCAAAGAACTGGATTCGTCAGTGCAAACCCCGTTTTAGGCAGTCTATAGGTAAATCACACCAAGATGTGGATTTGAGTCAGTACCACCTTGTCTTTGACTACAGAAAGTGGGTTTGCAGGGAGCCTTCCGGAGGAAGGCCATCCGGTAGCCAGGGTGTGGAGCGGAGCGGAACCCCTGGAATGGTGTGCCCCCAGTGTCCGCCCGCGCTCCGGCAGGAGCGCCATCTCTCCGTGGGGAATGCGCTCCTGCCGGAGCGCGGAATCAGGAACCGTTTTCCAGGGGTTCCGCTCCGCTCCACACCCTGGCTACCAGAATCTGCTCCTCCCGGAGCAGACCGCCCGTAACGTCACTTCCCCTGGCCAAAGACAAGCTGCCTATAGCCCCCCAGGACTCCCTGGACTCTCTGAACATTCCCCCAAAGTCTTTTGCTTAGGGGACCAGTTCAGAGGTTAAAGCAGCATTTCCCATTTCAGGTTTGACGGATTTCATGCGCAGGACCCGGTGCGTGTCTTTGGCAACCCACAGGGTCATGGTTCCGCCACCGCCATCGGCTCCCGTGATGTCAACCTTGAAGGTATCCGTTTCCTTACCGGCAAATTGAATCGTTTCCGACCCTGAAACCCGCAGTTGCTTAATTTCGGGTTTGAGGGTTTGCATATTGATGTTGCGATAGAACGTCAGATACCCGTCAGCCAATGGGAGGCTGGCCACGACCAATGACATTCCTGCTCCATCAGCAAACAGATTCCCGCCCAGGTCCACATTGATGGGGTCGGAACGTCCGTTGATTTGCATCTGACCGGTCAGTTTTCCTTCTGTGACTGCCGTATCAAAAACGATATTGGGGAGTTTGATGACCCGCTTGAGTTGAATCAGACTTCCTTTCTCCAACTTTGCGCTGTCAACCGTATCCCCCATCGGGGTTTTGGCAGTTTCCGTCACCAGCCATTGGCCGTTTTCCTCTTTGACATCAATCTGTATGTCGAGATTGATTTTTTGGCTGCCAAAATTAATTTCCGCTTTGTAGGCCACAGTCTGCGGTTTCAAATCCGTGGCCGGTGTGGGAGTTCCAATCGCTCCAACCGCCACTTTCGGGGCCAATTTTACTTCCTTGACATTGACTCTGATTTCCCGCAATCGGTTGGCAACTTCGTCCTTCAGGCTTTCCTGAAAGCGTCCGCCCAGATACTTGGCCAGAAACGCCTCCGTCTGGGCCAGCATGGCCATGTTGTTGACGGGGCGGGCAAACCCGTGGCCTTCATCCGGGGCACAAATATACTCGACCGGGAATCCCCGTTCCCGCAGGGCCACCACAATCTGGTCGGATTCGGCTTTTTTGACCCGTGGGTCGTTGGCTCCCTGCACGACCAGCAAAGGGGTTTTGATTTTGTCAGCGGAATTGAGCGGAGACTGCCGTTCCAGCCGGGCTTTGCCTTCCGGATTGGTCGGGTCGCCCATCCGTTCATGGAAAATCTTGCGTCCGGCTTCCCAGTACGGCGGAATTGAATCGAGCAAAGTCAGCAGGTTCGACGGCCCGACAATCGAAACCCCGGCGGCGTACACATCCGGTGTAAACGCCACTCCCGCCAGTGTCGCATACCCACCGTAGGAGCCACCCAGAATCCCCACCCGTTTCGGGTCCACGATGCCTTGGGCAACCAGATATTTGACGCCCCAGGTAATGTCATCCTGCATTTTTTCGCCCCATTGCTTGTTTCCGGCATTGAGAAATTTCTTGCCAAAGCCGGTGGAGGCCCGGAAATTGGGTTGCAGGACGGCATATCCGCGATTGGCAAAAAACTGCACATAAGGATTGTAGCCCCAGGAATCCCGTGCCCAGGGTCCACCATGCGGATGGATAATCACCGGCAGGTTTTTCGCGGGCACACCTTTGGGCAGTGTCAGATAGGCGGGAATCTCCAAACCGTCCGAAGACGGGTACCGGACGGCTTTCATGGATGCCAGATGTTCACGGGGAATTTTTTCAAATGCCCGGTACTGAAAGGTCAACGCCTTGGTTTTCCGGTCAAACAGATAGCGTTCGCCCGGCTCGGTATCACTCCCGGCGGAAACCAGCCACAACCGTTCGTCATCCGTTCCGGAACCGAAATTAAGGTCTTTACCCGGCAGTTTCTTTTCCAGGAGCTTATAATCGGCTTCAAAGCTTTTGTCCCGCCAATAGACCCGAATCCGGTCGTCATCATAGGAGGTGGCAACTAACTCATTGGTCACATTCGAGAAAATCGGACCTTGCAAGTCCACTCGCTTCAAAGGGTCGGATTCCACCAACGTCTCTTTGCCGGTTTCCAGGTCAAAGAGGGTCAACCCTAACAAATCGGTGCTTTCTCCCACATTGGAGAGCAGGTACACCTGTTTTCCATCCTTATGAAATCGAACCGGGAAACAGGTTTCGAAAATGCCGCAGGACCGGATTTTCTTGAAACCGTCCGGGTCCACCCGCAGGATTTCCGTATCGCCATTATCCGCTGAACGGGTGGCCAGCCGCAGATTGTCCTTCAGGTCAAAAAACCAGGCGGTCAACCGGTCGGTGTTTTTCCGAATCAAGGTCCGTTCTCCGGTTGAGATTTTCAGTTTATACAAGTCGTGCCAGGCAGCATCGCGGTCGTTGAGCCCGATGAACATGGCGTCCGGGTCGTTTTTGGGAACGGAATAAATGATGACCCGCACCCCTTTCAAATCCGTCAGGTTGCGAGCCTGGGGAACTTCCTGTCCGGCAGCCGGTGTCTCTGCCGGGTTGACCGCGTAAATATTGAAGTTTTCGTCCCCGCCCTTGTCCTGGTTGTACAAAATGAACTTCCCGTCGCGCGTCCAAAACAGCCCTCGAATCGGGCGGGAGGTATCAGCCGTCAACGGCTTGGCTTTGTCAAACGGGTCGGCGGTTTTCTTGACCCAAATGTTGCGGGTCCCTTTGAACGGTTTGAGAAACGCAATATAGGCACCATCCGGCGAGATTTGCGCTCCTGAAATTTCCGGGTCGCCAAAGAACAGTTCCCGGTCCAAAATTGGGGGCAGTCCGTCCTTCGCCTGGGCCAGCACCGGACCGGAGAAAAGCGTCAGCGCGGCACAGAGGGCCAAACCGGCAAACCCCAATAGCCGACCAAACACACGTTGCCGCAGGATAACCCTCTGGTTACCCGCTCCTTTTGAACCCAAATAGTTCGTCATAGCGTTTTGCCTTCGAAGATTGTTTGATTGGAACAAATCCGCCTTGAAATAGCGGAAAAAAGAAGATGGCCAGCCATACGCAACCAGACCAAACCAAGTTTCAGTCTGGACCGAAACGACTGTCAAGTCGGTAAGCAGGAGCCCCACAACTCTTGTTGAACTCAGAGGGTATTTGGAAAATGTGACATTTTCCATTTTCCCAAACCCCTCTCAGCCTTCAGTCCTGTTTTTTCTCGGCTGCAACCGCTTGTCCGTTGTTCAATTGGACCTGATTGACTGACAGGGTGGTGGACATCACCCGTTGCAGTTCCGCGACGGCTTTATTGTAATCCGTCATGGCCCGCAATTCCCTGCCCCGTGCATCGGAGAGTGATTTTTGCCGTTCCAGCACCAGATAATTGGTTGATTCCCCCACCTCAAAGCGGCGGACCTCGCTGGCCAGTTGGGTTTCCGAGGCAGTCCGTGACGCCCGCGCAGCCTGCACCCGTTTCTGGGCGGTCTGCACGGCCTGCAAAGCGTCCCGCACTTCACCTTCAATCAGGGTCGCCTGTTTGGTCTTTTGTGTCTCTATCAAACGGTCCTGTGCCAGTGCCCGTCCCAAATCGGCCTTGGCCGCCCGGTTCTGGAAGGGGAAATTCAGGGAAAAACCAACCCGGAAATCGCGGAAATTGCGGGTAAAAAGGGTGTTCAGGCTGGTCCCCAGGCCGCCGGAGAAAAAGTCGGGAATCTGTTGGGCCGGCGGCGGCACCACTGCCGGAAAGCCGGCTTTGGCGGAAAGCTCGTTCACCCGATTCAGGAGCAAGGTGTTTAATGAACCGAACGGACTGGCAGTGTTGGTAAACGTGCCTCCCAGGCCAGCCAGCGAGTACCCGGCGATGAAATCAAATTGGGGTTTGAGCTGGTTTCGAAAATACTGGGTATCAATCTCGTTCGACTCTTTTTGCAACCGGTATTGTTCCATTTCGGGCCGGTTTTTGAGGGCGGTGTCCACCGCGTCAGTCATGGTCAGGGTCATGGGTTCCAGTGAAATCGGTTCCACCGGATTGACGGCTTCATTCCACATGGGTTCTTCGCGCGATTGCAAAATCAGCCGTTTCAGCGCATTTTCGGCTCTGGTCAGTTGCTCCAGGGAAATCAGCACGTCTTCCTGACGCTGTTCAAGCTGGGCTTCAACCGATACGATTTCCACCGGAGCCAGCGTGCCCGCCTCGACAAACCGTTTGTTTTGCGCCAGTTGGGTCCGGGCCAGGTTCACCGCTTCCTCTTTGATTTCGACATCGCGGCGGGCAAACACCAAATCCCAATAGGCCCGTTGGACCCCGGCAATGATTTCAATCACCTTTTGGCGGAATTGCGAATCCGTAATGTCGAGCTTTTTCTTGGTGAGCAGGGTTTGGCGGCGCGATTGGTCCAATTTGTAGTTCCGCAGCAAGGGCTGGGTAAAAGTGACTCCCAACAGCGAATTGTAGGTCGGATTCAACCCCGCGAAACTGTTGTCGGTCGAAGTCCGCGAGTTGTTAAAGTCAACCGTGATTTTCCCGCCTGATTTGAGCAATTGGTTAAAATTCACCGTCGAAGTCAACGTGTCATTGGTCACCGCCCCGGAGGGTCCCGCCCCGCCAATCAGCGAGGTGGTCGGTGTTGCCCTGGTTTCAAAGAAAAACTGGGTGCCAAAGGTCAGGTCATAGGCTCCCAGAGAACGAGCGTAATCATAATTGGCCTGCTGCACGCCAATCCGTTGAATTTCAATGTCCGGATTCTTGGCCAGTGCTAAAAGCACGGCGTTGCGCAGCGTCAACGGGGTTGATTGGCCGGCAACCACTCCAACCCGCGGCTCATTTTCGGCCTGTTTGGTTAAATCAACCCTGGGTTCCTGGGTCTTTCCGACTTCCTGTTGCAAGCGGTCCGCCACCACAATTCCGTTGGGTCCGGCGGCCCGTTCCTGGCCAAATCCGATTCCGGTGGCCAGTCCCACCCACAGCAATCCCATCAAGACGTTTCGCACCGAAAACGTCCCCAACCCTGTTTTTCCGATTGAATTCATATTTTTTCCTCATCACCCCACCCAAAAAAGAAACGGCGGCGGCTGGAAGGTTTGTTGTTTTTGGATCGTTGCCGTTGGTCTGACAATGGCTCGATTCTCTGCTTCCCCAATGGTCGGGTCCCTTTTCCAGCCGCCGACGTTGCCTAGTACGCCCATTTCAAACAAATGTTTCAAACAAGTGTTTTAATCATCCGTATGAAACCAGTTTGCGTCAAGTGCATTTGCCATTTCTTCCATTTGCGATTTGCCATTTGAAAAGAGTCTGGGAAGCCGAAAAAACAATCGCAAATGGGCAATGGCAAATCGCAAATGGCAAATCGCAAATGAATCAGTCTCCGCTTTCCTGGGGACGGACATCCGGTTGACGTTTTCCGCTCTTGAATCGGTTCGACAGATTTTCCCAGGTGAGCGCATTGGCCATATTGTCAAACATGGCATACATCACCGGAGTTGCCAGCAAGGTCAGCAACAAACAGAGGGATTGACCGCCAATCACAATGATGGCCACCGAGCGCATGGCCCCGGAGCCTTCACCCTGCCCAAAAGCCATTGGAATCAGGCCCGCCACCAAGGCCAGAGTCGTCATCAAAATGGGCCGGAGCCGGTCCCGACAGCCTTCCACAATGGCATCGTAGCGAGGCAACCCCTCAGCCCGCAGGTTGTTGATGTGGTCAATCTGCAAAATCGAATTTTTCTTGACCACCCCGAACAACATCAAAATCCCCAAAGCGGAAAAAATGTTGAGCGTTTGGCCAAAGGGCAGCAGTGAAACCAGGGCAAAGGGAATGGCCATCGGCAGACTGAGCAGAATGGTGACCGGATGGAGAAAGCTTTCAAACTGGGCCGCCAAAATCATGTACATAAAGACGAACGACAGGATGAACGCAATGGCAAAGTTGGCCGCCGCCCGGCCCAGTTCCCGGCTCCGGCCTTGCGGAGCGGCGATGTATTGCGCCCCCAGGTTCATCTTTTTGATTTTGGCATCCACCAAATCTAGTACTTGCGAAAGCGCCTGACCGGCCTGAATGTTGGCCGTTACGGTAACCTGCCGTTGCCGGTTGTAGCGGTTGATTTGTGCCGGGCCGGTTCCCTCCTCAAGGCGGACCACATTGTTGAGCGGAACATTACCCAGTTTGTCGGATGGAACGTAGGTTTTCCCCAGCGCTTCGGGACTGTTTCGGTCCTTCACGTCCAACCGCAGCCGCACATCATAGCGGTCGTCGCCTTCACGGTAGTTTGAAACCACTTCCCCGGCCACCATGGTCCGCAGACCTGCCGCAATCGAGGACACCCGCACCCCCAAATCCGCCGCTTTCGGGCGATTGATGGTGGCTCTGATTTCGGGTTTTCCGATTTCCAGGTTGGTGTCAATGTCCACCAGCCCCGGAATGGTCTTGAGATAGGTAGTCAATTGGTCTGAGGTGTCGGTCAATTTATCCAGTTCCGGGCCGCGAATCACATACTGAAAATCGGCATTGGTCTGACCACCCCCGGAAATCGCGGACGGATAGTTCACCTGACAGGCAAGGTCGGTAAATTGCGCCAGCAGCTTGCGGGTCTGAACCATCAACTGCCCCTGGGTTTCCTTCCGTTTGTTGAGCGGAGCCAGTTCAACCGTCACGGTGGCCCTGGTCACCCGGCGCTGCTCGTCGCCGCCAATCGAAACAATGATATGCTCCACATGCGGAATCTTGCGCACTTCGGCTTCGAGTTTGGCCAGCCGTTCATCCGCCGCCAGGAGCGAGGTACCTTCCTTCAGTTTCACCAGAATATCAAACCGGCTTTGGTCATCCTGGGGCATGAAGTCTTTCCCGATAAATCTGAAAATCGGGACCACTGACAGAACGACCAACAAGGCCACCCCAACCACCAGCACCGGATGTCGGAGGGAAAAGCGGAGCATGCCCGTGTAGCTTTTATCCAGCAGCGCGTTCAGCCCGGTTTGGGAATGAGCCTCGTGTTTATTGGCATGAGCACCGGGTTTGACCTTCAGAAACCGGGAACACAGCATTGGCGTGAGGGTGAAGCTCACAATCATCGAAACCAGAATGGCAAAGGCCGAGGTGAAGCCGAACGAAGACATAAACCGTCCGACAATTCCGCCCATAAACGCCACCGGCAGGAAAATAATCACCAACGAGAGCGTGGTGGCCAGCACCGCCAAACCGATGTCTGCGGTGGCCTCGCGGGCCGCGTCCATCGGTTTCATGCCTTTTTCTTCGATAAACCGGTAGATGTTTTCCAGCACCACCACTGCGTCGTCAATCACAATCCCGACCGAAAGGGTCAGGGCCAGCATGGTCATCCGGTTCATGGTAAAGCCCATCGCATACATCAGGGCATAGGTCGAGACAATTGAAACCGGAATCGCAATGGCTGAAATAATGGTCGAACGCCAGTTGCGCAGAAACAGCAGCACCACCAGAGCGGCAAAAAGTCCCCCTAAAATCAAGTGTTCCTGCACGGAGTGAAACGCATTGTTGATAAAGCGGGACTGGTCCGCCACGGTTTGGATGTGGTAATCGGCGGGCAGCAATCCTTTGATGGTTTTCAGTTGTTCCTTCACTCGGTCCGTGACCTGAATGGTATTGGTTCCCGATTGTTTGCGGATTTCCAGCAACACGGCGGATTTGCCGTCCAAACGGGCCAGCGAACGCGGTTCCTCCACCTCGTCTTCCACCCGGCCCAGGTCCTTGACATAGACCGGCAGCCCGTCACGGGTGGCCAAAATGATATTGTTAAAATCCTCCACCTTTTGAATCCGGCCCAGCGTCCGCAAAATCACTTCGCGTTGCCCTTCGTCAATCCGCCCGCCGGGAATTTCGACGTTCTGGGCCGCCAGCGCCTGCTTGATGGCGTCCACGCTCAGGTTGTAGGCCGCAACTTTGTCTGCATCCAAAACCACCTGAATTTCGCGTTTGCGGTCCCCGATAAAGCGAATCTGCCCCACTCCGTTGAGGGATTCCAGATTCTGCTTGATCATTTTGTCGGTGGTTTCGGTAATTTCACGGGGCGAACGTTCGGCTGAGACCGCCAGGGTCATGACGGGCTGGGCGTCGGGGTCCAGCTTTTCAATCACCGGCGGGTCGGCATCCTGGGGAAAGTCTCCGGTGATGCGGGCCACCTTGTCACGCACGTCCTGGGCCGCTTCGTCCACGTCGCGTTCCAGCACAAAGGTGATGAAAACCTGCGAAACGCCTTCGGCGGAAACCGAGCGCAGTTCGTCAATCCCGCTGATGGTGTTGACCGATTCTTCGATTTTCTTGGTGATTTGGGATTCGATTTCCTCCGGCGAAGCACCATTCAACCGGGTGGTGACCGTCACGGTGGGCAAATCCACCTTGGGAAACAGGTCCACCCCCAAACGGGTGTAGGAAAAAGCCCCGATGACAAACAGCGCCATAACCAACATGGTGGCGAAGACCGGGCGACGAATACAGATTTCTGCCAGTTTTTGCATACCCTCTCCATCCAGGACTGAGGACTGAGGACTGCGGACTGAGGACTGAGCAGTCTATATTCTCAAACAAAAAACATTTTGATGCTGTCAAAATCACTCAGTCCTCAGTCCGCAGTCCTCAGTCCGCAGTCCTCAGTCCTTTTTTCGATCTGAATATCGTTGTTTGGCAGAAGCACTGCCCAGAATCATATCGGCCACCCAGGGCAGGAGTTTTGAGAGCCATGCCAGCGGGGCGTAATACCACGGAACGATGATTTTGCGGCAAGGCCGCTCAATGGCCCGGATAATTGCCCTGGCGACCACTTCCGGTCCGGGCATGTTGACTTTCAATCCTTCGGTCATCGGAGTTTTGATAAAACCGGGAGCAATCAAAACCACATCAATACCATCGCTGCGCAATTCCCGTCGGAGGCCATCGGTAAAACCCCGCAACCCAAATTTTGTGGCGGAATAGACCGGCGAGACGGCAATTTCACCGGCGACCGAACCAATATTGACGATGACCCCGGACTTTTGCCGTTTCATTTGGGGAATCACCGCCCGCGCACAGCGGGCCGGACCGACCAGATTGACCTGGATGGTCCGTTCGATTTCATCATCGGTTGCATCGGAAAGGTACTTTCCGCCTCCAATCCCGGCATTGTTGACGAGCACGTCAATCCGGCCAAAATTGGTCAGGGTCGTTTCAACCATGCGCTGAATGTCGTCATACCGCGAGACATCCACCTGTATCGGCAAGGCTTTTCCACCTTGGCGTTCGATTTCCCGTGCCAGTGCGTTCAGTTCGGATTCCCGCCGCGCAGCCAGCACCACGCGGGCTCCTTGGGCAGCCAGTTCTTTGGCGGTTTCCGCCCCGATTCCGCTGGAGGCACCTGTAATGAGAATAACGCTGTCTTGGATGTTCATAACCTTCAGCATCCAGGACTGAGGACTGAGGACTGAGGACTGAGCAAAAACAGATTTTTCAGGCTTTTATCTTGATTTGGCACGAAAACCCAAAGGTTTGTTTGCTCAGTCCTCAGTCCTCAGTCCTTAGTCCTATTTGGTCACCACTGTTTTTCCGTTGGAAAGTTTATCCAGATTTGAAATAGCCACCGTCTCGCCGACTTTGAGGCCGGAGGTGATTTCAACCATTTCTCCGTCCTTGAGGCCCAGCTTGACCTGTCGTTCCTCCACGGTGTTGTGGTTCACCACATACACTTTATTGATACCGACAATTGAGGAAACGGCGGTGCCGGGAACCAGGACGGCAGGAATTTTATTGGAAGTTTTGACAAACACTTTGGCAAACATACCCGGTTTGAGCTGTCCTTCACCGTTGGGAGCCGTGGCCTCGACCAGCATCAGGCGCGACTGGGCATTCACGGTCGGACTGACCCGGCTGACGGTGGCCTTAAAGGTGCGGCCCGGATAGGCATCCACGGTAAACTCAACTCCCACGCCTTTCTGGACAAACGAAATGCCGATTTCCGAAACGTTGGCCTGGAGCCGCAGCGGATTTGATTTGACGATGGTAACCAAATCGCGTTTGCCTCCCATATCGGCAATATACTCACCTCTCGAAACCAGTTTGGCACTCACAATGCCGGAAATCGGAGCCTTGATGGTCGAATCTTCCAGATTCTTTTTGGCCAACTGGAATTCGGCTTCCCGTTGTTCAATCAGCCCCCACTGGTTGATGGTGTTGTCCCGCGCCGCCTGATAGCGGGCCTCCATGGTCCGGTAGCTGATTTCAGCCGCATCCAGCCTTTCCTGCGGCACGTCGCCGGTTTCCAGCAGTTTGCGGGTGCGGTCCATTTTGAGCTTCGCATCATCCAGCGAGGCTTTGGCCTGCCTGACTTCGGTCGCCTGGTCCACGTCCAGTTTGTCGGTTCCCGTGCGCAGCCCCAGGCGGGCGCGGGCCTGCTGCAAGGCCGCCTCCGCCTGCTGGAGTTTGAGTTCGTACTCACGGGGGGAAATCCGGGCGATGACCTGCCCGGCAGTCACGGGTGAACCCAAATCAACTGTGATTTCCGCCACCACCCCTTTGACCTGACTGCTGACGGTCACCTGCTCGTCTGCAATCAGTGAACCGACGGTTTCCACGTTACGCTCAATCAATCGCTCAATGGCGGTGCTGGTGCCAATGTCAACCGCTGCCGGTTTGGCCCCGGCTGCATTGTCAGCCTTGGCGACATCTCCGGTTGACTCGTTTTTGCTTGAGCAGGCCAAAGTTGCCGTCAGTGCCAGACTCAAGCCCAAGCCCAGCAATTTGGAACATCGTTGCATGATAAACCCACCTCTTTTTTGGTCTTTTTTTATTTGGAAAGGTTATTTCGACGGGGTGCGTCGCCTGCTCTTTCCGCTTTTTTCCAATTGCAGTTCGGTTTCGCCGATGGTCATTCCACTCAAATAAAGTTCAGTGATTTGGGCCGCCAATTCGTTCTTATCAACCAAAGCCGGATGTTTCTCAAACAGTTGTTCCGTCAGCGACTGGTAAAACACCATCCCAATAAAGCTCCGGGCTGCCAGCATCGGGTCCATGGCGCGAAACCGTCCATCTTTTTGACGCTCTGTAATGTAATCGCCCAGAAAGCGATAGACATCCTGGACCCTTGTTTCATAGAACATTTCCGAGAGTTCGTGGCCTTCCAGCGCGCTGAAAAACATCAACCGCATAAAGCTGTTGTCCTGCCGGTGTTTTTCGAGCGACCGCAAGGCAAAATGGTAAAAAATCGCCTGGTCGTTTTTTTCGGCTGCCCAAGCCTGTAAATGCTCCCAAAAAGCGATTTCGTCCTTTTCGTGGGTTTTCTCGTCCAAAATTGCCGCATACAAATCATGTTTGGTGGCAAAGTGACGAAAAATCATGGCTTCGCTGATCTGGCACTCGGCGGCAATTTCCTTGGTGGTGGTGCCTTCGAAACCTTTTTTGGAGAACAGCTTCATAGCCACCCGGACAATCTGGCGGCGGCGATCTTCAGCCGAAAGCCGGGAGCCACTAGAAGCAACCGGCACCTCCTCCGACTGCTGGCGGTTTGTCTTGGTGAGCGTTGACATTGCTCTTTGATTTCCTGTTGATGAACTGAGTGAGTGTTTACTGACTTCTTTCCAAACGGCCCCAAACCTCAATTGGTTTCACAATGGTCGGAAGTTTTCCGGAAAAAGCAAGTAAGTGAGTGAAAACTTACTTTTGATTTCCAGCCAGCGTCAAGCCGGTTTTCCCTGGCGGGTTATTCTTTCCGGTTTTGCAGGGCGGGATAAGCGCCGGCCTCTCGTATCCGGTTCCAGGAGGTGACCAGCGCTTTATTTCGCGGACTTTCTGAGGCATTCACGGAGGGGTGGGAAATAGGCCACGCTGTCTGGCTGAGGACAGCCATGGAATGGGTTTCCATTCTGCCCTCAGCCTCGGTTGCTGTCAGTTCTTTTTCACTTCTTTGCGGTCATCCTTCCACAAGGTTGCCGCCAGGGAAACCAGCGATTTCTGGTCGGAAGCCCCTTCGATAATCAACACGTCGTTTCCCTTGCGTTCCAGAGCCACCCAGCCTTCAGCGGATTTTCCTTCCACCCGAAGCTGATTTCCACTCAGTTTGAGATTGGGATAGCGTTTTTCGGTCCGCTTGCGATAGAGGTCAAAAAACTCCTGGGCCTCCACTTCTTCGTCCCAGGCAGTGTGATGAACCAGCAATAACTCTTTGGTGGCAGTGTTTTCATACAGCCGGGCAAAATCCCCGCTCCAGCCTTCGGCTCCCCGCTCCGTGTCGTTTTTATCCAGGAACTCGCCCAGAATCAGGCGCAGACCGAATTCCCCATCCACATCACCGGTGACGATTTTCCAATCCTTGCCCAGATTTTTTTCAATGGGGGCCAGCACAATGGCGGTGGGGTGTTCGTCGGCAAAGTATTTTTCCGGATGGAGAATCTGTTCCGAGCTTTCCGGCAGCTTTGTATATGCCTTGGAAACCGTGGCCCAACCGCCCTTCTGCACGAGCTTCTGAACAAATCCGGCTCCGCCAAAATACGGAAACATCAGCGATTCCTTAATCCATTTCGGGGCGGCATTAAAGGTTGGCGTGTCGGCTTTGACATTTTCAAACTGATTGGAAGTCATCAGCAAATCAGTCAGCGAAACCGGCAGTTGCGTGATGCTGCGTCCGGCAGGTTTGAAAAAGTAGTCAAACATGACCACGGTGGCATCGCCCTCAATCAGTGCATGGACGGCCAGTTCATGGTCGCTTTGCCCTTTGGGAAATTTCTCAAACCGACGCAGATTGAAATGCTGGTCCTGGAGCGCGTGGGTCAATTCATGCGCAATCACGATTTTCTGCTCGTCCAGGTCGGTTCGGTCGGTGAGAAAGAATTCACCGGTTTTCGGACGGTAAAACCCGCCGATTTGCTCACCCAGAATCTTAATCATTTCCGTCCGCAGGTCATATTGGGCCGGAACCAGCCCCAGCTTGACCAACAGTTTCGTCTGGGCGGCAAATTCCTCCGGAGTGGTTGATTCGTTCATGTCGCTGATGACATCTTTTTCAAGTTCGTCACGGGTGCGAAATCCGGATTTGACCTTGTGTTTGATGTCCAGTTCCCGAATCTGGCTGACATCCTTGAAGATTTCCTCAGTGGCCGCCAGCACCGCCGCCCGGTCCACCGCCGGAGCTTTCAATTGGGGATTTTGGGTTTTGAGCGGTTGACCGTCCTGAGCCGCAACCGGGGCCAGCCAAACAAACAGCACAAACAGGGCAAAAAATCGAAAAAGCGGTGAATGTTTCACAGACGTTCCTCTTGTTTTCCATGAATCTCTGTGATCACAGAGAGAAAACCAACATACCACAGTCTTTATGTGCCTGGAACGGCACACCACCAGGGATGAAAATCGCCTCAGCCCTCAGTCCTCAGTCCTGGCTACGCCTCAGTTCTATTTTCACCAGGGTTTGCCGCAACTGCCTCAGACCAAAGTGATTTCCGTGATTTCGGGCAAGGCTCCGATGCGCATCGGCGGCCCGCTGGTGCCCAGGCCGCGACTGACATAGAGCTTCGCGGCTCCGATTTCATACAGTCCCGAAGGATAATCCGTTGTTAAACGGGTGGGAGCAATATGTTCACCCAGAAACTCAAACTTGACCTGCCCTCCGTGGGTGTGCCCTGACAGCGTCAGCGGAATCTGACGGGCGGCAGCCTGCGGAAACACGTTTGGCTGGTGTGACAACAAAATCGGAACGTCCCGGATGACCATGCCTTTCATGGCTTCATCCAGAGTCAGATTGAGCAGGTTTTCCCTGGTAAACTGCGGAATGTAAGTAACCCCCATCAAGTTGAGTTTGCTGCCACGAATCCGTACGGTGGCCTGTTCGTTGACCAACAGCTTCATTTCATTTGCGCGGAAACCCTCATTGAGCATTTCAACGGCTCCGGTAAACAGGTCATGATTGCCAATCGTGGCAAAAACCCCATGTTTGGCCCGCAGGTGCTGAAAAGCCGAGAAAAACAACGGAATGAACCGGCTTGAATAGGGAATGTAGTCGCCGGTCAGGACCAGCAGGTCGGGTTCCAAGGCATTGGCCACATTGACGAACTTCATCATCCGGTCATAGTCCATAAAGACCCCGGCATGGACATCCGTCAATTGCACGATGCGGGTTCCCCGAATATCCGGCGGAAGATTGGGCAGTGCCAACCGGACCCGTTCCAACCGGTAGCTTTCCCGCGCCACATACGCTCCATAAGCCGAAACCACCAGCGGCGAACAGACTAACGTACTGGAAGCAGCCTGCAAAAATTCACGTCGCCCGATTGGGTTTACCACCGGAACCAGTGTTTCCGGGGTTTCCCGCGAAACCGCAGGTGGTTGGGATTCACCTTTTTTCAGAAATGCCTGCAGCCGGCGTTTTCCCCAGCGCCCCAGCGCCCCTGCCAGGGCCAACCCACAGACCACACCAGCCACCGCCCACGAGCCCCACAACCAGATGGAAAAGGCCCATGCCATTTTGCCGGGCATGGATTCAATTGCCCGCCCCACCAAAAACGAATACTGCACCCCGTCTTTCCACCACCAGCGCAAAATCCACAGCCAGGGCAGATTGAGCAGGACAAACCAAAGCGTGATGGCCCGTCCAAGCCAAGTCTGCCAGACCTGCGCCCGCACCCAGTCCTTCAGCCGGTTTTGCAGCCAACGGTGAAAAATCCATTGTGTGAGGAGTGAAAAAAAGAGGAACGAACCGGCCAGCACCGGAAAGGAAATGGCGGGCAACAACCACAAAACGACGTTCATACAACCTGAAAAACCTTCATATCAAATCGTACATTCACAGCCACAAAACAGAAGTAGGGTAACCTCTTTGGCTTACTTTGTCGAACCGGCCTGGCCCAACCACACCAGCACCGCAACCGCCAGCAAGCCAATCCAGCCGGGATGCCGTCCTTTGGTACCAGCCAAAACCAAAACCGAGCCGCCGGCCATCGAAACCGCAATCATCTGTTCCAGAAAAGTCAAGGCTGCACGCTGGGCCGGATGTGTTGCCAGCCAGAACAACATGCCGGCCATCCCCCAGCCAAACACGGAGGTAATATGCCAGGTGGCCCACAAAATGCGGACGTGGGGTTCCTTCAGCACTGGCCCGCCCGCCGTGGGAATCAAACCGCGTTGGCGCATCCGCCGGAAAATCAATTGTTCACCCAGCAGGGAATGAACGACTCCAACCAGTATGGTCAGGGTGCCAGCCACAATGAAGTACCAGTTCATGGATGATTCCTTTGGCTTGCAACAGGAAAACCTCAGTTCATCGCTCAGGTTGCCCTTCCAGGCTGAAAATCAGGGTTTCCCGTGGTGAACGCAGTTCGTAGCCAATTCCCCGCCAGACAATCCGCCGGGTACAGATTGCCACCAGTGCATTGATGGCATAGAGCAGGGCGACCAACGGACCAATCAGACAGTAAAGAAACCGGGCCATGGTGCTCCCACCCGCTGCCTGCCCCAGAACGGTCTGTATCGCCCGCAGAGCCAGCCGGCTTTTACCGAAACTGAGGCCGATGATGGCCAGCCACAAACAGCCGGCCAGGGAAATCCGTTGTTCCAGCAGGTGACTTATGGCCTGTTTCCCCAAGTAGAGAAAAACCAGACTGTAGAACCAGTACCAGACCAGCAGCACCCTGAAAATCCCCGGATTGTAAACCCTCGTGATAATGATTTGCCGGTTGGTAAATTCAAACAAACCACGCCAACTGATGCTTCCGGTCGCAGGTACCAGACAGACAGGGACGAAAATAATCGAGGCTCCTGCCTGCTTCACGGCTGCGCTCAGGGCATAATCGTCACTGACGGCCCCCTGCCAGAAGTCAGCCACTTGAAACCGGGCAAAGTTGTCCCGCCGGATTGCCATCGAGCCGCCCCAGGCAAAGCTGCTTGGCTTGGGTCCCAACGCCGTTGCAATCGAACCATTCCAGGCCGAGCGGAAAATCCCAGCCAGACCACCCGTCGGAACATACCAGCGGAACCCGGTCGTCGCGCCGACATTCGCATCAGCCAGCGGAGCCACCAGATTCCGCAACCAGGCCGGCCCAATGACAGCATCGGAATCAAGAAAGGCCAGGACCTCGACCTCGGCGGAAACCACACCCAGCCCCGCCAGCAGGTTGTAAACTTTCTGCCCGCAGGAATGTGCCTTTCCCGCCACCACCAGGCGGGCCAATTTGGGATTTTGGCGGCAAAATTCCGTCAGGAGGCTGAAAGCGCCGTCAGTTTCACTTTCAACCATGAAAATTAGCTCATAGGCCGGATATTGAAGGGCTGGTAAAACCTCCAGACTGCGCTCCAATCCCTCTTCAAGCCCTTTGCAGGGAAGTAAAATGGCGGCCTTGGGTTGAAAATGCGGCTCCAGCCGGGAGGTCGCAAGGCTTTGGCGGCAGAAAGCAAGGTAACTGAAACCATCCCGCAAGGAAGGAATTCCCTGCCCCAACACCGGCAGGGCAATCAAATCAATCCAGGAAAAATCCATAAACGGTCTTGAGAGTCTTGGGGGTTTTGGGAGTCTTGGGAGTCTTGGGAGTCTTGGGAGTCTTGGGAGTCCTGAGAGTCTTGGAAGTCTTGGGAGTCTTGGGAGTCTTGGGAGTCAGGAATTTTATTTCACCCGGTCACCCGGTCACCCGGTCACCCG
>JAIBAN010000084.1 GCA_019695185.1 Blastocatellia bacterium | reverse complement strand
GTGTCGGTTGCCGAAACCCGTTCGGTGCCGGTGATTGCCACCAGCGCGACGAACCGGACCCTGACCCTGTCAACGACCTTCAACCAGCCGTTCTCGACCTTCACGGCCCAGACGGATGGCCGGGGCATCTTCACGTTTGCCCCGACCCTGGAAGCCCAGGCCGGTGTCTACAATGTGACGGTGACGGCAACGGACAGCGATGGACTTCAGGGCACCCAGACCTTCAAATTGACGGTGTTGGGCAACACAGCTCCTGTCATTAGTTCATTGGCACCGGTAAATTTGGCTGAATCCCAGTCACTTGTCGTGAATGTCAGTGCGACTGACGCAGAAATTTCGCGTCAGAATGTGACCTTGGCCATCAGTGGACAACCGAGCTTTGTGACCCTCTCACAAACCGACAATGGTAAAGGCGTGATCAGCATTAACCCACAAGTGGGCCAGGCTGGCACCTACACTGTGACGGTGACTGCCAGAGACAGTGGCACCAGGACGGAGGGCGGTACATTTAATGACAAGGCCGCAACACCAGTGACCTTCCAGATCACGGTGACTTCAAATGTTTCCATCGGGGTTGCTTCCTATATCAACAAACGCCTGTTCATTTCAGGTGCGGGCTTCGGCACCACGCCGACCGTGACCGTGAACGGCAAGACGGTTCCAAGCAGCCTGATTCTGGCCGGTTCGACTGACAACAGCATCACGGCTAAAGGCAACAGATCTTCGCTCGGTCTCCGCAAGGGCTCCAACACCATCCAGGTGACGGGTAAGGGCGGTACCAAGTCCAATGTCTTTACATTGAACCTGGCAACCAACGAAGAAGCTGGCAACTAGTCGTGCTTCCGGCTGCAAAGCCATTAGCGGGTGGGGTGGAAACATCCCACCCGTTCTTTTTTGGAAGGAAAAAATGGGAGGAAAAACTGAATTCAAACAAGGTGAGTAAATCACCGGGCTTGCAGGAGTCGTAAGAGGTAAAGCAGGAACTGAAAATTACCAATCAAATAGCGTCGCCAGAGACGGCGTGGCTCAAGGGCAAACCGATGGAACCACTCCAATCCGGCCCGCTGCATCCATCGAGGCGCTCGTTTGATGTTGCCTGCCACATGGTCAAAAGAACCACCCACCCCAAGGCAAAAAGCGGTTTGTGTCAAAGGTCCAAATTCAGCCATCCAAAATTCCTGTTTGGGCGATCCCATTGCCACAAATAAAACATCAGCCTGAGTTGAAGCGATTGTGGCTGCCACTACCGGGGATTCAGGCTCTGGGAAAAAACCATGAGAACAGCCTGTGATGATCAGGTTGGGGAAGCGGGTTTGGAGTGAAACGGCAGCTTTTTCAGCCACACCTGGTGCGGCACCCAGCAAATAAACCCGCCATCCACGTTCAGCCGCCCGTTGGCAAAGATCGGTAAACGTGTCAATACCGGTTACCCGGTCCACTAAATCCCCTCCAAATTTGCGTGAAAATCGGGAAGCCCACGCAACCGACATGCCATCCGCAGTCACCAGGTCAGAGGTTTGGAGGACCCGTCGCAACCGTTCATCTCTTTCTGCCAGAACCAATTTGGAAGCATTAACCACCACCATTCGATGATGCCGCCGGGTGGCAATCATTTTTTCAATCAGGTCAATGGCTTCGCTTTGAGTCAGATTATCCACCCGGATGCCATCAAAATTTGCCGGGGCCCGGATTGACAGAGGTGATAGCCAATGATCTGTGTTCGTATCCAGCATAAGGTAAAATTTGCGCTTCAGGATTCACCGGTTTCGTCCTCAACACATGATTGATAAAAGGCCCGGAGAGGAAATTACAATTCCGGAATCCTCCTGCCGGGATGTCAATCGAGTCGTTCTTTGTTATGTTTACCGGTGTTGGTTCATCTTTTCATAAGTGAGGTAGTGAGTCCAATGAGTCGCTCCATTCGTGATCTTGATTTACAAGGAAAGCGGGTCTTTATCCGCGTGGATTTTAATGTGCCGATCAATTCGGAAGGGAAGGTGGCGGATGATACCAGAGTCCGGGCGGCCATCCCAACGTTGCAACTCGCACGGGAAAAAGGTGCCCGCTTGATTTTGGCTTCCCATCTGGGACGGCCCAAAGGAGCCCCGGAGTCGAAATACAGCCTCCGACCGGTTATTCCGGTGCTTGCTGAATTATTGGGTACTGATGTTCATTTTACCGACGACTGTATTGGCGATGCTGCGAAACAAGCAGCAACGGCACTCCAGCCGGGTGAAGTGCTGCTCTTGGAAAACCTGCGATTCCACAAGGGCGAGGAAAAGAACGAGCCGGAATTCACCAAAGCCCTGGCAGAATTGGCGGATGTCTATGTCAACGATGCGTTTGGGACGGCGCACCGGGCCCATGCCTCCACTGCCGGAATCGCTGATTTGGTAACGGAAAAAGGGGCTGGCCTGCTGATGGAAAAAGAGTTGCAGTATCTGGGGAAAGCCCTGCATCATCCGGACCAGCCTTTTGTCGCTATTTTAGGCGGGGCCAAAGTCTCAGACAAAATCGAAGTGATTGAAAACCTGCTCAAAACCGCCAATACCATGCTGATTGGCGGGGCCATGGCCTACACGTTTTTGAAAGCCCGTGGCCTGGATGTTGGAAAATCGCTGGTGGAAGCAGACAAGCTCGGACTGGCACGGGAACTGGAAGCCAAAGCGGCTGAAAAAGGAGTCCGGTTGCTGCTACCGACAGACCATGTAGTGGGCGATCTAAGCCGTCCTGAAGTGGAACCTCAAACTGTAGCCGCAGATGCCACCCCAGCGGATTTGGCTGGTTATGATATTGGACCGGAAACCTTGGCAGCGTACCGCGAGGCCCTCAGCACTGCCAAAACCGTAATCTGGAACGGCCCGATGGGGATTTTTGAAAACCCCTTGTATGCCAAAGGCACCATGGGGGTTGCCGAAGCGGTGGCTGCCTGTGAGGGAACCACCATCATTGGCGGTGGAGACAGTGTGGCAGCCATCAATCAGGCCGGACTGGCTGAAAAAGTCAGCCATGTTTCGACCGGTGGCGGTGCCAGTCTGGAATTTCTGGCGGGATTGATTCTGCCTGGAGTTGCGGCTCTGGAATAAGACTGAGCGAAGGTTGCAACATCCTGCCTGTCCTTGATTCTCTCTTGGCGATTGATTGAAACCGCGAAACACGCGAAATACGCGAAAAAAGAAACCAGCTTTCCTCAATGGCTGTGGCGCGGATGGCGTGTTTTGCGGCTTCACCAAACAACATCATGGCATTGTTTTTGAGTGGAAGCGGCGAGACCGTGTTGTTTCAGCTTTTTGTGATTTTTGCTGCGGCAAAAATAGCGGCAGAGGTCTGCGAACGCCTCAAGCAACCAGCGGTCGTTGGGGAAATCCTGGCCGGAATCATTATTGGCCCAAGCCTGCTCAATTGGGTTCATACTTCAGAGGTGCTTCAGACACTTTCTGAAATTGGTGTCATTCTGTTGCTTTTTACAGTCGGACTGGAAGTCAATCCGACAGCCTTATTCAAGGTGGGCAAACTGGCCTTGGGGGTGGCGGTTTCGGGGGTTTTGGTTCCGTTTCTGGCCGGCTGGCTGTTGATGAGGGTTATCGGGGCACCTTTCACGGAGAGCATGTTTTTAGGGGCGGCTCTGGTGGCGACCAGTGTGGGTATCACCGCACGGGTTTTGGGAGGGATGGGCGTCTTAGCTGCTCAGTCAAGTCAGATTATTCTGGGGGCAGCGGTCATTGATGACATTCTGGGATTGATGGTGCTCAGTGTTGTCAGCAGTTTGGCCAAAGGTTCCGTCAATTTGGCAGAACTGGCCCTCACTGGTGGGCTTTCGGTTGGATTTACACTTTTTGTAGTGTTGGTTGGCTCGAAAATTGCCAAAAAAGCCCGCCCCCGAATTGAGAAACTCCGGGTCAACGAAGCTTTTTTTGTGGTGGGAATGGTCCTTTGTCTGGGCCTTTCCTGGTTGAGCACCGTGGTTGGGGTGGCCGCCATCATCGGAGCTTTCCTGGCGGGCATGGCCTTATCCGAGGTCAGCGAAGACACTGCATTGCATCAGCAGGCCGGTTCCGTGATGGAGTTTTCCGTTCCGTTCTTTCTGGTTGGCATAGGGATGCAGCTTGATTTATCCGTGTTTCGCAGCCCCCAGGTAATTGGCTTGGCAGTGGGAACCACCATTTTGGCAGTTATCACCAAGTTATTGGCTTGTGGGGCAGCGGCGCTGCCGCTGGGGAAAAGAGCTGCTCTTCAAGTTGGGATGGGGATGGTTCCACGCGGTGAAGTCGGTATCATTGTGGCGCAAATCGGCCTTGGCCTCGGCGTGTTACCCAAAGAACTGTACGCTGTGGTGGTTTTTATGGCTGTGGCCACCACCCTGGTGGCACCGCCTTTCTTGCGGCGGCTCTATCAACCGGGAAAAGAAAAACAAAGCTCCGATGCAGAAGAGGTCATCGAATCAGACCAGAGCTTTACCGATATTGGGTAAAAATCAACGACTGAGGACTGAGGACTGAGGACTGAATTTGCTGGTATCAATAGTGATGATGATTGGTTGTTGAGATTTGCAATGTTGAAAACAAACCGCCTTCAGCACGAGAAAACACAGACTGCAAAGGGAAAAGCCGGGTTGTATCTTCATTTGCCGTTTTGCCATTCCAAATGCACCTATTGCGGGTTTGTCACCGGCAGTTATCAAGCGGACTTGGCCGGACGCTACCTTGCGGCTTTGGAAACGGAAATCAGACACTTTCCACCACGGAATGTGGCAGTCGTCGAAGGCCGACTCCAGGTAGACACCGTATATTTTGGGGGGGGGACTCCTTCGATTTTGGAAGCTGCTCAGATTTCAAACCTGCTGAAAGTTTGCCGGGAGTGTTTTTCACTCACCCCTGATGCGGAAATCACCATCGAAGTCAATCCAGGTGACACGGCTCCGGAACGGGTTGCTGCCTGGAAAGCGGCTGGCATGAATCGGGCTAGCCTGGGAGTGCAATCCTTTTTTGACCACCACTTGCAGGCTGCCGGGCGTGACCACACGGCAGCGCAGGCCAGGGAAGCGTTTCAGGCGCTGAGGCAAGGTGGATTTGAAAATCTCAGTATTGACCTGATTGCCGGACTTCCCCGCCAAACCCTGGCCGAATGGGAATCCAACCTGGAACAGGCACTGGGACTTGAGCCGGAACATGTCTCGCTCTACCTGCTCGAAGTCAAAGAGGGAACCAAATTGGCCCAGATGGTTGCCACCGGGCGGTTACCGGTTCCGGATGAAGACCTGGGGGCGGAAATGTATGAAGTCATGCTGAACCGGCTGGAGCAGGCAGGTTTTGACGCTTACGAAATTTCAAATTTTGCCCGGCATCGTGCTTTGCGAGCCCGCCACAACCTGAAATATTGGACCGAAACACCGTTTTATGGCTTTGGCGTTGGGGCGCATTCCTACGATGGAGAGGAGCGGTATTGGAACACGAGCCTGATTCACGAATATCTTGAGCAGATTGAAACCACGGGACAGGCAATTGCCGAACGTACCGCCCGCTCGGCTCACGAGAAATTTCATGAAGCCCTGATGATGGGGCTGCGGCTCCGGGATGGCATTTCGCTTGATTCTTTTCACCAACGTTATGGGATTGACCTGCGGGAGCGGTATCAATCTGAATTGGAACGCCTTGCTGAGGCTGAAACAATTGAAATAATTGATGATACGTTGTGCCTGACACGTAAAGGGGTACTCCTTTCAAACGAAGTATTTCTGAGTTTTATGGAGTGAAAGTTCAGAGTTCCGCCTTCAGGCGGCAGTTTCGAGTTCCGCCTTCAGGCGGCCTCTTTCAAGAAAAGACATGCCTATGAATGGATTGCGAGTATTTCTTATTCTGTTTGGATGCTGGCTGGGAAGCTCTCTCATGATTTCAGCCCAAACCCCACCCCAAACAGTTCAGGACTATTATCTGAGCGTGCCGGAAAGCTATTTTCGAGTGGGTGAAGACAAACTGCCGTTCGCCGGTTCAAGGGAAAAACGGACCAAAGCCATCCAGACAAATGATGGCAAAAATGGTTACCTGCGGCTTGAAACCGAAGAGTGGGAAGGATATGGCGAAGTGGCGCTGTTCAAAGAACCCCAAGGTGGAATTGTGTTGGGGATGGTTCTCACTGAATGCGCACCCGGTTGTCGGCAAAGCGTGACATTTTTGGAATATGCCCCGCAAACAACGGAGAAATGGAAAAACGTGACGGCAGCTATCCTGCCAAAACTTGCCAAAAAGGCTTTACTTGAAATCTATCGGGTGAAAAAGGCAAAAGCGGACGAGGCGTATACCGAAGAGGACCTTCCGGTGTTGTATGTATTGCCGCGCTATGGAACCACCGTTACGGTGACGGTTGACCCGCAATTTACCGCCAGTCCGATTGTGTTGGCGGAGTTGGCGTGGCGGAATGGGAAATTTATCAGGGCTGAGGACTCTACAAAACAGGACTGAGGACTGAGGACTGAGGACTGAGGACTGAGGACTGAGGACTGAGGAAAAACCAGGGGTTTTTGGTTGTTTGGAGTGAACCTCATCGCCAGTTTTGAACAGTTTTTCCTTTCTCCTCTGATTTTGCTCAGTCCTCAGCCCTCAGTCCTCAGTCCTGGCTTAAAGGGTTCCCCGTGCTTCCTGGTCGCGTTCGATGGATTCGAAGAGGGCTTTGAAATTGCCCTTGCCGAAGCTCTCGCTGCCGCGCCGTTGAATGATTTCAAAGAAGAACGTGGGGCGGTCTTCCACCGGTTTGGTGAAGATTTGCAGCATGTAGCCGTGTTCGTCACGATCCACCAGGATGCCGAGCGGCTTCAAATCTTCGATGTTTTCCTTGATTTCACCAATGCGGCTGGGGATTTCATCGTAGTAGGTTTCCGGCACAGTCTGGAAATCAATGCCGTTTTTCTTCAGTTGAGTGACAGTCTTCACAATGTCGCCGGTCGAAATCGCCACGTGCTGGACTCCCTGCGAGCGATAGAAATCCACATATTCTTCGATTTGCGAGCGTTTGCGACCTTCCGCCGGTTCGTTAATCGGCATTTTGATATGGAGTCCGGGGCTGGCCATCACTTTTGAGCGGAGTGCCGTGAACTCCGTGCTCACGTCGTTTTCATCAAAGTGTTTGAACTCAAAGAACCCGAAAACCCGCTCGTAAAACGACACCCAGGTTTCCATTTCATTCCAGCCGACATTTCCCACGATATGGTCAATCCGGCCCAGCCCGGCGGCGTTGGGTGACGGAACGTTCATTTCCCTGAATCCGGGCAAAAATGCACCGGAGTAATTTTCCCGTTCGATAAAACGGTGAACCGTGTCGCCATAGGTGTGGATGGCGGCCACTGTAACCTTGCCATGTTCGTCTTCCTGCACGGTCGGTTCCTGAAACGACTGCGCTCCACGGGCCACTGCCGTTTCATAATCGGCTTTGGCATTGGGGGTGGTAAAGGCCACGGCATGCACACCGTCACCGTGTTTGAGCACATGTTCCGCAACCGGATGATTGGGGGTCAAGGCCGCTGTCACGACAAGCCGGACACTGCCTTGTTTGAGGGCATAGGACGCCGTGTCTTTGACGCCGGTTTCCGGTCCACGGTAGCCAACCAGATCAAAACCAAGTGCGTAGCGGTAAAAATAGGCTGCCTGCTTGGCGTTGCCGACATAGTATTCGATATGGTCAAAGTCATTGACCGCCAGTGGTGTAACTTTGTCCAGTGATTCTTTGGGCGTGGTCATAAGAGCGAAACTCCTTTAGGAAACAAAGCGAGGTTAATGATTCCTGCACCAATTCAAAAATTCGTCGCGGGTAACTTCCACATCGTTCAGAATTTTGGTTGTGATTCCGCGTCCAAGGTCTTCACCTTTATGGTCAGGAACAACTGCGGTTCGGCCATCGGGATGACGAAAAAATTTATGGCTGCCTTTTTGCCGAACCTGGATGAATCCCTGATGATGAAGAAATTCAATCAATAATTTTGCCGTGATGATTGGCATTTTAGGCATACAATTTCACGAAATCCGAATTTCCATTTGCTGTATGCCTACAAATTTCAAGAGCGAAGGCTGTTCTTCCTCAAGGCACAGTTCAATCACTTCCTTGATGCGTGGATAGAGTTCTTCAAGGGTTGGTGCCTGGGTGTAACAGCTTTTCAGAGCTGGTACTGTCGCCACAAAGTAACCGGCTTCATCTTGTTCAATCAGAACCGTAAAAGTTTGTGATTTGACTTGTGTTTTTTTCATAAAGCTATCCCAAATAGCCCAACTCCCGCAGTCGTTCGCGCACTTCGTCACTTTCCTCATCGGAAAATTCGATGTCGGGCAAATCCTCACCGGTGGCGGCTTCGCCAACCGAAACCGGATGGGAGCGCATAAAGTCGTCCGAGAGGATTTCGGTCAAGACCCGTCCGTCCATGTCTTCCGGCACGGGTTGGCCAAGTAAGTGCAGAATCGTCGGAGCACAGTCCAAAATCTTTGCTTTTTCAAGGCGGGCACCACGTCGGACGTGCGGCCCATGCACCAGCAGGATGCCGTTCATACGGTGGGTGCCGGAGTTTCCAAACGCATCCACGATAAAGCGGTTGGAGGTGAAATCCATATTACCCAACGAGACATAGCGCATGTCACGCGGCAGGAAGCAGACATCCGGGGCATCCGGCAGGTGCTCGCCCTGATAGAGTTCTTCGCGGGTGAAAATCTCGCCGATAAAGGGTTCACCTGTGTCGGGAGTGCGCATGGCGCGGAGTTTTTTTACAATCCGGTCGCGGACTTCTTCGTACTGCGCTTCCTCAATGATGCCGTGCGGTTCGCGGCCTTTGAGATTGATGAAAATCTGGCCGTAATTGCCCTTGGAAAAAGCGACCGTGCGGGACCAGTCCACGTCGTTGAACGAAAGGAAAAACTGATTGAGCTTGCCGACCGTGCCGGATTGCGTCCCCACCCCGCGTGACGGGCGGAGCTTTTTGAAAAGCGGCTGGCGCGAAACTTTGAAGGCCAGTTCTGGCGTCACGCCCAGTGAAAACATCATCTGTTTGATGCGGGTCTGGGCGGTGCGCTTGAGTTTCAGGAAGCCTTCCTGCAAAAGCCAGATATTGAAAGCGCAATATTTATGCGCCGGGCCGAAGCCGTGGTCCGAAGCCAGCACCACAGTCGTCTGCGGGCCAGCCGCCGTGACCATATTTCCCACTTCCGCATCAACTTTTTGCCAGAATTCGAGAATCCGGGCGCGATGGGCGGCAAATTCAGCGCTGTCATGGCGTGGGTGCGACTGGTCCATGACGTGCCAGGTTTCGTGCTGGAGTCGGTCGGTTCCCCAAATGTGGGTAATCAAAAAATCCCAGTCGTCGCGCTCCATCAGATAGCGGTTGACCTTCGACTTGTAATCCACCTCGTCAAAAACTTCATCCAGCACGCCGTCGACATTGCCCTTGGCGTAGGTCTGGGTCAGATACAGCCGATACGGGCCGAACTTGTCTTCGATTTCCTGGAGGAGCGTATTCGGATACGTAATGTCGCGGCGTCCGCGCGGCGTCATGAAATCCGTGACGAGCACGCCGTTGACCGGGCGGGGCGGATAGGTCACCGGAAAATTTGTGACAATCACACGCTTGCCGGCATCGCCCAGAATTTCCCAAAGCGCCTTGCCGGTTCGCTGGGTTGCATTGGCGGCCATTTCACGCAGATTGCCACCGCGTCGTTGAATGAATTCCAGAATGCCGTGTTTGCCGGGATTTTTCCCTGTCGCAAACGAGGTCCAGGCGGTGGAGGTAATCGGTGGGAAGACGGTTTCAAGCTGACTGCGTGCGCCTTCGCGGTTGATGCGGGCTAAGTTCGGAAGCTTACCGGCTTCCATCAAAGGGTCAATCCAATCGAAGGTCGTACCGTCGATGCCTATCACTAAAACACGTTCTTTCACGAAACAGCTTCCTTTTGCAGTTCAGGGTTCAGGGTTCAGGGTTCAGGGTTATGGGCCAAACAGGTTGTGGTCTCTCTGCTCCGGCAGGAGCAGATTATGGTAGCCAGGGTGTGAAGCGGAGCGAAACCCCTGGGAGCGGGCGGTGAAAAAATCTCTGCGCTCCGGCAGGAGCGCCTTCCCATCCGCAGATAATGCGCTCCGGCGGAAGTGTCTGACCAACCTGTTTTACCAATACACCGAAACTCTGAAACTTGGTTCTTTGAATGAATCCAGCAGATTATTTCAGTCGGGGAAGTAAGGCAAGCGGGAGATGCTTTTGCCGGTTAGCCTGCATGGCTTGGTGGTATACCGCCAGGAATAAAAACAGGCTCAGCCCTCAGTCCATAAAATATTTTTTCAGGACCACAACTTTTTACCCTCCTGCGGGAAATAAGTGTTTAGAAAAACGATAAGCCAAAAATCAAAACAGTTTGATTGATGTTCAGCGGAGTTTGGTGAGTTCCGTCATTTTTCGGGAGGGTTTTCCCAACTTCCTTGATTCACTATTTCTTCAATTGAGATGACAGACCTTGCATTACCAAATTGGAGGGTACTCCAGCTTAGGGAGGGCTAATTTATGAAGCCTGCTGTTTTACAAAAGCTGGCCGACACGGAAAAGCTGATTGATTTATATCTGAACAGTTCACCCAAAGACCGGAACAAGCTTTTTGCACCTGCGGCTCGTGTTGCCGAACGGCTGGGTGTCACTCAGCGGACCGTCCAATATTGGGTTGAAAACGGTTCGTTGCAATGTATTAACATTGGCCATCGGAGGCTCGTCTACCTCAAATCTCTGGGGGCGTTTTTGACCAAAAATCTGGTTGCCCCCAAAAATTAAAAAACCACTGGCAGAAACGGGAGTTCCCACAGGCAGCAGCAAAGGTGAAGTAACCCACAGCGGATTCAAAAAACATCGAGGTGGGCTTCCGTTCTTCCTTTCCAGGTAGCGGTTACCGGCCATTTGGGGAAAGATACTGTAAAATTTCGTACTAAATCGGTTCACATACGATTGGAATACTTTGAAATTATCTTTCACCGCAGAGACGGAGAGGATGCACAGAAAAAACAATTATCAACTCTGCGAAAACTCTGCGGCTCTGCGATGAGAAAAACCGAATCAATCTCTTGTGGTCTGTTTTAGGACGTAAAACCCCCCACCCTTTGAAGAACCCGAGGAACAGATTGAGAGCCTTTCATTTTGCCCTGGAGGGCAACCTGCGTACCCCTTTTTGTCCTTGGAAAACCCTTGCCTCTCGCGCTATGATGCGCTGCCCCAGTAAGCGTCCTGTAATTTCCGGAAACAAACCAAGCAAGTCATTACCATCACCCTTGCCGTGAACTTTGTGGCAAACATCGGAGGCGACTCACTCACCATGTTGTGTCTGTTGTCGTTGCAGTGCCGTCCGTGGCGTTCAGCCGGGAAGCCCTTTGCCTGGGGCAGGTCAACAGTAGTCCGACTGGTTTGCTTGAGCCTTCTTTGGGGTGGGTTTTATAGTATTGCGACGGCGCAGAATCCGCCGACGGATGGCCCGGTGCGGGCAACACTTCAGGCATTTTTCAAGGCTTTGCGCGACAAAGACACCACCGCCTTTTACCGCTATCTGTCAAAGCGGCAACAAGCACAGGTCAAACGTGAAGATTTGGTCAAGTTCGTCAGCCAGTTGGCTCCGCTGGCGACCTTTGAGCGCGGACAGGCCGGGGAAGTCCAGATTTTCGGTGATTATGCGGTGGCCGATACCGTGTTGTTTGTGGCCGTCAACCCTCCCGGAAAGCGACCCGGCGGGCGTCCGGCAGAACTGATTCACGCCAAGATTTTTATGCAGCAATATCTGTTGCAGGAAAACGACAAAGATTGGAAGCTGGCCACTGGTGACCTGCGCACCCGGTCTGAATTCATCGCCAGCATTCCTGAATTTCAGAAGAATTTTACCTTGCGACCGGAAAAGTTTTACCTGTTGCGCGATGGGAAATGGGTCGAAACCGCCAGTCTCAGAAGTTCGAATTGAGAAGTTCGATTTGAGAAGTTGTCGGATCATTTATCACCGGTCACCCGTCACTTGTCATTGAAAAAATGGAAGAGGAGTAACGTTGAGTAATTTAGCCCTTATAAAGGACGAGACCATGAACAGTCGGTGGATGCAATCCAATGAGGCGTCAGACCACATCACTCTGGAACGGATGACCGTGGAAAGCCTCAGCGTGCAAGGCGGCGACCCGACCAAGGGCATCGAACTGATTGGCGAGTTGCTGAAAAACGAAGCGGTTTCCAAGCAGGAAGCTGTGCAGTTGCGCGTCCAACTGGCGGAAATGCTCGAAGTCACCGGGAAATATGACGAAGCGCTGACGGCTCTGACTCCAATTGACCTTTCCGGACGCCAGTATCAAATACCGCAAAATGTGCTGGCCGGCATTTGGTTTCGCATGGCGAGCCTGCACCGTTGGCTCGACAACGCTCCGCGTGCCATCCACTGTGCGACAAACAGTCTGAAACTGTACACGGAACTGAAAGACGGGGTTGGCTGTGGCGCGGCCCATGGGCTGATTGGCTACATTTATTGGGTGATTGATGAATATGCAATTGCCCGCGACCATCTGCTGGCGGCGCTCGATTTTCAGGAAGCAGTCGGCGATGCCCGTGCGCTGGCGCAAAGTTACTGGAACCTCTCCATTGTGGATTATCTGGAAGGTCGCCAGCAGGAAGCCCGCGAAGCCTGCCAGCGTGGGTTGGAACTGCTTGAACGGATGGCCTCGGTCCCGACTGTGGCCGACCATGTGACGTTTGGCAAACTCCTCAACAATCTGGCCCTGGTTCTGACCGAAGAAGGCAACATTCACAAGGCCGTTGCCAATTACGAACAGGCGATTGAGCATTGGTCCCAAACCAAGGACCGCAACCTGCTGGGCATTGCCTATGCGAATCTGGCCGATGCCCAACTGGCAACCGGCGAATGGTTGCGGGCGGAACAATCGCTCAAGATGGCTTTTGACTTGGTGACCGGTCATAACAAACGCACGGAAAGCGCGGTGCTGGGAACGTTGGGCGACCTCTATAGCAAGCAGGGAAATGTTGCCGAAGCCGAACGTTGCATCCGGCGCGCCATTGAACTGGCCCTGGAAACCGGCGTCAAATCCGTGGAAGCCGTCAGTTGGGAAAAGCTCGGCGATTTCTTCCTCGCCCAAGGCCGGGTTGATGATGCGTTGGTACAATTCCAGCACACGCTCCAAATCAATTCGAAAATCGGGCGGTTGATTGCCATTCCGGGAACCTATCTCAAGCTGGCCCAGGGGCACCTGCTCCGGGCGGACCTGGACCGGGCGGCGGATTACCTGCGCCAAGCCCAGGAACTCATCAAAACCCAGCCCAACCACAATCTTTCGGGCCATGCAGCCCGGATTGACGGCAATCTGCGGTTGCAGCGGGGCGAGGCTTCGGAGGCGATTCCGTTGCTGGCCCAAAGTATTTCGATTTTCGAATCCATCAGCTACGTCTATGAAGCTGCGTGCAGCCACCTGGAAATCGGGCTGGCCCTCAACCGGCAGTCAGCCCCGGCGCGGGCGCTTTCGCACCTGGAAAAAGCGGCTCAGATTTATACCGAACTGAAAGCCGAACCGAAACGCGCACGGGCCGCAGAGGCAATTGAGATTCTGCTGGAGAACTCTTTTTCCAGCCGTCCCGAACCGGCCACGCTGTCGCTGGATGCGCTGGTGATTGAGCGGCTGATTGCTGCCTCGACCACCCATGATTTGCTGCTGCGGGAGTTTGCCACCCTGATTCGGGATGAGATGCAGAAACAGGCGGTCATTTTTGAACAACTGGCGGACGAAAGCCTGAAACTTCTCACTGCCCGTGGCTGTGACCGCAAGGAAGCGGACAAAGCCTACCGTGATTTGAAACTGCATCTGGAGGAAGGGAAGCCTTTGCCGCCGGGAGTTCAGGTCAAACCGCTGACCGACAACTCGCATTCGGGCGAATCCAACCCGCAACGCCGCTTTTACCTGTTTTTGAGTGGCGGAACCACTACTCCGACAATGACCAAAATAGGGCACCTTGATTCGCTCATTCGGGTGGTCGAACTGGGGTTGGAAAACTGTATGCTGCGCAACACGGTCAAGGCGACCCAGACGATTGTCAGCAGCTACAAAACGAACAGCAATCTGGTGGCGACGGGGCTGATTTGCGAATCACCGGCCATGATGCGGGTGATTGAACGGATTCAGAAAATCCGCTCTTCGGATGTGACGGTGCTCATCACAGGCGAGTCCGGCGTTGGCAAGGAACTGATTGCGCGGGCGATTCATTCGACCAGCACCCGCCACAACAAGCCCTTCATCCCGTTCAATTGCGCGGCAATTCCGGCGGAACTGATTGAAAGCCGGTTGTTCGGGCATCGCAAAGGTGCTTTTACCGGAGCGGACAAGGATACCGCCGGCATCATCCGGGCGGCGAGTGGCGGAACAATTTTCCTCGATGAAATCGGCGAACTGGCGCTGCACGTCCAACCCAAACTGCTGCGGTTTTTGCAGGACCACGAAATTCATGCCGTCGGCGAAGACCATCCGGTGCGGGTGGATGTTCGGGTCGTGGCGGCCACCAACCGCGATTTGGAAAAGGAGGTCGAGCAGGGAACGTTCCGCGAAGACCTCTTCCATCGGTTGAACGTCATTCGGATTCACGTTCCACCGCTACGGGACCGCCGCGAAGACATTCCGGTGCTGACCCGGTACCTGCTCCGTTCATTTGCCAAACGGGAAAATAAAAATATATCGCTTTCCGAAGCCGCACTGGAGATTTTGTGCAAATTCCCCTGGCCGGGCAATGTCCGCCAGCTCAAAAACGAGATGGAGCGGGCGGTCGCCTTGGCCGCTACCGATTCGGTTTTGATGCCCGATAATTTTTCCGAGGAAATCCTGCAACGTCCCGTAACGGTTTCAATTTCATCGCGGCGTTCAGGGTCGGTGCTTCCGCTCGGAAAAACCCTGTCTGAATCGGTTGAGGAACTGGAACGCAAGATGGTGACCGACGCGCTTGACCGGCATTCCGGCAACATCACCCGTGCTGCCCGCGAGCTGGGGCTGACCCGGCAGGGGCTGATTCTGAAACGGAAGCGGTTTGGGCTGGAAACCATCGAGTAGGTGATTTGGTAAAAACCTTCCTGGGTGGATAAGTGGCTTTGAAATTTGGAGCACGGCGAACTTTCTGCCATGCTCCAAAACAAACCTCTTTGGATGAAATTGCAAAGGTTACAACTGCTCAAAGCAAACCACTTCCAGAATTGTTTCACAGGATTTTGAAGATTTCCTGACTTGCCCGACTGCGACTCCAGGAGGGGCTATTCCTTTGTACAAGTAAATATAGTCGTCCAACCGAAGTCGTTTTTTCTTCTGGGCCTGCTTTCGCAGCGCCTGGGCAAATGATTTGAGATTCAACGGGTTTTGCTTATCATGTAATTGTTCGAGCAAATCCGCGCTTTTGGTAAACCAATAAGCCAAGTCGTTGCCGGGATGAGAAGTGTCTTTGAGTTTGAAAACAAACCGTTCCACAAAGCTCTCACAACCTTCATGATAAACCGTGACGGTTTCACCAGTCGTCAGAACCCCTTTTTCAATCGCTTCTGTTGCTGAAGTTCTTTTAAATGAACTGGTTTTAACCAGCTTGTTGCGTTTGTAGAGGACAGGTTCGGGTTGAGCGCGGGGGCAGTCAAAATCATCAGTCGGCAAACCAGGAACCAGCGAAGGGGAAGCGGCATTTGTTACTGGGAGAATAAGGAACCACCAACTCAACAAAACTGCACATAATAAAAGAGTAATTTGTCTCATATTGACCTCACTGGTTTTATTCTTCCCATTGAACATGGAAATGGTGTGGGGTTTTTTCATGTTTTACTTTGACTTTTCCTACCGTTGCTGCTGCGAGTTGGAGAGTTTTTCCATTGACGCCCGTTGGGTCCACATCGCAGGCTATCGCAAGCAAATGCTTTGAAATGTAAGCATTGCGGTTTATTTGCTGTTGAATGGTTTCAGCCATAGCTTTGATTGTTTCATCTTTTGATTTTTTGGCTTTGACTGACCCGTCGTAAGTGGCTTTAACTTCATAGGCTAAAGAGCTGTAACCATAGGTTTTCAAAACATCGTCCCCATCATGGAATTTTCGATACATTGCATCAGCTTGACGGTATGCGTTTCGTCTTCCGCTAAAAATATGTAAGCCCTTTCCTGTCAGTGCAAAGTATTTGTCAGCCATTCTGGAAATCTTCTGTTCAAGCGAAAAAGGAACATCAATTCCGGGTGCAAAGGTGTAATGTTTCGCAGATGCTCCGTGTTGAATTTCCTTTTGCGGATGTCTCTTCATCGAAAAATCAACTGTATCTGACGGAATTCCAGTCACATTGTCACCAATGGGCCGAAAGCCCGCCCGTTTGGCCTGGGCAATTGTTTTCGGTCCGACTTTGCCATCCGGTTTCAAACCTTGCTGGGTTTGGAAGGCAATGGTTGCCTTCTGAGTGATAGGGCCAAAGTTTCCAAAGGGCAGACCGCCCGGCATCAGCCGTTTTGAAATCAGGAACTGCTGCCATTCGCGGACTTGATAACCTTGCAAGCCCATTTCCAAAACTTTCATAGGTGTTTCTCCTGAAAATTTAATTTTTATTTCGTTTTTCGAAGTTGCACTTCAAAAGGCAAGCATCGTGCCAAGCAAAAACGAAATTGAATTCTTGGAGTAATAGGTGAAATTAAATTCGAACTTGGAAAATTCAGCTTTGACTTGGCGGCGGGCGGAATTTGAGTATGCTTGCGGCGCAATTTCAGTTCATTCCGTGCTACTTCTCAGAAGAAATGGAGCCGTTTGTAATGTCCCGCTATCCCTATGAACCACTTGATTTTACTAACTTGGTGACCTACCCGCTGGCCGACCGCAAAAGCAAGGTTTCAGTGGCGGACCTTGCCCGGCCTCTGCGTGAAAACTCCTCGCTGCGGGAATTTTTTGAGCGGCTGCCCAATATTCTGGCGGTCAGGGATTTGAAGGCGGTAGCCACGGCGGTCCGGACTGCCCGCGAGCAGGGGAAAGCCGTGATTGCCGGAATGGGCGGGCATGTCATCAAGTGCGGGCTGGCTCCCGTTTTGATTGACCTGATGCAACGGGGATTCATCACTGCTTTTGCCCTGAATGGCTCCGGGACCGTGCATGACTTCGAAATTGCTTTGGTCGGTTCAACTTCCGAAGACGTGGATGCCACCTTGGGTTCCGGGGCGTTTGGCGGAGCCGAGGAAACCGGACGCCTGATCAATCAGGGCATTCGGGCGGCGGCAGCGGATGGAATTGGCGGGGGCGAAGGCATCAGCCGGGAACTGCTCAAACTGGAACCGCCCTTTGCTGACCGTTCATTGCTTTGTATGTCGTATCAAAACCGGGTTCCGGTGACGGTTCATGTGGCGGTTGGAACCGACATTACACACATTCATCCTGGGGCTGACGGGCCATCCATCGGAGCGGCCAGTTACCATGATTTCCGCTTGTTTTGCTCGGTCGTCAAAGGTTTGAACGAGGGCGGCGTGTATCTTAATTTTGGTTCTGCCGTGATTTTACCCGAAGTTTTCCTGAAGGCCGTCACCACCCTGCGCAATCTCGGCCATGAACTGGAACAGTTTACCACCGTCAATTTTGATTTTATGCAGCATTACCGGCCTTTGACCAATGTTGTGCGGCGTCCGGTGGCAGGGGGGTTGGGAAAGGGATATGCCTTGACCGGCCATCATGAGTTGATGATTCCGCTTTTGGCCGCAGCCATTCTGGAAGGGGTTTCCTAACAAATTTAGCGAAGCACGGGAAGGGACCGAGATGGCTTTCCCGCAGGACGCGGGGGGGATGGTTGGGCTGCTGAACAGCCACAGTTCCCGGCACAACCCTTGGCTGAGGGGCGCAGGTGCTGGCGGATTTCGGCTACCCAGCCCCGCGCCAGATAGAGAGCGGCAGCCGCAACACAGAGAAAGGCAAGAATTGACTGATTCATAACTTCTTTCAGTTGCAATTTGCGAATGACCATTTGCCACCTTGGATTTGTCTCCGAAATAGCAAACGGCACATCACAAATGGGCAAATGTCCTTCAGAATCCCAACATCCGCCCACCTTGATAGACAATCAAAGTTGTTACATACGCCAGCGCCGTCATGTAGCCGAGCATAAAAAACGGCCAGCGCCAACTGTTGGTTTCGCGGCG
The DNA here is from genome assembly GCA_019695185.1 of Blastocatellia bacterium. Taxonomy (GTDB): domain Bacteria; phylum Acidobacteriota; class Blastocatellia; order Chloracidobacteriales; family Chloracidobacteriaceae; genus JAIBAN01. Next base: position 15,811 of record JAIBAN010000084.1, on the reverse strand, counting down.
GACAATGGCAAAGGTTGACATGCACTGCAAGGCCAAAACAAAAAAGACCATCAACGCCACGGCCACCAGTGGTGTATAGACCGGCCTGCCATCCGGGTAGCGGTCGTTTTGCAGTGCTTTTTGCAGGCTTTGGGTGTTTTCGTTGGCCTCGTCGTCTCCCACACTATAGACAATTGCCATCGTACTGATAATGACTTCACGAGCGGCAAAAGCCGAAATCAGTCCAATGCCAATCTTCCAATTGAAACCAAGCGGGCGAATAGCCGGCTCCAGCGTGTGCCCCATCGTCCCCAGATAGCTTTTCCGGCTCCGCTCGGAGGCTTCGGCCACTTTGAGTTCTGCCAGTTGCTGCTCTTTTTCTGCTTCTGTCAATTGGCCTGCTTGAAAACGGGTTTCCATCTGTTGCCGTTCAGTCGCATAGTTGCGGGACAACTGAATGTTTTTTGGATAGGCCGCCAAAAACCAAAGCACCATGGAAATAGCCAGAATAACGGTTCCTGCCCGTTGCAGGAACTGTCCGGCGCGGGTCAGCATGGTGGAAAACACATTCCGCCAGGCTGGGAATCGGTACGGCGGCAGTTCCATAATGAGTGGTGGCGAATGACCTCGGAGGAGGGTTTTTTTAAACAGCCAACCCATTCCGATGGCCGCGACAATGCCGAGCACATACATGGAAAAAAGGACCACGGTTTGGGTGCTGAAGATTCCGATCCGTTTTCCACTGGGGAAAAACGTGTGAATCATCAACAAATAGACCGGCAGGCGGGCACTGCAACTCATGAGCGGCGCAATCAGGATGGTTACCAGCCGGTCTTTTGGGTTTTCAATCGTCCGGGTGGCCATAATGCCCGGAATCGCGCAGGCAAAGGAACTGAGTAGGGGAATAAAGGATTTTCCGTTCAATCCGACCCGCCGCATGATACGGTCCATGATAAAGGCAGCTCGTGCCATGTAGCCGGAATCTTCGAGCAGGGAAATAAAAAACGAAAGAATCAGAATTTGCGGCAGAAAGGTGATGACACCGCCCACACCGGGAATCACTCCGTCAGCCAGAAGCCCCTGCATATCGCCAGGCGGAACCAGACCGCGCACCCAATCACCGGCATAATCAAAAAAGCCGCCAATCAAATCCATGGGATACTGGGCAAAGCGGGAGATGCTTTCAAAAACCAGAATTAAGATAAAGGCAAAAAAGAGCGGGCCAAGAATCCGATGCGTGACCACCCGGTCAATTTTATCGCTGGTGGTATGTTTGAAGCCCTCAGCGGTCACCACAGCATGGGCACAGATGTGCTTAATCCAACCGTAACGGGCTTCGGCTTCGACCGCCCACCAGTCAATGTCGGCTGCTTCCAGCCGTTCGCGGGCCTGGATAATCCGGTTTTCAAGCTCCGGCGGAAGCTCAATTTGAACGGGAGCTGCCTCCATGTCATTGAGCAACAGGCGAATGGCTTCGCCTTCGGCTGCCAGGGGTTCAATCAGTTGGTGCTCGGTCAGAAAATCAGCAAGTTTTTTAATTTCATCTTCAAGCGAGGGTGCAAGTTTCCAATGGCGTTTCGGAAGAGGTGGAAGTGGTTCTACCAAGCGCCGTTTGAGCGGCTCCAGACCGACTTCACGGCTGGCCACAATGGGCAAAACCGGTACGCCAAGGGCTTCCCCCAAAGCAGCGGCATCAATATCAATCCCATTTTGGGCGGCCACATCCATCATATTCAGTGCAACCAGAACCGGGCGACCAAGTTCCATGAGTTGGGTCGTCAGATACAGATTCCGTTCCAGGTTGCTGGCATCCACGATGGACACAATAAAGTCAGGGCGGGAGGCATCTGCCTGAGTTCCAAGCAGAACATTGCGGGCCACCTGTTCATCCAAAGAACGGGCGGAAAGGCTGTAAATGCCTGGAATGTCAACGACATTGACATCCGTTTCACCCACCTGGAGTTTGCCTTCTTTTTTCTCAACCGTGACGCCGGCGTAATTGCCAACACGTTGCCGCAAGCCCGTCAGGGCATTGAAAAGGGTGGTTTTCCCACAATTTGGATTTCCAGCTAAAGCGATTGTGCGAGAGGCTGAAGAAGAGGGGGCGATAGGTGCTGACAACGAATCCAAGCTCATAAAAACCAGCGATTTACAGCGGCGTCACTTCGATAAAGGCTGCTTCTTCCCTGCGGAGCGTCAAATGATAGCCGCGCAAGAAAATTTCAATCGGGTCACCGAGCGGGGCAAATTTCAGAATGCGAATGGTGGTACCGGCAATCAGGCCCATTTCCTGCAGGCGCTGGGCATTGGCGCGTCCGCCCCGGACCCGGTCCACCCGTGCTTCCTGGCCGATTTTCAACGTATCAAGTGTTATTTTCAGAACTGTATTGGTCGGGGTCGTTTCACTCATAACTGGATAAAATTCAAAACTGAAAATTCAAAATTCCCAACTCAGGAAAGGACTTCCACCGTAATTGATTCGGCGGTCGTCCGATTGAGCATGACCCGGCTGCCCCAAACCAGGCATACCAAGGGGTCACCGGCAGACAGAACACGAACCTCAGCATCCTCGCACAAACCTCGTTCACGGAGCATTTCGACACCTTCCACTTCAGACAATTTGCAAATCCGAACCCGACAGCCCGTTGGAACTTCAGCCAGCTTTTGCGGGATATCCAGGTTTGTCCGACGTGAGCGAAATGAAGAAAGCAAGGTATGCAACATAAGGGATACATCCCCCGATATGAAATGTTTGCTAGGTGCAAAGTGGTTTTTTCAATGACTGACAACTATACTACTTGAAAAATGTTTTCATAATCAACCCAACCTGGACGGGATCCTGCCAAAGAAATTTACCTTGCCCATGCTTGATTTTTTGAACTGCTTCGCCCATACTTGCCGACGCTCTTCACGCAGACATTCAAAGGTTTTACCCAAATTCCAACACAAATTTTGAGTGTTAAAGAACGTGTCGGAAGTGTCTCATTCAGATTGAACGCCTATGTCCGCCCGCGATCAGGTCAGTTTGTATACCCCAGTTTCACAAGCCAAGCCGGACTGTTCCTCCTGCCGGGGAACGGGCTGGGCAACTGTGGCCGGAACCCGCCAAGTGCGTCCCTGTGAATGCCGGAAAGCTAACCAACAGGAGCAGTTGCTGACCAAGGCCCAAATTCCCCCGCGTTATAAGAACTGCACGTTGACCAACTATTACCCGCAGGGCAAACCCAATACCAACGAATTTATTTCTCAAGCTCGGGCGCAACAGGATTGCAACCATTTTGTGAAAGAGTACCCCATGATTGATTATGGGCTCTTATTTTTGGGGCCTTGCGGGATAGGAAAAACCCATCTTGCCGCAGCCGTAATTAATAAATTGATTACCTGGAAAAACGTGCCATGTTTGTTTTACGACTTTCGGGATTTGCTTAAAGAAATCCAGGAAAGCTATAACCCCAATACTCAAACCTCAGAGTTGAAAGTATTGGCTCCGGTCTATGAAGCTGAAGTGCTGGTCCTGGATGAGTTGGGAGCCAATAAGCCAACTGCCTGGGTACAAGAGACCATGACCCAAATCATCAATACCAGATATAATGAAAAAAAGACCACGATTTTTACTTCAAACTATCTGGACACCCCGGTCAAAGGTGGATATGACGAAACCCTGACCGAACGAGTTGGAATTCGGCTTCGTTCCCGTTTGTATGAAATGTGTCGGACCGTTATTATCCAGGGTGAGGATTATCGTCAAAAAGCGCTCTCACCGAAGACGCAGCCAGCTCTTATCCGTTAAGCCAGGGGACTGCCGGTGAATTTCGGTCATTTGGATGATCAACTCCAATGCGTGTGTTTGTTGTTTTGTTATTAGCTGTTTGTTTCACCCAACTGTTTGGGACGGGCTTGTTTGCCCAAAATTCAGATCCGTCAGAAAGCACGCAGCCTGCCACTAATCTCTCTCGTAGTGTCGGAAATGCTTCCAATCCGCGTATTACCCGTAATGGAAATGTGGTGGGGGTTGCCTATCAGGATTCAGTCACGGGAAATGGCGATGTGTTTTTTGTTCGTTCGATTGATCGGGGCGGAAGTTTCACCCCAGCAGAAAACCTTTCAAATTCTCCGGAACCATCCCGAAATCCTTCCCTTGCCATGCAGGGAACCCGAACCTGTATCATCTGGGATGAAAATGCATCCAGGGTGGTGGCACGCGGGCGTTCGGACGAATCAACCCCACTTTCCCCAGTTGTGGCAATTTCCAACCTTGCTGAAACAGCTTTTGGGGGAACGGTTTTGGCTCGTGACGGAAAGTTTTTTGCCTTTTTCGTGCAAACGGAAAAAGGGGTCCGGCAGATTTTTGCAAACGCTTCGGAGGATGCGGGGAAAACTTGGGGGAGGGCTCCAGTAAAGGTGATTACCACGGCTGGAAATGTGACCCGGCTCTCTGCCATTGTGACCGAAAGCGGTGAAATTGTATTGGCTTGGCTGGAAGAAGGCGGCAATCGGATTAGATTGAATGTGGCTGTCAGCCGACCCCAGTCGGTAACTTTTACGGATCCACAAACTCTGTCTGCCAATCAGGACGGAACACCTTACGATATTCAGTTGGCGGGTTCGTCTGACCGCATCTTGGTTGGATGGTCCCAGATCAAGCAACATGTGGCACGCGTGAATTTTGCATTGTCAGCCACGGCAGATCGCAAATTTGAACTGGTCAACGTCAATATTCCTTCCAAAACGATGTCCCCTGCTGTCGCTGTGGCCGGGAGCATGTCATATATTGGTTGGGTCAACGCCACTGACAATCGGGCTTATTTCAGTTTGTCAGCCAACGGTGGGGCCGGTGATTTTGCCGTTCCCCGTTTCATTGCAACTCTTTCAACCAGCTATACTTCAGTTGCACTAGGTGCTTTCCAAAATTCATTCCATGCGTTGGCCCGTCGGATTCTGAGCAGTAATAGTGGGAAAAAGAACCGGTTTGATGTGGTTCATACTGTCAGTTCAAATCGTGGGAATCAATTTGCCAACCTGACTTCGTTTTACGCACCAGTCAAACAGTATGCCCAGCCACCCCGGCTCATGGTCAGTGAGGTCGGTGAAGTCTTTGTAATTTGGGTTGATACGACCGAACAAAGCAATGATCAGATTTTCTTTGGGAAACTTTCTTCAAGGGGGTGAAAGACAGCCATTCAAGGGAAAAGGAAGGCTACTGAGCCAAGGGCAGGGCACTTCCGGATTTTTCTACCTCGGTGCTGCACCTTGCCATGCTCAAAAATTGGATTCAACGCTGGGAAGTCCACCTTTCGACCCGTGACCGTAACCGTCGTGCTGAACCCTTTACGTGGGGGTTTGACCATTTGACGGATATGGATGCCTACCTGCCTGAACCACTTCCGTTTTCGGACTGGTCTAAAGTTCCGCCACTTGAACTTTACGATGCGTATACGGAGCGTACTCTGGCTGCCAGTGACGCTTTTTTCACGCCTCAGACACAACCTGAATGTCATCTTGAGGATGATTGGCTTTCCTTTCGCAGTCCGGTTCCCACACCCTATGAAACCAACAATCTGGTTTTCGCTCGCTATTTTCCCCTGCCGGAAAAAAAATTCGCTTCGGAACGCCCCCCGGTGGTAATTGCCCTGCCGCAGTGGAACGGCGACCATCGCAGTCACGTTGCAGTTTGCCAGTTGCTCAACAAGCTTGGAATGGCGGCTGTGAGGCTCAGCATGCCTTATCACGACAGCCGAAAACCGCCTCATCAAATGAGAGCTGATTATATGGTCAGCCCTAATCTGGGCCGAACGATTCAAGCGGTCCGCCAAGCGGTTCAGGATGTCCGGGTGATTATTGATTGGCTTGAAACCCAAGGCTACACCCGGTTTGGAATCGTTGGTACGAGCATCGGTTCCTGCATCAGTTTTTTAACTTATGTTCATGATTCCCGCATCAAGGTTGGTGCCTTTAATCATGTTTCCAGCTATTTTTCCGACGTGGTTTGGACGGGTATTTCCACCCGCCATGTCCGCAATGGACTGGAAGGCCATATCACCCGGAATGACTTGCGCCGATGCTGGTCGGTCATTAGCCCGCATCCTTATGTCAAACGGCTCCGGAACGACCTTTACCACGGACACAAAACCCTGCTCATTTCCGCCCGTTACGACATGACTTTTCTTCCCCACCTTTCACGCCAATTGATGGGTGAATTTGAACGCCAACGGATACCCTTTCAGGCAGCCTGGCTTCCTTGTGGCCATTATACGTCCGGAGAATTCCCTTTTAAGTTTTATGATGGATATTTGATGGGAAATCATTTGCGGAAATACCTGGTTGCAAATGTCTAAACCATCTGCCAGGAGTTGAACGTTGTCCGTTGAACAGCCAAGCGTTCCGAGTCCGAGTAATGTGGAAACGGACACGGTTCATTCCCACACTTCACCTTCCAATCGTTCAACCGGGTTGGTCGGATTCGCGGTTTTGACAAGCCGGATTCTGGGGCTGGTTCGGGAACAGATATGTGCAGTCTTTTTCGGGGCAGGGTTTGAATATGACGCGTTTGTAACGGCTTTTCGAATTCCTAACCTCCTTCGGGACCTGTTTGCCGAAGGAGCACTTTCCGCTGCTTTTCTTACTGTTTTTACCGAAAAACTTGAGACGAAGGGCGAACCGGAAGCCTGGCTGCTGGCAAGCCGGGTCTTGAATCTCTTGTTGCTGCTCTTACTCCCAACGGTCTTTGCCGGAATTGTTTTTTCTCCGCAAATTGTTGATACAATTGCCCCTGGTTTTGGAATCACAGCCGAAAAACGAGCCTTGACCATTTATCTGGCACAGTGGATGTGGCCCTTCGGAGGGCTGGTTTTCATAGCTGCCTGGATGATGGGGCTGCTCACTGTCAAAGAGCGCTTCCTGGCACCTTCCTTTGCTTCAGCCATTTTCAATGTTGGGGCTGTATTGGGCGGCTTGATCTGTGCCTTTCTGGCGGCACCCCAATATGTAACTGCTGTGATTCGACATCTTTGGTGGCGGACTGAGTTAGCTGGTATTCCAGGAGCAACCCAGGCTGTTTTCGGTATGGCTTTGGGAACTTTAATCGGGGGAGTGCTCCAAATTCTGATTCAAATGCCCAGCCTCTTTCACACCGGATTTCGTTACGTATTTTCATTCGGGTGGAACCAGCCGGATGTCAGACGGGTTTTCACCTTATTGATACCAGTGGTTTTAGGTGGGGCGGCGACGCAAATCAACGTTTTTGTCAACAGCAATTTTGCTTCTGAATTAGGAGATGGAAGGGTTGGCTGGCTGAATTACGCCTTTCGTTTGATTCAATTTCCGATTGGTGTGTTTGGAGTTGCCATTGCTACAACCTCGCTTCCTGGAATTGCCCGAGCCGCAGTACGCAAGGAAATCGTCGAATTCAACCAACGGGTTTCTCATGCCCTTGGTTTGGTTTTTGTTTTATGTATTCCGTCTGCCTGTGGTTTGGCAATATTAGGAAATCTCATTGTGTCAGTTATTTATGAACATGGGAAATTTACTGCTGGTGATACCCGTGAAACGGCCGCTGCGTTAGCTTGTTACGCCATTGGTCTGGCTGGTTATGCCGCCATCAAAGTGCTGGCTCCGGCGTTTTATGCACTTGGCGATACGCGTACTCCAGTCTGGGTCAGTCTCATTTCAATCGTATTGAACTACATTTTTAATCTGGTACTGGTTCGTAAACTGCAATTTGGCCATACCGGGCTTGCTCTTTCAACTGCAGGTGTGATTCTGGCGGAATTCATGGTTTTCCTGTTGATTTTGCGGTTTCATACCCATCTCCCAATCGTTTGTCTGCAGGGGAGGAGGCTCTTGAAAATCCTGATGGCTTCGGCTGTGTTAGCCGTTACGGCTTGGGCTGTTTCAAGAATGTGGGTTCCGGTAACCTCAGGAGGGCGTATGACTCAATTGGGCATTGCAATTACCGGGAGCAGTCTGCTTTTTGCGGTTACCTGTAAAGTGCTGGGAATCGATGAATTTATTTGGGCTTTACAAGCTTTTGGGGGAAACTTGGCAAAAAGAATAGGGACAGTTTGGTGAGAAATCGGGAGTGGTATCCAGGTGTTTCTGACGTTGAGTGACAAATGACTGGTAAGTATTTGCGAACCTTCCCTTCAGCAGTCATTTGTCACTCAGAAGTTTGTTTTTTAAGCCCCGCCATCATTACCCAAAGCAGGGTCAGTGCTATCAGCATCAAGAGCACCTGCCCGAACGTGAATGACACCTGCATGGTCAATATAATATGAACTGTTTCCGGTTCTGCCGATCCCATTTAATTGGAGCGGGTTCGCCTGCACACAAAATGCAGGATAGGTTGTGTCCCCATTCAAGACGGTTGGGACTGAAAGAGCTGGGATAGCAGGCAGTACCCCTGGGGTAATCTCAAAAATATAGCCGGATTTAATTACATTGTTTGGTTGCCTGCCCAAAACAGTGTCAATTCCATCAGTGCGCTGTCGCAGGATGTCGAAGTCAGCGAGAAATGCCCGCCCGTTCTGGTAGGACATTTCAGCCGTCCAGTAAACCCGTAACGACTGAACCGCAGAAGCCTTGTTGGCATTCGCCCGTGATGCTGCCAAGGATGGAATGGCAATCGCCGCAAGAATGCCGATGATGGCAACGACGATGAGCAGTTCAATAAGTGAAAACCCGTTGGAGTTCCGCCGTGCTCTCCGCGATAAAGGCCGGTCAATTCGCAAAATACGGTATCCCACTCGTTTCATAGGTGCTTCGCCTCCGTGAATCTGTAGAGAATCCAGTTCTGTTGACAGGATTTGTAAGGTTGAAAGTGCCAATTGGGGAAATGACAGATGATACGCAAATTCAGTGCCGGACTCTCAAAAAACCGGAGGAAACCCAATTATTGTTTAAAAAACCATTTCTTTATTGATTTTCTTGCCTTTGATTATGACCTGATTGGGAGAAGTATGTTATTCCATTGAAAAGAATGTGCCATTTTTTGGCGACACCTGACAATTCTTGTAACCGGGGCCATTCTGAGGGGCTTCAATTTTTGAGACTCCTGAAAATTACAGCATGTATAGTAAGCCGGATCGACTGAGTTATGGCTAAAACAGGCTTCCGGTCGGCCCAAACTCCAATTTCCTTTGGTTTCAGGCTCTTCCTCTTGTCTCACTTGCAAAGGAGAGTGTACTTTCCCGCATCGGTCGCGCACGGTGGCCGATAGTTGTGTGAGATTCCAAAAAACAGAGACATTCCTATGCAGATTCAAGAGCAAATACGGGTCGCCGGGGTTGTGGGCGCGGGCGGAGCCGGGTTTCCTTCGCATGTCAAAGCCGGTTCCACGGTAGATACGATTCTGGCCAACGGAGCGGAATGCGAACCGCTGCTCCACAAGGATTTAGAGTTGATGGTGCATTTTCCGGAGCGGGTCGTTCACGGGATGAAGCTGCTCATGCAGGCAACGGGTGCACAGGATGGCATTATCGGTATCAAGGAAAAAAACCGGATCGCGGCAGATGCACTCCAGCCGTTTCTGGATGACCCACGGCTGCGCGTCCACTTGATGGGGGATTTTTACCCGTCGGGTGACGAATACGTGCTGGTCTATGAAGCAACGAAACGGCTGATTCCGCCGCAGGGAATCCCGCTTCAGGTTGGCGTGGTGGTCAACAATGTCGAGACGCTTTATAACATTTCACTGGCGGCGGAAGGCCGTCCGGTCACGCATAAATTCATCACGGTGACCGGGACGGTGGCCCGTCCCTGCACATTTCTGGCCCCGGTTGGCATGAGCTACCGCGATGCCATCGAAGTCGCCGGGGGGGCATCCATTGATGAATATGCCATCTTTGTGAGCGGCATCATGATGGGCAAGCTCGAATGTGACCTCGACCTGCCGATTACCAAAACCACTGCCGGTTTGATTTTGCTGCCGAAAAGCCATCCGCTGGTGGAGCGGAAAATCGTGCCGGAAACCGCCATGCACCGGATTGGCAAATCGGCCTGTGACCAGTGCAGTTACTGCACGGAACTCTGTCCACGCTACATTCTTGGATATGATGTGCAACCTCACAAAGTTATGCGCAGCCTGGCGTTTACCACGTCGGGCGCGGACATCTGGAGTAAGTTTGCTTCGCTCTGTTGTGCTTGCGGATTGTGTACGCTCTATTCCTGTCCCGAAGGTTTGTATCCGAAAGAAGCCTGCGACAAATCCAAGGAAGACCTCAAGGCCTCAAACCAAAAATGGTCCGGCAATATGAAAGTCCAGCCGCATCCGATGTATGAATACCGGCGGACGCCCATCAAACAATTGATGACCCGGCTGGGAATCCTCGAATTTGAATCGCCCGCCCATTTCCTCCATGCCGACATCCAGCCGCAACGAGTGACCATCCCATTGTCACAGCACATCGGGCAGCCAGCTCTGCCGCTGGTTTCCGTGGGAACCAGGGTGCAGGCCGGGCAATGTATTGCCGACGTGCCCGCCGAAAAACTGGGAGCCAGCATTCACGCCAGCATTGCCGGCACGGTCACGGAAATCAGCAACCGGATTACGATTGAAAGATAATCAACTATGAAGAATTCACTGGGATTGATTGAACTCTCAAGCATTGCCGCCGGATTTCAGGTGGTGGACAGCATGCTCAAAGCCGCCGAAGTGGAGTTGGTGCTGGCGCGGACCATCTGTTCGGGAAAATATATGGTGTTGGTGGCCGGAGACGTGGCTGCTGTGAAAGCCAGCGTTGAGGCAGGTGAAACTGCAGGCAGAGGCTATGTCATTGACACGTTTGTGATTCCGAATGTCCATCCGGCAGTGTTTCCGGCCATTGCCGGTGCCACCAAAGTGGATGACCTGGAATCGCTCGGCATTATCGAATCATTTTCCGTGGCCTCGCTCATCGAAGGCGCAGATGCCGCCGTCAAAGCCGCCAACGTTCAATTGATGGAAATCCGGTTGGCAGTGGCGCTCGGCGGCAAAGCATTTGTGACGATGACCGGCAGTGTTTCAGCCGTCGAAGCAGCCGTCTCTGCCGGGGCTCAGGCTGTGGCAGTCAAAGGGCTGTTGGTCAACCGGGTGGTTATTCCTGCGCCGCGCAAGGAATTGCTTTCAGAAATAATCTGATTCAGAAAAACAGCTTGTTTTAGGGGAATGGCACTCGTTCGGCTTCATAGACATTCAATTCCGGCGGTTCAGCAGCCATTCCCTTGATGCTTTTGGCAAAGTCCCGCGAACCCTGCACCCCGAAATGGACCAAGAGCGCCATCCGGTCCGCCCATTCCTCGACAAAAACCAGCCGCAACGGGTTTTCCGGGTCACGGTACACAGCATGGGAGAGACAGCCGGGTTCAGTCCGGGACCGCGTAACGTGCTCCTGACTGAGGGCGAAAAGTTCTTCAAAATGGTCCGGTTTGGCCACCACACTGCCTGTGACGACAAGCATAGAAAAAACTCCTTAAAAGAATTCAACTGATTGGCACCTGGGGGCGTGACAAACAACCGCCGCCTAAAGGTAGAGCGCAAAACATTAGGGTGAACGTCTGGGAGTCCGCTTGAGCACCACCACTGTGATGTCATCTTCGGGAAGGCACCCAGCGGAAAACTTGAGGGCGGCTTCCACCAGATTTTCACAGATTTCCCGTGCCGGTTTATGCGAAAGCGCTTTAATCATGTCTTCGAAGCGCGGATAGCCAAGTTGCTCATGCCGCGTGTTTTGCAATTCCACAATCCCATCGCTGTAGAGCACCACGACATCCCCATATTCCATTTGGAACATTTCGGTCGGGTAGTTGGCAATCGCCTTTGCCCCCAGCGGATAAGCACCGATTTCAATCCCCTGGACCATTTTAATCGAGGCGTGATACCAGTACGGGAACGGATGCCCGGCATTCGAAAGCGACACTTCGCCGGTATGCAGGTTGACTGACAAATAACACAGTGTCATCAAATCGCGCCGGCTGCCGTTTTCGAAAATCAATGAGTTCATGGCGCTCATGACATCCCCGACATGGCTTGAAACGTTGACCTGATTGAGTAAACCGCCTTTGGCCAGCGCCATGAGCAGCCCGGAGGAAATGCCGTGGCCGGTCACGTCGCCAATCACAACCGCCAGTTTGCTGTCTGAAATGCGGAAATAGTCGTAATAGTCACCGCTTACACCGGCTGCCGGGCGGGAAAGTCCGGCTAGTTCAAAACCGGGCAGTTCCGGGTCGTGCCGGGGCAGCATCGAAGCCTGAATGCGTCCGGCAATTGCCAGTTCCTCTTCCAATCGTTGTTTTTCCAACCGTTCTTCCAGCAGGCGGGCATTTTCAATCTTGATAACCGCGACACTGGCAATCGTCGTCAAAACCTCCAGGTCGTCCGGGGTAAAGCGCTGGTCATAGGGGTTATCGGTATAAATCAACCCATAGACCTGTTCTCCCAAGGCGAGCGGTACTGCCATCACTGACCGCATTCCCGAAAGCACGATGGATTGCTGCCCGGCAAAACGCGGGTCCTGCTGGGCGTTGGCGGTCAAAACCGCCGTTCGGGTGCCGAGCACCTGTTCGGTAATATTGCGACTGAGCAAAACTTCCCCGGCAATATCCTTGCCGCCGGAACGCGCCACCTTGCAAACCAATTTGGGGGCACCATTGGGGGCGGTCTCGCCGGAACACATCATCAAAAAGCCGCGCTCCACTGGCAGGGACTCAAACACAAGGTTCATCACCTCGCACAGCACTTCGTCAAGCTCGGAGTTGGAAAGCAACGCCACACCCACCTTGCTCACCAGCGCCAGCAGTTTCCGTTTGGATTCAGTGGTGGAAACAATCGAGCCTTGCCCCGAAGGAAGGACATACTGTTTGGCCGGAGCGGTGTAGCCGCTTGGCGGGAGCGGTCCGGAAACGCGGCTCAGAATTTCATCCGTAGTGCGAGGCATTCCGGCACTCATCCCGATGGTGGCTTCGGGAATGGTGGGCGGCATGCTGTCGGCAATCAACACCGATGTCTGGGTGGAACTGGAACCATGTGAATGAAAGGCGTCGTTGGTGAACTCAAGGTCAGTCTCGCCAATCCGAATCACGTCTCCGGGACGCAACACAATTGGTGCCGTGACCCGCATCCCGTTGAAATACGTTCCGTTGGCGCTTTGCAGGTCTTCCAACACATAGGTTGTGCCGTCGGCCCGCAGTTTGACGTGCAGTCGTGAGGCAAACGAATCAGGAATCGCAATATCAGCTCGCACCGAACGTCCGATGGTGCATTGCGTGCGAACCAACTTGACTTTCTGCGGAGGGTAGCCCGGTGAACGAATGATAAGCGAATACATAAGGTGACAGGGTGACGTTTGAAAAGTCAGAGTTACGCCTTTAGGCGTGAGGTTTCCAAAAAATTATGGCGGATTTTTTTCACGCCTGAAGGCGTAACTCTGACCTTTGTTGTGTCTGGATTGTTTGAATGCGTTGTGAAAGATACCTTGCCCGAAGGTATTTGTCACCTTGTCATATGGATAAGGACTGAGGACTGAGGACTGAGGACTGAGGACTGAGAGCCGAGACACTTCTTATTTTTAAGTACCTTCTAACGGAATGCTGGCATCCGCTCAGTCCTCAGTCCTCAGTCCTCAGTCCTTCTTTTTATTGCTGGTCACTAGCGGGTTTGGTTGTGAGGAATTGCATGACCTGCTGCTTGGTTTGCTCGATTTCGGCCTTCACCTGGTCATATTCAAGCTGAATGGCAGCCAGTTGTTGCTCGGCCTCGTTGCGTTCCCCCTGGAGCCGGATGTTTTCGGCTTCGATGTCGGCCCGAACCACCTGCTCGCCCTCGGACTGGTTGAGCAACCCCCGGCCAATCACTTCATTGCGGATGTTGTCGTTGCGGCGGCTGTTGGCCAGTTGTTTTTCCTTGATAAGCGTGACGACAGAGCGGGCGGCGGTCAGTTTGGCTTCCACTGCGGTCAAACGGTTTTGCTGCACCTGAAGCAGGCTGACCGCCGTTTGGGCCTGGTTTTGCTCCCTCAGCGCATTGACTGCCTTGACCAATTCCTGCAACTGGAGCACGATTTTTTCATCGTTGGCAATGGACGGGGCGGGTTTGGATTCTTCATGGTAAGAGTCAGCCCCGTAAGGATTTGACCCTGAATTCCCGGCTGGACGCTGTGTTGACTGTGTTTGACGTCCTCCTTGGGCCGGTTTTCCGGAAGGTGAATTTTGCGCGCTGGCCAGACCCGTTGAAAGAACAACCACAGTCAGGACCAGCATAACTTTTCGAATGGCAATGCAATACATACAGGATTCCTTGCTGAATTGAGAATTGAGAATTGAGAATTTTGATCCAATTTCAGAACCGGCTATTATTTTCCGGACAGGTGAACTGCTTTCAACTTCCTGAAACGGCAAAATCGAACCAGGGAATATCATTCTCAATTCTCAACTCTCAATTCTCAACTCTCAATTCTCAATTAAAAAAATTATGGATTCTTTCCTCATAGAGCGCATCACGCAGGCGCTCCAAAATCGTTCCAAACAGATTCGCGCCGATTGGGACTATATTCCGGCAGCGGTACTGGTGCCACTTTTTTATAAAGCCGGGATTCCGCATCTGCTTCTGACCAAACGTTCCGCAAAACTGCGTGACCACAAGGGCGAAGTGGCTTTTCCCGGCGGGCGAACGGACCCGGAGGATGGTTCGCCGCAAGTCACGGCGCTCCGCGAAGCCGAAGAGGAAATCGGCTTGCAGCGCGACGACGTGCATCTGCTGGGTGAAATGGACCCGCTCATGACCTCAACCGGGTACTTTGTGACCCCGGTCATCGGAATGATTCCGCACCCTTATGAGTTTCAGCTCAGTTCCCACGAAATTGAGTATCTGATTGAGGTTCCGGTTCCGCAGATTGCCCGTCCTGAGGCATTGGAAATCAGGGAATTCTGGTTTTTGGGCAAAGCGCGGGATGTATATTTCTATCATCACAGCGAAAAAGACCCGATTTGGGGTGTTTCGGGCCGGATTGTTCATCAGTTTCTGTCGCTCGTGTATCCGGCCCTGCAAGAAATGAGACCTGAATGAATTCACGGATTTACCTCGACAATGCAGCGACAACGGCAGTGGCTCCGGAAGTGCTGGAAGCCATGCTGCCCTACTTTTCCGGCGAATTTGGCAATGCCTCGTCGCTTCATTCCTTTGGCCAGCAGGCGCGGGTTGCGGTCGAACGTGCCCGCCGGAGTGTCACACTCCTGCTTGGGGCGCAAACCACCGAAATCACATTTGTCAGCGGCGGGACCGAAGCCAATAACCTGGCCTTGCGAGGGCTGGCGGCCAGTTACGAAAAACACGGACGCCATGTCATCACTTCGGCCTTTGAGCATCCGGCAGTGCTCGGCCCTTGCGCTGCACTGGAACAGCAGGGGTTCCGGGTGACGAGACTGCCGGTTTACGACGAAGGACGCATCCGGCTGGAAGACCTGCGGGCCGCGCTGACCGATGAAACCATTCTGATTTCCATCATGCTGGCCAACAACGAAGTCGGCACCATTCAGCCGCTGGCCGAAATCGGTGCGTTGGTGCAGGACTTGCGGGCGGCAGGACGGCATATCTATCTGCATTCGGATGGGGTTCAGGCGGTCGGAAAAATTCCGGTTTCCGTCCATGAAATGGGAATTGACGCCCTGTCGCTTTCCGGCCATAAAATCCACGCGCCCAAGGGTGTCGGCGCACTCTTTTTGCGCAAAGACGTGCGGCTGACGGCTCAACAGCTTGGCGGCCATCACGAACGTGACCGGCGCGCCGGAACCGAAAAAGTTAACGGAATTGTCGACCTTGGAAGGGCAGATCCACTCGACAGACAGAATCTGGCAGCACAGGAAG
>JAIBAN010000001.1 GCA_019695185.1 Blastocatellia bacterium | reverse complement strand
CAAATTCGTCGCTTACGGTTTGCATCAAAACCTCAAAAGTGAGGGGTCCATTTTTTTTCGGTTGATTGGGTGGCATCTTCCCATCATACCAAATTGACACTCTTTTTTTCTAAACCGGGAATTGCTGGGCTCCCTTGAAGGCAAATCACAACAAATTGCATTCAAAGAGGTTACTCAACTTTTGTCCTGTACATAGTTCAACCACTTACGCTTTAACTCAAAGTAGCCACGCCCATTTCATTTTCACAGTAGGATGAAAAATTTATGTTATTAAGTACGTGTTGTAATTGACGCTCAAGGAGGTGTAGGAGTTTTACTTGCATTAAAAGCGGTCAAACTCTCACTTGGTTATTTGAAAATTAATGATATGAATTTTCTCTGCCTTTTGCCATGTGTCAGCTCTCGCTTGTTGCTGCTTCTACCGGATTTTGTGTTAGCCCGACGTGATATTGAAAACAAAGAAGTTAGAGCGGTGTTGACGCTTTCGGCGTAACAGCCGAAGAGTAGTTTGGAGGGATGGCCGCCGCTTCCGATACAATGATGGTAGCAAAACACATCATGTGGAGGAAGCGATGAAGACATCCCACTACTGCGAAAAGAGTATCTGTTTGCCGGTGGCAAGTGAAGCGGAATATGACATCCAAGTGGAGCAACCGGCGGAGTTTCGGGCGTACCTGATGACGGTCATCACCCAGCCTCCGGAATTGTTTCCGGGTGAAATCGGGGGCGGGTTTCGGTTTCACGGCTGGGTCAAGTCGAAAAAACTGGGAGCGCGGATGCGGCGGATAGTGATCAGCGAGACGGGCGTCGCCTATCAATTGAGGCCGGATTGTGTGATGCCCTATTTGATCGGACGGACCGACGAAGTGGAAAAAGGATTGCGGTTGTGTCAGCAGGGAGTCTCGTTTGAGACCATCGTCGCCGTGTGCGGCCGCAACGCCCCGTTTTGGTATCGGGCGTATGTCAGTTTGGGACGGGTGTCGCCGGTTGGAACGACCGTGAAAGACCCGCAGCGGCTCCCACACCATCTGGTGGCGGATGAAAAACATACCTGGCTGTTGGGGGAACCGGTCTTTGTCCCAACGTTGGCGGCCCAGGGGGTGGTACTCGGGGTCAGCATGACCGAGGCAGCCGATACCGAGGCGCTGGTGTCCGGATATGGGGATTTCAAAGCTGAGGCGCGGGAACTGGACCCGGCTTACACGCCGCACACCATCAACACCGACGGCTGGGAAGCGACCCAGGCCGCTTTGACGCGGTTGTTTCCCGCCACCACCTTGATTCTCTGTTTTTTGCATCTGGTGTTGAGCATCCGGGATCGGGTGCGCACTTGGCCGGATGGTCGGAAAGTGATCAACCGCCTTTGGGAGACTTATCGGGAACCCACCCGCGAGCAATTTTGCAAACACCTGCAACCGCTGGTCGCCTGGGTGACCACCCTCCACCTGCCGGAAGCGGTCCGTGGCAAAATCGTCGAGCTTGACGCCAACACCGACCGCTACGCCCGCGCTTATGATTTCCCAGGTGCGTACCGCACCAGCAACTCCGTGGACCGGTTGATGACGCACCAGGACCGCCTCCTGTTTCTCCATCAATATTTTCATGGCACATCCGATTCGGCCCGGCTTTCCGTCCGCGCCATGGCTTTATTGTGGAACTTCCATCCCTATGGCCGCCGAACCCGCGATGAATTCCCTGATAAAGTTTCACCTTTTATGACTTTGAACGGGTTTCAATACCATCCAAACTGGCTGCACAATTTGCTCATTGCTGCCTCGATGGGCGGGAAACCGCCAAAACACAAAATCCGGTAGAAGCAGGCTTGTTGAGCAGCCGGTTGTTTTTTCAATAAGCAATTTCCCAGACGAGTATCACTTCATTTACCTGGGAAGGCAAAAAGCATTTTTTCCAGGTTACCGTAAAAAACTCAGCCATATTTGGTTATGGAAGCAGTTGAAATCTCTCAGCCTCCCTCTTAATCCCTCAATCTTTCTGGGATTCAAGTATTCAGTCCCCGTTTTAGTTGGGGGTTACCGTATGAGTCAGCAGCAGAATGTAAATCACCGCCCCGACAATCAACCGATAGCCAATGAAAAGGTAAGTTGAATGCTCTCGCAAATAGCGCATCAGGAAAGCAATTGACGCATACCCGCTGATTCCGGCCACAAGCGTGCCGACCACCACCGCAGCTCCCATATTGTGACTCAGGTGTTTGTACTCCTTGATGAATTCCAGCAATCCAGCCGCCCCGACCGCTGGAATTGAAAGCAGAAAGGAGAACCGGGCTGCCGTTTCACGGTTCATCCCGACGAACAGGCCGCCGGTGATGGTGGTCCCTGAACGGGAGGCCCCCGGAATCAAGGCAAAAGCCTGGGCAAATCCGACCATCAAGGCATCTTTCCAAGTCAATTGTTCTAACGAGCGGGTCCGTTTCCCAACCACTTCGGCCACCGCCAGCACAACCGCCAAACCAATCATGGTTCCGCCAATCACATAGAGGTCTTTGGTCAGGGTTCCTTCAATAATTTTTTTCAGGGTCAAACCCAGAACGACAATTGGAATTGTACCAAGCACAATCAGATAGCCAAGCTGCGCCCAACTGCCCAGAACCGGATTTCCTGCATCTCGGTTCCCTTTGAAATATTCCACATGGTCAACCAGAAAACCGACCGTAATGCGGCGCAGGTCTCCGGCGAAATAAATCAGGACGGCCACCAAGCTTCCAAGCTGGATTACAGCGTCAAAGGCAGTGATTTGTTCAGGCGAGAGTTGGCGGTCAATGTGGAGGATTTTCCCGGCGATAACCAAATGGGCGGTGCTACTGACGGGAATGAACTCGGTGAGACCTTGCACAAGGCCCAGAATGATGGCTTGTAAGAGTGACATACGGCTGCCGGGGTCCGGGTTTTACGGCTGCGTGGCAGATTCCTCCTAAAAAAGTGTGGCAAAATCGGACGGCGAGCGTACAATCACCAAACCGGTACAATCAAGCATTTCCAGTGGCAGGAGGAAGTTCCCATGTTCCTTGTTCAGCATCCGTTTCGCTTTATGTTTGCACTGCTGCTTGTTTCAGTTTTCACAGCCCTGGCAGGGTCGTCCGCTGTTACGGCTCAAACCCTGAGCCCGGCGCGGCATGGCAGATTGACGGTCGAATGGCGTGATGCCACAACCGACAAACCCATCCCCAATGCCAAAGTCGAAATCTATCCGGCTGAAGGCGGGCGCGGCTGCTCCATTGAAACCGACAAAAAAGGACATGGCTCGCACCTGATGCTGCCCGAAGGGTTCTATACCTTGATTTTTATTAAGGAAGGATATGCTCCGGTGGAGATGTCGGAAGTTCTTATCGTTGACCACCAACCTGCCCGGATTTACCTCAAATCCCTGGATGCGGAGCTTGCCCCCTACAAAAAGAAACAAGTCCGCTATGAACGCCCGATTCTTGATACCGAAGGAGGCGGAATGCGCATGGTGCTCCGTCAGTAAGGGCATTTCCAATTTTCCATTTGCGATTTGCGATTGATTTGAGAAGAGAAAGCATGCTTTTTGGCCTTACTGACCTCAATTGCCAAAGCAAGTTGCCAGAGGGGGAGAATTGCAAATGGAAAATCGCAAATGCCCTACCCGCTCCGTCGTTTCCGGTTGACGGTTGATTTCAGCTTCAAGGATGCTGAAAAACGGATGGACTTCCGTTCCGGAATTCGAATGAGCTGATTGGTTTTCGGGTTGCGTCCGATACGGGCTTTCCGGACTGAGACAGCGAATTTTCCGAATCCCGGCAGCACAACCCCCGTACTTTGGACCAGACTGTGCTCAATTCCGCTCAAAATTGCATTCAGTGCTTTGTCAGCCGCAGCGCGTTTGATTCCGGCATCCTGGCTGATGCGTTCGATGAGTTTCTTTTTGTTCATCGTTTTCCCCTGTGAAAATCAAGCGGCAGGTACAAAAATCCAGTGGCGTGTGGTCTGACAATACCCTGACTTTTCCCCAGGTCAAGTCTTATTTTCCAGTCCGGGGTATGTTTGGAAATTGGGGATGTGGTGATATGTTGGAACACTTCCACCAGCAACACGACAAGCCAACCTGAGCGACTTCCTACAAACAGTCATACAATGACTCGGAAAAGCGTGCTTCAAAGACCGCATACGCGATGTAATGGGGACTTTGATAGCCATGTTGACCTCCTCTCCACCCAAACCAAAGAACGGTTATGGATGGAGATTCCCGGTCGGTCGCCGGGCAGGTTCGTGGTTCACCGAGGCCGGCAACCCAGCCTCTCCCCACACGCGAAGCCCTCGCGCTTTGATTTCCAGAGCCGCATTCGTGTCCCGCTGCGCCACAAAACCGCAGGCAATGCAGCGGTGTTCGCGTTCTGACAGGGATTTCCGGACCCGGTGGCCGCACTGCGAGCAATCCGAGGACGAAAAACGGGCGTTCACCTTGACCAGCTTCCGACCGGCCCATGCTGCCTTTTCGGACAAAATCAAGATGAAGCTGTGCCACGCCGCGTCGTGGATGGCTTTCGCCAGATGATGGTTTTTGACCATGCCTTTGATGTTCAAGTCTTCGACCGCGATCCGATCATACTGCGCGACCAGCGCGTTGGCGGTTTTGAAAAAGAAATCCCGCCGCTGCCGCTCGATGCGCTGATGGTGGCGGGCCAGGAGCCGGACCGCTTTCCGGCGGTTGCGGCTGCCCCGCCGTTTGCGTGAAACGGCGCGTTGGGCGGTTTTGAGGCGTCGTTCGGCGGTTTTCAGAAAGCGGGGGTTCTCAATCGCCCGGTCATCGTCGAGGCGGGCGAAGCTTTCCAAACCAAGATCAATCCCGACCGCCTGCCCCGTCTCAGGCAACGCCGGTTTGGGTGCCGTTTCACAGGTGATGACGGCATACCAGCCGTCGGCTTCGCGTTTGAGGGTGCAGGTTTTGGGAATTCCTGCGAGCGGGCGCGACAGATGCAGTTTGACCTTGCCAATTTTCGACAGGTGGAGAAACCGGCCTTCCAGCCGAAACGCGCCTTTGGCTTGCGGGAAGGTGAAACTGTCGTACCGGTTCGCTCCCTGAAACCGGGGAAAACCCGGCGTCTCTCCGGCTTTCACCCGCCGGAAAAACCCGGCGAAGGCTTTCTCCAACCGGCGCAGCACATCCTGCAAGACTTGCGCGTTGACCCGTGCCACGTCGTCGCGTCCGGCTTTGACTTCCGGCAGTTCGGCGGCCTGGGTCACGTAATTGAGCGAAATTCGTTGCAAGCGCCACGCTTCCCGCCTTTCGTGCAAGCCCGAATTGTACAACTCACGGCAGACCCGCAGCCACTGCCACAACATGGCTTCAATCCGGGCTGAGGGTTTGAGTTTGTACTTGAAAGCTCTCATACACAACAGTTTACCAGTTGCCTCCGGCAACCGCTACGCGAAACTCGGCGGACCCCGCTTCACCCCCAGCCAAACCGCCAACAACGAAAGCGGCGGGGCGGTTATGGATGGAGTACTGCGCGGGTTTTGGATAGGCAGGGTTCAGCACCTTCGGGTTCCAATTTGGCCAAGTGGTATCGGATTCGGATTCAGACGCCCGATATAGCTGCACCAATGGCTCCAGGTCAGCAGCCACCAGTGCCTGTTCCCAGAGTGCACGCCCTTGGGAAACAACCCAGGTACAGAAGTCTTCCGTATCGTCTTCCGAAAAAACAATGTCTCCCACAACCGGACCGTCCCAGTAGTCGCAAATCGCCTGGGCAGCGTCCTCGTAGGTGCGCTGGAACTCCACGATTTCTTCACGACTGGCTGCCTCCAGCCAATCAACCAAACGTTGCAGCTCAGGTTTGGCTGATTCAAGAACTTCCCAAAACCAATCAGGGACGACCAAATCAGATTCTGAAGACGGGTGCGTTGTCATAGCTTTTGGAATCTTCAGGGGCCGAGGCAAGTTTCGAACTGCCCCATCTATCCTGCCGCGCCGTAGCGGTAAAACACCTGTTCCTCCAGGCTCTTGGCGGAACGTGACGATTCGATGGTCATATCACTCACATAACCAAACACATCCAGCAGCGAGCCCAGATTTCCACTCAAAAAAGGAACCGCTTCGTTGCTGGCGGAATCCCCTTCACCCTCGCCGCCACCCTCACCGGCTTCTTCACCGGTCAGGGTTGTGGAGGTACCCGGTACATACTCAAGTTTGCCCATCAGCTTCCGGTAGGCTTTCCGTCCCGCATCCAGACGAACCCAGGCAAAGTGCTCAACGCTTGCCGATTGCGGGGCCGCGAGCGGGGTTTTCTTGAGTTTCCAGGCTGCCACCAGGGCTCCGGCATAGTCGGGTGAATTTGCCAGAATCAAATAATTATCCACCACCAGATACACGCCACCTTGTTCGACAATGCCCACGGGCGGCACCCGCACCCCATTGGCAGCAGTTTTCCATTCGCGGCTGCCACCGGCTCCGCCAACCAACAGGCGGCGGTTAAGTTCCCCGGTAATCAGGGTTTCAAAGGCGCTCGCGTCAAAGTTTGATTTCATTTCAATGACCACCGCCCGGCTCAGACGGACAAACCCCGTCGCGGTTTCTTCCTGGGCATTTCCCAAACGGGCAAAGGAAACCGGCTGGGTACGGGCCAGCACCTGGGTCAGTGCCTTTTCGAACCGTTCCTGGTCCTGCTTTTCCGGTGAGGGGCCAATCGGGCGTGATTCGGTGGTCACAGGTTGTGCGCCGGGGTCGTCAATGTCCTGGTCAAACCGCTGGTCCAAGCGGCGGTAACGTTCAAACCGGTTGGATTCGTCCAGATTGGCGCTTGGTTCAGCCGGAGGCGTCGGCAGTGATTCCGCCTTGGGAACCGGAGGCACCGCCGGAAAGAGAATTCCAGCCACGGTTCTGGTCAGTTTGGCCTGCTCGACGTTTGAGGAAACTTTGAAAACCTCAACCGCCTGCGCTTCAGCCGGAGCAAACCGAATCAGATTGGTGGCGGCTTCTTTTCCAGCCCCGGCAGCATTACGGGCAGTGCCCGTCTCATTCAACAAAGACCAGCGATGTTCGCGGACTCCACCTTGAGAAAATTCCAAATCAGCCAGGGTGGCGGAAACCTGGTCCAATGGAGCTTGGTTGGTTTGCACCCAGTACAGGTTGAAAAACCGCTGGGCGCGCAACCGGGGCACATCCGTCCAAAGGGTCACATCATGCGCAGTGAAACCTTCGGCAGCAGCCAGCGTGGCAGCCATCGAATCAGACAGGCGGTCAGGATTCTCCTTGCCGGTGAGATTGGCCAGATTGTCGAGCGACCGCTGCATGAGCGGTTCGGTGGTGGTGACGATAAATTTGCCCCCGGCGGCGGCAAAGCAGAGCCCCTGGCGCATCCGCCCGGCGTCGGTGGCCAGTTCCTGGACATAATATTCACTTGTGCCACGTTTGCGGGCCTCAAAGCGAGCGGATTGCTTGTACAAAACAGTGGCCATGGCCTGGGCCGCAGGCATTTCCGTGACATAGACCAATTCCAGTTTGCCCATGTCATACATCGTGACCGCCGACTCGCCTCCTGCCAGATTGAGCACTTTGTCTTCGGTCAGACTGAACCCCAAGCCCTGCTCAAATTCCTGGGTGCGCTCCTGCAACTTGATATAGAGCCGGGACCGGGTGAACGACTCATAGCTTTTGCTTTTGAAATACTGCGCCGCCGTTGATGAAGTGCGCCATTTCCCCAGCATTTCCCCCAGATTTCGTGCCTGCACATAGGCTAGCGCGCCCCGTGGCATCACCCGTGAGAGAGGCATCGTATCGGCTGCGGCAGGGTGAACCCGTCCGGCGACAAAAACGGCGATACTGACCAAAAACACGCTTACCAAAATCCAACGCACGATTTTCTGGGTCACGACAATCCTCCAATGGGGAATTGAGAATTGAGAATTGAGAATTGAAGAAATCCAACGAGTTGCTTCTTGTGAGTTTACTTCTGTTGTCCTGATTTTGAAAAATTCTCAATTCTCAATTCTCAATTCTCAATTATTTCAAATCATCCGCCCGCAACTTTCCGGTTGGAACCAGTTCGCGGGTGGAGCGCACCTGCGGAGCCAGTTGGGCAGTGATTTGGGGTGTAATCGGAATGCGAACGTCAGCCGCTTGTGATTGGGCTGGAGTTTGTGAATTTTGCGCCGTCTGGCCGGTTTCGGCAAACATTTCTTTGAAGGTCCCAATGGAAGCCAGCACGTTTGAGCTTTCCACCGGCATAAAGACAACTTTGCTGTTTTGGCCCAGCGACATATCCCGGAGCGACTCGATATAACGCCCCATTATCAGATAATTGGCCGGATTGCCCTGCCCGCCCAGCGCGGCGGAAATATTTTGGATGGCCACCGACTCTGCTTCAATGGCACGCAACCGGGCCTCAGCCGCACCCTCAGCCCGCAGGATTTGCATTTGCTTGTCCCCTTCGGCACGGGTGATGGCAGCCTGCTTTTCACCTTCGGCACGGGCAATCGCCGCCTGTTTTTCGCCTTCGGCTTGCAAGACCAGAGCACGCCGGTTCCGTTCGGCGGTCATTTGTTTTTCCATGGTAATCCGGACATCTTCCGGCGGGTTGATGTTGCGAACTTCCACCCGTGTGACCTTGACGCCCCACTTATGAGTGGCTTCATCCAAAACCAGACGTAATTTGCTGTTGATGGTATCGCGGGAGGAAAGCGTATGGTCAAGGTCCATTTCACCCATCACACTGCGCAATGAAGTCGTGGTCAACTGCATGATGCCCCCGGTTAAATCGGCCACTTCATAGAGTGCCCGCTTGGGGTCGGTAATCTGCCAGTAAATCACCGAGTCAACCCCGACCGTCACATTGTCGCGGGTGATACAGGGTTGCATGGGAAGGTCCGTAAACTGCTCCCGGAGTTCAATCAAGGTCGTTCCCGGACGGACGCCCGTCCAGTAAACCGCACGGGGAGCTTCGAAAAACGGAACAATAAAATGCAATCCGCTGTCGGCAATCTTGGCAAAGGAGCCCAGTCGCTCAATGATGAGCACGCTCATTTGCGGCACAATCCGGATTGACATCTTCAAAATTGAAAGCACGCCGATGATGGCAATGATGAGCAAAAAAATAATGAAGGGTTCCATAAGCAGGGTCCAGGGTTTTTCAATTGAGAATTGAGAAGTGAAACCTTGTCTCAAGGCAGACTGTACCTGACAATATGGCTGGCTTGATGGTCAATCAAAAGACAAGAAACCCAATTCTCAATTCTCAATTCTCAATTCCGCTCGCACGCCAAGGCAATTCGCGCCGGGCATGACGGACGTACAGAATATTCCCATCCACTTGGGCAATTTCGACTTCCTGACCTTCTTCCAACGGTTCCCGTCCATCGAGTGGAAAGGCTTTCCAAATCGAACCATAAACCTTGATTTCGGCTTCGTGGCGCGGACCGTGGCTGGCAGTCACGACCATTCCGATTTGTCCCGGCAGGCTTTTCATACCGAACTGGTGGTCGGAAACTTCTTTGTTGGGAGCCAGATATTTTTCAAAAATAGTGCGAGAACTAATGGTTAAGAGGATCGAAGCGATCAAAAAGACGGCGACCTGGGCACCGATACCGCCCAAACCCGTCACGGCCACCAGAGCTGCCAGCCCGGCTCCGATGCCAAACCAGAGCAGCACAAACCCGGTGGTAAAGACTTCGGCCACCACAAAAACCACTGCCAGTACCGTCCAGATAACCCACAGATGATTGAGCATGACAAGCCTGTTGGGTCTGAGAGTTCGGAATCTGTCGTTCCGAAAGCAGGAATCAAAGCGTTGGGAAAAACCGGATGAAAACAAATGCTCCTGGCATTATGCCGACCTTGCGGGAAGGGCGTCAATCATTCGAATTACAGGTCGTTGGTTGTCGGTTACTGGTTGTGAGATGTTGCTTGTTGGGGCCTACCTGAACCTGGGATAAAACGAAACCGGCACAAGAAACAACCCACGCCCGACAACCGACAACCTGCAAAAAACAACATCTCAAGTGCCACACGAGGTCACACAAACTAAATATCTACAAAAAAAGATGTTAGCTCACCGCAACTTTATTTTCCTGAAAAATCAATAAGTTGCGGCTTTTTGCAGTTATGAGCGTGTTTTTATGGAGGACAAAGAGCTTGACAATTACTTTAACTTCGGATACACAAATGATTGTCAATAGACATCTTGTCGGTTTTCAAATCCAAACAAAGTAACGAACCAGGGGAATCAACGACGTGTCCAAACAGGATTTGGATGCTCCGGTTGCGGTGTGTCTTTTTTCAGTTTTCTGAAAGGAAGAAGCTCTTCAATCCAGGGCGCGAGCCTGCCTGTTTGCGGCCACCATCCCACTGCGCTCACGCCCGAACGCATACAGGACCACTACCTCAGAGGAGAAGATACTGTCATGGAAGATGTAAAGGAATATGTTGACCAAACCCTCAACTGCATCGAATGTGGTTGTGAGTTTGTCTTCACAGCCGGGGAACAACTCTTTTTTACGGACAAAGGGCTCAAAAATTCGCCCAAGCGCTGCAAGCCCTGCAAAATCAAGAAGAACGAACGATTCAATGCCCTTCTCAGCATGATGAGCACCGACGGCAGCAAACCACGAATTCAAGTGGCTGTCGAATGCGCCCAATGCGGAGTCAATACAACCGTCCCGTTTCTTCCGACGCAAGGGCGTCCGGTATATTGCCGGGAATGCTTCTTAAAAATGCAACCGGTCGAGTTGGTCAATATCGCCAAAGTTGCCGCACCACCGGCAGCCTAGGTTTCAGACATCAGCCTTGACACCACGGTCGACAAACGGGACTCTCAGTTTTTGGAAATAAGGTCACAAGCAAAGGATTATAGACAAGCGGGCACGCCAAGCGGTTTTCAAGGAGCACTCACCACAGTGCCGGGTAACTCTCATCCTCAATTTTGAAAAGGAGAGGCGTGCAAATGAAATCGCAGCCGTAGGCTGTGCGAGAGTGATACGACTCGCACGGCCTCTTTTCTTTTCTACCCAGGTTTTGAAGCAACCGGCATCAGAACGGCAATCAAAACTCGGTCTTCAGTCCCCACCACTCGGTCCTCGGTTTCAAAAAACCCTCACCCCGCCCACCACTGTAGCCACCGGACCGCCCTTCAATTCCCAGCCCTCAAAAGGAGAATTCCGACTTTTGGAACGCCATTCGGAAACCTTGAGCGTAACCGGCTTTTCCAGGTCGAAGATGGTCACATCTCCCGGCTCCCCAACTTTGAGCGAGCCGCCAGGGAGGTTAAACAGCCGGGCCGGGCCGGTTGAAAACAACTCAACCAGCCGCATCAAGCCAACCTTGCGGGAATGGTAAAGCCGGTCCAAAGCCAGGCTGAGAGCTGATTCGAGGCCCAAAATGCCAAACGGGGCATTTTCAAAATCCTGGTCTTTTTCCGTACCACAATGTGGTGCATGGTCCGTTGCAATGGCCCCCACCGTGCCATCGGCCAGCGCTTCAAGCAATGCGGCCACATCGCGTTCGGTGCGGAGCGGCGGATTCATCTTGGCATTGGTATTGAACCCATCAGTGGCGGCTTCGGTCAGGCTGAAATGATGCGGGGTAACTTCGCAGGTAATCCGGACTCCTCGTGATTGCGCCCAGCGAACCATTTCAACCGACCCGGCGGTGCTGAGGTGGGCAATATGAACATGCGCACCGGTCAATTCCGAAAGCACAATATCACGGGCCACATCAACCTCCTCTGCGGCACGGGTCATGCCCCGCAAACCCAGCAAAGTCGAGTAAAGCCCTTCGTTCATGATTCCTCCGGCAGCCAAATCCTTGTTTTCACAATGGTCAGTTACCGGAAGGTTGAAATCACGGGCATATTCCATGGCCCGCCGCATCACCTGAGCATTGGAAACCGAGTGACCGTCATCGGAAATGGCCACAATCCCGACCTCGCGCATTCCGCCAATTTCGGCCAAAACCTCGCCCTGCAACCCCTTGGTGATGGCACCAATCGGATAGACCCGCACGGAGGCTGATTCTTTTACCCGGTCCAAAATAAACCGGGTCACCAGGGGCGAGTCATTAACCGGTGCGGTGTTGGGCATACAACACACGGCAGTGAACCCTCCCGCAGCAGCAGCGGCAGTGCCGGTGGCAATGGTTTCCTTGTGGGTTTGTCCCGGTTCGCGCAAATGCACATGGAGGTCAATAAAACCGGGCGCAACCACCAATCCGGTCGCATCAAAGACCGTAACATCTGCGGGAGCAACTACATCCGGCCCCCAGGCAGCAATTTTCCCCTGCTCAATCAACAAATGACCCGGCGAATCAAGATTTTGCGCCGGGTCCATCAAACGACCGTTACGAATGAAAAGTGAGGACATAAGATTCAAAAGTCTTGGGGGTCTTGGGGCTTGGGAGTCTTGGGAGTCTCCCTGTCACAGTGCTGTCTGTTACCTTATCAGGATTTTGACGCTCAAGACTCCCAAGCCCCCAAGCCCCCCAAGACTTTATTCCAAAGGATTAAACCCACCTTCTTTCAAAGTTTTAGGTGGAACAGCCGAACCGTCCCGGCATTGTTTGACCATATCGGTCAGTGTCCCGATACTGTTTTTTGCCAAAAAGTCATCATACACCTGATTGGCTTCGGATTGACGCCCTGCCAGTTGCAACACAAAACCGCGATAGGCCAGTACCTCCTGGTTGTCGGATTTGTGTTTGGAGGCTTGGGCAAAGTCCTCTTCTGCCTGGTCATAGCGTTTCAATTCCCAGTTGGCCAAACCACGGGCATAGTAGGCTTTGAATTTCCGGTCATCGTTGTCGCTCAGGCGAACCGCCTGTTTGAGTTCCTCGACCGAATCCGCCAGCTTGTAATTGTTAAACAGTGCCACCCCGAGGTTGTAATGGGCATCCGCATAATTGGGGTCAAACGCGACAGCTTCCCGGAATTTTTTTTCTGCATCCCGGTATTGTTTTTTCTGCATGAGTGCCACGCCATCATCATAGGCAGCCTGCGCTTCGGCACTCGGGCCAGAAGAATTTGCAACCGGTTTGTCCGTCTCTGGTTTTTCAGTTTTATCGGTTTTGGTGTTTTTCTCCGGCTTGGTATCAGGTGGGTTCTCCGTTACCACCGGCTCCGTTTTGGATTTGGTTGCCATAATGCCAAGAACCACCAACCCCCCCCCGCCCAGAACAATCAACACCAGGACCAGGGCAATCACAATTCCCAACCCGCCGCCTTTCTTAGCCGGAGGTTGATTAGGCATCGGGGGCGGAGGCATCCCCGGTCCGCCCATCGGTTTGGTTCCCGGTCCGGCAGCCGGTGCCATGCCCGGCCCACCCATGGGCGGCATCCCTGGTCCACCCATGGGCGGACGTTGGGGTTGAGGCTGAAATCCCGGTTGCATGGGCGGCTGTCCAGGTGGGAAATTCCCTCCAGGCATCGGCGGCATGGGTTGACCGGGGGTATTTGCCATTGGTGCCGCAACGGTGGGTGGCGGGGCAAACTGTCCCGGAGTGGCCGGTCCACGCTGGGAAGGCTGACCGGTGCTGACCGGAGCGTTGCCGGCGGTTTGATAGGAGGCTGCCGGTGGAAATGGATTGGTCCCGCCAGGGGCCATCGGCCTCAGAGTTGGGTTGACCGCTCCGCCCGGAGCCACTTGGCCGGTTTGGGCAGCACCACTTTCCAACATGGTCAGCAACGCAGTCATGTTTTGCGGGCGATGATTCCGGTCACGGGCCAGCGCTTGCAACAGAGCAGCTTCCATATCTTCGGGAATCCGCACGTTGGGGTTGGCAAACCGGATGGGCATGGGATTTTCCGTCAACCGTTTGACCATGATGGCCTGGGTGTTTTCCCCCTGAAATGGCAAAACCCCCGTCAACATTTGATAGATAATCAGAGCAAAACTGTAGATGTCGGAACGGGCGTCAAGTTTTTCCCCGGCCAACTGTTCGGGAGACATATAAAGCGGTGTCCCGATGACCATTCCGGCAGCCGTCAAATCGTGACGCTGGTCTTCGGTGGCGACTTTGGCAATTCCGAAATCCAGCACTTTCACCCAATCCCGCCCATCCTTTTTGCCAATCATGATGTTATCGGGTTTGAGGTCGCGGTGAATGATGCTCAATTTATGGGCAGCTTCCAGAGCAGAACCAGCCTGCCGGGCCAGAAACAAAACCCGGTCAATCGGCAGCGCTCCTTCACGCCGCAGCAAGGTCGAGAGCATTTCCCCCTCAACATATTCCATCGCCAGATAAACCAAACCGTTTTCGGTTTCGCCAAAATCATAAATCATCACCGCATGTGGGTGGTCAAGTTTGCTCGACATCTGTGCTTCCCGAATGAAGCGGGCATAGGAGTCTTTATCGCCCGCAATGGAAGCACTCATAATCTTAATGGCACAAAGCCGATTCATTTTCGTATGTTCGGCCTTGAAAACGGCACCCATGCCGCCTTCACCGAGTTTACTGAGAATCTGAAACCGTCCATCAACCAGTTGTCCAATTAATTGATCTGTATTTTGCATAACTCCAGGTATTTGTTCCGTGCCGGGAATGGTTTGCGCCGAAGCAAGCGCAGCCTGACAGCGCGGACAGGAAAGCATGGTATCGTCAAATTGGGTACTACAGGCAGGGCAAATTTTCATAATGGATCCAGATGAAAGAATCTATGGGAAAACCTCCGGCACAAGACAACCGATTACGAACTGCGGCCCGTCTTGTTGCTTTGTCCCCTTGACTCTTGGGCTGGATGAAGGTTCCCCAATTTTTCCGGAGGTGTTCCCGCTGATTTTTGTTGTTTCCGGGCTTCAAGGCGAACCTGCCGTTCCAAAAACTCCTGAAACCGCCGTTCTTCTGCCGCTTCGTCAATCATTGAACGAAGAACTTGTTTATAAACCGCCCGTAAATCAAAAACCACCAACACCATTAAAAAAACCAATAAAAAAAAGCAAATTGTCCAGTAAGTAATAAAGGTAGAAGGGGAAGGAAACGAGCGAAGATTGCGAACCCCTACGTAGGTCATCGTCACCACCACAAATAAAACAACCAAGCCCAGTAACCGACGACCAAGCCGGGCCCGAACCGGCTGAGAATCTTTTTTTTGCAGTTTCAGTCTTGTGTACACGTTCAACTCATGCCAGGCCAACAAAGCCATAACGGCAAGTGTTCCCACAAAAAAGAGAGCATCCATAAGGTACCTCGGTGGCAAGAACAGGGTTCAGGGTCTAGGGTCCAGGGTTCAGGGTTTCTACAACCCTACCTGACTCTGTTTCCATCCAGGTTCTTGTTAGTGAAACTTTATCCGGTACATTGTCTTGATACCCTGAACCCTGGACCCTAGACCCGAACCCCTAGCCCCCACCCCAGCTACATCAGGTCCAACCGCTCCAACAAATCACTGAATCGGGGGTCCGAGCGGTAGCGGTCCATTCTGGGGTCAACCTGCAACCAGTAAAACCACTCAGCCTGTTTTTCATAGGCCTGGTTCAGCCAGTGAAACATCTGGTCGGCCTCCCCCAAACCGGCATGAATCATGGCAAAGTCGGTGGGTTGGACATATTGGGTGGCTGCCAGGGTTTGCAGCTTGGCCAACAACCGGCGGGCTTCGTCCGGTTGCCCTGCCAAGGCATAGGTATACCCGACACTGATGCGGCAACTCATATATCCACAGACCAGCCCGGAACAGTTCTGAACCCGCTTCAGCTCATCCAGGGCCTCCGGATACCGGCCAAGCTGTTCGTAAATTGCCGCCGAGCACAAGCGGGCCGGGGCAAATTCAGGATCCATCGCAATCACGGACTGAATGCGCGTGAGGGCTTCTGCATACCGACGGGTATGAAAGAAAATCCAGGCTTCACAGGTTTTGTTGGTTAAACAGAGCGGGTCAACCGTCAGAACATGGTTGATTTGCTCAAATGCCTCTTCAAACCGCCGCATGGCGGTGAGAAATTCCGCATACCACTGACGAACAGTGGGGTAGTTGGGATTAAGCTGAATGGCTCGCTTAAATTGAAACTCGGCACCCGTCCAATCCCAACAGGCAGCCCGCAGGGCCCCAAGCGAGGCGTGGGCTTCAGCCAGTTTGTCGTCCAAATGCAGCGCCCGCCGCACGGCGGCTTCCGCCCTGGGAAAGGCTTCGCCCGGCGGTATCAATCCATACTCGCCCAGCAAGGTATTACAGTCTGCCAAACCAACGTAGGCCAGTGCATAATCGGGGTCATACCGAATGGCCTGTTCAAAATACTCGATCCCTTTTTCGAATCCGTTCCGGGTGCGCTTGGACCAGAAATACCGTCCCATCAGGTAAGCCTGAAAAGCGAGCGTCGAGTTCGTGTAGCGTTTGCTCAACTGTGTTTCTTCTTCGCTTGACAGCTTGAGCATCAGCGCCTGTACGACCTGTTCGGAAATCGAGTCTTCCACTGCAAAAATATTGGTGAACTGTTCGTCAAATTTATCGGCCCACCAGGATGCCCCGGCGGAGGTGCAAACCATCTGGACCGTGACCCGAATCCGGTCTCCGACCCTGCGCAAACTCCCTTCGATGACGGAATGAACCCCCAGTTCCCGGCCAATTGCCACCGGGTCCTTGGGGCAGAGGTCATATTTGAGCACCGCGCTCGTGGGGCGCACGGTGATTTGTTCGAGGTTGCTTAAACGAGTAATCAGGGCATCCGCCAGCCCAACGCGGAGGTACTCATCCGCGTCCTCTTTGCCAAGCACTTTAAAAGGTAAAACCGCCAGGCTTTGCCGCACGGGCTGCGGCTCCACCGGGGTTGATTCATCTGCCGGAGACAGCTCCAACCGGTCAAACGCCAGTTGCTTCACATCCGCCACAAAGCGATAGCCCCGCCCCGGAATGGTGGCGATATACCGATGTTCATTCGGGCTGTCATTAAACACCTTGCGCAGCGCCGAAATATTTTGGGTGAGGTTGTTTTCCTCGACGACCGTATCGGGCCAGACCGTCTTGAGCAACTCGTCTTTGCCCAGCACCCGCCCGCTGTTTTGCACCAGTGCAATCAAGGTGTCAAAGGTCTTGGGGGTGAGCAAAACCGGTGCGCCATCACGCAGCAGACGCCGCTTGACCGGGTCAATCCGAAACTGGTCGAACTCAAAGACATACTTGCGTAATTCGTTCATATCCCCTTGCGTTTTCAGAAGCTCTCAGAACTTTTCAGAAGATTTCAGCACCGGCTTAACGATTTTCATCCGCCTTTTCCGGCACATTTCGGTTGCGCATTTTGTTTGCTTCTGTCTTTTCGAACTGAACTGCTTAGGCAGGTTTGGTTCACTTGGTCCCGGCCCGGTCTGCCACTCTAACACGTGGGTTCCGAGCCGGGCAATTTTTCGGTGCCGACACCCATCGGCACACCAGGAGGCTCCGATGTTTGTCCCTCGCCCGCAAACGTTCTCAACTCGAAATTTCTTGATTTGGTGGTTGTTTCTGATTTTGCTACTCTCGGCGGATTGGACGTTTGCTCAGGAATTGCCCCTTGCGGAACGCTGTTCCACCGGGTCAGCGACCGTTCCACTTCCCACCTACGAAGAAGCCGAAACCCTGGTTCGCCGTCCGTCCGTCTCCCCGCAACCGACGGCAACCACCATTGAAACTGTTTTAGACCAACGTTTCCAATCAGCCTTAACTTATAAAAAAGAAGGGAATTTGACGCAGGCCGCCGCCCTGCTGACCGAATTGGTGGCAACTCAGGAGGCGGATACAGACCCACTCCATCCCGGTCTGGTCCCTGCCCTGACAGCCCTCTCCGATGTATATCGCCTGCAAGGCAATTACGCCCAAGCGGAAACCACTGCACTCCGGCTGGAGGCGGTGCTTGACACTCACTTGACTGCTCTTGCTCCGGAAACCCAGGCCGCAGCCCGCAATATCATTGCCATGGTGGCTTTTGCCCAAGGGCATTTCGGGCAAGCCGAACAAGGGTTTTCCATAAGCATCCGATTGCTCGAAAGGGTTATCGGAGGCAACCACCCGGACCTCGCCCTGCGCTTGAACAATCTGGCTGAATGCCATAAAGCCTGTGGCCGAATGGAAGCCGCCAAACCATTGTTCCGGCGGGCACTTCGGCTTTTGGAGGCCAACCCAGCCGCCAACCCGACCGCACTGGCCGCCGTGCTCAACAACCTGGCGGGACTCTATCGTTTCGAAGGCCGGATCCATGAAGCCCAATCCTATTACAAACGGGCTTTGTACCTTTGGGAACGAACCCTGGGCAGTGAACACCCAACCGTGGCAGCCGCCCTCAATAATCTGGCTGACCTTTCAGCCTTCACCGGCAACCCTGCGGAAGCAACCCGACTGGTTCAGCAGGCCCAGCAGATTCTGGAAAAAAAATATGGCCGAATTCATCCCGAAGTTGCCAAAACCTATGCCACTTTAGGTGCGATTGCATTTGCCGGGAAAAATTACAAAATGGCACAACTCCATTACGAACAGGCATTGCACATCGAGCAGCAGCTTTTTGCCGCAGCCCATCCGATGACGGCCATGACGCTCAACAATCTGGCGGTTGTCGAACGGATCCAAGGCCAGTTTGCTGAAGCAGAAGCCCATCAAAAAACAGCCCTTGAGATATGGGAAAAAACGGTGGGCCGCACGCACCCGGAATATGTGGCAGGCCTCAAAAACCTGGCCTGCCTTCTGCACCAGGAAGGGAAAAAAACACAGGCCGGGGCCGTGGAACTGCAACTGCGCAATGCTGTTCCGCGTCAGGCCGCACCGCCGTTTGAAAGGTGGGTGATTGACGCCCGTACCAGGAGATAGCGTTTTGAATTTTGAATTTTGAATTTTGAGTTTTGAGTTTTGATGTAGGCGTCCCCGGCACAAACCTGTTGAAACAAGGCTTGCGGTTCCAGGACACAAAACTCAAAACTCAAAACTCAAAACCTGTTTACCAATCCTTCCAAAAAGAAATATTTCTACCTGCAAAATTCCAACAAAAATACAAAAATAAATTCAACTGATTGAAACGTTTTATTTCATCCCCCAGGAAGAACGATTCATCCCTTTTTTCCCACTCTTCGTCACGATTCTGTTGATTTTTCAAGGAAAAACTCGAAACTCAAGCACTTTTTACAGCCCTTTTACAGGCCCCAAAGGTGTATTACTTTGAGAAATATCTTCAAAAAGTTGGGAAATGTTGTTGGAAATAATTTCGAAAATTCGAAATTTTTTTGGAACATAGGTCAACTTCGGGCGTATTTTGCTGAAACTAAACTCACACTTTCGTCACAAACTCCCAGCATAACAACAAGAAGCTCCAGGCACTCCACCACTGTACGACCCGGAGGTGTATCGTGATCCAATTTCCGCTGACATCAGAACAACCCCCTATTCGTCTTGCTGCAACCAGTCCGACCCCATGGGCGGCGACGCCCAAACCAGAGATAACCACCTATGTCACCCCTCAAACCGTGATTGGAATGAGTACCTGGGCCCAGGAAGCGCGTTCCATTCTGCACGCGCATGCCACCCACGAACGCCCGCTGGTTTTAATTGGTGAACGGGGAACCGGACGTCGGTTTCTGGCTCGCCAGATTCATCACCTGAGCCATCGCAGTCGCCAGCCGTTCATTGCCATTGAATGCCAAACCTTATCCCCGGCTTCCTTACGTTCAGCGTTGCTGGGCCTGTCGGCTACAGGCCTGAGCACCACTGGGCAGGGATTGCTTGAGCTGGCACGGGGTGGAACCCTCTATTTGGGCGGATTGCAGACCTGCCCGGAAGAATTATCGTCCTTGCTGGCCCAGCTTGATTTGACCAATACGTTAATGCCGCTGCCCCGACCTCAATCGCCGCCGCCGCTCCCGCACACGACTGCCATCAAGGCGTCACAATATGACGTGCGTCTGGTCTTTGGCCTTTTGCCGGAGGACGAATTCACCACCGTCCAAGGGTATATGGCCCAGGCTGACCGGCTGTATGTGCCGCCGCTCCGGGAACGGGCTGCCGATGTGGAACTGCTCGCAGAGCATTTTCTGGTTGAATTTTTGCAGGCTTTGGGACGCGAACCCCGCGCCTTGACCAGCGAAGCCCGCCGTCGGCTGCGTGATTACGATTGGCCGGGAAACATCAAGGAATTAAAAAACGCGATGCTCTATGCTGTGCATCACGTGCAGGCAACCCCAGTGGGATTGCCTGATTTGCCGCCGCCCTTGGGCAAGAGCGACCCCACCACGCCAACGTCTTCCCTGACAGAACTGACCCAGAAAAATCTGTCACTCCAGGAAGCAGTCGAGGCGTATGAAAAGCAAATCATTACCGAAGCACTGCGCCGCACCGGAGGGCATCAGACCCGTGCGGCCAAATTGCTTGGCATCAAACTTTCCACGCTGAATATGAAACTGGCCCGTTTTGGCATTGATGCCCGGACCCTTCGCTTTGAATAATTGAGAATTGAGAATTGGGAATTATTGAACAGTCATCATTTTTTGACATGGCGAATTGTTCAAACAAAAAATTCTCAATTCTCAGTTCTATTGAGGCGGGCAGTCACTCCCTAAAATTCGAACCGGTAAATATCGTCTGGCATTTCCCCTGGTTTAATCATCGTCAATTCCTTCAGATACCCGCTATGCAAGTCGTAGACCCAACCGTGCAAACAAGGACGTTGTTCTTTGAACCAAGCGTACTGCACAATTGAGGTTTCAGACAGATTTTTCACCTGCTCCTCGACGTTTAACTCAATCAACCGGCGATAACGTGCGTCCATATCCGGCATGTTATCCAATTCAGCTTTGTGAATGCGGTACACATCTTTAATGTTCCGCAGCCATTTATTAATCAAACCCAGGCTTTTATGGGAAAGTGCGTTTTTGACCCCACCGCATCCATAGTGCCCACAGACGATGATATGTTTGACTTTGAGCGCCTCAACTGCATATTGCAAAACGCTCAAAAGATTCAAATCGGTATGCACGACCAGATTGGCCACATTCCGATGGACAAATAACTCACCTGGTTCCGTGCCGGTAATATCCTCCGCCGGAACGCGGCTGTCAGAACATCCAATCCAGAGAAACTCCGGGGTTTGTTCATCTTTCAGCCGAAGGAAAAAATCTGGACGCAAATCCATCTTTTCCTTCACCCAGGCTTTATTTTCCAACAACAGTTTCTTATATGACTCCATTTGACCTCCCAAAACGAGCCCACCGGGGGGGCGGTGGTGTTTTATAAAACAGGTGTTTGGTTTCAACCGTGATATTTCGATACTTGGCCGCTGCCTGAAACTCTTCAATCACCTCGTAAATATCATGGTCAATGTACATGGCTTTGGTACCATCTATAATGAGATGGACATTATCAGGGATTTCCAGAAGATGATCTTTGAGCACAGATTTGTTGAAAAAAGACAGGTCTTTATTGAACCGAAGCAGGTAATAGTTGTCCTGATTGACCACGGTCAGCGCTGCGTGATGATTGGCCCGAATGACAAAAAACAAGCCAAAAACCATTCCGATTCCAATTCCCATCAACAAATCAGTGAAAACGATGGCTAAAATCGTGATAATGAAGGGGATAAATTGTTCTCCCCCCTGTCGGTACATATCCTTGAACAATTTAACCTGAGCCAATTTATATCCCACCATAAGCAAAATTGACGCCAGACAAGCCAGTGGAATCCGGTTTAGCAAGGTGGGCACCAATAAAACGGCTATCAGTAGCAATGCGCCATGAACAATGGATGACAGACGGGTTCGGCCCCCAGCGGCGACATTGGCTGAAGTTCGCACGACCACAGAGGTAATTGGCAACCCGCCCACCAGCCCGGAAGCAATATTTCCCACACCTTGGGCCAACAGCTCACGGTTGGTATCGGCAATTCGTTTGTAGGGGTCAATTTTTTCGGACGCCTCAACGGAAAGCAGCGTTTCCAGGCTCCCAACCACAGCAATCGTCACGGCAGCCAGATAAACCTTGTGATTGGTAAAAGCACTCAGGCTGGGGAACGTGAAATGGCCAAAGAAATTGCTTACGTTGTTTGAAACGGGCAGTTGAACCAAGTGCCCATCCTCTGCCTTAAGATAAAAATTCTGAAAAAATACCCGAAATGACTCGTTCAGGGCGATTCCGATGGCAACCACCAGCAACGGACCGGGAATATATCGCAAGAATGGATTGTTTTTGACCCAGGGACGTTCCCAGGCCAGCAAAATAATCAGAGAAACCACCGTAATAATGACAGCCTCTCCGTTTAGGCTGAAAACCGAATGAATAATCGCCCCGAACGTATTGTCACCATTCACCTTTTGCAAAAATTCAAAATCACCAATGTAATCATCATCCCGACCCAGAGCATGGGGGATTTGTTTCAGAATAATGACAATCCCAATGGCTGCCAGCATTCCCTTGATGACACAGACTGGTACAAAATCGCCAATCCCTCCGAATTTCAGCATGCCAAAAATGACCTGGAAGATTCCTGCCAACACAACTACGGCCAGAAAGGTTTCAAAGGCACCCAGTTTTTGAATGGAACTGGCTACAATGACCGCCAAGCCAGCGGCCGGCCCACTGACACTGACTTCCGAACCGGAAAGCATCCCAACCAGAACGCCTCCAACTATGCCGGCAATGATTCCCGAAAAAAGCGGTGCCCCTGAGGCCAGGGCAATTCCCAGACAAAGCGGTAATGCCACAAGAAACACGACCAAGCCGGCGGGAATGTCAGCCTTCAGATTTTCAATCGGATGGTTTTGAAACTCCAGAGGGTTTTGTTTTACATGCATAGTTCAATCACCTTTACTCCATTTTTTTCATCACTGATTTTTTGAATAAAACTATTTCTGAAACCTCCATGCTCTTTTTCCGCAAAAAAAGCAAAGGGTGGAGTTTCTCGACAGACAGGCGGTAATGGAATCAACTCCCAAAAACAGCTCTTGGAAAGGAGGTCTAAATAAAAGAGGAAAGACGAGACATTGCCGGTGGGTCACCCCACATCGGTTTGGGTGAAAAGAATCTCGACAATAAACAACTTGAGGAAGGATGGGCAACCGAATCTTCCGAGACAACCGGTTGCCCCCTTGCTGACAAAGTCTTACTTTTTGGCAAAGTCACCGGCTTTGAAAACCGATACTTTACTGACATCCAGATGTCTGCGCAGGGCGGCAACCACCTGTTCCGGCGTCAAGGCCCGGATTTTCTGTTCAAACCCAGTATCCCAGGCTAGATTACGATTCAAAAACCGATAGTCGGCCAACTGGGAAACCAATTCGCTGTCCTGAGCCCGACCAACCTGCCGAGCCTGTAACAGTCCATTTTTTGCGGCTTCCACTTCCTCAGCGGTAAAACCGTCTTTAAGTGCCCGGACCAGTTCCTCTTTGAAATCTGTTTCAACTTTGGCGGCATTTTGCGGCGCACAAATCGCATACACCGTAAAACTGCCAACCTGGTCAATGGCACCGGCGTTCAAGCCCGAGCCAACCGAGTAACTGAGTCCGTCTTTTTGGCGAATGCGGGTGGCCAGCCGGGAATTCAAAAAACCGCCGCCAAAAATTTCATTGGCAATGATTAACGCCGGATAATCAGGGTCATCGTCCCGCAATTTCAGCTTTTGCCCAGCCAGAAACATGGCATTGGCTTTATCGGGAGTTTCAAAGGACTGATTCACAACCGGAATTTCGGCAAAGGTGTCAGTCAGCCGTGCAAAAGGAAGTTTGCTTTTCCAATCACCCAAAAGCTCGGCTGTCAGTTTGGTGACGGCGGCTTCGTCAAAATCGCCGACGACGGCCATCTCACCTACGGAAGCACCGTAAAAATCCGCATAGAAATTTTTTACATCATTCAACGTCACGGCTTTCAACTCGGCAATCCGCTCTTCAGGAGTAGGAACATAGCGGACATGCCCTTTGGGATAGGGACTCATGTGCCGTCCGAAATTCACCCCGGCCACAGCTTCGGGTTCGCTGCGCTGTTGTTCAACACCGGTTATCTGTTGTTGTTTGAGTTGTTCGAATTCGGCAGCAGGAAAAGCCGGTTCGCGCAGAACCTCAGCTACCAGCCGGAGCACCGCCGGGAAATTGTCCCTGGTGGTTTCAATGGTTGCCACCGCAGCAGTCGGGGAACCGGTCACCCGCACGGCTGACTTGAGGCGGTCGAATTCATCCTGCAACTGTTGGCGGGTATGTTTGGCGGTTCCGCGCCGGAGCATTTCCCCCGTCAACGAGCCGGCCACCGACCGGTTCAGCAGACTTTTTTCATCTCCAAACCGCAAGCGAAGCTGGGCCACCACGGCTCCACCACGGGTTTTCTTGGGAAGTAACGCCAGCTTGAGGCCACCGACCGGAGCCGGAATCACGGTCCGGTTGTCAATGTTCTCCGGTGACGCCTCAAAAGCTTCGCCAGTGGCCACCGCCGCATCGCCTTTATATCCCTTGAGCATTTCCGTCACGTCCGGAGCCGCCGGAATTTCGGAACGGTCCGGTTGGTCGGTCGGGATAAAACTGCCGACGGTTCGATTGGACGGCTTGAGATAGGTCCG
Source organism: Blastocatellia bacterium (assembly GCA_019695185.1). Classification (GTDB taxonomy): domain Bacteria; phylum Acidobacteriota; class Blastocatellia; order Chloracidobacteriales; family Chloracidobacteriaceae; genus JAIBAN01. The sequence goes on along the minus strand of JAIBAN010000001.1, from coordinate 294,718 downwards.
GGCGACCCGCTGCACATCATCCACCGTCACTGAGCGCAGGCGGTCCCGGTGCAAAAACATCAGCCGCCAGTCACCCATGGCAATCCATTCGCTCAATTCAAGGCCGATTTCATCCGAAGAGTTGAACGCCAACTCAAACTGTTTCAGCAGTTTTGTGCGGGCTCGTTCAACTTCCTCTTTGGTGACAGGGCTGGTTGTCACCCCTTCGATGGTTTTTAACAGCAGGTCGCGGACTTCATCGAGGGACTGTTCTTTGGGAACCTGGGCGGCAAAGGTGGCGACACTCGGGTCCCGCAGTTGGGTGCTGTCACCCAGGATGCCAGCCGCTTTGCCGGTTTCAACCAGGGATTTATGCAGGCGTCCCGAAGGCGTGTCTCCCAAAATCAGGGTCAGGATTTCAAGCGCGGCAAAGTCCGGATGGGAGCCAGCCGGGATGTGATACAGGGCACAGGCGGCCTGCACATCCCCCACCCGGCGCAGCGTCACCGAACGCTCGCCATCCTGAGTGGGTTCAACCGTGTAGGTATTTTGTAGCTGTCGTTTCGGTTTGGGCAGCAAACCAAATTTTTCCTGGATAAGTTTCAGGGTTTTGGCTTCGTCAAACTTTCCGGCCACAAGCAAAATGGCGTTGTCCGGCTGGTAATAATTCCGCCAGAACGCCTGCAACCGCTCAATCGGTACCTGCTCAATGTCCGAACGTGCCCCAATCGTTGATTTCCCATAGTTATGCCACAAATATGCCGTTGAAGTGGCCCGTTCAATCAGGATTCCCAGCGGGTCGTTTTCTCCCATCTCATATTCGTTGCGAACCACCGTCATCTCTGAATCCAAATCTTTTTTGGCAATAAAGGAATTCACCATGCGGTCAGCTTCCAGGTCCAGCGCCCAGGTCAGGTTGTCTTCCGTTGCCGCAAAGGTTTCGTAATAGTTGGTCCGGTCCAGCCAGGTCGAAGCATTCGACACCGCCCCGCGCGCGGTCATCTCCTGGGGGATGTCGGAATGTTTCTTTGAACCCTTAAACATCAGATGTTCAAGCAAATGCGCCATGCCGGTCTCGCCGTAATTCTCATGCCGGGAGCCCACCAGATAGGTCAGATTGACCGTGATGGTCTGTTTCGAAGGGTCGGGAAAGAGCAGGATGCGCAACCCATTGGAATTCATCCGATACTCGGTAATGCCCTCAACCGAGGTCACCCGTTCGATTCCCTTGGGCAAAACGGTTGCGCTTTGGGTAACGGCCGGAGGAGTTCCGAAATAATCGGGAACCGCGCCCAGCGCACCGGAGGTGGACAGTAAAAATGCCAGCCAGAAAATCAGGAGCGTCCGTTCAGAGAATTTCATAGTGTGTGTGGCCTTTCTGTGATTGGTAAGGCTTCTGTCAAAATTTATTGAATTGGTTGGCTGTGGGCATCCGGAATGACATCCGGTCTGCCTGAATGCCGGATGATTCCGGTCTCGTCAAGGTAATAACAATCATCCCCGGTCTGGTATTCCCCTTTGGCAACCGAGGGAAAGGCTGTCATCGAAAATTTTCCTGGAGTTTTTCCTTCAGCCAGGGTCACGTGAACCGGCCCCAGCAGATAGCCGCTTTTGGGAGTGGTCTGCGCAGCGGTCACGGTATTATCCAAAAATCCCACAGAGGTTGCCGTAGTGCCGCCCAAGCATTCTAAATCAGCCGTGTAATTTCCTTTCCCGCTGCCAAGCGAATAGGAAACCTCTGCGGAGTATACATTCCGGAGCGTTTGCACCGGGCCACTGCCCGATTTGGTGGGCTCGATTGGCCGCAGGTAAAAAGCGAATTGAGCTGAGACCCCCAGGCTGGATAAAAACACAGCAATCCAGAGAAAGCTGCTGCCAACATCCCGTTTGAGCGAGTTTGCTATCGGAGCATACAAAACCGGAAGATACAACAAACGAAGGGCGACAAGAGCGGTCACCAGGCAGATAATACCCAACTGAACCATCAATCGCGTTGGCCTGAAACTGCTACCCAGCATTGAAACACCCAACCAACCAACCAGACAGATGGATAGAATTGTCACCAAAGCCACCCAGCTCAATCGGATGCCCTGCCGTAACCATCTCCCGTTTGGCAATTCCTTTACTGCTCGCGGCGCTGAGACAGACTTGTTTTCAAAGACCAGAAGACAACGCTGACAGGTGCCGGTTGCCGGGTTAAACCGGTCCGACTGATGGCAGATGTCACACCGGGTGGGAAAGTTTTCTTTGCGGATGGTCAGGATCATGTGCGATGTGCCATTTGTCGGTTGAGCGGGTTTGTCAACGGGTTTCAACCTGATGATTGCTTTCAGTCACAAATCTCAAATGGAAAATCGCAAATGAAAGCCTTTACTTCCCTTTCAGTTTCTTGATTTGGGCTTCTGCATTTGAATTCGAAGAGTCAATTTCAAGCGACTTTTCATAATTTGTGATGGCGAGTTCTTTTTTCCCGGCAGCGGCGTAGGCTTCGGCCAGACTGTCATAGGCATTGGCCGATTCAGGGAATTCGGCCACGATAAGTTTGAATACCTCGATGGCGTCATCCAGTTTTTTGGCTTCAAGCAAGGTATAACCAAAAGTATTCAGGTTTTGTTCAGTGACCTTGCCAGTATCTTTTTTGGCCTGTCCGTATTCTTTGAGAGCCAGCCCGATACCGCCTTTTTCAAATGCTGTTTTCAACCGGCTGTTTAAGGGTACCGCAGTTGGTCCGGACCGTTCCGCCACCAGCTTGTCCTTGAAGGTGTTCCAGTCGAAGCCATTCATCGGCTCAAGCGAACCAAGTTCCAGTTTCCAGTCGGTCCAATCGGTACTGGTGCAAATAGGATGCTCCGCCTTGACCAAAAAGCCACGTTGTTTTTCAACCCAAATCCAGCCTTCCTTGTTTTCCAGCACAGCCCCGGTGAATTTATATTTGCGGCAGGCAAATTTTTGACAGGTTTCCTCGCCCACATAGGTGAATTTCACCCTTCCAATGGCAACCGGAAGCCCGTTTTCCCCCGGTTTATTGGGCTGAATCAGACCTATCTCAAAATCGCCCGCCGGGTTGGCCAGATGCCGGAGCGTCAAATTCAGACTGACCAAGTCAAATCCGTAGATGTGTGTCGGCAATGACTCAAGCGGGAGCGCCAGCGTTCCTTGCCCAACTGCCACCTGTAAGGATTTGGCATCCCGTGCCAATTGCATGGAACGGGTCATGCCAAGTTTTCCAGCCTCGATATTATACTGAGTCAGATGGTCCGGCATCATCCGCGCCCAATCCATATCGGCGGCCACATTCACGTGGCCAGGGCCTTTCGGGTCGTATTTGACCACATCCACATGGGAACTGGAGGCGACATACATATCGAAATTCCAGGGCTTGGAACCATCCCGGTTTGACTTGGTGTAGTGGTACACGACACCCGGCTCATTTCGTTCCGGAACGTACCGGAAAGCCGCCGTCTGGGCCTTTGCCTGACCATTCAAACCTACACCGACGCACCAGCACACGAATGCCAACCAGATTGCTTTTTTCATTGCAGTTACCTTTCAGAGGGGAAAGAAAAATTACGAAATCATTCGTTGAAAATGGAACGTCGCCCAAACGCAGATACCCTGCAAAAGGTTCAGTTCAGAGTTCCGCCTTCAGGCGGCAGTTCGGAGTACAGCCTTTAGGCTGCGGTTTGTGATTTCAGTCTGTTCCCCAATCTGAAATCAAACTCTGCCGCCTGAAGGCGGAACTCTAAACTGCCGCCTGAAGGCGGAACTCTGAACCTATTGGGGTTTCTTTTTCTTGATGACAAAATTGGCGTCACTGGTGTCGCTGCCCTGATTTCCCGCCGTATCCTGGGCGGTCACCCGTATCCGGGCGGTTTTTACTTTACCCTGGGTGTCGGGAATCGAGTAGGCCAGGGTCTGGATGTTCCCCAGCAACCCGGTTGCCAGAATATTCGGGAAGGTCACTCCGCCATCGGCTGACAGGGCGACGGTCTGGGAAACAACCCCGATGTTGTCGGCAGACTGCCAGGTAACGGTTAAAATATTCCCGGCCCGGACCTTTTCGCCTCCATTGGGCGTCAGCACCCGCACCGTGGGAGCGATGGTATCCGGAGTGGCGATTCCAAAGGTTGAATTGGAAACATCACTGCCCATATTTCCAACCGCATCCTGGGCTTGTACCTGAACCCGTGCCGGTGAAGGAAATCCTGTTACTTTCCAGGTGAAGCTTTGGGCGCTTCCGTTCAGCCCGCTGGCGACCACAAGCGGAGCGATGTCCGTAAATTCGCTGACCACCAGAACATTCTGTCTGGTGACAGCCACATTGTCCGATGAAGTCCACTTGATGGTCGCCTCTGAGCCCACAATCAGGACTTCACCTCCGTTGGGCGAAAGCACCGTTACCACCGGAGGGGTCGTATCACTTCCTCCTGCACCTGGATTGACCCTGACGGTAAAGGTACAGGTGGCATTTCCAACCACGCTCCGGGACCGCCAGGTCACAGTTGTGGTTCCAACCGGAAACCGTGTTCCCGAAGCCGGTTCGGCCTCTATCTGACCACAGGGCCCTTCCTTGCCCGGTTCGGGGAAACTCACCGTTTCAAACCCGTCCCCATCCGCATCAGTCACGGTGATATTGGCCGGACAGGTCAACACACAGCCCTGCTGGGCAGCCGGCCCAACCAACCGGGAAACGGTTCCATTGGCAGCCACAACATACAGTTCGCCGGTTTCATCCTCACCGAAAGACGTGATGCGGAGACCACTTCTTGCCAATACCGTATTTTTTCCGGCGGCAAAACCCCAGATTGTCCCCTGGCAATAATCGCCATAGAGGTACAGTCCATCCAAAGCCGGGTAGGATTTTCCGCGATACACGTATCCACCGGTAATGGAACAACCTTCGCTGCGCCCATATTCCAAAATCGGCGGAATCAAGCCCGTCTGGCTGCAATTCGTGGCCGGGTTAAAACATTGCGAGCCCTCCATTAAGCGCCAGCCATAGTTCCCGCCTTTGGTAATGAGGTCAACTTCTTCCAGTTTGTTCTGGCCGACATCGGCGGCGTACAACTCGTTGGTTTTTCGGTCAAAGGCACAGCGCCAGGGGTTGCGCAGCCCATAAGCATAAATTTCATCTCTTCCGGGGAGTGAACCGGCAAAAGGATTGTCAGCCGGAATGCCGTAAGGGGAGCCCCGGTCCACATCAATCCGCAGCATTTTACCCAACAGGCTTTCCAGGTTCTGGGCATTGTTTTGCGGGTCACCGGCAGACCCACCGTCTCCCATTCCAATATAGAGAAAACCATCCGGCCCAAAATCAATCCAGCCTCCATTGTGATTGGCAAATGGCTGCGCAATGGTCAGCAGTACGCGTTCGGTTGAACTCGCCAGATTGGGATTGGCCTCCGAGGCCGTAAACTCCGATATCACCGTTGCCCCGTCGGTTTGGCGGGTGTAATCCACAAAAAACCGGCGGTTGGTCTTGAAATCCGGGTGAAAGGTCAACCCCAGCAGTCCCCGTTCCCCGCCAAAAAGCACTTTGGCGGAAATATCCAGAAAGGGGGTCGCAAGCAGTGTGTTGTTCTGGACGATGCGGATGCGTCCAGGCTGTTCAACACAAAACAGTCGTCCGCTGCCATCACGGGAATGGGTTAGGAAAACCGGACTACTCAAATTCGAAATAAATGGTTCAAGGGTGACGGAAAGGGTCTGTTCATCCTCCTGGTCAAAATGTATTGCGCCTGTGGTCGTCGCAACCGGATGAACACCAACCGTACTCATCCCAAATATCAGCGCCAGAACCAACAGCAGCAACATGGAAATTCGTTGGCTTGCCATATCGCCTCCATAGATTTTTTCGGATTGAGCCACTCTGCGATGAGACAGCCTCAAGCATACTCTGAAACCTGCACTTTGAAACACGCAATTCAGTGGAAAGACGGCTCAAAGGTGCGTCTTTTCAGTTCGGAGTTCCGCCTTCAGGCGGCAGCCGTTGACTTCGTTTTTTCTCAATCAAAACAAAATCCTGCCGCCTGAAGGCGGAACTCCAAACTCAATTTGCACGTACCGCAAATGACCAAAATTCAAATTCAGTCATAAGTCACTCAAATCATGCGAAAAATTGCCCAGCGGACTGACATCCGGGACCTGATTCTGGATGCCACCGCCGAACTGCTGGCCCGTTACGGCTATAAAAAAATGACGATTGATGATGTGGCAGGAGCCGTTGGGATTGGAAAAGGAACGGTCTATCTGCATTTCAGCAGCAAGGAAGACCTGATTTTGTCCCATATTGACCGGATTGTGGACCGAGTGAAACTCGAACTCGAACGCATTGCGGCTTCGTCCCTGTCACCCGAACAGAAAATTGCGGCCATGCTGCAAGCTCGTGTCCTCCTTCGGTTTGACAGCGTGCAGCATTACTCCCAAAGCCTGAATGATCTTTTAACCGCCGTCCGCAGCAATCTGCTGGTCCGCCATGAAAATCACTTTGCGGCAGAAGCCGCGCTTTTTGCCTCCGTGCTGGGCGAGGGAAAAAAGCGCGGCAGCTTTGCCTGTGAAGACCCCCAAACAACGGCTGCAGCACTGATTCATGCGACGAACTCGTTTTTACCTTATAGCTTGAGTCCAAAGGAACTGGGCTTGCGCGCAACCATCGAACAGCAGGTTGCATGCCTGGCGCAGGTGCTTTTGTATGGTCTGGTGCAAGCACCAGGTTCCTCAGGGCTGGCTGAAACGACCAATCCCCACGGAGAATAATCCAATGAAACCGTTTACACGCCACCTGACGTTACTGCTTCTGGCTTGTGGGTTCCTGCTTGGAACCGGAAGCCTTTTCGCACAGGAACCTCCGCCACGCCCTGATGCCCCGATTGATGCCAAACAACGAACCGAGGCCATTGACGCTATTTGTGCTGCCCTCAACAAAAGCTACGTTTTCCCCGAAGTCGCCAAGGAAATGGAAAAGTCGCTCCGCAAACGACAGGAGCAAAAAGAATACGACACCTTGACCACCGGTCAGCCTTTTGCCGATGCCCTGACCAAACATTTGCAGGAAGTCAGTCACGACAAGCACATCCGGGTCCGGTTCAGTGTCAAACCGATTCCGACAGAATCGGACAACCACGGACCAACTCCGGCAGAAATCGAGGACTTCCGGCGGGAACTGGCCCGAACCAATTTTGGTTTTGAAAAAGTGGAGCGATTGCCTGGCAATATCGGCTATCTGGATTTGCGGGGCTTTTTGCCCGCCGATTTGGCTGGGGAAACCGCAGCGGCGGCCATGACCTTTTTGAGCAATTCAAACGCGGTCATTATTGACCTGCGGCGCAATGGCGGCGGGTCACCCGGTATGGTGGCGCTACTCTGTTCATATCTGTTCGATGCCCAGGAACGGGTCCATCTCAATGACCTCTACTGGCGTGAAGGCGACCGGACGGAACAGTTCTGGACTTTGCCCTATGTTCCGGGCAAACGGTTGGCGGGAAAAGATGTGTATGTGTTGACCAGCTCGCGGACTTTTTCAGCAGCGGAGGAATTTACCTACAACCTGAAAAACCTGAAACGGGCGACCATCGTCGGGGAAACCACCGGCGGTGGGGCCAATCCCGGCGGCGGAGTTCGTTTATCAGAGCATTTTCAAATGTTTGTCCCGACCGGGCGGGCCATTAACCCGATTTCAAAAACCAATTGGGAAGGCACCGGCGTCAAACCTGACATTGAGGTGCCCTCTGACCTTGCGCTGAAAACCGCTCATCTGGAAGCGCTCAAAAAAGTCATTGAGCAAAACAAGGATGAGGAACTGAATGAACCGCTCCAGCGGGCTCTGACAACGGTGCAAAAAGAACTCGACGATTTGAAACAGAAAAAATAATCCTTGGACGTTTGCATCTGCCTCTCCTCAGAGTGTCTGGCACCCACCCGACCTCTGAGGATTTTTTTGGGCAAACAATACAAATTAAAACTGAAAAACGGACTTCCCACCTCAACCGGCCAGGTCTCTTCGCTGAAAGAGCACAAAGCCACAAACCGCAAATACAATCGTGTAGGCTGCAATGATGGCCAAACTGGTTGTGGGTGGCACCTCGCCGCCAAAGGCAGCCTGACACATGGCCAGCGTCCGGTTGTTGCCTGACCAATGGCCGATGATGTTGTTCAGGTGCAGCGCTGGCAGAACGTTCGCAGCCAATTGCGAACTGAACACGGCCACGGTTGAAATGGGGATAGCCAAAACCCCAACCATAGCCCCTCCGATGGTCGAACGGGCAGCCACCGTCGCCATCAGAGCCAGCATTCCGTAACAGAGCATTTCCACTCCCATGCCGGAAAGCGCACCCGCCTGGGCCTTGAGAATTTCAGGTTTGAAAGCTCCCAGCGGCCCGATTTTAAGAACTGCCGCGCCCAGCATCCCGACCAGCCCGCCCACCAAAACAGATGCCGCCAGCAGAATGAAAATACCGGCCAGCCCACTCAACAATTTGACGCCAATCAACGCCGGACGCCGGTGATTGCGGGGAATAATCATTTTCCAGGTATCGCGGGCATATTCACCGCCCACGCTGTTTGCCACAAAAATAACGGCCAGCATGCCGCTGATGGCTGACAGAACCTGGAGCGTCATGCGCAGGTTGTTGGGAAAAGGCAGTACATCCTGAGCCCGTGCGAGTTGTTCCGGACCTTTGAAACCAGCCAGAGTGACCAGAGCCAGACCGCCTCCCAGAATGCACACCGTGGCTCCGAGCAATCCCCAATTGGCCGGATTTCGCAAGGTTTTGTGCCACTCCGCCCGTAAAAGATTGAATACCATCATGCTGCCTGTTCTCCTTTGTGATTGAGTGCGGTTGCCTGGGGCACGGCGGGGGCCGGGCCGGTCAATTCCAGGAACAATGATTCCAGCGAGTTGCGCTCCTGATGAATCTGAAAAAGGTCAATTTCAGCTTTTTGCAGGGTGCGAATCAGCCAGGGAATCTGGGTTTCTTCAGCCTGAATGCGAATCCAGACGGCATCTTCCCGCACGGGGCTGAGTCCCGGATGGCTGCTCAGAATGCCCAGCGTCCGTTCCGGACTGCTGGTTTTCAGTCGGAACGTACTGCCTCCAGCGAGCAGGTGCTGCACTTTTCCATGCAGTTTGACTTCGCCTTTTTGGACGATTGCCACTTCGGTGCAGATTTGCTCGACTTCATTCAGCAAATGGCTGGAGAGAAAAACCGTCCGCCCGGCCTGGGCAATCCCGGCGATGGTGCTGCGCATTTCGACGGTTCCGGCAGGGTCCAGTCCGTTGGTGGGCTCATCCAGGAAAATGACTTCCGGGTTGTTGAGCAGCGTGGCGGCAATGCCGAGCCGTTGCTTCATGCCAAGCGAGTAGGTTTTGACCTTGTGCTTTTCGCGTCCGGTCAAACCAACCTGTTCAATCAATTCGCCCAGTTGTTTTTTCCCCAGCGGGAGATTGGAGAAACGGGCAAAAACCTCCAGGTTTTGGAGACCGGTCAAGTAATCATAAAAGGCTGGTGTTTCCACAATGGCGCTGATTTTTTGAGCCAGCCGGTGCCGGTCGCGGATAATATCGCAACCGACAATTTCGGCGGTTCCGCCGGTTGGTTTGACCAATCCCAAAAACATCCTGATGGTGGTGGTCTTACCGGCTCCATTGGGACCGAGAAAACCGAAAACCGAACCTTTGGGGACTTCCAGGTTTAACCGCTGAACAGCTGTGACATCTTTGTACTGTTTGCTCAGGTCGTAGGTTTTAAGTGCAAGTTCAGGCGACATGCCGGGTGAATCCTCACCTTCTGTATAAATTTCGTGAAACCGGCAAAATATACGGACGTGCCTGTGACCTATCACACTGACCCGTTCACAACCGACAATTCGGTTGCATTGTTGCCAAAGTGGCCACGTGCGCTACCATCTCAGCAATTCTCGGTTTAGTTGAAGTCAGAGTTACGCCTTTAGGCGTGATGTCTTGTAATTCTTTGAAAATAAAGAAAAGAAAGCTCACGCCTAAAGGCGTAACTCTGACTTTTTCTCCCCATATCGCCAATGGCTGCCTGCCGGAAAGTTGAAACCGGATGAATTTCACAACCCATCACTTTTTCAGCCGAACCGGGGTTCCGGTTCGGAACATTGTGCCTTCACCCAATGGAAGCCATCTGGCTTTGGTTGCTGATGAATGGCGGAAATTTGGAACTGACTGGGGGTTTGGTGCCTGGCTGTTCCGCCGGGAAGGTCACACCTTCGTCAACCTGGGTGAGTTGCCTGTGGCTGCCCATAACCTCATGGTGTTGGACGACGGAACCTGTTTCACAACCGTCCGCGCCTACGAAGGGGTTGAGGTGGTCCGTTGTGACCTGACCGGACAGGGCCTGACCGAAGCTGCCCGCTGGGTGGAAATTCAGGGGTCTTCGCTGCTGGAACCATTGGCGCTGCTGCTTCCTTCCGGTTTCGAAGCGTTGTTGATGGCAACTGACCGGGATGACGGGCATGGCTGGTCGGAACCGGTCTACACGGACCTCTGGCGGCATCTGGAACTCCCTTCCGGCAGGCGTTTGCGGGAGGACTATTCCCCTTTTGGCCGGGCGCATGTGCTGCCTGCACCCGGAGCGCCGTGGGCCTCGCCTTTTGATGGCGGCAACCGTGAAGCCCTGAAAAAATGCCTGCGCTCACTCCCACTGGGGTTTGAGGAAGGATTGCGGGTCGGGCCAACCCGCCTGCTGACCAATGCCAGGGTTTTGGATGTTGCCACCGGAGAAACGGTCTTTGGCGAGAAAAAAAACGACCGCAAGCCGGGGCGGGTGCTTTACGACCTGTCACCCAATGAACAACACCTGTTGGCGGCGGACGAAACCAAAGCTTTTGAACTTTGGAATCTGGCCGACCAAAGCTGTCTGCGATTGCCTTTGGCAGCACAGAAAGGTTCCCGCTGTGCGGGCTTTCTGGCTGGAGGCGATATTGTGGTGGGAACTATGTGCGGAGACGGAATTTTGCTAAAGATGTCGTAAAAACCGTTCGGGCTGATTGAGGAAGTCACGGGTCAGGCGGACATGCTCCAGGTCGTCATAGGCCACTTCCTGGATGGGCAAACTGTCGAGGCTCAGGATTTTCGCCCCTGGAAACGCCATGATGATGGGCGAATGCGTGGCAATGATAAACTGGGAGCCCTGCCCCACCATATCCTTGAGCGTCATCAGGAAGGCAATCTGCCGCTGGGGTGAAAGGGGTGCTTCGGGTTCGTCCAGAATGTAGAATCCATCCGGCACAAACCGAGCCTGAAACAGTTTGAGGAAACTTTCGCCGTGGGAGTTGGCATTCAGGTCTTCACCGTATTTTTCCACCAAACCGTGCCGCTGCCCACGCACCACGCCCTGGGCCAGACGCAGGGCATAGCCGCTCAATTCCTGCTCGAAATCCTTGGCCATGTCCTCCAGTTCGTCAGAGGTTTCTTTCATCCGTTTGGAAAAATTGAAAAAATCCTCAGCCCGCAGAAAAAAACCGCGATGGGTGCGTTTGCCCCAGACCAGTTTGAGGTGTTTGGCCAGGTTCCGGGCCGGTTCCAGGCTGGGGTCGCGGCGGATGTCGTCGCCACCAATGACCGGCAGATTGACGGCGGCGGCCAGGGCTTCCAGCAGGGTTGATTTGCCGGAACCGTTTTCACCCACCAAAAACGTCACCGGAGCAGTAAATTCAAGGGGTTGGAATTGTTGAATGAGCGGCAGGGTAAAGGGGTACTGCCCCGCTGTGCGGATGGCGGTTTTGAGGGAAATGCTGCGGAGTTGAATCATTGCATTTGCCATTTACCATTTGCCATTTGCCAAGGAAAACAGCGGTTATTCGCTGTCTGGCTTTTGGCAAAAATGGAGATGGGAACTTTTTTTAGTCAAAAACAAAAGTCACACGAACAAATATCCGTGTGACTTTCATTTCTAGCGATTTCTGCTGCCAAATGGCAAATCGCAAATCGCAAATGATTAGGTGCCGGTTTCCCAGCTATTGATGTACTCGACCATTTCCGGCGTGAGAGCGTCAATTTTGACGCCCATCGCTTCAAGTTTGAGTGAAGCGATTTCCTGGTCCACTTCAGCCGGCAGGGTATAAAGCTTCTTGTCCAGCTTGCCTTCGTTTTTCTTAAGGTATTCAGCCGAAAGCGCCTGGTTGGCAAAGCTCATATCCATCACGCTGGCCGGGTGACCTTCAGCGGCGGCAAGGTTAATCAGCCGGCCTTCGCCGAGCACAATCACGCGGCTGTTGCGGTCTTTGAGCTGATATTCCTCAACAAACGGACGCACGATGCGCACATCGCTCGACATGTCTTTGAGGGCCACAAGGTTCAGTTCCAGGTCAAAGTGACCGGAATTGCACACAATCGCGCCGTCTTTCATTTTGGCGAAATGCCCCGTGTCAATCACGTGGCGATTGCCCGTGACGGTGATGAAGATGTCGCCGATTTCAGCCGCAGCGGCAATCGGCATCACGCGGAAGCCGTCCATCACGGCTTCGATGGCTTTAATCGGATCCACTTCGCAAACGATGACGTTCGCCCCCATGCCGCGTCCGCGCATGGCCACGCCTTTACCGCACCAGCCATAACCGAGCACCACCAGATTGCGTCCGGCGAGCAGAATGTTGGTTGCCCGCACCACACCGTCAAGCGTTGACTGGCCCGTGCCATAGCGGTTGTCAAACATGTGCTTGGTTTGCGCATCATTGACCGCAATCACCGGGAAAGGCAGCACACCGCTGGTCTGCATGGCTCTCAGACGTTGAATTCCGGTCGTGGTTTCTTCGGTGCTGCCGATGATGTTGCTGAGCAGTTCCCGGCGTTCTTTGAGAATCGTCGAAACCACGTCGCCGCCGTCGTCAATCACCATGTGCGGATTGTGGTCCAGCGCCATGTGAACGTGACGGACATAGGTTTCGATGGATTCACCTTTGCGGGCGAAAACCGGGATTCCAAAATCGGCGACGAGCGAAGCCGCCACGTCATCCTGCGTCGAAAGCGGGTTTGAGGCAATCAGAACCGCATCGGCACCGCCTGCTTGCAGGGCGCGCGCCAGGTTGGCGGTTTCCGTTGTCACGTGGCAGCAGGCGGCCAACCGGACGCCTTCGAGCGGACGTTCTTTGGCGAACCGCTCCCGGATGAGGCGGAGGACCGGCATTTCGCGTTCGGCCCATTCAATCCGCTTTAACCCCTGAGGTGCCAGGCCCAGGTCCGTTACGTCATGATTTTTTGCTTGTACGGTGCTGTTCATATCTCTCCTTAAAAACTGAGGACTGAGGACTGAGGACTGAGGACTGAGTTTTAAGTAGATTTCGTAAAACTCACCAGGGAAAATATCCAGGTTTGTCTTGCTTCCATCCAATTTAAAAACTCAGTCCTCAGTCCTCAGTCCTCAGTCCTAAAGATTACAGTCCTGCGTCTTTGCGCAATTCGGCAGCCTTGTCGGTGACTTCCCACGAGAAGCCCTCTTCGTTACGGCCAAAGTGACCAAATGTCGCGGTCGGCAGGTAAATCGGGCGTTGCAAATTGAGCGATTCGATGATGCCGCGCGGGGTCAGACGGAAATGGGCGCGAACCAGGTCGGACAGTTTTTCTTCGTTGATTTTGCTGGTGCCAAAGGTTTCGACATAGACCGAAACCGGTTCGGCCACGCCGATGGCATAGGCCAATTGCACCTGGCATTTATCTGCCAAACCAGCCGCCACGATGTTTTTCGCCACGTAGCGCGCCATGTAGGTCGCCGAGCGGTCCACCTTGGTCGGGTCCTTGCCCGAAAATGCGCCGCCGCCGTGCGGAGCATAGCCGCCGTAGCTGTCCACAATGATTTTGCGGCCTGTCAGACCGGTATCGCCCTGCGGCCCACCGACCACAAACCGACCCGTCGGGTTGATGTGATATTTGGTGTCCTTGTCGAGCCATTCCGGCGAAACCACCGGCTTGATGACATGTTCCATGATATCGCGGCGGAGGTCTTCGGTTTTGACATCGTTGCTGTGCTGGGTCGAAATGACGACGGCTTCAACCCGGTGGGGCCGACCGTTGCGGTATTCGATGGAAACCTGGGACTTGCCGTCCGGACGCAGGTAATCAAGCACGCCTTCGCGGCGGACCTGCGAGAGCTGGCGGGTCAGTTGATGGGCCAATTGAATCGGCAGCGGCATCAGTTCCGGTGTTTCATTGCAGGCATAGCCAAACATCAACCCCTGGTCGCCGGCTCCGCCGGTGTCCACGCCCATTGCAATGTCGGGTGACTGGGAATTGATGGTTGAAACGACGGCGCAAGTGTGAAAATCGAAACCATAGGACGCATCCGTGTAGCCGATTTTTTTCACCACATTACGGGCGACGCTCGGAAAATCCACATAGGCCGTGGTGGTGATTTCACCGGCGATGAGAACCAGGCCGGTGGCCAAAAGGGATTCGCATGCAACGCGACCGGTGGGGTCCTGACGAAGCACTTCATCCAAAATCGCGTCGGAAATCTGATCCGCCATTTTATCGGGATGGCCTTCAGTGACCGACTCTGAAGAAAACAAAAAATTACCGTGACTGCTCAAGAGATTGCCTCCAAAAGTGACGTTCGGATTCCTCACGCGGAATATGTGTTTGGGATGGAATGAGGAAGCCTTTCTGGAATAGGTTGCGGAAAAACAGAGGTTGTTTCGCAACCGGCCACGCTACAGGAGTTCGGCGCATGGTGTCAAACGGATTTGGGGATTTGGGATGTCAGGCAACCAGGGCACAGATTCGGATGTCGTAGCAGGTCATTCACATCCCGGCACCAACAAAAAATGTGAATCTCAGTTAAACACCCTAACAAGAATTGGAGAAAGAAACCCGTATGTTCAAAAAACTGCTGCTCATGACTGGATTGGTGTGCGCCACCTGTCTTCCTGCAATGGCCCAAAAACCGCCTGCAAATGAAGTTGTCACTGGCTATACCTACCTCAGAGGCAACGAATTAAACACAAATTTCAATGGGTTTAATGCTTCCTACACCCGTTACCTGAACAATCATGTCGGTCTGACGGCCGAGATTGGAGCCAACTTCACCACCGGAGCCAACACGGTCACCTATTTGTTTGGCCCACAAGTTACCACCGACCGAAATAAGCGGGTTTCGGCCTTTGCCCATGTGCTTTTGGGCGGCGGGCATATCAATATTGAGGATGAGTTCGGCAGAAATGGTTTTGCCATGGCAATTGGCGGCGGAATTGACATCAAGATCAACGACAAGGTGTCGGTGCGGGCGCTTCAGGCGGATTATGTTCCCATTCGTTTTGATAATGGGACAATTCATAATGGCCGCGTCGGAGCAGGAATAACTTTTCGGTTTTAACCAAAAACCCGGAGCCTCGTCCAAAGATGAGGCTCCGGGTTTTCTTAAGCCAGGAAAGCAAGTGGTGTGCTGGTGCTATTTGGTTCGAATCACCGTAAAAACGGGGCCAACGCTGGTTCCGGTCGGTCCAGAAACCGAAATCGGTCCAGTCGTGGCACGCGGCACCACGGTGGTGATTTGGGTTGGTGAGTCAATCGTAAACGATGCTGCTGTTCCATTAAAAGTGACCGCTTGGACGGTGTTGAGGTTGAAACCGGTGAGGGTTACGCTGGTTCCCTGCGGCCCCACATTTGGGGAGACGGAAGTCACAACCGGTGATTTTCCGTAAGATAGAACATTTAGGGTAAAGGTCCGGACAGTTGCCCTGCCGCAGTTGTTGGTGGCTGTCACCGTAATGGTAAAAGTGCCTTGGTTCGGAGTATTTACAGAGACAGCCCCGGTCAACGGATGAATGGAAAGGTTGCCTGCAAACCCTGGAGAGGCTGTCGCCGTCACCGATGCCACTGTTCCGCCATCACCTGGAGGAGCCGTCGGAGACACCGTTACCAGGGTTCCCGCTGTGGTGGAGGTTTCAGGATAGCTTCCTAATGTCGGTCCGTTGTTGGCCACAATCTGAATTTCCAGAGCGGTTGAGGCCAGCATAGGCGGGTTATTGCTATAGATGTAGAAGGTTCCTCGAAAAGTGCCTATCCCGGCAGCACAAGGGGCATTTACCCTGCCAAACACGGTCTGATTACTGACTGTGAAATTGTTGACAAGCAGGTTGTTCGAAAAGAAAGCGCCAATAGTCGGGTTGGGCCCAATAATGTCAGGGCTACAAGCCGTAGCCAAAGGCAAGATCACACTGCTGCCAGCGGAAATGATAATTGGATTCGGCTGTCTCAAGTTATATATCAAGCCATAGGCGATTCCTTGATTGGGGCTTGGAGTGCCGTCATAACGAACCGCAACATTGCTGTCCAAAGCTGTGCGGGAAAACACAATATCCGCCGGCCCGCCGTTAAAATTGACCATTCTTCCCTCAGGTTGATTTCCTGGTATTCCAGTGAGGGGAACGGGTGTCACCGCCAGAGCGCGGGTGGCACCAAGCTGGTCTTCGGGTGTGACGGCACCGGTCAATTGTCCGGGTTGAAACAGGCCAGGGGTGATACCGGAAAGCAGTGCAAAGCCACCTTCGGTCAAATTGTTGGTTCCACAAATATCCAGCCTTTGGTCGTTATTCAAATCCTGGACATAGACTGTGTTGGGGGTGCCGCCAACCTGTGTGAAAGAAGTCAAATTGTCCGGATATCCGGAAATTTGTGGCCCTGACGACTGCCCGGAACTGTCCTGAAACGAAGAAATCTGCCCTGAAAGGCTGATACTGACCAAACCTGAGTTGGTGGCGCAGGCGACATCCAGTTGAGTGTCCTGATTGAAATCTCCCAGTGCGACCCCGGCTGGAATTCCGGAAGTTCTGAGAATAAATCCATCCTGCTGCCCTTGGGAGCTTGGACTGGACGTGCCGAAATCATACGGTTCGGTTCGGCTACGGGCATTGCGAAGCAACCTGGGCGTGGTGGGATGATTGTTGCTGACCAAACAGAATATAGCGTTTTCAGGAGTGGTTTTGGTTGGTGCGGGAACGGCGATTGAAGAACTGCCACCCGCCGAGCCCCAATCCTGGGCGACAAAAAACAAATCGCCCACCCCGTCAGATCGATGTGCAGAGTTCCCAAAGGCAATCGCACGCGGTGCAATTCCTGCTGGATAAGTGGTTCGGGGCGGGATAGAGAACAACCGGCGATTTCCCTGGGCAGTTCCCAAGTTGTAAGTGTTGCTGTTTACCTGACTTGGTCCGGGAGCGTTGCCATAGGAACGACAGTCGAACAGACTGCCGGATTGGCGAGTGTTATCCTCTGGTACGACAACCGAAGAGGCATTGATACCTCCTCCAATTCGTTGATCGATAGTGGTGTTCACTTGAACGTCAATCGCAAGAAATCCACCGCTGCCCCCCCCATTGTTGCTTACGCCGGAACAGGAAACAGCTACGACCGGGGTTCCATTTGTATTGAGTTTTCCAACCGCTACAGCCACTGGATCACTGATATAGATGCTTGTACCACCGGAGCCAGGATAGAAAGCAGTGTTATTGATGGCATAGCCATTTGCATTGATGTCGAGGTAAAGAACTGCATCCCCATCTGGAGGAGGAGTCAAACTTCCTGCATTGGCTGCATAATCAATAGCAATCGCCACCCGACTGTAGTTAATTACTGACCTGAACTCATGTACGGTTGCCATTGAAACCACCGTTCCGGCTGAGGCGGTCACGGCAGTTCCTTGGACAAAGGCGATTGAGTCGCTGTAATTGACTTGAGTTCCAAAAAACAGAATGCCAAGTGGGGCGCGCGTAAACCCTCCATTTCCTCGGCCCAGGAAAAGCGCCACCTCGTCGCTTCGGAGGGAACCAATCAAAACGTCCTGGTTCCCATCACCATTGAAGTCTCCAGCCAGAATATCCGATGTCTCGTTTGAACCAAGTCCATTGAGAGCCAGGGGAAAGAGAAAACTGCCATTCGCACCGGGAGTTCCAGCTTGGGCCAAATTGTTGAGAATGCCGGTTGGACAGGAACTTTGATGGGGAACGACTTTCAGCGACTGAGCCGCATTTGCCCGCTGATACAACAAAGCTGACGTTCCCCACAGCATGAGAAAGCAAGACAAGAAAACGAAACCGCGATGAATGAATTGGGCTTTCACAAAATCGAAATCTCCTGGTTGCAGAAAAGTAACGGTAAGGAAGTTCCCTCAAAAGGACCTTTTGAGTGGATTGGTGAAATATGAACGCCAAGCCTTACTTAATAACAGGTGTCAGAAAATCAAAAACGTTACAAGGTTCCAACTTGCAGTTCCGGTTTTGTGAATCGGATATTTTGAGAAAGAGATTTTTTTCTTGTTTTTATATTACGAACGTAATATAAAAACGCTCATGCGCTATTCATCCGAACATAAACAGGAAACCCGCCGGAAAATTCTGGAAGCTGCCGGAAGGCTCTTTCGGGAACGGGGCTATAACGGGGTTGGCGTGGATGCCGTCATGGCCGAGGTTGGTTTGACAGCAGGCGGTTTTTACGCCCATTTCCCGTCGAAGGAAGCACTCTTTGTCGAAGCCTTGGGGGCCACCTTCAAGCAGAGTGGAACCAGACTGGCTGACCGCATGAAAAAACAGACCGGGCTGGACTGGCTGCAATCCCTGATTTTTGGCTACCTGAGCGAAGTCCACCGCGATTTGGTCACTGAGGGCTGCCCCATGCCCGCCCTGACGCCCGATGTTACCCGCAGCAGTGCCGAGGCCAAGCGCCTCTATGAACACGTCGTCAAGGAATTCCTCGGTCAAATCGAAGCGCAGATGCCGGAGGGCAACCCACCTGCCCGCGAACGGGCGATGGGTGTGCTGGCGCAACTTATTGGCGGGCTGATGCTGGCGCGGGCGCTTGACGACCTTGGTTTTTCCAACGAAGTGCTGGAAGCTGTCCGCAATTCTGCACTTCGCACCTGTATTGCAACCTCCCAGACCCTAGACCCTCGACCCTAGACCCTATTAAAGGAGTGTTATGAGCCGTCCTGAAACCGCCGTCTGGCAACCGACCGCCTGTATTTTGTGCAGCCGCAATTGCGGCATCGAAGTCGAAACCCGTGACCGTGAACTGGTGAAAATCCGGGGCGACAAAGCCCATCCGGTTTCAACCGGGTACTTTTGCCAAAAAGCCCAGCGGCTCAATTTTTATCAAAATCACAGCGACCGACTGACCTCACCACTCCGGCGGCGTCCGGACGGTACGTTTGAGGAAATTTCCTGGGAGACAGCGATTGCCGAAATCGCCGCCAAACTGGTTGCGTTGCGTGAAAACCATGGCGGGCAGAGCCTGGCGTACTACGGCGGAGGCGGACAGGGAAATCACCTGGGCGGGCCTTACGGCAAGGCGTTCCGAACCGCAATGGGAACGGCGAATTACTATTCGGCGCTGGCGCAGGAAAAAACCGGCGGCTTTTGGGTGGATGGACGGCTGTATGGACGGCAAAACTGCCATCCAACCGAAGACGTGGAACAGGCTGAAGTGGTAGTTTTCATTGGTACCAATCCATGGCAGTCACACGGCATCCGCAATGCCCGCACCACCCTCATCGAAATTCAAAAAGACCCCAACCGGAAAATGATTGTGATTGACCCGCGCCGGACGGAAACCGCTGCCCTGGCGGACCTCTATTTGCAGGTGCGGCCTGGGACGGATGCGTTTCTGCTGGGGGCAATTCTGGCTGTGATGGTGCGCGAAGACTGGGTTGACCATGAATTTTTGGCAGCCCGCACCACCGGATTTGAAACGGTTCGCACCATGTTGGAAAAAATTCCCATTGAGGCGTTTGCCAAACGGGCCGGGATTTCCCTCGCAGCCGTGGAAGAAGCCGCCCGCCTGATGGCCCAGGCCAAAAGCTGTGCCGTGCGAACAGACCTTGGCATTGAACAGACCCTCAACAGCACCCTCAATGCCTGGTTGCGGTCCTTGCTCTTTTTGCTGACCGGAAATTTCGGCAAACCTGGCGGCAATACGTTTCATACCTATCTGGTACCGCTGATTGGACATTCGGAGGAAGGCGAAAAGCAGATGCGCTCGGCGGTGACAGGGTTCCCCTTCATTACCAACCTGTTGCCACCCAACATTTTACCGCTCGAAATTGACACCGACCACCCGCAGCGTATTCGCGGACTGGTGGTGGACAGTGCCAATCCGGTGGTTTCTGCCGCTGACACAAACGCCTATCGCGCAGCCTTTGCCAAGCTCGACCTGCTGGTGGTGATTGATGTCGCACTGACGGAAACCGCCCGCGAAGCCCATTATGTGTTGCCTGCCGCTTCACAGTTTGAGAAGTGGGAAGCAACCTTTTTCAATCTTGAATTCCCGAAAAACGCTTTTCACCTGCGCAAACCGCTCTTTGACCCATTGCCGGGCACGTTGCCGGAGGCGGAAATCTATACCCGTCTGATTCATGCGATGGGTGCGTTGCCGGACTTTCCCGACCTGAAAGCCGCTGCTCAAAAGGGCCGTTTGCCCTTTGCCATGATGTTTCAGAAACTGCTGGCCACCCATCCTGAACTGCTCGATCTGGCACCGGTGATTTTGTACGAGACATTGGGTCCAACGCTCCCGGACGGAGCCGCCAGTGCTGCATTTTTGTGGGCTTCGGCACATCAGTTTGCGGCCAAATATCCAGAAGCCGTGCGCCGAGCCGGGCATCAGGGCGATGGTCCAATGTTGGGCGAATCGCTCTTTGCAGCCATTCTTTCATCCCATTCCGGCACGCTCATCAGCGTCAATGAATATGAAGATACGTGGGATTTTATCCGCCACAAAGACGGACGCATCCACCTTGAAATTCCTGAAATGGTGGAAGCATTCAATCAGCTCGACCCCAAAGAACCGGTTGAAACCAATGGATTTCCGTTTGTTTTGGTGGCAGGGGAACGGCGTTCCTACAATGCCAATACTATTTTCCGTGACCCTGACTGGCGTAAAAACGACCGTGAAGGCGCATTGCGGATTCACCCGGAAGATGCGGCTACGTTAGGACTTGTCAGCGGAGACAAAGTTACCTGCACTTCCAAGCGAAGTACGGTGACAGTGCAGGTGGAACTGGCGGATTCCATGTGCCGGGGCGTGGTCATGCTTCCGCACGGATATGGCCTGGAACATCCCGCCAACGGAGCCGGACGGTTACGGAACGGTCCGCGTATCAATGAATTGACCTCAACAGCAGAGATGGACCCAATTGCCGGAACGCCCTACCACAAGCATGTTCCGGTACGGTTGGAAAAACTGGCCTGAGAAACGAGGTTGAGGGCTGAGTCTGATTTTTATTTGTGAGGGTTGCCAAGAGCCCATGAGGTTTAGCCTGAAACAGTCAAAAGACTGGACTCCTGTTGATTTTGTGGTTTCATGGCAAGGCAAAATCACAGCAAAGGAGCCTGCCTTATGACGTTGTGTCTGGTCGCCATGGCCGTTGGATGTAAGAAATGCCCGATTGTTTCAGTCTGCCCTGCCAAAAGCATCATTGGTGATTACAAGCCGGAGCCTCCCAAGTCGGGAAATCGGAAAAAACAGGCGAAAGAGCGGCGGAAAAAGACAGAGTCTGGCGGGTAGGGTTCAGGGTTCAGAGTTATACTGAGTGGGCAATTGACAATCAATTTCCTCTTCAGAGCTTCTCTTTTTCCGGGATTCGAAAACCCTGAACCCTGAACCTTAAACCAACAACTTTGCCGTTCCGGTCAAAACCACTTCGTTCCGCTGGTTGCGGCATTCGGTCTTGGCGGTCAGGCGGCGCTTTTCTGCGTCAAATTCAAGCACTTCGACCTGAGCAGTGATGGTGTCGCCAATGAAAACCGGCTTCAGAAATTTGATTTCCTGTCCCAGGTAAATCGCTCCGGGACCAGGGAGTTTCATTCCCAACACGGCTGAAATCAGTCCTGCGCTCAACATGCCATGAGCAATCCGGGCCCCAAAGCGGGTCCCTTTGGCAAATTCGGCATCCAGGTGGACTGGGTTAAAATCACCCGTCACCCCGGCAAACAAAACCACATCAGCTTCAGTAATGGTTTTGGAAACGCTCGCATGTTCCCCAACAGTAAATATTCTGCTTGTTGCTTCACTCATAATGTGGGCTGTCCTTCAGGAAGAAAAAATAAAAAAAGTATCCCAGGGTAATCACAGTCACCAGGGAATAAGCCGCCAAAGCTGCCTGTATCGTTTGGGAAAACAGATACTTTCCGGTTCCCAGAACGAGGGCGGTCAGCAGCAGCAGGGCAAAAGCAAAGGCGGTCTGCCGGGCCGGCTTCCGGTTCAGCATATCACGAACCACCCAGGCCACCGGAAATGCCAGCATGACAAAATGAATTTCCCAACTCAACTGCGAAACGAGCACACAAGTACAGGCTGCTGCCGCAAAGGCCCGACCAGGAAACCGGCTGGGGGCAGGGTCCCTCCCTTCTTTCCAGGCCAGGAACATCATTCCGCCCATCAGGCACGCCACCAAACCACGCCAAACCCATAAGGCCTGGGCTGGCAATGAAATCACGGTCACATCCGGAAATCCGGGCAGGTCGGTGACCCCATGAGCCAGCCACCGCTCACAAGCTCCTCGCAACGACTGATTGCTGGCGGTCGCCCAGTTAAATTTCCAACCATGCACCACCACCGTTGAAAACCACTCTTCCAGGAGTTCAAACCGCCGCACACCCAAGGCCGCCAGTGAGACAAGATTGAGGACCAGCCCCCAGAGGACCGTCCAGCCGACCATGCGCCAAGCCCGTTTTGCAAAAAAATAAAACAGAAAAACCGCCGGTGTCAGCTTGATGGAAATGGCCAAAGCCAAAGCCAACCCAGCCCATTTGGTCCTGTGGGAAAGAGGTTCCCACATGGCAGCCGCCGTAACCAGAAACGTCACCCACAAGTTGACCTGTCCCAGGGAAATATTTCCCGTTACCAGCCGTTGCAGACACAGACACCACAGCACTGCGCCACACAATTCCAGCCTCACAGCCGACCAATCCGAAAACAAACAGCGGCGGCAAAACTCAAACAACAGAATCGTACATGCCACATTTCCCGCCGCCCACAGGAAAGCTGCCTGTGGCAATGAAAGAAAGGTCAACGGAGTGAGCAGTTGGGCAAACAATGGCGGATATAAATAGGGCCAGGTTTCAGCCAAGGCATGGTGATAGGGGTCACCCGTTTGCCACCAACTGCGGGCTGCCACATAGAAAACCGTGAAATCATTGCCATAAGCCTGGCCGGAAGTCCCCGCCCGCCCGGCACTGACGACACAAAACCAAAGCGCCCAGACACTTCCCAATCCGGTCAGGAACCCGTATGGCCACCGGAGCAAAAGGCTCAGTCTATTTTGTTTGACATTTCCACAGGGCATTCTTACGATGTGCGATGCCTTCCGAATTTCCCAATCCATCCCAATCGGACAAGGGGCCTACATGAGCCAGAATAACGATCAAATGCTGCAAATCACAACACGTCATCTGGGAAAACTGCTCAATGATGTGATTGCGGAATCCCCCCGTGTCGCCCAGGCGCTTCAATCCATCAGAGCAGACGGCTATGACGTTCTGATGCACGTCGAAGTCTCGTTAGCCTTAAAACAAATTTTACCCAATTCCGTTCCTGGCAAAGCTGAAAAAGCCGAACTTTCCGAGGTTCGCACAGCCAATGCCTGACGGCTGCACATGCCGCTTTCACAACTGATTGAACTGTCTGCTTTGCCCCCGCCCAAGGCAGGGTTTGGTGTTCGCCTGCCGTACCACCCACGCAAACCTTTTCTTGTCACCACTTATGAGCAAATCGGTAAAACCCTGGCGAAAACTTTCTTCCGAGCAAATCGCCGACTGCAAAGTCTTTTCCGTTCACAAACAGCGGTCCTGCGCACCGGATGAACCGGATGAAAAAGCCCACACGTTTTATGTGATTCAGCCCACCAACTGGGTCAATGTCATTCCTGTCACACCTGACGGACAGGTTCTGCTGATTGAACAGTTTCGGCATGGGACGGAGGCCATCACGCTTGAAATTCCGGGCGGCATGATTGACCCCGGCGACCCTTCACCGGAAACGGCGGCGGCCCGTGAACTGCTTGAGGAAACCGGCTACGAAGCCGAAGAAATGGTTTTACTCGGTGTCAACCATCCGAATCCGGCTATCCAAAACAATGTCTGTTATTCACTTTTAGCCAGGAATGTGCGGCAGGTGCGGGAACCACATTTTGACGGGACGGAGGATATTGCCATGAAGCTGGTGCCACTGACTGAAATTCCGAACCTCATTCAGCAGGGGCACATCACCCATGCCTTGGTGATTGTGGCGTTTCACCGGCTCCACCTTTTTTCAAGGACTGAGGGCTGAGGACTGAGGGCTGAGGTTTCTGATTGATCATATCTCATCCTGTGGAAATCAGAAGTAATCCGGCAAAGAAAAAATTTCTCAGTCCTCAGTCCTCAGTCCTTGATTTGCTATCCCGCAAAGTCCCGCAGCATTTTCTTCAGTTCGAGGACATGCATTTCCTCCTGGCCGATCATGGTACGGGCAAATTCTTCCAGATACACGCTCCGGTCTTTCACTTCATCCAGGAGTGCTTTGTAGAGGTCCAGGGCTTTGCGTTCATGCGCCAAGCTTTCGGTCAGAATGGCTTTGACTGAATGCTGATGGCTTTCTTCAATCGGAGCAATCCGCAAGCTGGGATGTCCTTCAAGTCCGGTCAGAATTTCCCCGGCAGTTTGGGCATGCAGCAAAGATTCGGTGGCCTGGGCTTTGAGAAATTGAACGATGGGAATCCGGTTGGGGCCGGTTACCATCAGGGCATAATGGGTGTAACGGACCACACCGGCCAGTTCATACTCCATAATGGATTTGAGCAATTCGCCGGTGGCGTGCAGGTTCAGTTCTTCCATGAATCGTTCCCGTTTCAAGAGATTTTCAGACCGTCGGCTTTTCCCGCCGATCCGGAGTTGAAAAGTAAAAGATCAGTATCAGTGCGGTTGCAGTGGAAACCGCATATTTGTAAACCGGTGCAATGTGCGCCGGCGAAACGAATCCTTCGATAATTCCGGCAAAGAGCAGCATCGGCAGGCAAATCAACATCAGCTTCACTGCCTTGATACCGCGCTCAATCAGGGCTTCGCCACGAGTCAGGTTCCCTGGTACGACCATGGCCCCGCCCATCAGCAACCCTGCCCCTCCGGCAATAAAAATGGCAGTCAATTCAAACACCCCATGCCCGCACATAAAAATTAAAATCGGCCAAAACTTGTATTTGATGCAGAGTGCCGTGATACCGCCGATGTGCAATCCATTGAGCGCCATAAAAAACAAGGCCCCCAGTCCGGCGAAAATTCCGGTCGCAAACGAATAAACTGCCACCCGTGCATTGTTGGTGACAATCATGGATGACATGGTTGGGTTGTCGGTATTGATCCTGTCGGTCCAGTTTTTCTTGTTTTTGACCAAATCAAGCATGCCGGGGGCAAACTGATTGACGAAATTATCGTCCTGATACACCCAAAAACCACTAAAGAGGCTGAGAATCATGAAAATTGCAAAAGCTGCAAAGGTGTATCGCCAGGTTTCCCGAAAAAGAGCTGGCCCTGAATAACGGTAAAATTCCCAAAAACCTTTGAAACCACTCGATTTGGAACGGTAAATCGCTCCGTGGGAGCGGCCCACCAGATTATTCAGGTAGTTGACCAGACGGGTATCCCGAATCTCCTGCCGGGCAATGGCAAAGTCTGCCGCCGTCCGCTGATACAGGCGTCCGAATTCGCGCACCTGTTCCCGATGCAAAATCCGCAGTTGTCCGCGTACTGCAAGAGAAAGCATTTCCTCCAGACGCTGCCAGTTGGATTGTCGGCGGTCAATAAAATCACGACCCATAGGAATTGAGAATTGAGAGTTGAGAGTTGAGAGTTGAGAATTGGAACTGATAGATACCGAGTGTTGGCACCAGTCTGCTCTTTCACCCATCAATTCTCAATTCTCAATTAGTAAGAACGTTGGATCAGAAAATCGGAATACTGGTACAGCAAATCACGGGAGGGTGAATCCGGCAGAACATGGAGCCGGGTTTTTGCTTCTTCCAAAAACTTTAACGCAATATTTCGAGCGTAGGAAATTGAGCCAGTCGCTTCCAGCAACTGAACGGCTTCGTGCGGTTCCCCAGTAATCTCTTTATTTCCAAGCAGTTTCAAAAACTGTTCGCGCTCTGCGGGAGCCGCACATTTGAGAAAATGAATGACAATCAAGGTTTTCTTGCCGTCCCGAATATCAAGTCCGAGCGGTTTACCCAACCGCAACGGGTCAGCCTGCAAATCAAGCACATCGTCCCAAATCTGAAAGGCGGTACCAATCATCTCTCCAAAATCAGCCATGGCTTGAAGCTGGGCTTCAGTGGCATCGCCAGCTAACATTCCACAAATACAACTGGCCCGATAAAGTGCCGAGGTCTTTTTCACGGCCATGCTCAGGTAATCGTCCACTTCCAGGTCCAGCCGAGTTTCGAAACTCATGTCTTCAAATTGTCCGAAACACATGGCTTTCGCAGCTTTGGCGAGTGTATCCACCATCCTTATGGCGTGCCGGGGAACCCGCGATGTCTGTTCAACCGCTTTGGCATACAACAAATCTCCCACCAGCAAAGCGGTTTTTTCACCAAATTTTTTATGCAGGGCCGGGCGACCATGGCGGGTGTCGCTGAGGTCCATCATATCGTCATGGATGAGTGACAGGTTGTGCAAATATTCAACCGCCAAGGCCGGAGCGGTTGCCATTTCCGTCTCGGCCCCCATAGCCTCGGCGCAGGTTAAAACCAGAAACGGACGCAACCGCTTGCCGCCGCCGGTAAACAAGTATGTGACTGCTTCGCGCAGGAGCGGTTGTCGCACCTCCGCCATATCTTTTTCGATTTCATGGTCAATGAATCGGGCCAACGTTTCGGCGCGCTGCACCAAGGCTTCGACTCCCCGCTCTTCCAACAATCCGCGCATGGTCCACCACATTTCCTGGTTTGAGAATGGAATTTCGCATCCTACATTGTGGCTGATGCCGTCGCAAGCCAAGCGCCAACCAAAGTGGTTGGTCTGTCCGGCTTTTTCCGCGCCTTTGAGCCGACGATTTCCCTTCAGGTGAGCGATTTCTCCTTTTCCAAACCGATTTGCAGCCCTTTAATTCGCCCAAATCGCCCATTCAATCAGGATTGAAGGAAGACTTGGTTTTTTTACGCCCAAAAACAAAAAGGACGGTCGCAGGCTTTTATGCGCCGCTCCGCCATTTACCTTCAAAATCTGTAAAAAAACGGTGAGCGTACCTCTAAAGGCCCCCCAAGCGTTCGCAGGCTGAAGTCTCCCCCCGGAGTAATAACTCCAAACCTACAACCAAAAAAGAGGTACGCCGACCGCCGAGTCTCAGACGCAACTTACAGTGACATTTCTCACCGGCACCCGATGTACTCGATGTCGGCACTATACATAAAACGTGCAAATCGGTCAATACATAATTTACGGAAAACCATGATTTTTTCCGAATAGTCAATTTTACCCATAATCAATTGGAAATATTGACGAATCAATGATCTCTTGGTAATGTCCTAACGGTTGTTATAAAAAACGATCAAAACAACCAAACTTGAATTTCCCCAAGCCCATCCTGATTTTTTGAAAGACGTTTATGGAGCGAATCTTTTCGACGGCTGAGGTCTCGCGCATGTGGAACGTGAGCGAGTCAACCATCAAGCGGTGGGCTGACAGTGGTGACCTTGCCTGTGTCAAAACCCCAGGAGGACATCGCAAATTCCGACTTGAAGCATTGCTTGCTTTTCAACAACAAAATGGGTTTACCAGCACCGGCTGGCTGGAGTCCTTCCCGCACCTGCCACCGGAACCGACCTCCGCAACCATTCCGGAAGCAGATACCAAAGAAGCCTTTCCCGCTGTATTTTCCCTTCAATTGGAAACAGCCATTAGTAGCCGCAATCCGGAGGAATTGCAGCAACTTTACTTTGAGGCAGCCATCAAGGGAGAGGAAGCGCAGGTCCGGGAAATCTTCCATCGTGCGTACCTGCGGGGATTTTCCCCGCTGGAATTTAAGGAAACGATTGTCAAACCGGTTCTGCATCGCGTTGGGAATCTATGGCAAAAGGGTGATTTGAGCGTTTTCGAAGAGCATTTGGCTTCACAGGTTACATTGGCGGCGGGAAACCGGCTCCACGGACAGGTCCCCGGCAAAACTGGGAATGGGCTGACTGCCGTTTGCGGTTGCCCGGAAGGCGACTGGCATGAAATTCCCCTCCATTGGCTGGCACAAACTCTTGAATCCGAAGGCTGGAAAGTCATTGTCACCGGCCCCAACACCCCGATTTTTTCATTCACGGAAGCCATTCGTCAGTTTCGCCCGGAGCTGTTGTGTATTTCGGCCACGATTGTCTCAAATCTGGAGCGGCTTCGGCGGGATTACTCCGAATGCTGGCCGGTAGCTCAAAAATGGGGGACCCGCATTATGATCGGCGGGGCTGCCTTTACTTCACCCGATATCCGGGCCCAGTTTCCGCATGATTTTTTTGGGGAAAGTTTTGTGGAACTGGTGGAATATCTCCGCATCACATTTCCTCCTCAGAATCATTTGTAATCAAGCAGGCAGATGGACCGCCTGCGGCAGAACCCCCTCAAAATTCGGGGATGAAATCCGCCCGGTTTCTGGTACTATGCTGCTTTTCCCAAAGGCATCTCAGCAGTCTCAGCGAACTGAAGCCTACACGGTTTCGTATAGCGGGGCACAACCCACACACGATTTCGGATAAACTCTTTTTTTTCATACATATAAGCAACTATTCAGCGGCGTCCTGCATTTCACGGGCGCAAAAACCGGGAACACTTCTTCAGAAACGATTTGGGAAGTAAAAACCTGCACGGGCTGCTTTTATCTGAAGAAACGGCGAACCGGAAAAAACCAAAATCAACCGTTGCTTTTTGCAGGAGGAACCTATCATGCGACGCCTTACGAACTCGTTGTTAAGCTTGCTTTTCCTGGCCGGATTTGGCTTTTCCTTCAATGTCCAGGCGGCCTTCCACCCACCCGACCAACTCCATGGCCCTGACTCAACCGTTGAAGACAGCCGGTTTGCTCATTTGTATGACAATGACTATGACCGGGGTTATCGGGAAGGTCGGCGTGACGGATATAATGACGGGAAACGTGATGGCGAGCGTGAACTCAAACAACCGCACCCACGCACCTTTGACCTCCGGCGCAATCCTTCGGCCTCCGAACGGGCCTATGCTGAAGGTTACACCTCTGGATACGAACGCGGGTACAATGAAGGGTTTGATGAGGCAATCTCACGTGGGGTCCGGGAAAAAACCGAGCAGGGCTACCGGGATGGGTACAATATCGGCCAGCGTGATGGCCGTCAGGCTCGCAACCGGGGCGACATGGATTCCATGATGCGGCGGGCCCAACGTCCCCAGAACAATCTTCGGAACAAACTGCAACGGGCCTATGAAGATGGCTTTGTGCGCGGTTACCGAGAGGGATTTGACAAGGGATTGCGTGAGGGCGGAGGCAACAATAACAATGACCAGAGCCGGGATTTTGAACGCGGTTACCGAGATGGGTTCCGTCAGGGGTTTAGTGATGGTACCGGGATGTCCCGCTCAGGCCGAGGGCGCAGTGAAGCTGACCGGGTGCTGTCCCGTCGGAGCAACCGGGAAAGCAATTACGAGCGAGGCTTTACCAAGGGCTACAATGAAGGCTTTGATAAGGGCTACTATAACCGGAGAGACTGATTCCCAGGACTGAGGACTGAGGACTGAGTTTTAAGCCTTCCGAGTGAAAATACGTAGTTTCGGGAATTTTCAGAAGGGTCTCGAAACGCGATTACACAGCTCAATCCTCAATCCTCAATCCTCAGTTCTTCAAAGTATTACCCGTTCTTCCGCTCAAATTCCTTCATGAATTCGACCAATGCCACAACGCCTTCCTTCGGGAAGGCGTTGTAGACTGAGGCCCGCAAACCTCCCACTGAACGATGCCCCTTCAGGCCGTCAAATCCGGCGGCAGTCGCTTCCTTAATCAATTGTTTTTCAAGGTCTTCATTGGGCAACCGGAAACAAATGTTCATCAGCGAACGACTTTCTTTCTGGCAGGTGCCCCGATAGAACTCAGACGCATCAATTGCATCATAGAGTACCGCTGCTTTTTCCTGATTGTGTTTTTCCATCGCAGCCAATCCGCCCAAAGATTCCAGGTACTTGGCCACCAGACCGATGACATAAATCCCAAACGTGGGCGGCGTGTTGTAGAGCGATTTTTCCTTGGTATGCGTCCGGTAGTCGAGCATCGTGTGCATCCCATCCGGAATTTTGGCCAGCATATCATCCCGCAAAATCACGAGCGTCACACCTGACGGCCCGATGTTTTTCTGCGCACCGGCATAAATCACCGCATATTTGGAAATATCAACCGGGCGGCTCAGAATATCCGACGAGGAATCGCACACGAGCGGCACATTTCCAACTTCGGGTTCGGTGGGATTATGCCATTGGGTCCCGTAAATCGTGTTGTTCGAGGTCATGTGGACATAGGCTGCGTTCGGGTCAAGCTTCAACTCTTCCTGCTTGGGAATCCGAGTGAAGTTTTCTTCCTTGGTCGAGGCAGCCGCGTTGATAGTGCCGCAACGTTTGGCTTCCTTATAAGCTTTTTCCGCCCAGACACCCGTCAAAATGTAATCGGCGGAACCGCCAGCGGGCAGGAAGTTCATCGGAATCATGGAAAACTGCAAGCTCGCGCCCCCTTGTAAAAAGAGCACGTGATAGTTTTCCGGAATCCCCATCAGACTCCGCAGCTTGGCTTCAGCGGTTTGGATGATGTCGTCAAATGTTTTTGAACGGTGGCTGATTTCGAGCACCGACATTCCGACACCCGGCAGGGACAGCATTTCGTCCCGAATCTGTTCCAAAACCGGCACGGGCAACACGGCTGGCCCGGCACTAAAGTTAAAAATCCGTTTCACGGCTGGAGTGGACATAAGAAATTTGCTCCTTGGAAAGCTGGTATCCAGAAAAAAGGTGTGAAGAAAACAAAGTGAAGCCGGAGAGTATGCAATTTCAGGCTGATGAAGCAAGCCACTTTATTAGGACTGAGGACTGAGTGACTGCAACCCCGACCGTCAGGGAAATCCCGGCAGAACTCCAACCGTCAGGGAAGACCAAACTTATTCACCTTAACGGCGGAGAGTCCACCACTCAGTCCTCAGTCCTCAGCCCTCAGCACTTTTGAATCGCCCTCAGTCCTTGAAATTACCGGACCATCGGGCGCAGTTGCTCGATACGCTGGGAAACCTCGGCAGGTGAGACATGACGATAGGCTTCGGGGAGCATATCCCGCGACGTGGCTTCCCGGACAGCCACCAGTGTCTGGTACTCGACCGCCACTTCATCACGGGCCGGGGTGAATTCCTGCGCCACCTTTTCCACGTCTTCAAACAGGACTTCCTTGCGTCCGGCCTGCCGGGCGACCCGACGACAGCGGATGAGCATTCCCTCAATGTCTGCCCCGGAAAGCTTGAGCATGCTTTTGACAATCGGGTTCCAGTCTTCGACCTTGTGGGCAATTTTGTTTTTGCGAATCATTGCTTCAACAATTGCCTGCCGGTCTTCCTCAGTTTCCGGATAGAAGAGCGAGATGTGTTCTTCGCAACGTCCCTGGCGTTTCAAGTCAATCGGAAGCAGGTCCGGACGACAGGTCATCAAAATCCACAAAATCCGGCCCCGGTTTTCGGTGTCGCCCATGGCGTTGGCGATTTTCGAGAAAATTCGCTGGTCCGTTCCGCTGTCGCCCCCGCCGTCACGATTTCCCAGGGTGGCGTCGGCTTCGTCAATCAGGACGACAATCGGAGCCAGTGTCTGAATCAGATTCAGGATTTTCTCCAGGTTCGATTCGGTGGAACCAACCCACTTGTCGCGGAAATTTTTGAGCTCAACGACGTTCAGACCGCAATCCTTGGCAAACGCTTCAGCCAGAAAGGTTTTTCCGGTTCCGACCGGCCCCGACAGCAGAATCCCCATCGGTGCCTCATCCGTTTCACCCGATTTAATGGTTTCCGAAATATTTTTCAGAAACTCTTTGGGTTTGGTCATACCACCCACGTTTTCCAAACCATATTTTGGTGTCACGAATTCCACCAACCCGACACATTCCGCTTCGATGATTTCCTTTTTCTTGTTGCGGATGATTTCGTAGGTCAACCCATCCGGATTGATGGAGGCGCTTTTCATCATCGAGGAAACATGCACCCGGTTGAGTCCCGAAGTCATGTGTGACAGTTGCTCTTCGGTCACTTCCATCTTGAGTCCCGGATTCATGACATTGAAGAAACGGACAAACTGCAACCGTTCCTCATGGTCCGGATACGGAATTTTGACGTTGACCATGCGGGAGTTTTCCCGAATCCGCTGATGGACATCCGTCACGTTTTCAGTGATGAAAATGACGATGTTGTCCGAATTGAGCAGCCGGGCATTGGTAATCCAGCGCTGGAACATGACGAGCAGGTTGCGCTCCTCGGCGCTCATGTAACCCATATCTCCCGCCGGAATCAGCGTTTCCATGAAATTGATGATGATGGCCACCTGTTCACCATAGTACAAAAAGCGTTCAATGGCATTCAGCGCCTGCATCGGGTCGCGTAAACCCCGGAGACTTGCCGGTTTGACAAGCGGGTTGGCCACCCGTTCCTGGGCTTCGAACTGGCGCTCGGCGTCCTGCGAACCAAAGGTGATGCCTTCGCTGCGGTTATAGAGCACCACGTTTTTTGTGCCCAGAATTTCCTGCTGCAAAAAATTGAGCAGCCCGACGTACTGCCCTTTCGCCCGCACCAAATCATAAATGTTGTGGTGCAGCAGAAAATGGGAAGCTTCGCCCGCATAATATTTGCGGGCCATATCAGCCGCCCAGCTTGGAAGATGTTTCAGTTCATCAAGGGTCAATAAACGGCGTTGTGGGGACATGGTCGGAATCCTCAACTGTGGAGATGTGAAAAAGATGGACTGGATTGGAAATGCAACAGTCTTGTCCGGTTTTCGGGTGAAGCAGTGCCTCAGAAAATGGAAGGCCCATCATAGTTGTGGCGGGTGTTTGTCACAAGTCGAGTCAGTATCCTCTGCCAGTTGGAAGAACCGTCGGAAAGATGTTTTTGTGACTTTCCACAGAAACGCCGTTAAACAAAACCAGCATCAGCTTGCAGGGTTCGGCCATCCGGCTGAATTCATCGGTTGAACCGGCGCGTTGAGGTTTCAGTAAATATAAAGCAATCAGTCTCACACAAATTATTGAATTGGGTCAGGTGGACGATTCTTCCAGCTTTGAAAAACCTCATTATAGGTTTGGTAGCAGTATCCTTGAATATCTTTGAGGTTGGGGTCTGCTCCGAGGTCCAGCAATAGCTGCTGAACTTTCGCGTCCATGGAGTACATGATTGGTGTCCGCCCCTTTTTGTCACGGGCGTTGACATTGGCTCCCCATCGAATCAAACAGTGTATTTGTTCAATGTTTCCCCAACGTACTGCTCGCATCAAAGCGGTTCGCCCAACACTATCCTGATGAAACGGATTTGCGCCTTTGGAAAGCAGGTATTCGGTGATGACAGTATTCTTTCCGGTTGCTGCCCAGTTGAGGGCATCCATTGACTGATGTCCCATCTGATGAATATTCGCACCATTTTCCAACAGCAGTTTGACAGCTTCAAGATTGCCGCGTTGAACGGCATAAATCAAAACCGTCTCGCCATACCTTGGGGAGGCATTCACATCTGCACCCGCAGCCATCAAGACTTTCATTTTGGGAATATCGCCATTTCCGGCTGCATCCATCAAATCGGTGTGATACTCCTCATAAGCCATGATGTGACCGGTGGCACAGTTCTCAAAATCCCACTCAATAACCTCCCTTCTGATTTCTTCCTGGATTTCTTTGGGCACGGATGGCGTGGCAACACAGGGCTGAACCAGTGACGGGATTACACTGGAGGGCAACACTGGTTCCATCACGATAGGTGATGGCAATGGTGGCTGCGGATTGCAAGTCGTCCAGACATCAGTCAGGCCAACTCCGAGTGTAAAAGTCAGCCACGCAGTCATCATTCCGGAACTGCACCGCCTCATAGTGGCTCCTGTTTGGCTTAGAGGGTTTTTAAGTAAGCAATCAAATCATCAATCTGGGCTTCGGTGAATTTCTTTTCATAGCTGGGCATGCCGCCGCCGCCTTTTTTGATAACGGAACGGACGTTGGCTTCGGTGGCCGCCTTGCCGTTTTCCAGTTTTTTCTTGGAGGTAAGAACCCCTTTCAGTCCCGGTCCCACCAGGGCGTCCTCCGTTACCATGTGACACTGTTTGCACGAACCTTTGAAAAGGGACTCCCCGCTTTTGGCATCACCGGCAACTCCGGCA
Organism: Blastocatellia bacterium; assembly: GCA_019695185.1. Classification (GTDB taxonomy): domain Bacteria; phylum Acidobacteriota; class Blastocatellia; order Chloracidobacteriales; family Chloracidobacteriaceae; genus JAIBAN01. The sequence continues at coordinate 260,380 of JAIBAN010000001.1, read as the reverse complement.
GCCTGAGAGGAATGGGAAGCAGTAAGTGAGACGGACAGAGCAAAGCAGACAACCAAAGTAAAGGACAATTTCTTGAAACGATTCATGGGTGTGAACTCCGGCAAAAAAGATATGGTGTGAATGAAGGCTAGGACGCATTTTTCCTGTCATCGGTTGGGCAAAGATACCATTTTTTCAGCCGTTTGCCATTTGTCATTTCGGGCATTTGCCATTTGCCATTTGCCATTTGCCATCTACCATAGGCTTTCCGGCCTCATAGCATAGAGTGAAGTATGGAAACGGGAATCAAAAATGGCAGATCGCAAATGGCAAATGGCAAATGAAAAGCTCCGTCGGGTCGTCATCACCGGAATGGGCGTCGTCAGCCCCATCGGAATCGGATGCCCGGCTTTTTGGGAATCCGTGGCTGTCGGGAAAAGCGGGACCGGGCCGATTACCCTCTTTCAGCCTGCCGGACTTCCCTGCCGGGTTGCGGCTGAAGTCAAAGACTTTTCCTTCACGGAGGGCATTGGCCACAAAGACCGGGACCGGGTGCAGCGGGCGGTTCCCATGACATTGGCTGCGGTTCGGGAAGCAGCATTGATGACCGGCATTGATTTTGAAACAATTTCTGACGAAGAACGCCGCGCCTGGGGCGTGTTGGTTGGAACCGGCGCGGGCGGCATCGAGTTTGCCGAACGCCAGTATGAAGCCTTCTTCCGGCAGCACTCCGATACGGCCCACCGAAGGGTAAGCCCGTATTCAATTGTGGCCTCGCTGGTCGGCATGGTTTCGAGCGAAATCAATATGGCGTTTCGGCTCTATGGCCCCAGCCATGTGGTGTCAACCGGCTGCACCAGTTCGACCGATGCCATGGGATATGCTTTTGATGCCATTCGCCTGGGCCGCCAGGAAGCCATGGTGACGGGCGGGGTCGAAGCCTGCATTACCTACGGCCTGATGGCAGCCTTTTGTCGGATGGGAACCGTTACCACCCGCTGGAACCACGACCCGGAACATGCCTCGCGGCCCTTTAATGCCGACCGTGACGGGTTTGTGCTCGGTGAAGGCGCATATCTTTTTTTCTTTGAGGAACTGGAACGGGCACAAAGCCGTGGGGCCCGGATTCTGGCGGAGGTGGTTGGCTATGGTTCGACCTGTGATGCCTATCACCGGGTCCAGATTGCGCCAACCGGCATCGAATCCGCCCGTGCCATGCAGATTGCCCTGGATGATGCAGGGTTGGAAACAACCGACATTGATTACATCAACCTGCATGGGACGGCCACCCGCATCAATGACAAAGTGGAATCGGCAGCCGTCCGCATGGCTTTTGGCGAACAGGCCCACCAAATTCCGTGCAGTTCCACCAAATCCCTGGTTGGCCATCCGCAGGGAGCATCGGGAGCTGCCGGGCTCGCTGCCACCCTCCTGGCCATGCAGCATCAGTTCCTGCCCCCCACGGCCAACCTGGAAAACCCGGACCCCGAATGTGATTTGGATTACATTCCGAATGTGGGACGTTCCGGCATCATTCGCACCGCCCTTTGTAACTGTATTGCTTTTGGCTCGAAAAACTCGGCCTTGGTGGTGAAAAGGTATGAAGCACATTCCTCAACCTGATTTCGAACCACAGAGGCGCACAGAGGTTCTCAACGAGGTTGAAAATTTCCTCTGTGCGCCCCTGTGCGCCTCTGTGGTTCAAAAAATACATTCCGGAAGTTTTTTGAAAAATAGTGGAACCATTTCCCTGCCTCGGCTCCATTAGGGGACGAGTGCGACAACAACCGACTGACCTCTCGCCGGCGAAATTTTTTCGGTGTACTCGCGCAAATCAAACGGAGCGCCGTCGCTCCGGAAAAACCTGAGACATCACATTCATTTCAACACTTCGAAGGAGTGCATCATGAAAATCTCGCTTTGGAAATCTCTTTTCGGCCTGGTTTGTGCCGCTGTTGTGACGCTTGCCTTGCAAGCACCTGTCCTTGCCCAAGGCCCGTTTGGCCCGCAGGGACCGCCGGACCCGGCCAAAACCGTAGCCGGTAAATTAACTGCCGTCGGCACCAGCAGCCTGACCATTACCACTCCCGAAAGCAAACAGGAAACCGTTCTGGTTACCGCCCAAACCACCTATAATCGAAATCGAGCCGCCGCAACCCTGGCTTCCTTTGTGGTCAACGACTTTGTTCGGGCCGATGGAGCCCGCAACTCAGCCGGGCAACTGGTTGCCGATAAAGTATCTGGTGGCGACAAGGCTCCTCGTGATGGCGGACCGGGTGGCGGGCCGAAAGGCCGTGGCCCGGCAGGCGAATTTGTTTCCGCTGACACCAGCGCCGGTTCTTTCGTAGTCAAAGTCAAAGACGGCAGCACCAAAACCGTGTTGACCGACGCCGAAACCAAGATCGAACGCAACCGCCAAACTGCCACGTTGGCTGACTTCAAAGCCGGTGACCATATTGCTGCTGAGGGCCGCCCGAATGAAAGCGGACAGTTTGTTGCCAAACGCGTGCATGGCGGCGATGCTCCGCCGGACAAAACCAATCTGATGGCAGCCAACAGCCGGGTGGTGTTTGGTGATGTCGTCAGCGTCAACCCAGTCGAAGGAACGGTGGTTATCATCGGGCAAAACGGAATTGAACAAACCGTGACCGTGGCTCCGCAGGCGTTGATTCATCGCAACGGTGAACCTGTCGGGCTGGATGCGCTCCGGCAAGGCGACCTGATTAAAGCGGTCGGCACCTTTGATGATGCTGGTCATTTCACCATCCGTTTTATCCGCAGCTCCGGCTTGCCTGACTTTGAATAGGGTCTAGGGTTCGGTTTTTTTGAATTGAGAATTGAGAATTGAGAATCTGCTTGACTCCCAAGACTCCCAAGACTCTCAAGACTTAGAAACCCTGAACCCTGAACTCTAAAACCCTGAACCCTAAAACCCTGAACCCTGGAAAGCGACTTCACCGCATGATTTCAGTTTCGGCGCAACTCAGTGACGAAGAACTGCTGCAACGCATGCTGAATGGCGATGAAGCAGCTTTTTCCGAACTGTATGAGCGACGACAAGGGTCCATTTACCGGTTTGCCCTCCGCATGAGCGGTTCCGAAGCAGTGGCGGAGGATGTGACCCAGGAAGTTTTTCTGCTGTTGATTCGAGACGGCGCTCAATTTGACCCCGCACGAGGAACGGTGGCGGCCTATCTTTACGGAATTGCCCGCCACCAAATCCTGCACCGCCTGGAACGCGACCGCAGTTTCGTCACCCTGGAGCAAGATGATTCAGAAACCGGGACATTAGACGAACGCTGGGTTCAAGCCGAAGGCCCGCTGGCTGAATACCTGCGGCGCGAGTCGGTTGAAACCTTGCGGCAGGCAGTCATGAGCCTGCCTCCCCATTACCGCGAAGTGGTCGTCATGTGTGATTTGCAGGAAATGAGCTACGTTGAAACGGCTGCCGTGGTTGGCTGTCCGGTCGGAACAGTCCGCTCCCGCCTGCATCGCGCCCATGAGGAATTATTAAAACGCCTGCAAGCCAAACCTGCCGCTGCCGACCAGTCGGCGTTTCGGCTCCAACGTTAGTTTTTTGAAATATGGTTCCCTACCGCCGCTTTTTTCGAAATTGCGGTTTGTTTTCGGACAAGGCTACGGCAACCGGTCAAACAGAACAGGCCGTTCTTTTGGAAAGACAGAAGTCAGGGAACCACCCCAACAAGTACAACACGAGAGAACCCGTATGAATTGCCAGGAATTTCATACCGTCGTTACGGAATTAGCCGCTGCCGGTTTGATGGAAGCATCCACCCAAACCCAGGCCCAGGCCCACGCGGCAGGCTGTCCGTCGTGCCGGAACCGGCTGGAAACCGAGCGGGCGCTCCGCGAAGGGTTGCGTACTTTGGCGACCGCCACGGCAACAGCCCAGGCTCCGGCGCGTGTCAAACAGAATCTGCAAGCCGCATTTCGCCAGCAGATGCAGCCCCCGGCTTTGCCGGTGCAACCGGTGATGGCCACAAGAGCAAAAGTTTCTGCCTTACGGCGGTCCGGAATCACCTGGCTGATTCCGGTTGCCTCAGCAGCTTTACTGATGGTCAGCCTGGGGCTGGCCTGGATGATGTTCCAGACCAATCGGAACCTGAACCCCACTCAAGGACAGGCGGCCAACGCTGGCCGGATTCCGGTACCACCCAAAGTAGAGGTCTCGACAAATTCCAGCCCTCAACCAGACAACGTGGTGACACCGACCGGTTCCAGCTCGCAGGCGACGAACTCAGCCCGCTCCAACCGGAACAAACAGAAACATTCAAATCAGGTGCCTTCTTCTCGCCGTGTCGTGACAGAACCGCAAAGCGAAACCACGACCGATTTTATCCCGTTGACATTTATTGCCAGCTCGGAAGGTCCTGATACAAGTCAGGTTGTTCGGATTCAGGTGGCACGCACCAAACTGATTGCCATGGGGTTGCCGCTCAATATTGAACGGAGCGGCGAATATGTAACGGCAGACGTGATGGTGGGCGATGACGGCGTGGCACGGGCAATTCGCCTGGTTCAATAGGGAGAAAAAAAGAATGACAAAAACAAATCAAAGCATTCTGGTCAGTCGCCGGGGAATGCTCCGTCTGCTGGGGGCGGCTGGTGCGACAGCACTGGTCGGATTCGGAAATTTGGATTTTCCCTCTTTGGGCCGGAAGGAATCCATTACGGAAGCGGATTCACTTTCCTGTATTGTGCGGCCCTCACAAACCGAAGGGCCTTATTTCGTAGACGAAATGCTCAACCGGTCTGACATCCGGACCGACCCGACCAACAATCAAACCAAAGAAGGTGTGCCCTTGCGGCTGCGTTTTCAGGTCAGCCGGGTCGTGGGCGCGGCCTGTGCCCCGCTGGCCGGAGCCTTTGTGGATATCTGGCACTGCGACGCCCAGGGAACCTATTCCGACGTTAGCGAAGGCATGTTTAATACGAGGGGCCTGAAATACCTGCGCGGCTATCAGGTTACCGACGAAACCGGGCTGGCTGAATTTGTCACGATTTACCCAGGCTGGTATCCAGGGCGCACGGTCCATATCCATTTCAAAATCCGGCTCTTTGCCGGTTCCCAGCGAACCTTCGAGTTTACTTCACAGCTTTATTTTGATGATTCACTGACAGACATCATCCATGGCCAGACGCCTTATGTGGCAAAAGGCACCCGGAACACCCGCAACAGCAACGACGGAATTTTCAGAAACAGCGGCGAACAACTCATGCCGTCTGTCACGCTTGATGCGCAAGGGTATCTGGCCGTGTTTGACATCGGTTTGACGGGAGTACCGGCCACGGCGGCACCCACCATCACGGGGGCCACCGTACAAGGTAAAAAACTGACCGTCACCGGTACCAATTTCGGTACCGGTGCCACTTTGTTCTTAAATGGCGAGGTTCAACCAAAGACGGTCAATGACACGGCAAACCCCACTACGGTTTTAGTTGCAAAAAAATCGGGGCTGCGAATCCCCGCCGGAGCATCTGTCACTCTCCAGGTTAAAAACCCGGATGGCACCAGTTCCAACCTGTTTCGGTATCCCTAACAATCGGCAGCCAGTTGCTATGCCTGAGGCCAGCCCACACAACAAGATAAAAGCAACCGATGCAAATTTCCCAAGTCTGACTCCCTGCTGGCAACGGTTGATCAACTGGCTGTTCCCAACGAGGTCAATTTTCTATGAGCACGCCGCTGAAACAGCGTTTTCAATTTTTGTTGTGCTGCACCCTTCTGCTTGGTGGCGGAAGCATGGCCGTAGCACAACATCCCGGCGGTCAATCTCCGTCAGATTCGGGTCCGATGCGACCTGATGTCATGGCTGGGAGGGAACCGACCGGTTTTGGCTTTCCGCAGGGTCCTCCCCACGGCGGCGGGCCGCCCTTTGGCGGTCGCGGTGGCGGTGGTCAGGACCGACGGGGTCAACGACCGCCTCACGGTGAAGGCCCACCTGACGGCCCGCCGGATGGCCCGCCGCCGGATGGTCGCCGGGGCCCGCGGCAGGGCGGAGGCCCGCCGGGAAGCCCTGACTTCAGGTTTCTTTCGTCTGAAATGCGGTATGACGGCGAAGTCGTCAAAGGTGCGCCTTTTTCAGCCCAAGTGGTGACCAAAATCACTCAGACATTAGCTGATGGAACTACTTTGACCCGTGAAAACAAAGGCTTTATTGCCCGCGACAAAGACGGACGGACGCGGCGGGAACGCTCCTTTGACATTTTGGGCCCCTTTGCCACCAATGGCACTGAAACCAAGGTGATTGTCATCAACGACCCGGTGGCCGGAGTGCAATATCATTTGGATCCAAACCAGATGAAAGGCCGTCGGTTTTCCGATACCGAACGAAAAGCGCCGCCGCCGCCGCCTCAAAACCCCGAAGGGTTCGAGGAAAAAACCGAATCCTTGGGTAAAAAATCCATGAACGGAGTCGAGGTGGAAGGAACGCGCACGGTGGCGACCATTCCGGCAGGTGCCATTGGCAATGACCGCCCGATTCAAATTGTTTCGGAACGCTGGTACGCCCCAGCACTCAAGCTCTTGGTCTATAGCACGCATAAAGACCCGCGCCTTGGCGCAACGGTTTTTCAATTAACCAATCTTTCCCTGAAAGAACCTGATTCGTCTTTGTTTACGGTACCACCCGACTTTCGCATCAAAGATGATGACGGCCAGGGCGGAAAGCGGCACAAAGACGAACGCCGCCCACGCCCTGACAAACCCCGTTTCGAATAACCGGGCTTTCCCAATGTTATTCAAAAGTTCGTTTTAACCGGATAGAACCGGACCTCATACAGAACGCCGCCAAGAGCGTTCGACCTCAATTGCATTTTCCAGGCTGCACGCTGCCCTTTACGGTTGCCCCCCAACCGTCGGCAGCGATGCCTGAGAGCTTGGAATTGCTGTTTCTTCAAACGGCATTTCCAAAATGCACACCTTCTTTTTTCCCAGATTTTTTGGCGAAGCACAGCCTTGCCGTGCCTTGCTTTCACGTTCTGAATGTGACCTGCAACCGGTTACGCCGCATCTGTGCCAGCTTGCTCAAAGCATCCCGGCACGTTGCTTACCTGTTTTTTTGAGAGGACCAACCACTGTATGAGAACCGTAAAAAGAACTCTGTTGATTGCTTTTTTATGCGCTTTTGCAGCCTTGTTTGCCACCCCTAAACCTGCCCTCCAGGCTCAAAGCACCCCGCACCGGCAAACCAGCCCAACGGAAGCCGCAGCCGGGTTTGACAACCAAACCAACGGATTTTTGGAACAGGCCGAGTACGATGAAGCCCGTAAAGGATTTCTGACGGCGGAAGATATTGCAGACGGCATTGGACCCGTTTACAACGCCAACTCCTGTGGTGAATGCCACGGCAACCCGATTATCGGTGGGTCGAGCCAAGTGGCGGTCCTGCGGGCCGGCCACTTTGATGGAGAAAACTTTATTGAACATCCCGGTGGCTCGCTGATTCACAGCCGGGCCATTGATGCCCGTGCTCAGGAACGGATTTTACCTGGAAACGAAGTCCGTTCCTTCCGCATGTCGCTCAGTATTCTAGGTGACGGTTTTATCGAAGCCATTGATGACAATACACTTTTGAAAATCGCCAAGGACCAGCCGTCCCAATCTGAAGGGCGAATTCACGGGCAAGCCATTCTGGTTCCGATTGAGGAGGCTCCCGGCGAAACCCGTGTCGGACGGTTCGGCTGGAAATGCCAACAGGCCAGTCTGTTTTCGTTTTCAGGTGATGCTTATCTGAATGAAATGGGCATTACCACACCGCTCTTTCCCACGGAGAATACGTCCAACGGACGCCCCATCCGGGATTTTGACCCGGTTCCGGACCCGGATGAAGGTGATAACGACGACTTGGAAATCTTCACCAAATTCATGCGCTCGACCAAAGCCCCTTCCCGTGACATGGAAATGGCCGGACGGCCTGAAGTCCGTAACGGTGAACGTCTGTTTGGTGAGCTGGGCTGTGCGATTTGCCACGTTCCCACGATGACCACCTTGCCCACCGGCTTCACCATCAACGGTGGCACCTTTGTGATTCCTGAGGCTTTAGGCGATAAAATCATCCATCCGTTTGGCGATTTCCTGCTCCATGACATTGGCAGCGGTGATGGAATCGTACAAAACGGCGGGCCTGCCACCCGGAACAAAATCCGCACAGCCCCGCTGTGGGGCCTCCGCACCCGCAACCAGTACATGCACGATGGAGCTTCCCTCAGTCTGGATGAAGCACTGCGGCGGCATCGGGGCGAGGCCCAGTTTGTCACTGACAGATTCAATCAACTGGACCGCCGTCAACGGCAGGATTTGTTTGCCTTCCTGAACTCGCTGTAAGCACCGACTTCCAATCACCGCCTGGGGTCAGTTTCAGCTCTGGAACTGACCCTTTGTCTTTGGCTCGTTGTCTGAAGCCACACAGCTTTTTTCCGGGAAAAACCATTCGGCTCCGGTTTCGGGGTGAAAATTTCAGAGCCTTTTGTTTCAATGCCTTTGGAAATGCAATATTGTTTTTTCAGTTACCCGACTCTCTTTCATTTTTTCCGGAGGAATTCGAATGTTTACCTGGCGAAATGCCTTGAAAATTGTGTGCCTGCTCTGTGCCTTGACCATCCTGACCGATTTTTCACCGGCTTTTGGCCAAACCGGCACCAAACGCCGCACCACCCGGCGCAAAACCACCCGGCGGAAACGAACCACCGTTCCAACTAAACCAGCCACTCCGACCGCCCAGCCAACCACCACCCCAACCCAGGCCAATCCCAATGCCAAATATATCGCCACACTGGAAACCAGCCTGGGCACCATTAAAGTTGAACTCCTGACCAAAGACGCTCCCAAAACAACGGAAAACTTCCGCCTGTTGGCGAGCCGGGAATTTTATAACGGGCTCACATTTCACCGCGTCATCAAGGGGTTCATGATTCAGGGCGGCGACCCCAACGGGAATGGAACCGGTGGCCAGTCAGCCTGGGGCGGAGATTTTGAGGATGAAATCAATCCAGCTTCCGAAATCTATCAAACCGGCTATAGAACCGGCGTGGTCGCCATGGCCAACCGGGGACCAAACACCAATGGCAGCCAGTTTTTTATCATGCACAAGGATTATCCGCTGCCGCCCAAATACACGATTTTCGGGCGCGTCATCTCCGGCCAGGAAGTGGTTGACGCCATTGCCACCACGCCGACCAATTTTCAGGACCGGCCAGTGGTGCCAGTGGTCATGAAAACCGTCAAAATCGAAGAAAAGTAATGAGTTCCGCCTTCAGGCGGCTGTTTTCGAAAGGACCTTCCTCCACCTATGAGCATTTTCCGACGCGTTTTCCTGTTCGCCCTGTTTCCTTGCCTGACTTGTTTTTGGCTTGGAAATCTTCCGGCTTGGGCTGTCCAAACCAGGTCCGGCTTGCTCCCACGCCGCTCCCCGGCGGAGCTCAAAACCATTGGGCAAAAACGTCCGGAAAAAATTCCCTCACCGCAAAGCGTTTTAGGATTTGAACCTGCCACCAGCCGGACGATTGCCGACTGGAAACAAATCACAAAGTATTTTGAACAACTGGCACGGGCGTCCAACCGGGTCCGATTGCAAAAACTGGGACTCAGTGCAGAAGGGCGGGAACTTTTCGCGGCCCTTATTTCAGCCCCGGAAAACCTTCAGCAACTGGAACGGCTGAAGGAAATCCAGCGTCAAGTGGCCGACCCGCGCCGACTGACAACCGCTCAACAACGCACAACCGCCCTGCGGGACGGCAAAGTGGTGGTGGTGCTGACCTGTTCGCTCCATTCGGTTGAAATCGTGGCATCACAGTTTTCGATGAAACTGGCCTATGAACTGGCTTCGGAAAACCGGCCTGACATCAAGGAAATACTGGCCCAAACCATTGTTGTGCTGGTTCCCTCGCCCAATCCGGATGGAATTGACATTGTGGCCGATTGGTATCGGCGCACGCTGGGAACCAAGGATGAAGGAACCAATCCGCCCCAGCTCTATCATCATTATGCCGGACACGACAACAACCGGGACTGGTATGCCTTGACCCAGCCTGAAACCCAGCATCTGACCCGGCTGTTTTATCAGGAATGGTTCCCGAACATCGTTTTTGACCTGCACCAGCAAGGAAGTTTCGGGGCCCGCATGACCCTTCCGCCTTTTTATGACCCGCCCAATCCGAACATTCCGGGCGTCATCCTGCGCCGGGTGGCTGCGATTGGCGAGCAGATGGCCACCGACCTTTCCGCCGAAGGCTTTGCCGGAGTGCTGACCCGAGGACAGTTTGACACCTGGTGGCATGGCGGATTGCGCACGGCTCCTTATTATCACAACGCCATCGGACTGCTTAGTGAAGTGGCCAGCGCCCATCTCATGACACCGATGGAAATCCAGTCTGCTCAATTGATTGAGCGCAGTCGCGGATTTGCCAGTGCCACCGAGCGGTCCTCGACGTTTCCCGAACCCTGGACCGGTGGTATCTGGCGACCCGAAACGATTGCGGCGATGGAGCGCACCGCCTGTCTTTCGCTTCTGCGCTATGCCGCCCACTATCGCCGGGATATTCTGGACCAGCAACTCCGCCTGGGTGAACAGGCGGTGGCCCCATCGGAACCGGGAAGCCCCACGGCCTGGGTGATTCCAGCCCCTCAACTCAACCCGGAGGCAACCCAGCGAATGATGAACATGCTGCTTGCCCAGGGAATCGAAATTCAGACCGTACAACGTGAATGTACCCTGGGTGACAAACTCATTCCGGCAGGCAGTTTTGTGATTCCGCTCCGCCAACCCTATCGCGCCTGCGTCAAGGCACTGCTTGAAATCCAACGTTATCCGGACCGCAACACCACGACCGGCGCAGCCGAACCACCCTATGACATCACCGGCTGGACGCTCCCCTTGTTGATGGGTGTCGAAGCCTTTGAAACCACCCAATCCCTTGCAGCGATTGAAACCGAACCCCGGCGGACCTTACTCCCTGAAGCCGCCCGCTGGGTCGAGCAGAAACAACCACTGGTCGCGGCTGCACAGGCTGCCGCTCCCCTGGGAATCTATCAAAACGGCTCCAATGAAGATGAAGGCTGGACCCGTTGGCTGCTCGACATGGAGCGCATTCCCTATCGCATTATCCGCCCGGAAATGCTCCAGGATGAAAAAAATCTGGCTGGTGTCACGAAAATCATCTTCCCCAGCCAGTCGCCTTTTGGGTTGCTGAATGGCTGGCGTAATGGAAGCGTGACCGGCTATCGGCTGCAAGGAATTGGAAAAACAGGAATTGTCACCTTGCAGTCGTTTATTGCCAAAGGCGGCACCATGATTTGCCTGGGGCAGGCAACTGATTTTGCCATTGAACAACTGGAGCTTCCGGTGCGGAATGTTCTGAAAGGACTGCCGACCAGCGAATTTTTTTGCCCAGGCTCTCTGCTGGCCATAGACCTGACCGCCGATAGTCCGCTGGCACAGGGAATGCCCGCCTCTTCACATGCCTTTTTTGCGCAGGGCGAAGCCTTTGAACCGGCCTCCGCAACTGCTCAGGTTCACATTGCCGCCCGGTATGCCGAAACCAAGCCGTTGCGCTCCGGTTGGCTGCGGGGAGACCAGTTCCTGGCCGGGAAAGCAGCCTTGGTTTCCATCAAACAAGGCTCAGGCAATGTCATTTTGTTTGGCTTTCGTCCACAATTCCGGGGTCAGTCGCACGCAACTTTCCGACTGTTCCTGAATGCCATCGGAAATCATCAGTGACCGCGCCGGCTGAAAGTTATCAACCTTCAGCCAGCGTTTTTTTCAGTCGCCACCGCAAGCAAGCGGCGCACCAAGGGCAGCGGTAATCCGACAATATTAAGGTAATTTCCTTCAATCCGGTCAATATACAGTGCCGCACGACCTTGAATGGCATATGCACCGGCCTTGTCCATCGGCTCGCCACTGGCCACATATTCAGCAATCCAGTTTTCGGGAAGCTGGTCAAACCAAACGGTTGAGCGCTCCAGCCCTGAATGCAACGCGCCGGTTTGGGTATGAAAAACGGCTACTCCTGTCAGCACCTCGTGACTGCGTCCGCTTAATGCCCGCAGCATCCGGGCTGCGTCTTCCGGGTCAAGCGGTTTGGCCAGAATTTCATTGTCCACCACAACCGTGGTATCCGCCCCGACAACCAAAGACGGTTCGGCGGCAGCAATCGCAGCAGCTTTGGTACGGGCCAACCGCACCACATAGTCAGCCGGATTTTCACCCAAAAGCGGCGTTTCATCCACATCCGCCACCGAAATTTCAAACGTGTAACCGGCTGCCCGCATAATTTCAGCACGACGGGGTGAGCCGGAAGCCAGGATAAGTTTCATGAGAGAGCATCCAATCGTAAAAAATTGAAGAGAGGAGTGGCTTGAAACCATCACAGTTTCCTGGCGGCCTCCTCAAAATACTGCCGCAGGGTACGTTTCCCGTAAGTTGGTGCCACCACTTCAGTTAAACCAACCTCCATGCCGAAATGAACCAGATTGGCCATGCGCCGATGAAAAAGCCGCACCAGCGGCAGTGCAGACCGGACAATAGCCGGTGAAACAACCGAGATTTTCGGTTGTTTGCCTAACACCTCAAAGCACATTTCAACAATTTGCCGCCGGGTGAAGATTTCCGGCCCGCCCACATTGATTTCCGTTTCATTCCCCTCAAGTGCCTGCACACAGACCTGCGCCAAATCCGCTTCGTGAATCGGGTTGGTCCGACATTCGCCCGAACCAATGAGCATACCCCGGTTTTTCTGGGCCATTTTGAGGAATTCGTTGAAAATATAGAAAAAACCGGTCGGACGAATCACTGTGGCTGGCATTTTTGCTGCCCGCAGCTTTTCGACAAACCGTTCATGGGCCGCCGAATATTCCGTATGGAGCAGTTTCTGAGCGTTAAACAGCGACACAAAAACAAATTTGGGTACGCCTGAATTCTGGGCTGCGTCCAGCAGATTGGCATTGCCCTGGAAATCAAGTTCGGTATAGGTCGTGCGGTCCCGCAGGTTGTTGATGTCGAGCGAAGCTCCGGCACAGGAAAAAACAACGTCAACCCCTGTGCAGACGCTTTTCAGTTGGATGGGGAAACGCAAGTCAGCATGAACAATTTCATCGGCAAAGGGTTTCAGTTCAGCCGCCTTGGCTGAGTTCCGGGCTAAAATCCGGGTCCGAAACCCATGTTCTTTGGCTTCGCGGACAACATGGCGGCCAAGCTGTCCAGTGGCTCCAGCGATGAGAATGGTTTGCATACACCTCCAATTTCAGAAAGTCTTGAGAGTCTCAAGACTCCCAGGACTCCCCAAACTCCCAAGACTCCCAAGACTCCCAAGACTCCCAAGACTCCCAAGACTCTCAAGACTGTTTTCTTAATTTTCCAGTCCTAAAAACTTACCAATCACGTGCGGTGGCGGGTTGAAAAAAAGCACATCCTCTCCAATGCGAATGGTGGGGACAACTCTGCGGCCACCGCTCCAGCGGATGATTTTCTCAGGAGCGCCAGGGGTGGTTTCAATATTGATTTTGGTAAAGGGCTTGGCTTTTCGGTCGAAATAACCTTCCAAGCGACGACAGTCCGGGCACCAATCGGCACTCAAAACCGTCACGGGCAGATTGCCGAGAGTTGCCGCATCGGCAGTTGCCATGGTGTCGAAGATTGGCTTCAAGGCTTCCGGCGTCGGGTTGAAAAACAAGGCCCGGATTTTATCACCCACCCGCACAAGCGGAAATACGTCGGTTCGGCCATCGGTCCATTTGGCTGTTTCTTCCTGGGCCGCAGGGTTTTGATTGATGTCCACCAGAGCCGGAGCCATACCGTAACTTGTAAAAAAAGCGGCGAGCGAATCAGGGCGGACAATTTGCGCACTGTCAAAGTAAATAAAAATTGCTTCCTGCATATCATGTCCTTTGGACGAAAAAATGATGTCACAGGCAGGTGCCTTCCAACTGAAAGGAGGCACTGACACCTGTTCCTTTCTTTTACAATGGATCCGTCCTCTTTGCGAAAGCAAAATCCCGGAAATGGGGTGAAACCCGCTGTAAGCAAAGGACAAACCCGCCATTGTTTCCGATTGACAATTTTCCGGACTGTCCGTAACATCCTGTTCAATCCAGCTTTAGGCTCAAATCTTCCTGTTTGAAGCCGGTTCTTCCAAGGCAAACCCAAAAGATTTTCGTCAGGTGAGAGGGCACACAATCCATGCAGGCAAAAAAAGTGATTCCTGAAAAACTTTTTTTCAAAATTGGTGAAGTGTGTGAATTGGTCGAGGTTGAACCACACGTATTGCGCTATTGGGAACAGGAGTTTTCCCAATTGACTCCCCAGAAAAACCGGGCCGGTCAACGAGTCTATCGGCGGCGCGATGTGGAAATTGCCATGCGCATCAAAGCCTTGCGCGAGGAGGAAGGGTTTACCATTGCCGGAGCCAAAAAACGGCTGGCTTCGGAGATGCGGGCTTCATCCAAATTAAAAGTGGTTCCTATGGAGCGGCCCGTGGAACCAGTGGCTGAAATTGTTGCACCGGCAGTGGTCGAACCGGAACCTGATGTGGTTGGGGTTCTGGTGGCTTCGCTCGAAACCGGTCCGCTGTCACCGCTTGAAATAACCGCTCCGGAATCAACCATTCAGACCATCTCAGAACCGTTAGGTCTGCCGCCCGAAGCCAAGGCTGCCCTCCGGCGGGTGCGGACAGAGTTGGAAGCCTTGTTGACAATCCTCCGCTAGGGTGCTATACACCCGCACCCCAAAAGTTTTGCTCTTTGATCGAGTTTGTTTTGACGGGACGTGGCGCAGCCTGGTAGCGCGCACGCTTGGGGTGCGTGAGGTCGCTGGTTCAAATCCAGTCGTCCCGAGGACCACGATTTAAGGAACCTGCTCGTTGGTGTGGTCTGCACGCCTTAATGCTAAGGCGACGAATTCCTTAACTTTCCCCCAGTGTTTCTCCTTTACTTTCTCTGCCAAATATCTATCTTCAGAAGTATTAACAATCAGCAATTCGATTGCATTTCTGGTACAGGCTTCAGCTTTGTGTTTATCAAGGAGCTGGATTTGTTGGAGCTTTTCTGCACCAAAAATTGGCCTGAAGCGGACAATTCCATTCACCTCAATTGCTAATTTAAGTTCAGGAAAAAACAAATCAAGTTCAACCCCAATTGGCTGACTGCTATTGTATTCTACAAGTAAATTCGCAAAGGTTTCTTTAATTTTTTGTTCAATATACTGCTCAAGTTTTGATCGTCTTGTATCGTATTTTTTATGACTGTTATTATAACTCGCTGCACAGGATTTTGAGCAAAATACATGCTTTTTTACTTTTCTTAATTCTCCAGGAGTCTTTTGAATTGGCTTACCACATTGAGTGCATAATAATTCAAGATTGTTCTCCTGATGTTTGTATCGGCACGACCATGAACAATAGAAATTCCAACCATTTTTTAGTGATTCATTAAATCTTCGGAGTTTTTTCTGAACGAGTTTCTTGCAGTGCAAACATTCGATCAAAGCCATTTTTTCCATAGTAAACTCCTTAGGGTTTGAAATATAAAATGGAATTGATCTGCTTATATGGAAACCATCTCTTGTGTCACTTGGTAACGATTTTACTTTTTGAGGAACAGTATGACTCGAATTCTGGTCACAAACGACGACGGCATTTATTCAGAAGGCATAACGGCCTTGGCAGCGCATTTGCAAACCGTTGGTGAAGTGGTGGTCGTGGCTCCCTCTTCAGAACAAAGCGCCACGTCACATTCCCTGACCTTGACGCGTCCGTTACGCATTACGAAACTCAAAGAAAACTGGTATAAAGTGGATGGCACACCCACCGACTGCGTCATGCTGGCGCTTAGTCATATTTTGAAAAACGGTCCCCGGCCTGATCTTGTCGTTTCGGGAATCAATCACGGTGCAAATTTAGGTGACAATGTGACCTATTCGGGCACAGTTGCCGGGGCTCTGGAAGGTTCCATTTACGGGTTGCCAAGTATTGCTGTTTCAGTTGTCGGACGCGAACCTTTTCATTTTGAACCGGCTGGGAGGTTTGCCGCTCAACTGGTCCAAAAGGTTTTGGCTGAAGGTCTGCCCAAGGGCACATTGCTCAATGTCAATGTTCCACCCGGTGAGATTCGAGGGGTCCGCATAACGCCCACCGGAACCAAAGTGGCTGAAACTCGCATTGTTGAGGGCCGGGACCCGCGCGGGCGACGTTATTACTGGATTGGGGAAGACAGCGCCACTTGGCATGAAGTGCCGGGCGTTGATTACGAGGCCATTCACCAAGGATATATCTCAATTACACCGCTTCGTAACGACTTGACCGACCATCGAGCCCTGGCGGAGCTGAAACATTGGGACGAAATCCAAATTGAGAATTGAGAATTGAGAATTGAGAATTCTTTGCTTTGATTGCCAAACGGATTCTCAATTCTCAATTAAAGTAAGGGGGCTTACATGAAAATTATTACTGCGTTGCGGGTTGTTTTGATGATGCTTTGGGCAGCAGCCTGTTTTCTGCTTCCGATGGCAATTGCCTTACCGCTTTCGGAACCCTGGCGACGCAAGGTGATGTTTTATCCCTGGTTTGTCTTTGCTCATGGCCTACGCTTCATCTTTGGGGCTTCGGTCACGGTCGAAGGAAAACAATTTACCGGTGGGAAATATGAAAATGGCCACTTGTTTATTTGCAATCATTTAAGCGTGGCTGACATTCCGCTGCTGGTTTCGGTTTTTCCGCTCCCGTTTGTGGCCAAGCGTGAAACCATGAAAGTCCCCATCATCGGGCAGGCCGGCTGGCTCTCCGGCAACATTGTCTTTGACCGCTCCAACCCGACAGCCCGTAAATATGCCCTCAAAGAAACCCTGCGCCGCATCAAGGAAGTTAATTCGATTTACATCTTCCCCGAAGGAACCCGCAGTCGCAACGGAATTCCTAAAATGGATCCCTACATGGCCATGATTTGGGCAGCCTGGGACCAAAATATTGATGTGGTTCCGATGGCGATTCATGGCTCACAACGGGTCCTGCGGGTCTGGCATGCCGATGTCAGTATCAAAGTCGGGGAACCACTCAAATGCGCCGATTACCCCAATCGGGAACAATTTGCCCGTGCCTGCTGGCACCGGGTCATTGATATGTACTACGAACTGAACGCTGTGGCCAAAATCAAAGAACCGGTACCGGCTGAAATCCAGATTTCTTCGTTTGAATCGGTGGCCAACGGGCTGAATGGAGTTCTGGAAAGCGTTAAAACCGACCTCCCGGAAGAACATCCGGCCTCTGAATAATTGAGAATTGAGAATTGAGAATTGAGAATGCCCAAGAGAGAAAAAACACCCTTGCCAACGACCATAACTGAAACGCACGCCCCTGTTCCGGAACAGTCACAGAACTCACAAGCGGAGGATTCTCAATTCGAACTCCAACCTTCGAACGTTGCGGGAACCCGCAGTGGGTTCGCCGGTATTCTGGGTCGCCCCAACGCAGGCAAGTCCACCCTCTTAAACCGACTGGTGGGAGAAAAAATCGCTGCCGTTTCCAACAAACCACAGACCACCCGCACCCGCATCCAGGGCATTGTGACCAACCCCGAAGGGCAAATCATCTTTGTTGATACGCCGGGAATTCATAAACCGGGTTATAAGCTCAATAAACGCATGATGCAGGCAGTACAGGACACGCTGGCAACGGTTGATGTGGTGTTGCTCCTGCGGGACGCATCGGCCCCGACCGGCAACGGTGACCGCTATGTTTTGAATTTGGTTAAAGAAGCGGCCCGTCCGACTTTTCTGCTGCTCAACAAAACCGACAAACTGGAAGACAAATCCGCCCTGCTGCCGCTGCTGGAATGGTATAAGGCCGAATACGATTTTCTGGAATACATCCCTCTTTCTGCATTGAAGGGGGATAACCTCAACCTTTTGACCCGAAAGATTCTGGAACATTTGCCCGAAGGCCCCTACTTGTTTGAAGAGGATGCGCTGACCGACCAAACCGAACGCACACTGGTGGCGGAACTGGTCCGGGAGCAGTTGCTCAATCAGCTTTCAGAGGAACTTCCATTTGCCACAGCGGTTCTTACGGAGCGTTGGGAAACCCAACCCAATGGCGTTTTGAAATTGTCCTGTGTGATTTACGTTGAACGCGAGTCACAACGGGCGATTGTCCTGGGTCGGGGGGGTGACCGAATTAAACAAATTGCCACCCAGGCCCGCAAAAATATCGAAAAAATGATGGAAACTCGGGTATTTCTCGAACTCTTCGTCAAGGTTCAACAGCATTGGCGCAATGATGAGAAAATGCTCGACTTGATGGGGATTGAAACCAATCAGGACTGAGGACTGAGGGCTGAGGGCCGAGTAAAATTGAGTGCCTTCGGACTATGGTGTTTCCTCAGCCCTCAGTCCTCAGTCCTACAAAAATACTTATGAATTCACCCAAAGTCTGGTCGTCCGTTGATGTTATCGTCCTGCCGCAGGTTGCGGAAATTGTTTCCTCCGCCTTGTGGGATGCGGCTGCCCAGGGCATTGAAACGGTTGCTGAAACCGAACACACCACCCACTTGAGGGCTTTTTTTGAAACCGCAGAAACCTTGCCGGAACTCGAATCCACCATCCGCATGGCTCTGGAACAGTTTGAAGAATCCCCCACGGCGCTGCTTTCCCTCCAGGTCGGAACCGTGGAAAACCAGGACTGGCTGGAAAACTGGAAAAAAACCTATTCCTGTGTCCCGATTGGCCAACGATGGTTGATTGTTCCGTCCTGGCGACAGACGGAAGCCCATGCCAACCCTGACTGGAGCGACCGGTTTTGGATTGAAATTGACCCCGGCATGGCCTTTGGCACTGGAACGCATGAAACCACCCAACTCTGTCTGGAATTGCTGGAAACCGTTTCCACACCGGTCCAGCAGGTTCTGGATGTAGGAACGGGAACCGGAATTCTGGCTTTTGCGGCTGCCAAACTCTTCCCAAGCGCGGTGATTGACGCCTGTGACAATGACCCGGAAGCCATTCAGGTGGCCACCGAAAACCTTGAAAAAAATGGACTTGTTCAACAAGTGAGGCTCCGGACAGCCAGTGTTGGCGATTACCCGGCTCATTCGTACGATGTCACCTTGGCAAATTTGACCGCAGATGTCATCACCCCATTGGCCGAAGGTCTGGTTCGGTCCCTTCGCCCTGGCGGGTGTTTGATCGTGTCGGGGATTCTTGATTTTCAGATTGAAGCGGTCAGGGATGCAATTGTGGCAGCCGGAGGAAGGAATCCGGTTATTCAGGCTGCCGGTGAATGGCGGGCTCTTTTAATTGAGAATTGAGAATTGAGAAATTGTTTCAATCTGATTTTCAAAAATGGTCAGGCTTTTGCCAGCCTCAAACGATAGTAAGTCTGAAATTGGATTCTCAATTCTCAATTCCTTTCAATGGACGGTTCCTTCCATCTGCTCGCCGCCTGTCATGCCGGAACGTTCTTCATCAAGTTCGCGCAGTACGTCCAAAATCAGATTGGTATTGCTGAGGGCATTGATATTTTGTTTGAACTCAACCGGTGATTTTTCGACTTCGAACATGCCTTCGTTGATGTCTACAAACTTTCTGAAGGCTTCGATTCCACGCAAATTCCCTGTATCGGCATCTGCAATCTGGCCACTGTTAAAATAAATCCGTCCTGAGATTTGCGGCGAATGAATCCCCAGAATACCTGAAATCCGGCTGTTTTCTATAACCTGGACAATATCGAACAGGCTCACGCTGCTCAGGTCGCCGGAAATCACTTTAACACTGGCAGGGCGACCATACATCCCTGGCGGCATCATGATGGGAGCGGCATAGCCTGGCATCATGATACCCGCCGGAGTGGCAGGCATCCGAGGGCGTGGATTTTCAGCTTCTTTGATGGCATTCAGCCGGGCCGTAATGGAAAGTTGCGGATTGAGACGTTTGGCTTGGAGCAACGCATGGTTGGCTTTATCAAGTTTGCCACCCTCCAGATAGAGGGTTGAAAGAGCCAGCAACTGTTCAATGGCTTTGTCCCGATAGCCTTGGTCCAAACAGAGTTCACATAGTTTTTCGCGCAAAGGAATGCTGCGAGGCAACTCCGCAAGTGCCCCTTCCAGGGTGGCAAGCGCACGATCAAACATCCGATATTTAATCAGCAGCTCCGCATCTAAAATGACCCCATCAGCATCAGGGCGGCTTGACATGAACAATGTCCTTTACGACTTCAAGGTAAAATCTGACCTGTTTGTTTCTTTCAGTTGAGCTGTGTTGTGACCTCTTGAAAAACCCAGGCACCGTATGCCTGTGACACACTTGCGGCTGGTAAAGCCAGGATTTCCGGCGTCGAATAGGTATGTTTGGCCTTGACCGCAGCTTCCAGTTGCGGAAAGGCTTCGGCTGTAGTTTTGGCAATGAGGAGGATTTCCGGATCGTGGTGAATCGTTCCCTGCCACCGGTAGATGGATTCGATGTGCGGGATGAGATTGACACATGCGGCCAGTTTTGCTTCAACCAGAAAGGTTGCCAATTCCCGACCGGCCTCAATACTGTCAATCGAAATTAAAACAACACGCAAATCGGATGCAGTGCTCATAGAATAACAAATATTGAATAAAACTGGAGGAAAGACAACTGTCTTTCGCTCAATCTGGTTTCCGGAGGGTCATGCCACCGGTAATCTAGTACAACTTCATCTGTTTATGCTACTGCGATAACAAGAAAATTCTGCTAAAATTATGTGACGGATTATTTCAGTCATTCTACAGGTGCCCTGCCCTCCTTGCACGGAGGAACTACCGTAAAAATAAAACTGAAATCTGGAACATTCATTGACAAACCAATGGAGGATTAGCCGGTGGAACCTGTCTCGCCACTGACTTGCCAAACCCTTGAACAAGGTGCTGTCCTGGCTCGGATATGGAAAGCACAAACATTGACTGCCGGGCAGTTCTTTCAGCTTTTGCTCAAGCAGGCACGAAAACTTCAGTCATTTCCGGAAATGGCTGACACCCCGCTCAGGCAGATTGCCCGCAGCCTTTTGTGGGAGGCTTTGGACCAATCTGTGGCTGATGGTTCGGCAGCAACCGGACCGCACCGCACATCCTATACATTTCGTGAAACCACCATTGAACGCTTTTTTCGGCTTCCGGAAACCAGTCTGGATGTCATTTCAGGGCAGGAGGAAATGCAGTCACAGCCTGTTTTGTTTGTTGTTTCAGGAATACCTGGGAGTGGAAAAAGCACTTGGATTGAAACACAGCTTGCGGCAAAAGACAATCAGGTTGTGTGTGTCTCAACCGACGAATTACGGGCCAGCCTCTTGGGAGATGCCAAGGACCAAAGCCGGAATGCGGAAATCTTTGCCCTCGCCTACCGAGCAGTCCGCCAGCAGTTGCGGCAAGGGTGTTCGGTTGTGTTTGATGCCACCGGCATTTTACGAAAACACCGTTCTGTCGCCTGGAGAATTGCCACCACCTGTCACGCCCGCCGGGTGGCGGTTGTGTTTGATACCCCGTTGCAGATTGCTCTGGCACGAAATCAAAACCGTGCCCGCACTGTTCCCGATGAAGTGGTAACCCGTTTTTTTCTGCAATGGCAACGACCAAACCTCACGGAAGCCGATGAGCGAATCATTATTTCCCAGGACTGAGGATGAAGAAAGTCTGGGGAGTCTGGGGAGTCTGGGGAGTCTGGGGAGTCGAAACCCAAACAACAGTCTTAGGAGTCGGGCTGATTTGAAGTTTGTTTTTGGACCTGCGACCCAAATTGATTTTGACTCCCCAGACTCCCCAGACTCCCCAGACTCCCCAGACTTTTCTCTTATCCCATCATCGCCAGTGTTTCCTGAAGTTTGGCGATTTGCTCAGACAGTTCCTCTCGCCGGGCCTGCACCTCGGCAACCCGTTCCGGCGGCGCTTTTTCGGCAAAGCCGGGAGCATTCAATTGCGCAATCACTTTCTTTTCCAGTTCCTCCTGGCGCTTGGCAATTTCACGTTCCAGGCGGGTCCGTTCTTTTTCAGGGTCAATGATGCCTTCCAAAGGAATTGCCAATTCCAGTTTGGTCAGCACACCTTTGGCGGCAAAACCAAGCTGTGGCAGTTCTGCTGCAATTGAAACCTGTTCCACTCTGGCCAGCCGTTGAATCGCCCATTCATGACTGCGCATCACCTCTGCCAGTGGTTCATCCGTCACAGCCAAATGCAGGTTAAACCTGATTGAAGGCGGGATGTTCATTTCCGAGCGGATATTGCGCACCCTGGTAATGACTTCAATGAGTGTTTCCATTTCACTGACTGCTTCCGCATCAATGGCATCCGGGTCGCCCATCGGGTACGGAGCGATACAGATGCTTTCGGGAATGTTGGTTTCACCATTGGCCAGCCGCCACTCGCGCAGACGCTGCCACAGTTCCTCGGTGATGAAAGGCATAATCGGATGCAGCAGACGCAGCGATTGCTCCAGGACAGACACAATCCGCACCCGTGCGGCATGCACGTCCGGGGTCGTTTCTGTGGCAGTCACCAGTCCCTTGGAAAGCTCGATATACCAATCGCAGAAATCATTCCAGAAGAACTTGTACAGATTTTTCGCCGCATCGTGAAATCTGAAGTTTTCCAGGGCGGTATTGACATCCAGCGCGGTTTGATTGAGCCGCGAAATAATCCAGCGGTCGGAAAGGGTTTCCGCCGCCGGCTCCAGAGTTTCCGAGGCAAAACCGGTTTCCGTCAGGTTGAGCGAGACAAATCTGGTGGCATTCCAGATTTTGTTGGCGAAGTTGCGGGCGGCTTCCATCTGGGGATAATCGCTCGGCTGGTCTTTCTTTTTGGTTTCGAGCAGTTTGATGTCATTGCTTCCGGTCACCGCCGAAGTCAGCGTAAACCGTACTGCATCGGTGCCATAGCGATTAAAAACTTCCAAAGGGTCAATCACATTCCCTTTGGTTTTTGACATTTTGTCGTTGCCCAATCGCACCAGGCCGGTAATAAAGACGGTCCGGAACGGCACTTCGTCCATAAAGTGCAGCCCCGTCATCATCATTCGGGCCACCCAGAAAAAGATGATGTCAAACCCGGTCACCAGCACATCCGTCGGGTAAAAGGTTTTCAAATCCTCCGTCTGGTCGGGCCAACCCAGCGTTGAAAACGGCCAGAGTGCCGACGAAAACCACGTGTCAAGTACGTCGGTTTCCTGGGTAAGCTGCACGCCTGCCCCGGCTTCGGCCTGTGCCTCCGCCTCCGAATGGGCCACGATGCAGGTCCCGTCCGGCGTAAACCATGCAGGAATCCGGTGTCCCCACCAGAGTTGCCGCGAGATACACCAGGGGCGGATGTTTTCCAGCCAATCAAAGAACACTTTTTCCCAGTTGTCCGGCACGAACCGGGTCCGCCCGTCTTTCACGGCCTGGATGGATTTTTCCGCCATGTTTTTCACATTCAAAAACCACTGGTCGGAAACAATCGGTTCGATTGCCACGTCGGAGCGCTGGCAGTGCCCAACTTTGTGGGTGTACTCCTCAATTTTGACCAGATACCCCTGTTCTTCAAGCATTTGCACGACTTTGGCACGGGCTTCGTAACGATCCAGCCCGGCAAAATCCGCGCCGGCGGCTTCGGTCATGTGGGCGTCCTTGCCAATCACGGAAATGAATTCCAATCCGTGCCGCTTGCCCATTTCAAAGTCGTTGGGGTCATGCGAGGGCGTAACTTTGACCACCCCGGTGCCGAATTCCATTTCAACGATTTCATCCTGAATAAACGGAATTTCGCGCCCGACCAGAGGCAGCATGGCTTTTTTACCGTGAAACGCCTTGTATCGCTCATCATTCGGATGAACCGCCACTCCCGTATCCCCCAGCATGGTTTCCGGGCGAGTGGTGGCCACCACAATCTGTTCATCGGTTCCTGCCACCGGATATCTGATGTGATAGAGCTTCCCTTTGACCTCTTTCATCACCACTTCGAGGTCCGACACAGCCGTATTAAGTTTGGGCGACCAGTTGACCATATAGGAACCACGATAAATCAGTCCCTCCCGATACAAGCGCACAAACACCTCGCGGACAGCGTTGCTTAGTCCTTCATCCAGAGTAAACCGCTCGCGGGACCAATCCACACTTACGCCTTCAATCCGCATTTGCTTTTGAATTGTGCCGCCGGAATGCTCTTTCCATTCCCACACCTTTTTTTCAAAGGCTTCGCGGCCCAGGTCAGTGCGCCGGATTTTCTGCTCTGCAAGTTGTTTTTCAACAATCATCTGGGTGGCAATGCCGGCATGGTCGGTTCCCGGCAGCCACAGAGCTTTGCGCCCCTGCATCCGTCGCCAGCGGGTCAGTGTATCCATCAGCGAATGCTGCAAAGCATGTCCCATGTGCAAATAACCGGTCACATTGGGCGGCGGAATGACAATGCAATAGGACTTGCCGTCACCTTGCGGAGCAAAGTACCCGTTTTTTTCCCAGAACGGATACCAGGTATGTTCAATCTGCGAAGGGTCGTACGCCTTCGGAATTTCGGTTGCGGATTGTGGTTTGGTGGCTTCGGTTTCACTCATAAGTTCTTTCCAGGAGTTGAACCCAGTCTTGAGAGTCTTGGGAGTCTTGAGAGTCTTGGGAGTCAAAGCCAGGGTACATGTGACAAGAAAACAGTTCCATTACCGGATACCTGTCATCATTTCCTACTTTTGACTCCCAAGACTCCCGAGCCCCCCGAGACTCCCGAGACTTAATTTCAGTCCTCAGTCCTCATAGCTTAAAAATAAAAAGGGCAGGTCAACCGGTATTGTTTGACCCGCCCCACGTGTGTTGTTCAGTTTACCTTCTCGTTCACGAATCGGGTGCTGAGTCTGAGACTTCAGCGTACTACGTCCCTATCGGCCACGCCGTTGGCAATATGTTTCCGGATGAGAAGTTCCGCCAAGTCCGGCACAACTTCCCAGGCTATTTCACGAATGATTTGTTCAGAAAGCTGAGTCATGGCGCGTTGCACAATCTGGTCCACCACGGCCTGTGGCAATTGGTCAATGTCGGTAATGGTGGCTGCCGAAATGACCACCGGAGCGGCCACCGGAGCGGCCACGGCCACCTCAGCCGGAGGTTCTTCCACCATTGGCTGAACCTCTGCCACAGGTTGGGCTTCCGATTCCGGTTGAGGTTCCGGAGCGGCTTCAACTGGCATTTCCGCAACCACTGGTGCTGCGGCTTCCGGTTCCGGAGCCGCAGCAGGTTCAGCCAAGGCCGCGACACCAGCGACGGTCGCCACCACAGCGGAAACAGCCCCCAACACCGGCATGGCGGTTTGGGTGGCAGTCACTTCCTCCAATCCCTGTGATTCAGCCGGAGATGCCAACTCTGCCGTGGTTCGTCCTGGTTGTTCATACGCTTCCGGGGCTGACAGTTCGGGCTGTGGTTCCGGTTCGGCAACGAAAGGAACTGGTGGAGCTTCGGCCACCGGGACTTCACCCACTTCCACCGGAGCCGGGGCTGCCACAGGCGTCACTGCGGCTGCCGGTTCGGCCATCAATACAGCGGGCTCCGCTTCCACAACCGGTTCAATTGCTTCAACCACCGGAACTGCCGGAGCAGGTTCAGCGACTGGAGCTGCCAACACCGGTTCCGGCGCAGCCATGACCGGGGGCGGAGCTTCAAACACGGGTTCCGAGACAGTTTGTGGCACTGGGGCCGGAGCTTCAAACACAGGTTCAGCCGGTGGCGGAAGAACCTCGAAAGCCGAGGCTGGCACGACTTCCTGAACTGCTGGAGGCGGTTCAAACGCCGGTTCCGGAGCCGTATAAACCGGTTCCGGAGCAGGTGGCTCAAATGCCGGTTCCATCACTGGTGGCTCAAACGACGGTTCCGGAGCAGCCACTGCCTCAGGTTCAATTGGCGCAGCTTCCACAGGAACAGCAGCCGGAGCCTCCCCAACCGGAGGTTCAAATGAAACCGACGGATATTCACCTGAAACCGGTTCAGGTGGCAATTCGAACATTGGGGCTTCGGCTGCCGGAGCAGGCACGGGTTCCGGTGCCGGTGCAACCGAAACCGTTTCCCGTTTGGCAGTCATGGCAGCCTGAAGCTCCGGTGGCAAAAATTCCATGCCGGTTGTATCCAGTTGGCCTTCATCCGGCGGCAATTCGAAAACAGGAGCTGCCACAGAAGCTGGTTCAGCGGTCACGGGTGCAATCGGAGCCACTGATTCAGGACCTGCCACCGGTTCAGCCGCTGCCATTGGTTCAGGCATTGGTTCAGGGGCAAACACTGGTTCGGCCACTGCCACTGGTTCGGCCATTGGCACTGGCTCAGGGGCTGCCACCGGTTCAGCCACTGTCATGGCTTCAGCCGCAACAACTGGCTCAGGAGCGGCTACAGGTTCAGCCACGGCCACAGGCTCAACCACTGGTTCCAACACAAAAGCAGGCTCGGCAGTCATCACTGGTTCAACCACGGCCACAGGTTCAGCCGCAGGCGGTTCCACAACACTGGGTGTCACGACCTCCCCATAGACTACTGGCGAAACTGGTGGGGCAGAAACAATGGCTTCCACCACAGGGGCGGAATCCATGGCAATCGTAGCCGGCGGTGGCGGTGGCACGAATTCCATGGGTTGAATTTCTTCGACCGGTTCAGGTGTCAATTCAAAGGGTGGCGGCGACGCCAATTCAACCGTTGGCGGGGGTGGCACTGGGGCTGGTGGTGGAGCAGACCATCCCATGCCCTGGGTCACCATGGCTTCAGCCGGCATTTCAGTGGCAAATCCGGAAGGAATCACCACCCCCTGTGGAGCAGCCGGTACTGCCGGGGTATCCACAATGGAAACCACTGCGGCCTGAGTTCCAGGCAAGGCGGTTGTTTCCACAGAGGCATCGAACTTCCCATGAATTGAAGCTGTCGAAGCAGTGACATCGGCGAAGGTGTCCAAAAGCGGGTCGCGGGCGTTCTCCAATACATCGCCGCCACTTTCAGCAGAGGTATATTCGTAGTCCTCCAATTCAAGCGGCGATTGGGTATCAACCGATTGATAGGAAACCACTTGGGAGGCTCCCATAGTGGCTGGTGACGGTGTTGCCGGGGCTGATTTCTGGGTATCGAAAACCTGGGGAACCGTTGGCTGCGGATATGTCACCTGCGCTGGTGTCACCGGCGTAATTGGCGGCAGAAACGGTGGCGGTGGCGGTGGGGCGGCTTCCCTGACCGGCGGCTCAAGCGGGGCCAAATCGGGCTTCTGCCCATCGTCAATCATGGTGCTCGGCATGGGCTGCGGCATCAAGGGTTCCGAGGTAAAAACCGGTTGAGGTGGAAGCTGCACGACTGGTGGTGGTGGCGGGGCAGTTTCAAAGGTAAAGCCCACATCCCCTCCTGCTGCGGCCTGTCCACCCACATTCTGGGTTTGCCCCAGAGTACCAGATTGGGTTTCAAATCCCACCGGAGTAATCGGACCAGAGCTGGTCATAAAGGCAGCCGACGGCAAATCCGGAATATTGCCAACCCGAATCGTCGGCGGAATTCCGCTTTCCGAAACCGGCATGTTGGCCAATTGGGGCGGCAACGCAACCACCGGCGGTGGCGGTGGCGGTGGCGGTGGCGGTGCAATCTGTTCAAGCAGTTTTTTGACGGTTGCCACCAATGTTCTTGACTCAAAAGGCTTGGTCAAATGACCATCAGCACGAACTCGGGCGGCCTCGTTTTTATCAAAGGGTTCAAAAGCTCCAACCAAAAGCAGCACTGGAATATGTTTCAAATGCGGCGTTTCTTTGATGTAGGCACAGACTTCATAGCCATTGCGGCCCGGCATAAAAATGTCGGCCAGCACTAAATCAGGCCGAACATCTTCAAGCTTATGAACCGCCAGTTCTCCATTCCCGACGGTGACAACATCAATTCCTTCGTCGGAAAAAGTCAGATTCACGACTTTTTGAATTGTAATGCTGTCGTCGGCAAGCAGGATTTTGCGTCCCATCTGCGGCCTCCCGAAATAATGAGGTGATTCGTGTTGGTTGAGTGAATCGAAATTGTGCTGTTTTAGGCTGACAGGGCTTGAGATATGCGTGCCGAACGCTACCACCCCAAGCCTTTGACTGTCAAGCAAACGCCTTGTGCAAGTATCTGGAAAGTCAAGGGTTGTCGCTTCAGAAAAGGGCCAGTGACCAGTAAGGACTGAGGACTGAGGACTGAGGACTGAGTTTCGGAAATCAAAGCCGGAATAACACGTTGCGAAGATTTTTGATGATTTCAGTGAAATTTGGATTATAAAACTCAGTCCTCAGTCCTCAGTCCTCAGTCCTTAAAAGATTATGCGAACGACCAAAACCATCCGTGACGCGGTTCATGGCGACCTCATTTTAACCAAAGACGAAATGCGTCTGGTTGATACCAAAGCCTTTCAGCGCCTGCGCGGCATCAAGCAGTTGGGAATGTCCTCGCTGGTCTATCCGTCTGCGGTTCATTCCCGCTTTGAACATTCGCTCGGAACCTGTGCCATGGCAGAACGGATTTTGCAGGCCGTTGAGCATAACGGAGGGATGCCCATCGCTGCCGAAGACCGGCGGGTGGTTCGGGCAGCAGCCTTGCTCCATGACATCACCCATGTTCCGTTTGGCCACACGTTTGAGGATGAACGACGGATTTTCGAACGTCATGACCGGGATGCCGACCGGCTGGAACACATCCTGGAAGCCGGCGGTCTGGGGGATGAGTTGCGCGCCCAAGGACTGTATCAGGAAGTCTGCGGTCTGCTGCTCAAAAAAAAGGAGGCAGTGGAACGGCCTTTCCGCTATGAAGTGGTGGCCGGAACGATTTGCGCCGATTTGCTTGATTATGTGCGGCGGGATGCCTTTTTTTGCGGCCTCAACCAGAATTTTGACGACCGTGTGTTTTCACTTTTCATCGAGGCCAACCAGCGACTGGCGCTTGATTTACAACGGGACGGCCTGTTTCGCCACGATGCGCTTTCGGAACTGGTCCATGTACTGCGGCTGCGCTACGGCTTGACCGAACGTGTCTATTACCACCACACCAAGGTGGCCGCCGGAGCCATGCTTTCCAAAGCACTGGAAATGGCGTTGACTGAAAGGATGTTTGCCTACCCGGAACTCTTTGAACTAGGTGATGAAAGTTTTCTGCATGTTTTGCGGGAACGCAGCCAGGCATTCCCGGCGATTCGAGGCATTTTGGAGGCGCTGGAGCGACGGGCCCTCTACAAACGGGTGTATCTGTTGAGCCGGGGTGAATTTGACGACCGTTTAAGCGAAGCCCAAATTGCCGAACTCGAACAGAAATATCATTTCAATCAGGGAAACGCCCGCACCAAAGCCGAGTCAGCCCTGTGCCGGGCGCTCAAACTGCCGCATGGAAGCTGCATTATCTATTGCCCTGCGGCAGCCATGGCGCTCAAGGAGGCCAGAGTTCAGGTCAGGATTGACGACGGAGCCATCTGTTCACTTGATACCCTGCGCCATTCGGAAATCGAAGTCCTCTTGCGCAAACACCGGGCCTTGTGGCGGTTGTCGGTTTTGCTGCCAGCCACCGCAGCCGACCGGTTTGCCAAAGCCGTCCACTGGTGCGAAGACACGTTCGGGTTTCCCACCATGCTGCCGCGCCAGTCACGCGGCCAACTGATGTTTACCTTTGCTTCGGAGGAATCTGAAAACTGATGAACGGTTGCAGGGAACCGGTTTTTTCTCAAAGCTCATTTTTTGAGCAGACCCAGCAGGGAAAAATCCTCGCCCTGGCTTCCCTGATTTCCAACCTGGGTTGTGAACCTCCACGGGAACGGATTTCGGTCTCTGGCTTCCAGCAGAACCTGATTCAAGGGCTTCGCTCCATTTTTTTCCAGGAGTTTCATGGTGTAGGTATCCTGGCACAGCCCGGCATAAACCCAAGGCGTATACCCCTGACGGTCTGCCACCTCAACCTCTGCACCTTTTTCAACCAAAAGCGGGACAATTTCCCGGCGTGACGGCGTGTCGCTGTTGCAAACTGCATACATCAACAACGTGTGCCCGCTTTTGTCAGGCTGGTTCAAATGAAGTTTGACCGACCAGTCAGGTATTTCGAAAAGCCGCTTGGATGACATTTCGAACATGTTTCGCTCCATCCTCGACAGCGGCCCTTCCTTTCCCTGAAATTTGCGCATGGCATATTCCATTTCAGCCAGTCGTTCCAGAATCAGTTGGACGGATTTCAGATTTCCCGTTTTGGCGGCATACATGAGGGCAGTTGTTCCAGTGCGATAATTGACGGTGTGGGGTGCCACAAAACGCTCCAGGAGCAGTTTGACCATGGCCGGATTTCCTTTTTGGGCGGCAATCATCAAGGCCGTGTCTCCGGTTTTGGGGTCGGTGGCGTGAATATTGACTTTCGGCCACCAACCCGACCTCCACTTCCCTGTTTTGAGGTCAGGAATAGAAGCCAGTGATGCTTCCCAATTGAGCACCAACCCTGCCAATTCAAGATTGTTGGAGGAAACTGCCTCAATCAAGGCCGGTCGTCCGCCATCGTAGTCAGCCCCAGCATCCAGCAAATACCAGATGAGGATTGGGTCAGCTTTTTTCCGAATAGCCAGATTGAGCGCAGTCAAGCCCTCATCATTTTCCGCATTGATAAGGGCTTCCGAGCGGTTCAGATATCGCACCGCCGGGAACTGATTATGTGCGGCGGCATAAAACAGGGCCGTGTTTCCTTCCCGGTCACGGGCATCGAGGCGGGCACCTCGATGATGCAGGTAGGCCAGAATTCCCCCGTCGGTTCCCGAAGCAGCCAGCATCAGGGGTGTGCAGTCCTTGCTATCGGAAGCATTCACATCCGCCCCATGTTCAACCAGCCGTTGCACCGCCTGATTGTCCTGGATGACCAGCATGAGCGGAGTTCGCTGAAGTTCGTCACGGGCTTCAACCGTGGCTCCCAGGTTCAGGACAAACCCCAGTGCCGTGTCATTGTACCGGGCAGCCAGGGCAACACAGGTAGCAGTTTGGCTGATGACAATGAACCAGATGCCACAAAAGCCTCCGATGCCGAGTGCCAGCCCAAATGTGCCAATCCGGGTCAAATACCGGCTGAGGTGGTCCGTCCAGGCATTTTCAAAAGCGAACCGATGGGTTCCAATCGGCACAGGAACCAGCTTGACCACAGCCACCACCAGACAACCGCTCACAAGCCAGAACAAACAAGCGTAAACCACCACTCCGGTCAGGTACCAGCCACCCATCAGGAGCAAGACGCTGGCACCCCAAATCACCAGGGTCTGGGCAACCCCGGTGGTGAATGATGACTTTTCTTCGCCGTAGGTCGCCAAAAAAGGCATCCGGATGGGGGTTTCCAATTGCTCCATTTCCAGCAATGTTTCGGAAACATCTTCGCAGCGGGAGCAAAAATTCCGTTTGGGGTCAAAACAATCGCTCTGGTGGCAGACTTCGCAACGGGTGGGAAGGGCTTCGGCAATAACTTTCATGGCAGGCTCCTGTTACCCCCAAAAGGCAAAAAATTATCACCTGAGCATGTCAGCCTCGCTGAAATCCTCAGTTCCGCTGTCTGTGATTGCTTTTGCGACGGGCTGGAAAATCTTTTCGATTTCTTTGAGTTGGGCTGGTTTGACTTGACTTCGCCGGGCTCCGTACCGCAGCAGGAGGTTTTGCATGTCCTCGTCATTCCGATAGACAGCCAGTGCATAGGCATCAACTCCGGTTGGATAGTTGGCAAAACCCGTTTCAGCACCTGCCTCCAAAAGGAGTTCTACTATCCGCCGGTCACTCTTCCAGACAGCCAGCATAAGGGCAGTGACATCACGGTCCCAGTCAATCGCGTGCGCCGCAACTCTGGGCTGAAATTGTGCAGTACCGCTACTATCCGGTTTTTCCCTTGGTACCAATTCCAGATAAAACCGGACACACTCGTAATCCCCCGCTTCAACTGCCCGAATTAAATCAATGCTGGTGGGCCCCACTTTTCCATCCAGACCGGCTTTAAGGACAGCTTCCACAATTTCCGAATCCCTTCGGTGAAAAGCCATTGTCAGAAAAGACCCGCACTCAGGGTTTTCAGCCCAAGCTCCTTGGCTGGCCAATTGTTCGATACTTTGGGGACTTCCATCTCGGACGGCATAAAACAACGCAGTCCGACCGAAACCATCGCGGGAATTGACAGCCACTCCCAGTTTAAGCACGACTTTCAAGGCCGCATCACTGTGCAACGCCGCTTTATAAACAACATCAACAGGCCAGGTGCGGCAGAGAAACCAGCCGCCCAGCCAGCCGCCCACGATGGCAATCAGAAAATAGACCGGGAACGAAGCAAACAGCTTCAGAAAGCGATGTGCCAGTGACTGACAGCCACGGTGGCAATCAGGCAGGAGCGCCATTTCGGCATCTTGTACGGTCAGGATGGCTATCCAGGCACAAGCCAGCCAATAAATCGTCAACTGGTACAAATGTTCAGAGAAAAACCCCCAACCCAAAGGAACTGTCACGGCTCCTACGACCAGAATCCCGAGGGCAGGACACAACGGGGCAAAGAATACCGTTCGCCCCAAACTGTGATTTGCCGGGAAGTAGATTTGCGCCGAAGCCCTTCCCCCACCCCAACCTGTTGCCAACCCAGTCGGGGAAATTCCGTCACAACGGGCACAAAAATTCCGTTCGGGGTCAAAACAGTCGGTCTGGTGACAAACCTCACACCGGGTCGGTGGGAATTCGGATTTGACTTTCATAAGGCCAAAACAGGACTGAGGACTGAGGACTGAGGACTGAGTGTTTGCGGGGTTTGACACCACAGAAGGGAAAAAGTTCCGTCTCCGCCTCAGTCCTCAGTCCTCAGTCCTCAGTCCTGTTTGGAGTCCTCAGTGCTGTTTGGAGTCCTCAGTGCTCAGTCCTTTTGAAAGTCAGTATCCGAGGGATGCCTTGCAAATCATCAGTCATTTTGAGGCAGGTCCAGCCCAGGGTCTGGGCAATTTGGGAGATACGTTCGGCTTGGGTGAAGCCCACTTCGCAGGCAAAAATTCCTTGTGGGGCAAGGATGGCAGGAGCGGTTTCGAGCAGGTTAACGTAGCCTTCGATGCCTTCCGGTCCGCCAACTAAGGATGTGACCGGTTCGAAATCACGAACTTCACGCTGAAGCCCGGAAAGTTCATGTTCAGCGACATACGGTGGATTCGAAACAATCACATCCAACCGGTCTGACGCTGAAAACCCTGAGGCGTTGCCTAAAAAGGCGGAAAGATAGTCGCTCTCAACAAACTTCAGGCGTTCGGCAACACCATTGCGGAGCGCATTTTCCCGCGCCACGGCCAGTGCTCCTGGTGAAATATCGCACGCCCAGACCTGTGCCTGGGGCAGTGCATGAGCAATTGAAATCGCAATACAGCCGGAACCGGTTCCGACATCCAGAATGCGGGGTGCAGCCAGATTTCGCTCCTGGCAGAACTCCACGGCAATTTCCACCAGAAATTCGGTTTCCGGACGCGGAATCAGAACATCCGGCGTGACCTTGAATTCAAGGCCGTAAAATTCCTGCACTCCAATAATGTATTGGGCCGGTTCGCCATCGGCGCGGCGGTCAAAAGCCGCACGGACCCGTTCGGCGTCGGCCTCCGCAACCGGTCGTTCGGGATGGGCAATCAGCGTGGCCAAATCCAGCTTTAACAAAGCCCGCACCAACAGCGAAGCGGTCTGTTGTGGTTGCGGAACCAGCGTGTTGCGAAAAATTTCGGTCCCTTGGCGAAGCAGTTCACCCAGGGAGATGTCGTTTGTCATGCTCAGATTCCAAATATGGTGAGGTGCTTTTCCAATTTTTCACCGCAGAGGCGCAGAGGTCTCGCAGAGTACAACTCAAACAACTCTGCGTAAACTCAGCGAAACCTCTGCGCCTCTGCGGTGAAAATTTCTTACATAACCGAAGCCGCCAAGGTTTCCAGTACCAACACAGGGTCGCAGCCGTAAATACCGGAACCCCAGGCGGGATTGGCCTCGACCACGGCCCAACCTCGTTCGGGAAGAAACCCTACGTCGAGCACTGCCGCAACCGGCAGCGGGCTTTCAGTTTGCCCTAGAACCAGCCGGGCAAATTCCCCGGCGGATTGCCATTCGGTTTCGCTGGCCGGCCATTCACCGGTTTCAGTTTGGAGCAAAACCCCATGACGGCTGTAAGGTGAAAGTGTCATCACTTCGCCGTGGCACACAAAACAGCGGAATTCGATGTCCCACTCCACAGGCTCCGCGACCAGAACCGGGGTTTCATCCTCCACCAGTGCCGCAACCGCCAAGTGTTCGCCGGTTTCATAGACCCGTGCCGGAAAACATTTTTCGTCTGCCGGTTTGACAAAAGCCGGAAAACATCCGGCTTTGGCCTGACCCAAAGTTGAAAACTCAACCTTGCGTTTACAGAGTTCAACCGGCAACCGCGCCAGCCAATCAAGCGGAGGTGCAACCAGCGTGAGGGAAAGCTGTTCGGCAATGGCGGCAACAAAAAGGGATTCGCCGTAGAGAACCGGTTCCACGCCCGAAAAATGCTGCGGAACACGCCAGGAAAGAAACCGCTCGACATTCCATCCGGCTTCGACTGCGGCCCCGGCCAGCGCAATTGAATCCGGCGTGTAGCGCGGTGACAGAATGAGGGTTTTCATGCCGGAGGGTACCCGGTAATCATCACGTCCCGTCCCACGTGTTTGACTTCGACATTGAGCAACCGGGGCGCATCGTTGAGCGTGGCAAAGCCGTCGCCGCCAAGTGCGCTGATGGCGGCCCGTCCGCCAATCAAAACCGGTGCAATGAAAAACGTGGCCTTATCAATCAGCTTCGCCGTCAGGAAGGAACCGGCGACCTCGGCCCCGCCCTCGACCATGACACTGGTGACTTTATCAGCAGCCAGTTCGGTCAAAACCGCCCGCAGGTCAATCCGGGGCTCACCGGATTCCGGATTGGGCATGGTCGGAACATCAATCACACGGACACCGAGCTTTTCCAATTGCTCACGTTTTTCGGATTTCCGTTCATCAAGCGGTATTTCCGGCTGGTCGGCAGCGGTAAAAACCCAGACCGGAGCTTCCGCCGTCGTTTGGGCCAGCCTTGAATGCAGCGGCAGGCGGAGCTTTGAATCCAAAATGATGCGAATCAGCGGTTTGTGCCGGGTCAAATTGCCCCGGTACGTGAGGGCCGGATTGTCAGCCAGGGCGGTGACAATCCCAACCAGAATGGCATCGTACCGGTGACGAAGTTCCTGCACGGCCTGCCGCGCCGGTTCGCCGGTTATCCATTGCGTATCGCCCGTGCGGGTGGCAATGCGTCCGTCCAGGCTCATGGCTGTTTTCAGATGAACAAACGGACGGCTTTTTGCAAAATAGGTGACAAACACTTCATTCAGTTTGAGGCTTTCCTTTTCTCCCAGCCCAACGCTGACTTCAATGCCGGCTCCGCGCAATTGTTCAAACCCGCGTCCCAGCACTTTTGGATTCGGGTCGCGCATGGCCGAAACCACCCGCACAATTCCCGCATTGATGATGGCTTCGGTGCAGGGCGGCGTCCGCCCGAAATGCGAGCAGGGCTCCAGATTGGTGTACATGGTTGCGCCGCGCGCCCGTGCTCCGGCTTCTTCGATGGCCACGACTTCCGCATGGCGACGGTCCAAAAAACGATGAAACCCCCGTCCGACGATTTCACCGTCTTTGACAATGACTGCGCCCACCATCGGGTTTGGGCTGACCTGTCCCAATCCTTGAGCCGCCAGAGCAAGCGCCTCTTTGATAAAATGTTGATCATCCATAAGTGTTTAGAAACATTCTGCCGGAATACCCATTTGCCGCACCTGCCCGGCAATTGCCTCCAGTTCGGCAGGCGTCACCCGGCTCAACCCGGTGGCGGCGGTGGGGCGGTCCAAACTGTAAAGGTGGACCGCCGTGGGCGCAATCCGTTTGACGTGTTCCAGCCAGGCGGCGACCTCCTGCGGCGTGGTGTTGTCAATGACTTCACCATCAATCAGCCCGCGAAAAAACATGCTCTGGAGCATCACCGGCGCACCGAAATTGCATATATCGGTGACGATTCCCGCCAAGGTCAGTTTGCCAAAAGGCCGGTCCACCTGCCGAAAGGCCGCCTCCGTTCCGGCATCCAGTTTGAACTGCCGCACGTCGGCTTTTAAGAGTCCCCGCCGGACGTGGCTTTTTTGCAGCCGGGTGGCGTTGGTCAGCACCGTCACTTTGGCAGTCGGAGCCAGTTCATCGCGCAGCCTGCCGGCCAGGTCAATCAGTTCCTCAAACTTTGGATGCAGCGTCGGTTCGCCGTTTCCGGCAAAGGTGATGGAAGCCAGCTCAATCCCGTAGGTGCGGCATTCCGCCAGTTTGAGCCGCAGTTCCTCTGCAATTTGTTCAACGGTTGGCATTTTGCCAGCCGGACGGTCCGAAACGGTCCAGCCGCATTCGCAATAAGGACAGTCGAAATTACAGACCTTTGTTTCAACCGGAAGCGGGTTGATGCCCAGACTCGTCCCCAGCCTCCGGGACGGCACCGGGCCATACACGTAGGTCAAATGGAGCATTTTTTCGGGGTCAATGTCGTGTTGAATCATTACTTGTTTTGAGTTCCGCCTAAAGGCGGAACTCAGAACTTTTTCTTTTTCTCTGAATCCGGTACCGGTCAAACCGGCAGACCACTTTGTAATCGCAATATTGACAGGTGGTTTCGTTTTGGGCTGGTTTGACCCGGAAATCACCGGAGCGAATCCGCTGCCAATACTCCCAGATGAACCCGACCATTTGTTGGCGCAGTTCCTTCCATTCCTCATTGGACAGGCTGGAACCGACCTGACTGCTGATGCCGGTATACCCCGCATATTCGGCCCGATACAAGCCGTTGTTCCGGCGCTCGGTCCCGCCCCGGAGCGCGTAATAGCCGCCTCCGATGACCTCTTCGCCGTCGCGGGCAAAGAGATGTTCCAGGGCTTCGAGGTAAATCGCCAACTGCACGTCGCGCCCGGCTTTCATGTCCTGCAACGACGGCCCGCGTGAGCTTTTATAATCGTAGGCCAGCAGTTTTCCATCCCCCGAAGCATCCACCCGGTCAATCTGGCCGCGCAGACGAATCATTTCCCCGCCCTCGTTGCGCAACACCAGCGGTTCCCGAATCGAAGCCGGGTCCTGATGTTTCGAAAAGGACTTCATCCCGAAGGCGACTTCACCAAACCGGGGCCGCATGGGTTGAGCGGTCGCGCTCTCGGTTTCGATTTCGTAATCGAGCAGACGTTCAAGTTGCAACATCAACACCGACCGTTCAATTTCCCAGAGCTTTGGATTGAGCGGCGGCAGGCGGCGTTCAAACCGTTCAAACACCCGCTCGGCAGCCTGTTGCAAGCGCCAGCGCAGTTCCTGGATGTTCCTTCCTGTCAGCGGCTTGCCGCGTTCTTTGTCAAAGAACTCGCGCAATACCTCGTGAAGCAGAAGCCCCCGGTCCTGGCTTTGCAAGTCAAGCGCGGCTTCGACTCTGGGGCGCAGATTGAGCACCCGGTGGGCAAAAAACCGGAAGGGACATTGACCGTATTCGTTGAATTCCGTCGCGCTGAAAACCCGTTCCGCTCCAAATTGGGCGGTGGTTGCCGCCCGCACGTCTTCATCATCCAAAAGGCCGTCAAAAATGCCGTACCCTTTGCCGTAACGTTCGGCTTCCACATCCAGCCGCCGGTGGGCCGAATTGGTCACATATCCTTTTTCATTGGAGAATTTATCAACCGTTTCCACCACTTCACGGGGCGACAGCACGCCAAACGGCAAGGCGAAGGTTTCCACTGGTTCGCCCTGTTTCAACCGCCGCCGGACGGCTGCCAGCGTGCGGGCCAGTTCCCGTGCCGAGGTGGAATCCAGAAACGATGAACCGTCATAGCCTTTCTGGACTGAACGGATATTGAGGCGTGATTCGCCTTCCTTTTCCTGGAAAAGTCCGGGTGGATAGACCCGTTCGAGTTCCGCCAAAAAGTAGGACATGACCGTTTCCGTCTCGTCATCCGTGCTTTTTGGCCGGGTCAAATAGAGTTTTTCCGTGGCCCGCACGGTAGCCTGGTAAAAGTAATGTTCTTCCTTGCGAATGACGGCGGGAGAAATGTCTTCGAGCGTCAAACCGTATTCCTTGAGGCTCTCCCGTTCGGCAGGCGGATAAATCCAGTCGGCCCGTCCGCGCATCGGAAAACCGCCTTCGATGAGGCCCGGCACAAAGATGCAACGGAACGTCAAACCGCGCAGGTCGGTGACTTCCAGAATACGGACTGCCCCAAAGGTTTCCGGCTGCACCCGCAACTGTTGGGTTTCCAGCGAGCGTCCCAGTTCGTCGCGGAAAACCCCTACCCGAATTGAGGACTGAGGACTGAGGACTGAAGACTGAGATTCCTCCAAGGACTGAGATTCAGTTGCCAGACCCGAGACCCCAGACCCGAGACCCCAAGCAAAGCGCACCGCATCCTGCACGGCAGCCACACCCCGCGAGATGGCTTCCAACCCGCGCAGGTCAAGCGTGGCCCGCAGCATTTTTTCCGGGTCGCTGTGGGCGTTTTTGATGCTCTGTTCCAGGATTTCCTTAAACCGTAAGGATTGCAGGACTTTTTCAAACCCGGCGGCGGTTTCCGCGACTTCGGCTTCATAGGGAATCACCAGCAGCGTCTGCCCCAGGGTGGCCAGAATACGGGCCGTGACCAGGATTTGATTCGGCCCGATGGCATCAGCCTGAACTTTTTTCGGCCCGCCGGTTTCCATGACCGTTTCGGGCAGTTCATCAAGCATGTCCTGGTGGAGCGCAATTTCTTCAAAAGGCAGCGAAGTCTGGCTGTTTTCCACCACCGCCTTGGTTCCGGTCAGGAGCGAATCGGGTTTGCCCAGCAACCGTGCCGCCCGTGCCAGCCAGTCATCCAGATGAAGCTGCTGGCCAACGTAGGCGACGACGTTTTCAATATCGTCCACCGTGACTTCGGCGGCAAACATCCCGGCGAAGGTGTTTTCGGAAGTAAACCCGGCAATCCCCGGCAAGTGGAAATAATCGCTTTTGAGCACGCCGACCAGTTTGGCCACCGGGATATGCGGCACTTTTCCGGGTTCGTCTTCAGGCAGGCGCGAAGCAGTCGCATCAAGCAGCTTTCGGACTGCCCGCACCGCCGGGACATCCGCCACTTTCAGCCGTTCGTCAAAGGAAAACGTGATGCCTTCTTCGGTAAAAACCCGCCGCACATCCGCCCCGTAGGAAGTTTTTTCGCGCAACGCCACGGCAATTTCGCTGGGTTTGAACCCTTCGAGCAAAACCAGATTTTTGATTTCCTTGGCAATCGTGCGGATTTCACGCTCGCGGTCCGGCGTTTCAATCCGAAAGACCGGAATCGTCGAGGCCGCCGGGTCGAAATCCGGCTCATGGATGGGTGTTACCCATTGAGTATTGAAGAGTCCCTGTCGAATCGGTTCCAAATCCGGGTGGGTTTCCTCGATTTCGATGGGCAGCGCCGTGGTCACGTGATGGTGAAAGACCTTTCGTTCGAACGTGTCGGCCATCTTTTCGACATGTTCGATGGTGTCTTCAATCGGGCGGAAGACATCCACGTTATTCACATCAAAGTCAAAGTTGAAGATGACTTCGGGAATGCGGGCAATCAGCCGTTTGAGAATTTCGCCCTGAGCCGGGGTAAAGTCGAAAAAACCGTCCACCACCAGCATCTGCACCGGTTTAATGTAGGGGACAACACAGGGTGTGCCTTCGTATTCGCCTTCCAGCACCCGCAGCACCCGCAAATGGTCTTCGTTGATTTCAGTCAAGCCATTCCGGTGGAGCGCCCGCTGGTAACATTCGTAAATCAACGCCACATCGCGCTCATAGCCATAGGCGTCGTCCACATCCGGTGGCAGGCCGTTTTGCAGCTCATCCTCCGAATCGGGCATGGGCGAACTTTCCAGCGCCTTGTAAATCCGGTCTTCGACAATCGTCCGAAAGGCGGCTGAAGTCTTCCCTGCCCGCTGGATTTCGCCTATCAAATCAGCCACCGATTCGACACAGCCGTCGGATTTGGCCAATGCGCCAAAATGCGGAATCCGCCCGTTGGCAGCCAGCCCCATCATGACCTGGGAAAGCAGGGGGCGTTGCAAAGGACGGATGTCCACATCAATCCGGTCACGGCGGGGCAAGGGGATTTCCATTCCATCCGGCTCCACCAACCGCGCGCTTTTCAACACCTGGGCAATAAAACCGGTAAACAGGTGGATGGGAAGCGCTCCCAGATTGCCCCGGATTTCACGCCCATCCACCATCCGGTCGTATACTTCCAGCATCAGCGGACGCGAGGCGGCCAGATAGAGGATTTCGTTCCCGCTTCCCTGCCGCAAATGTTCGCGGCAACGCTCAATGAGTAATTCACGCTGCCTGCCAAGGGCCGGTCCCAGCCAGATTTCTCGAAGGGGAGTGGTCATAACTTTTCAGGGTTCGGGGTTCAGGGTTCAGGGCTCAGGGTTTTGTCATTTCTATTGTAAACTGTTCTTTCGACGACACCTAATAAAACGGATTTCAAACCCTGAACCCTGAACCCTGAACCCTAATTTCTTACAGCACCCGCGGAACTTTGAAATGCCCGGCACCCGGTTGCGGGGCATTGCTCAAGGCGGCTTCGGTTCCGAGTGACGGAATCAGCACATCTTCGCGCTGTGAGGCGGTCGGGTCATCGCCCAGGTTGCTGTGTGACATCGGTTCAACCTCGTCGGTGTTTAATTCGTTGAGCTTGTCAAAGTAATGAACAATGGCGTCCATTTGTCCCGTGAAACGTTCTTTTTCTTCTTCGGTCAGTTCCAGACTCGCCAAAGCTGCGATTTTTTCAACTGTTTTCTTGGTAATCTCCATGAAAATACAGTCCCTTTCTGTTTCAGATTCAAATGTTTGAGGTGCGAAAGCCCAGCCTAGCGAAGAACCGTCTTGCGGTTCAAGGCGAAAATCTGCTACCAAAAGCTATCAGCCTTCAGCCTTCAGCCTTGCATCATATCGGAATTCTTCTTTTTACCGCAGTCATTCCCAACAGCATTTCCCGGCTGATGGCTGAAAGCTGAAAGCTGAAAGCTGAAAGCTGAAAGCCAATTTCCAAAGGAATCCACACTGCCATGTCGAGCCATCTCGTTTTAAGTGCCATCGGTCCGGACCAGGTCGGGCTGGTACAAAAGATTTCCGCTTTTATCGCTGAACAACAGGCCAATATCGAAGACAGCAAAATGGCTGTTTTCAGCGGCGAATTTGCCATCATCATGCTGCTTTCGGGAAATCCGGAAAAGTTGCAGGGTCTGGTTGCCGCCCAGTCCGAGTTGAGCGCCCGGACCAGTTTGCATATTTTCTTCCGCACACCTTCGGAAAAACCCTATGAACGGCCCATGCTGCCCTGCAAGCTGGTCGCCTCGTCGTTGGACCATCCGGGGATTGTGCTCCGTTTGACGAGCGAACTTTCCGAAGCCGGTATCAATATTGATTCGATGGAGACCAAAACCTACAGCGCGCCCTGGAGCGGCACCCCGATGTTCCGCTTTGAAGCCAATCTCTCGGTGCCTGAAAGTGTCAATCTGGCACGCCTGCGCGCTCAGTTTTCAGCGCTGGGTGAACAGGAGAATTTTGATATTGAGTTGACGGTGGTTACGGCCTGAACAGGACTGAGGACAAATCCAGGACTGAGGACTGAGGACTGAGGACTGAGTTTTCATTCAAAACAGGGAGCGTGCACGTTTTCCAACCACTTGGTTGGCATCACAGAAACTCTTTCGCCAACTGGAGCCCGAAATTGATTTTGCTCAGTCCTCAGTCCTCAGTCCTCAGTCCTCAGTTTTAGTTATGCGTCCGGTCAACCGCCACCCGGATTTGGGCGTCTTCGATGAGGGATGGCCCCATTTCAGTGCCAAACGCCACAGCCTGTGTGCCGCCGCATTCGGTGGCTACGATGCCGATGATTTCTTCCTGGAGCACACGCAAGGAATTCGGCAACCCCCGTTCCAGAATGGCAAACAGCACCGGTCCGCGACTGCGGGTGTACAGCACACCGGCCAGCGCACTGACCCGGTTGAGGGTTCCGGTTTTGGCGACCACACTGCCCACCAGTTCCGGCTGTTTGAATCGTCCGGCCAGCGTACCCACATCCACTCCGCCAATCGGAAGCAAATCCGTCAGGGCCACCTTGTTTTTCTCACACCACCCCAAGGCATAGCGCAGAATTTTGACCATGGCCCGCGCCGTCACTGCATTGTTGCCAAGGCCGGAAGTGGTTTCCAGCCGAATTTCCTCCGGAGCCAGTTTGATTTTTGAAATCACGTATTCCCGCACTCCGTAGGCACCGCCCACCATACCGCCCAGCCAATGGGCCATGTCATTGTTGCTGAAGGCATTCATCACTTTCACGATTTTGACGAGCGGGGCCGACCGGTATTCCAGCAGCATTTTGCGCGGCTGGCGGCCATCATCCGGCAGCACCTTGGCATTGGGAAAACCAACTCCCTCATACTGAATCGGAATGCTTTTCAAGGCGGTTCCATACGTCCGCACCTGTTCGAAAAAATTCCAGGCGTTTTCCGAAACGCGGTTCCAGCGGGCCCGGTCCACCAAAGCCAGGAATTGGGCTCCCGCAGGCAGGGCGGCACGGCGCAGGTTGAGCGACAGCCCGTTGCCCACCAGCAGATTCCCCTCGACTTTTTCAATTCCGGCCTCACGCAGTTTTTCCCCAATCGAAAAAGCGCTTTCATTCACAAATGACGGGTCGGCATCGCCTTCAACAATCAGGTCTCCCGTAATCGCCCGCCGTTCCTTGTCAAATTCTCCGGTGTACCAAACGCGGGTCGTGTAGCGATATTGCGTGCCATAGCGTTCCAGCACGGCCAGACTTGTCATCACTTTGGTGACCGAAGCCGGGTTGAAATACTGGTCGGCGTTGATGTCAAGCACGCTCTTGCCCTTCAAATCCTCAAAGTAAATCCCATGCGGCAGGTCGGATTTAGTATAGGCAGCCAGCCGCCCCTCAACCACATCGAGCATGGTGAGCGGGGGCGGCATGATGCCCAATTGTGCATCGTTTGGTGCAGGAGCCGTCCGGGTATCACCGCCAACCGGACCACCCGGCTGCTGTGCCCAGACTATCTGGGTGAATAAAAGCAGCACCAAAAGCGAAAAAATTGAAAAACGACGTGTCGTCAGGGCCCGTGCGGTCGGCATAGTGTGGAACTCCTTCGTTTGTTTGGTTGAACCCGGCAGATTAAATCAGCCCGCACGCCCGGCGCGTGTCGGTCATGGTCTGGTGCGCAACTTCGCGGGCGCGCTGTGCCCCGTTTTGTAAAACCTGTTCAACATAGTCCAGATTTTTTTCCAGCTCCTTGCGCCTGGCCCGCGCCGGAGCAAAATAGGCATCGAGTTTTCCCAACAGTTCCTTTTTCGCAGCTCCATACCCGTAGCCACCCGCCCGGTACTTTTCGGCCATAGCTGCCGTTTCGGCTTCAGATGCCACCAGACTGTAGAGTTGAAAAATGGTGTTTGTGGTCGGGTCTTTGGGGTCTTCGACGGGAGTTGAGTCCGTCACGATGCCCATGACCGATTTTTTCAAGGCGTTGCCTTCGGCAAAAATATCAATCGTGTTTTGATAGGATTTGCTCATTTTCTGCCCGTCGGTGCCGGGAACGACTTTGGTGGCCTCATTGATTTGGGCTTCGGGCATGACAAATACATCGCCATAGGTGTTGTTAAAATACCCGGCCATATCACGGGTCATTTCCACATGCTGCACCTGGTCGGCTCCGACCGGAACGTGCGTTGGGCGGTAAATCAAAATATCCGCCGCCATGAGGACCGGGTAATAAAACAGTCCGACCCGTGCTGGAATTCCACGGGCAACTTTGTCCTTGTAGGCATGGGCGCGTTCCAGCAGTCCCATCCCTGTCAGAGACGAAAGAATCCAGGCCAGTTCCGTGACTTCGGGGACATCCGACTGGCGAAAGAACACCGCCCGTTCCGGGTCAAGCCCCAGGGCCA
This sequence comes from Blastocatellia bacterium, assembly GCA_019695185.1. Taxonomy (GTDB): domain Bacteria; phylum Acidobacteriota; class Blastocatellia; order Chloracidobacteriales; family Chloracidobacteriaceae; genus JAIBAN01. The sequence goes on along the minus strand of JAIBAN010000001.1, from coordinate 216,434 downwards.
GATAACTGAGCGCCACATCAAGGGTGTGTTCGCGCAGTTGTTGGGCGTCATTGATGGTCGTCAAGGCATGAAAATTGGCAATAAAATAGTAGCATTCGCCTTTTTCCTGCATGGCGATATGCTGTTGAATGGCACCAAAATAGTTGCCGATATGCAGTTTTCCCGATGGCTGCACACCTGACAGCAGCCGGGTCCGACGAGAAGGTTGGGTCATAGGGTTTTATGTTTTTGAGTTCGAGGTTGAGATTTTCTGGCTTGGTGTCGAATCTTCAGAATAACCGCCGACTGGCTCAAACTTCAACAATTCCCGCCTGGAAAATTTCAGAAAAATTTCCAGGAATTGTCCTTTCAGCCAGCCGAATTTGAAAATGCGGTCATCCGTCAATAAATTCCAAAAAAAAGAACTGTTTTTAACTTTTTCAGGAGGTCAGAAAGCCCTATGCCGGTGGTTCAACCAGATGCGCTTGATATCTTTTTGCTTGAGGAAATTCTGTGGCTGGCCCATGCGGAAACCGGGCTGACGGTTTACGACTTTCCTTTTGAACGGTTTTTCCCCTGCCGTCGCCCCTGGGAACGGCCTGAGCGGCTGACAGCCATTGGCCGGTTTGGCGTGACCACCAATTATGCCGAACTGTACGAACAGCTTGCCGCAACCGGAGTAGAGCTGATTCATACGCCCGCCCAGTACCTGCGGGCCAGCGAACTGACCGAATGGTACCCGCTTTTGTCAGACCTGACCCCGAACAGTGTCTGGTTTGCCGTTCCGCCTTCGTTGTCCGAAGTGGAACAGCATTTCCAATTCCCCGTTTTTGTCAAAGGCAGCCGTCAGACCAGCCGCCACAATGCCGTGCTTTCGATTGTCCGGACGCCGGAACAATTGGAAACGGTCACTGATGCTTACTGCAACAATCCAATTCTCCAGTGGCAGTCCTTTGTCTGCCGCGAATTTGTGCCGTTGCGCAAAGTTTCCGGGGAAACCGGTGAAAAAATCCCGCCCAGCTTTGAATTCCGCACCTTCTGGTGGTTTGGCGAATGTGTCGGAGCCGGCCCCTATTGGGCCGCCGCCGCCTCGTATCAATGGACCAAAGCCGAAGAGGTTGCGGCCCTGGCCGTCGCCCGGACGGCTGCCGCCCGGTTGCAGGTGCCCTTCCTGGTGGTGGATGTCGCCCAAACCCAGGAGGGCCGATGGATTGTCATTGAGTGCAACGACGGACAGGAAAGCGGCTATGCCGGAGTTTCACCCTTCGCACTGTGGCATGCCATCGTCCAACTTGAGCGAAGCCGCCATCGAGGCTCCGCCTGATTCCTGACTGGTTTGCCATCCTGCCAGAGAGTACAGCTTTGGGCAATTCTGCTTGAAACGACTCGTTCAAATTCTTATTGATATTCACCTTGCAACACAAATCCGCCCCAATAATAGGGATTTTGTTTGGGATTTTGTTTCCACATGGCAATTTGAGCTAACCGGAGTGCCGCCGCCGGGGATTTTTTCTGTTTGACCATGATCCGGTAGAACTCAGTCATCAGTCTGGCTGTGGAGGCATCATTGACCGACCACAAACTGGCAATCACCCGCTTGGACCCCGCACACATAAAACCCCGTGCCAACCCGACAATCCCTTCACCCTGAATATTGGCACCCAAAGCTGTTTGGCAGGCACTGAGTACCGTCAGTTCTGCCGGAAGCTTCAAGTTGGAAATGTCATGAACCCGCAAAAATGCTTCTTGCGGTTTCCCGTTGGGGTCCAGCGTGGAAAAAATCAATCCGGACAAGGCCGGATGGGTGTTATTGACCAATCCATGCGTGGCGAAATGCAAAAACCGGTATTTTCCCGGCTCAAGATGCAAGACGGCTTCACGCGAGGCGTTGAAATCCAGCCACAAGGTGGTTTGCCGGGCAGGAAAGAGTTGGGCTATTGCGGTTGCCTCCTGCCGGGTGCCAGGCAGCCGCCGGATGCGTAAATTCTCTTTTTCGGTAACGCCAGCCTCCTGGGCCAAACCAATATCCCGTGGCCTGAGCATTGCCACCTGGCTTTGATTTTGGTTGACTGGCGGCTGTAGGGAACCCGGTGCTTTCAATCGCTGGTCGTCAGCAGAAAACACCGGGTCAGCCACAATGGCGATGGATTGCTCAGAGGGAGAGGCGGAGGTAATTCCGGAACGCAGTAGCTCCAGCGTGGTGGCGGAAGGAAGCATGGTTACTTCATGGGTCACAATCAGCGGTTGTGAGGGTTGATTCGAGGCAGTATTGGGATTGGGAAGAACCCCAAACGCCAGATTTTGCAAAATGCCATCAGCCACAATCAAAACTTTGGGATAGCGTTTTAACTTCCCGGCAATCGGGCCAAGCAACAGGGAGCTGACCTGGGCTGCTTCCTGCATCCACCGGGCATCAGCCGCTGCAATCCGGGCCTGCTGCTGGACGAGGGTTTCTCCCGCCACAACCTGATTGCGGGCAGTGAGGCTCTCATTCAACCGTTGGACGGCCTGCACCAGTTGAGCTTCAGTGATTTCAATGAGCGCGACGGCAAAATCCTGTTTGGTCACGGAAATCACAGCTATCCGGCCTGAAACCAGACAAAATTCCACCAGCAGGGCATCCGGGGCCAACAACTCCGATTGGACCCGTTGCAATGAAACCGGAGGCGACTGGGTATAGGCAAACCAGCGTGGGTTCCGCCGCCGCAGTTGCATTTCCATTCCATTGAGAGTGGTTTGCAGGCGGTCTATTTCAGATTCCAGGGTTTGCACCGTTGCTTTTTCGCCTGCCGCTTTGGCTCTCAATGCCTGAGCGGCCCGTTGATTGATTTCCTGCCTGATTTCCCGGATTTGCCGGGCACTTTCCGGGTCAATGGTCTGGAACCAAACATCCTGATTCTCGCTAATGGCTTCATTCAAAGCCCGTGCCCGCAGCAACTCACAGGCTGCGAAAATTTTTTCCTCATACCCCCCGGATGGATCCTCTTGGTATGATTTTACATACACATAAACCTGATTCTGGTAAATCGGATGCAAGGTTGTTTGTAAGGAAATCTGGTTGTTTTGTAATGCCATCTTTGACCGACGTGTTTCAGCAAACCGGATGGCTTCTTCCACTTCGAACCGGGCTTGTTTCAAGTCCTGGAGTTCTGCCGAGACTATTGATAATCCCCCTTGGATTGCGGCTGTCCCAAGCTGATTGTCAATCTGTTGATACTTGGTCAATACATCCCGAAAGACAGTCAGGGCAAGGTCATATTGGTGCAGCCCCACATAGGCTGAACCTTTCCGAGTGAGGGCCTCAGCTTCTGCGCCTGTATCTTTGAGGGTTTGGCTTAAAATTACGGCCTGTTCCGCAAATTTCAACGCCTCGGACCATTCCGACCGAAAAAGGTGGAACAGGGCAAAGCGCCGAAGAATACTCGCTTCCCCTCTCAGGTCGCCCAATTGACGATACATTGCCAAGGCCCGCTGACTGTACTCCAGCACTTTTTCCGGCTGTGTGAACGCACCATAGGTTCCACCAATGCTGGTGAGCGTGACCACCTCACTTCGTCGGTCGCCAATCTTTTGCCACAACGGCAGCGCTTCCTCAAAAAAGGTGCGGGCCTGGCGCGGCTCAAACAAGAGTGAATATACCATCCCCATGTTTTGCAGGGTTTCAGCCTGCCCTGCCGCATTATTCAATTTCCGGCGAAGTTGCAAAGCTTCCTGATACAGTTCCAGGGCGCGTTCATATTCGCCCAGTTTGCTATAGGCTCCTCCGAGATTGTTCAACGTCTGTGCCAAAGTGGCAGGCGGTCCCCCTCGCCGGTAATACCCTAACAGCAGGTCCAGCCGGGGCAACGCCTGGATGGCCTTTTCCTGATACAGCTCCATCACCGCGACGTTATTGAGTGCCGTCATTTCGTTGGGCTCATCATTGAGGGTGTGAAACAGTTCCTTCGCTTGCTCATATACCTGAGCAGCCAAATCCATCCTTCCCCGGTGAATTCGGTATACCGTTCCGAGGGCCAGGAACGTGTTGGCCATTCCAAACCGGCATTGGATGGATTCAAACATGGCCAGGGCCTGTTGATACTGATTAAGGATGTCATCCACCGACTGCACGGCAGTCCCCAGGTCTCCGATTGTTTTCACAGTCGTCGCTTCCCAGCAACGGTCCCCTGCCTGCTGAAAAAGCTCGCGGGCGGTTTCATATTTGGTTCGGGCCTGAACCAGTCCTTCTTTTGTTCCCTGAGCCTGCAATGCCTGGCCTTGATTGAAGGCAGCCAACCCTGCTCCCAGAGCCTGTAACCGGGCTTGGTCAGCCTCAGTCGCCGGTCGAAGGGCAGTCACCGTCACTTCATAGGTTCCGCCTGCTGCTTTGGGGTCAAGCGCCTGAATTTCAATTCTGTGTACGCCTTCCATGCGGGCAATAAAACCAATCGGTTCCGGGCCTTCGGTGGAATTCGGGCTGTCAACCTCATTCAGTAAATGGCCATCCGGTTGAAAAACCCTGACCACCAGGTCAACCCCATCCTGCACCACAACTCCTTCACAATATTGCCCTGGGGCAAGCTCTATCTGAAAGACATGCGGTTCCCCTCCTTGAATGCGTTGCGGACCAAACTTCTGGCCCGGAAGCAGCTTTTTTGTATTGATTGGAGGGGCGTTGGCGGGGGTTTGCCCCTGAACCAGACTGCCCGGCTGGGACCAGAAAATCCCCCCAACCAAGCAGGCAGCCAGCCCCAATAATCGAACCCAGGAAAAACCCAAAATCGTGTTCATAGTTAAAATTGATACTTCACCGCCAGTTGCACCAATCGGGCGGGGAGCGCTGTGTTCACGGCCTGGCCAAAGGCAGGCGATTCCAGAATCCGCACCGGAACGCCAAAATGGGTGCGGTTAAACAGGTTATAACACTCAGCCCGGAAGATGAGTTTCTGTCGTTCGCCAAAGGAAAAGTTCTTGGTCACCACAACATCCAGATTGGCAATTCCGGCCGCCCGAAAGGAGTTTCGCCCGACGGCTCCGCTGGTTGGGCTATCCACATTAAAGGGAGCCCGCAGGGAATCAATCGTGGTTCCGGGTGCCAGGGCAATCCGGGTGCGGCCACTGTCAGAAAACACCAACCCCTGGGTGGTGTTCAGGCGGTCGGTGAGCAGTCCGTCCAGATTGACATCAAGCTGGGTGTTAACCGTGTAGGGTTGTCCGGTCTGCAACGTCACGATTCCGGCCACCTGCCAGCCTCCCAGCAGTTTGTGTTTTTGCCAAAGCGGCAGGTCATAGACAAAATGGGTGACAAACCGGTGCCGCACGTCAAAATTTGCCGGTCCCCGGTCAGCCGCCGGATTCTGTTCATCCTGCACAAAAGCAAAGGCCCCGGTCAGGTCAAACAGGTCGGACACATCGTCATCCGCCCGGCTAAACGTATAAGCCATGCCCAGTTTGAAACCACGGGAGTATTGCCGGTCCATCCGCACCTGCAACGAGTCATATTCACCGGCAGCCGAATTATCAAAAGTCGTGAAGGCACCCAGTTGCGGGATGGCCCGCTTGATTTTGGGAGCCACCACCACCGGAGCCTGCCCCGGAATCACCAAAGCCTGGTAAATCGAATTCGGCCCCAGATTAGGGGACCGGAACCGAATCAGGCTGCGACTGCGCGAACCCACATAACCAACACTAACCACATAGTTTTTGCCAATCGTGGATTCAACCTGAGCGCCAAACTGATGCGTGTAGGGCGTGCGTAAATCCTTGACCGGCAGCGTAAAAGCCAGCCCTGGATTGGCTGCCTGCAAACTGAAGAGGCTCCCGATGCCCGGCACAAACAGATTTGATGGTAATCCAATCGTGTTGACCGTTCCGGGCCGGACCACCGGTGTTTGACTGCTACCGACAAAGAGGAACGCCGGGTTAATAAACCGCCCGCTGGTTACGCCGCCCAGCAAAATCGTCGAGGCCCCGAAGTTTACCGGAATAAAGGCCGGAAACACATTGCGCGACTGGCTGGTCAGGCTGCCCAGCAACGGGTCGTAAGCAAGCCCATAGCCACCCCGAATGACAAACTGCCGTTTGGCAAACGGACTCCAGGCGACACCGACACGAGGGGCAAAATTGTTGCCGTCACGGTCAAAAATGCTTTTTCGACCGCTGACATAGTTCGTGTAGGCATTTAAGGAGTCTTCAAAAATTTTGGAAAAACTGCTCAGGCTGGGGTCGCCCGGCGGCAAATCGCCGATTTTCAGCCCGAAAGTACGCTCAATGCGTCCATTTACTTCCTTGGGAACCGTGTTGTATTCGTAGCGCACCCCATAGCTCAAGGTCAGGCGTGGATGAATCCGCCAACTGTCGGTAAAAAAGAAATCCAGTTCGGCCTGCCGTAAGCCCAGGGTCGAATCAGGCGTGACGGCAAAAGACTGGAAGATATTGGACGGAACCCCGAAATTGACAAACTCGGCTCCGGTGCCAATCCGGGAGGTGCCGACTGACACTACAAATCCGGGTGTAAAGGTCGCTTGAGCCCGATAGTTCCGGTCCAGAAAACTGTTGAATTGCAGCCGGCGAATATCCGCTCCGAATTTGATGGCGTGCTTGCCGATGGTGGTTACAAAGGTGTCGGCATACTGAAAGGTGTTGTTCGTCCGGCCTTGCGGAAAAGTATAGACATCCACGCCAATCGGGCTGAACGGCGAAACGGTCAACTGTCCGAGCGGGCCGGTCAAACCATCCGCCACTCCGTCACCGTTGACATCCCGGATGGGCCGCGACTGAAAGACATAGGGACTGCCCGGCTGTTCGTCAAATCCAAGCGTGGTCCGGCCATAGGAAACCCGCACCTGATTAAAGGAAGAAGCAGTCAGCGTAGTGTCGAGATAGAGTGAAATGTTTTGGGTCCGGGTACGGGAATTGATGGAGGCATTCAGCCCGCCCCCGACCGCCGGGATGATGGTTTCGTCGTCGGTCAGGTTATAGCGCCCGGTGAAGGCATGGTCTTTGCCCAGCAGTCTCATCTGGTGTGAAAGGCGTCCGGAAAAGAGCGTGCCGTGGGCGTCAGCCGGCAGAATCCGGGTAAAGGTATTGGCCCCATAGGGTCCGCCGGGATGATTGGGCAGCGGAAACAAGTCAAACAGGTCGCGTGCCAATTGGGTCGAAAAGAGCGTTGAGATCCGTTCTGCCGCCCGTGGCACGGAAAAATGGTTTTCCTGGTTCCGTTGCAGGTCCTGTCGCTCGAACGAGAAAAAGACATGGGTCCGGTCCTTGACGAGCGGTGCCCCAACCGTGATGCCAAATTGATTACGCCGGTTTTTGTCCTTGTCGCCCGCCGGTCCGCCCGTCAGATCAAAGAAATTCCGGGCCTGGAGTCCATCCGTCGTGAAAAAGTTATGGATGCTGCCGTGAATGCCGTTCCCGCCTGAGCGCGAAACGACGTTGACCTGTCCGCCAAAGTTGCGTCCAGCCTCTGCATCAGCCAGCAGGGTTGAAATCTGAAATTCGTTGATGCTTTCAATGGATTGGGAAACCAGTGCCACAAAGCCCTGCCGCCGCACACCGACATCCTGGTCGTTGTTGTCCGAACCATCCACAGTGAAATTGTTGGCCCGGCCCCGCTGGCCGTTGACGGAAAACTGGCCCGACGTTCCCACCCCCGGCCCCAGTCCCGGTCCGCTGGCTCCGTAGGTCGCCGGCGGCGGTGTCACACCGGGGAACAAAAACGCCATCGCATCAAAAGTGCGGATACCACCAATGGGCAAAGCCAGCAACGTTTGCGAATCAATATTGCCGCGAATGGTGGCATCGGTCGGGTTGACACTGCTGGCTTCGGTCGGCGGAGTGTTCGCCGTTGGGGTCACTCCCACTGGAAACAACCGAATCGGCGGCACCGTGAGTGGGGTCACAACATTGAGCGGAATCCGGACCTCTTCGCTTTGGTTGGGCTGATAGCCCCCCCGTTCGGCTTTGACAATATAGCGCCCCGGTTCCAGAAACGGCATTCGGTAGGAACCATCCACTTTCGTCCGGGTTGCGCGGGTGGTTCCGTTGTCCACATTGACCACCGTCACAATCGAATCCGCCAGGGGTTTTCCATCGGGGTCAATCACCGTTCCAATCAATGTGCCCGAAGTTGTTTGGGACCAGCCGGGTTCCGCACCGGAAATCCCGCAGAAAAAACTGAGCAGCAGCCAAAAAACAGTGCTGCAAAGACAAACATGGGGTTGTTTCTTCAACAGACGACAAAGCTCAGGCATGGTGCCTCCCAAGTAGTGGAATGTGGGTCGTACTGTGCCGGTTGTGAATCTTTTTTTGTTTTGCAGGGCGTTAAAAATACTGCCAAGTGGCCATAAAACACAACCGCCGGTTTTGTTTCCAAACGATTTCCGGGCTGGTGCTGAAAAACGGGATTGCCTAAAAGCGCCGCTCCAAAAGAGCGTTCCGCGCCTGTTGCCGGTCGCGTTCAAGCTCATATTCCCACCCTGGCGCAGCCGGCAAATCCGCCAGGCGCTCCAAAATCGGCCGGGCTTCATCAATACCGGCCTGAGGGAGGTCGCACAACAGTTCAGCCAAATAAAGCAGGGTCACAGGGTTATCCGGTGCAAGCCGGAGCGCCCTTTCAAAATACGCCCGGCTCTGGCGCAAGCCGCCACCCAACCAGAATGGTGCCTTGTGGGCGATGCGTCCCAAAACCCGAAACGCCGCCGCTCCGTGAAACGTCGGGTCGCAATCCGCCGCCCGTAGGAGTTTCCATCTGGCTTTCCAGATCAGAAACGGGGCCTTCCACCGGGACTGGATGGATTCGGCCAGCAAAGCCAGATTGATGCCCTGCCACAGATGCCCTTCCACCCGTTCGGGGGCGAGTTGGACAGCCTGAACCGCCCACAGCACACCCTGCTCATACCACTCGGACCGAGACTCCCGGCTGGTTGCGACAGAACCAAGAAAAAAAGCTCCCTGCGCCTGCCGCCAGCAACGGTCAAAACCCAGGTCCGGCTCTGCCAGAGAGGCAAGCTGCGCCAACATGTCCGTAATCTGGCCAGGAGTTCCCCGCCGGGCATAAGCTTCGTCACAGGCTTGCAACAATGGGTGTGAATTTGCCATAAATTTCTCTGCACAAAAAGGTTCAGCCACCTTCCCGAAGAACCAGTCGGTACTGGTATCAGGCTTCGAAATTTTTGTAAATCCACCCGGTTCGGGATGGAAAAACACCCTGCGGCCAAACTCACTTGTTGAAAAGTGTCAACGGTATGCGCTAGAGTCGCTTGGCAGTTTCTTGACCGGTGTGCCACTTTTGACAAGACTTTTCAATCCGCTTTCAGTTGGTACCCGAACCAGCACTTTTCACGCTATCATGTCTTTTTTATCCGGTGGAACGTTCATTTGACTGAAAACCGTCAGCGGTGGTCTTGTGACAACAAATGAAGCTCCCTGTCAGGAAACTGTCGCACAAAGCTTTTTCGAATGAGTGAGGGCACAATTTCGAAAGGTGGGGTTGAGTCGGTTCCAGCCCGTAACAGCCAGCACATACGCAACCCGACCAACGCGGTGACCTGAATGAATGAGACGCCAACAGCCGATTTAATTGGAACCGTAATTGACGGTAAATATCGCATTGACTCGTTGATTGGAAAAGGTGGAATGGGAAAGGTGTATAAGGCCACCCACCTCCAGCTCAACAAGGTTTTTGCGCTCAAAATCATGCACTTTGAGCGCACCGCGACCAGCGGAAGTGTCGAATCCACAGCCAACAGCCAGATTGTTCGGTTCAAACGCGAAGTGGAGGTGCTGGTCAAAATCAATCACCCGAACGTCGTCATGGTAACCGACTTCGGGTTTTTGCCGCCGGAGGAAATGCCCTACATCGTGATGGAATTCATCGAGGGCACAACCCTGCGGCAGATGATGAAAGAAACCTCGAAGCTGCCTGAAAAGCATGTCCTGCAAATCACCCGGCAAATCTGTGCCGGCCTCCATGCCGCTCATACCCAAAGCATTGTCCATCGTGACTTGAAGCCTGAAAACGTCATGGTTCAAAAGCTCCCTGATGGGGAGGTCATGGCACGGGTGCTTGATTTCGGCATCGCCAAACTCCTGGAACGTCCTGGTGAAAACAATGAAGGAGAGTCATTGACCGGAGCCGGAATGCCTGGGACCCCCAAATACATGGCTCCGGAGCAGATGTTTGGCACCAAAGTGGATGCGCGGGCAGACATTTTTGCCATCGGCCTCATGATGTACGAAATGCTGACCGGCATTTTACCCCTGGTCCTGATGTCAAAAGTCAAAGCGGTGTCGGAACTCCGACCAGACACCACGCCCCGCCTGAGCGACATTATTTTCAAGGCGATTTCCAAAGAGCCCGACGAACGGTACCAAACAGCTCTCGACCTGCGGCGCGACCTGGAAAACATGGAACAGGATGCCCTGGTTGAATCAGAGCTTTCCAAGCGCACCAAAATCCTCGAAGCTTCAAACGTGGCCAATCGCCAAACCCTAGCCAATCGGACCATGACCGCCACCGACCCCAATCTGCCGGTTCGGGTTCCGGATGCCCCGGCTAAAAGCCGGGCCGGAATTGCCTTTTTGGGCGTGGTGGTGGTGCTGGCCGGTGGGTTGGGCGGGTTGTGGGCGTTTGTTCCCCAATTTCGGGAATTGTTTACTCCACCGTCCAATGCCGCCAACACCAAATTGGATGCGACCCTCATCCCGCAAACTATTACCTTATCCAGCGGGAAATTTCAGATGGGCGACAATAAAGGTGACACGACCAGCAAACCTGAGCATCAGGTTGAATGCAAAGCCTTTCAGGCAGCCAAATTTCTTGTCACCAATCGCCAATATGCTGAATTTGTCAAACGGACCAATCATCGTGCGCCAGTTCATTGGCGCGGCGTGACACCGCCAGGTGAAATCATGGACAAGCCCGTGACCAATGTCAGTTGGGATGACGCCAATGATTACTGCCAGTGGCTGGCGCGTGAAACCGGCAGGGCGTTCAGGTTGCTGACTGAACCGGAGTGGGAAATGATTGCACGGGATGCCACCCATTTTGGCTTGGCCGAAGTGCTGGACAAGAACCTGGAATGGACCGGCTCTCCCCTGAAGCCTTATCCAGGTGCCTCGTGGCAAATTCCGGCGGATCGTCCCGATCTGGCCAAAGCCAAAATTTTCCGGGGTGAGCGGGAAGACCCCGACCATAAAAAAGTGGATCCGAACACGTTTCGTTCGTTTCAAACACCGGATTTCACACAGGATAATTTAAGTTTCCGGGTTGCATGTGACGGGAATTAAGCGGAGGCGGCAAAGACTGCATGGATGAGTATTTCGAAAATTTAATTGGCCAAGAGATCAATCGGACCTACCGAATCGAGAAACTTCTCGGGAGTGGAGGCATGGGGTCGGTCTTTCGGGCCAAGCATTTGCACCTGGGAAATGATGTGGCCATCAAGGTCTTGGCCCCGCATTACGCCGATGACCCGAACCTTATCAAGCGCTTCCAACGGGAGGCCAAGGTCGGCTGGGCCCTGACCCATCCGAACATCATCAAGGTCAGCGATTTCGGGAAAACCGAAGACGGCATCCTCTTCATGGTCATGGAATACCTGGAAGGGGAAACGCTCGACAACTACCTGACCCGCTCAGGGCCACTTTCCCTGCAACGCACCCTGGAAATCATTGAACCCTTATGCGATGCCCTCAGTGTGGCGCACGAGCAGAACATTCTGCACCGGGACCTGAAGCCAGCCAATATCATGATCAGCACCAAAAAGGATCATACCATTGTCAAATTGCTGGATTTCGGAATCGTCAAGTTGCTGCAACCGGATGAGCATGTCTCGGCCCTGACCGCTGTCGGCGAAGTGTTTGGAACGCCGATTTATATGGCTCCCGAGCATTTGATGGGACTGTCGGTTGGCCCCACTGCCGATATTTACAGTCTGGGTGTGATTACCTACATGATGCTCACCGGCAAATTACCCATGGACAGCGATGATTTGCGCAAGCTGTTTGAAATGAAGATGAAACCACTGCCGGCACCCTCCGGGATTTATTCTTTCCTGCCCAAGGAACTTGATGAGGTGTTGCAAAAGGTGTTGGCTTCCCAGCTTGATAAACGGTACCAGAACGTTCACGAATTTTTGGCTGATCTCAAGAAAGTGGCGGCCAAACTCAGCCCGCCGGATGTTTCCAATGTGGCGACAGGCACCTTGCCGGCCAATGCAGGGGCAATTGCCGTCATGCCAACGGTGCAGAACGTGGCCGTGGCCTCATCCAAAGAAGCTGCCCGCCCCACTGCCTCGGAGCCAGCCAAGCCACCGGCAAAAGTTGCCAGCCCGGCCCCGGCCAGCCCTCCCAAGCCTGACACAACACCTTCGGGTTCGATGACAACCCAAACCGAAGGCGGGTCATCCAGCAATACCATGATCATTGTGGGCGTGGTGGTTTTGTTGATCATTGTCGGGGTTGCAGTCATATTCCTGGCTCGCTGACAGTCACATGCCAACCGGAACCTGATCGAAGGTGAATGGCCGCACCTGGCTGCACGCCATTCACCTCAAAGCAGGTTCCTGCGCCCACCGGCTATCGCCTCTCAACCGTCAATACTCAATTTCTGTGCTACGATAGGTAACATCCGCCGGGATCTGGGTTTTGAAAACCTGTTGTCGGGGAAACGGTTTCCGAACACCTGCACTCAAGCATGTGCAGTAAAACCCGAAACTCAAAGCCCGAAACCACATCCTGGTGTGATTTACCTGCGGGGGTTGCCTATGTCGGATTCACTTCGTTTTCCCAATCAGCCTGCCATTTTCAAGCATTGCCGTTTGGGAATGGCATTTTTAGGCAGCTTGCTGCTGGTTTTTCCGTCAACGGCTCTGGCCTTGGGCAATTTGCCCCAATCTTCCAAACGGTTGCCGGGTCCAGGTGAGAAACCCCAGCAGGGATCCTCTTCCTTACGACTCGACGCCAATACGCCGAAATCAGGTTCGAGCGGAAGTCTTTCCCTCCGACTGAATGTCAGCAGCCCGCTTCGGTCCTCCTCTTCGGCTACCCTGCGATTAAACATGACCGAATTGGGTCAGCGGCTGGGAGTCCAGCAGGTGGGTGAAGCCGTGGCCCGGTTCGAACGCAAAGCCCCAGCAAAGCCAGCGTTGAGCGGCCCGGAACTGCAATGTGAAAAAGCCGACAAACTGCTGGACCAGGAACAGTTTTCCCAGGCCATTGATTTGTATAACCAGGCTCTGGCTAAAAACCCCAAGCTGGTCAACGCCTATGCGGGCCTAAGCGAAGCCTATATCCGTTCAGGGGATTTGGATTCCGCCACCCGCAAGTTCCAGGAAGCCATTGCCCAAAACCCCAATAATCCCGATTTGGAACTTGGGTTCGGAGTGGCACTCTATCGCACCGGGCGGATTGACGACGCCATCCAGCAATACAACCGGGTGCTGGAAAAACAGAAACAACAACCTGAAGCCCACTACAATTTGGGAATTGCCTATGCCCACCAGGGCAAATTTGAGGAAGCGATTGGCGAATATCAAACGGCACTCGTCCAACGCAACAAAAACTTTCCCGAAGCAGCCAACAACCTGGGGCTGATTTACGAGGCAACGGGCAACCTTGAAAAAGCGGGCGAACAGTTTCGGGCCGCCGTCACCCAGCGGGCCGCCTATCCGTTGGCTCATTACAACCTGGGACGGCTGTATATGGCGCTGGGGCCGACCAAGTATGATGATGCCATCAAAGAATGCCAGACAGCCGTCAACCAACAGTCCAATTTTCCTGAAGCCTTCCTAACCTTGGGAAACCTCTACCTTTTACGCAGCACGTTGCGCGACACCAACGAATTTGACCAGGCCATCACTGCCTATCGTAAAGCCATTGAGCAACGGGATAAGTTCTATCCGCTGGCACACGAACATCTGGCAATTGCACTGACCTTCAAAGGCAATAAAACCGAAGCCTTTGCTGAATATCGCACGGCGATTGACCAATCCGACGGAACCTCGTTTGAAACTATCGAAAACATGATTTCGACCTTGCTTGACGACCGTGACCGGTTCCTGATTGGCAACGAGCAAAGCCGGGCAGCCAATCCGGGGAACCTGCGGAAATCCAAAACACCGGCACCCAAGACAACTTCCGCACCACGCAAAAAACCGGAGAAAGGAGCCTCCAGCGGTGATGCCATGTTGGATGTGCTGAGTCGTTATGAAGACTTGGCGGATGAGGTGAAAGATATTGCTGATGTTCGTTATGCGGCGGGGCGAGCCTATTTCAGTGGGGGGGACTGGAACGGAGCGTTGCGGGAAATGGCGAAAGCCTATGAATTGTCAGGAAGCAAAGACAAGGATGCTGGGCAGGCAACATCCACCCTACTGACCTTGCTTTCCCAATACTGAGGACCAGACCCGGTTGGCAGCGGAATGACCGTCAACCGGATGAATCTCAACTGCCGGGTTCAATCACCCGTACTGCACTGGGTGGGCGGGTTCACTCCTTCTGTCTTTCTCAAATTTCTCCAAATTGACATCGTTATGCCGTATTCAAAATCGGAGGGAGCGCCTCCCCGTTCGACAATGTGTTTGCACCACCAGTTTGAAACGTGCGTCCAACACCGACCGGCGGCACGGGCCATTCTGACTGATACTGGTTTTGTAACCTACCGTGAACTCAACGCTCGTGCCAACCAACTGGCCCACCATCTGCGGCGGATTGGTGTGACGGCTGAAAGCCTGGTGGGTATTTGTCTGGAGCGAACGCCGGACATGTTGGTGGGAATTCTAGGCATCCTTAAAGCTGGCGGCGCATATGTCCCGCTCGACCCGGATTATCCGGCGGAACGATTGGCTTTCATGCTTCATGATGCCCGGATTTCGGTGTTGGTGACACACGGGCACCTGATTGCAAAATTGCCTGCCTGGGGCGGCAATCTGGTGTGCCTGGACCGTGACGGCGCGGAATTTGACCGTCACAGCGAAGAGAATCCCAAACCGGTGGCACAACCGGAAAATACCGCCTATGTGATGTATACCTCCGGCTCGACCGGCCCCCCCAAAGGTGTTGTCATTCCCCATCGGGCCCTGGCTGGTTCGATTGCGGCAACCTGTACCGCTTTCGAATTAACCGCCAAAGACCATTACCTTCACACCGCCTCGTTTTCCTTTTCAGTTTCGGTTCGGCAAATGATGGTGCCGCTCACGCTCGGAGGGGCAGTCGTGCTGGCTCGGCCGGAACACATCGCCGACCCGTTGCTCCTGTTGCACCTGATGAAGCAGCAGCAAGTCAGCGTGCTTGATATCGTGCCTTCCTATTGGCGCATGCTGGGACAAACACTGGCTGCCCTTGAACCAGCCCGACGGGAAGACCTTCTGGCCAATCAAGTCCGATTGATTTTGTCAGTGGGTGAACCATTGACGGCTGGAATTGTCCGGCGATGGCAATCATTTGGACATCCCGCCCGGCTTTTCAACGTGTATGCCCAAACCGAAACCGCCGGAGTGGTGACAAGCTATCCCATCCCGGAACAGCTTCCAGCCGGAGATGGAATCCTGCCCGTTGGACTGCCGGTTTCCGACCGGGAAGTGCTGTTGCTGGATGAGGATTTGCAACCCGTGGCACCTGGTGAAAGCGGTGTGCTCTACGTCGGTGGTCCGAATCTGGCACGGGAATATCTCCGCTCCGTTGAACTGACGGAAGCGAAGTTTCTTCGGATTCAGGGTTCAGGGTTCAAGGTTCAGGGTTCTCCTTCTCAGCCAGAAAGCGTCTGGGGGTCCCAAATTTGGTACAAAACCGGCGACGTTGCCCGGCAACGCCTGGATGGCATTCTGGAATTTGTCGGACGTGCGGATAACCGGCTCAAAATTCGCGGGTTTCGGATTGAACCAGGCGAAATCGAAGCCTGTCTGCGGGAAACCCCTGACATTCGGGAAGCCGTTGTCACAGCCCAAACCGGACCGGATGGGGAGCCCCGACTGGTAGCCTATATTGCCAGGACGGATGCACCGCAGTCCGCAGTCCGCAGTCCGCAGTCCTTTCTTCAAAGTCTTCAGTCTTTTCTTCAAGAACGTTTGCCGGTCTATATGATTCCGGCAACGGTGGTGGAACTGGCTGCACTGCCACGCACTCCCAACGGCAAACTGGACCGGACTGCCCTGCCCGAACCTGATTGGATGGCATTGTCACGACAGGCGACCTTTGTCGCTCCGCGCACGGAAAGAGAAATCCGGCTGGCGCAAATC
Source organism: Blastocatellia bacterium (assembly GCA_019695185.1). Lineage (GTDB taxonomy): Bacteria > Acidobacteriota > Blastocatellia > Chloracidobacteriales > Chloracidobacteriaceae > JAIBAN01. The sequence continues at coordinate 200,235 of JAIBAN010000001.1, read as the reverse complement.
TGGAGCGACGTGCTCAAGCTTGAACCGATTGGGATCCATGACAATTTTTTCGCTCTGGGAGGACATTCCCTCTCTGCCACCCAGGTGGTTTCACGGGTACGCCAGACGTTTCGGACCGAACTTCCAGTCCAGCAACTGTTTGAAACACCCACGGTGGCCGGGCTGGCAATCTGGATGGAAACCGGCGTGTCCCCAGCCGAGGCAATTCCCTTGCAGGCCACCACACGTGGTGAACGGATGCCCCTTTCCTACGCCCAGCAACGACTCTGGTTTTTGCACCAGCTTGACCCGCAGAGCGCCGCCTATAATCTGCCGATTGCCTTGCGGCTGGAAGGCAATCTCCGGACAGACGTGTTGGAATCCGCCCTGACGGAAATCATCCGGCGGCATGAAACCTTGCGCACCACCTTTCCTTCCTTCACTGGTGAACCGGTGCAGCAGGTTTCCCCCTCATGTGCCGTAAAACTTGCACCAGTGCCAGTTCTTGAAAGTCAACTGGAATCGCTGGCTGCCCAGGAAGCCCAACGTCCGTTTGACCTGGAGCGTGGTCCGTTGTTCCGAACCACGCTCCTGCAAGCCACGCCCACCTTGCATGTCCTGCTGGCCACCATGCACCACGTGATTTCGGATGGCTGGTCGGTTGGGGTTTTTGTGGATGAACTCGTGGCGCTCTACCGCGCACTGGCCGCAGGAGAACCATTCCCGCTGCCGGACTTGCCGGTGCAATACGCTGATTATGCGGTTTGGCAGCATCAGTACCTGGAAGGCGAACGACTGTCACGCCAGCTTGCATACTGGAAACACCAATTGGCGGGGCCGCTCCCGGTGGTGGAATTGCCCGCCGACCGGCCCCGTCCGCCGGTTCAGACGTTTCACGGCGCGGATGTGGCTTTCACATTCCCCAAAGAACTGGCCCAGGAGCTGACCAGGGTGTGCCAGCAGGAACACGTCACGGTCTTTATGGTCTTGCTGGCCGGATTGCAAACCCTGCTGGCCCGTTACAGTGGGCAGACGGACATCGTGCTGGGTTCTGTCATAGCGAATCGGAATCAGCTTGAAATCGAACGACTGATTGGTTTTTTTGTCAATACGCTGATTTTGCGGACCGATTTTGCTGGGAATCCAACCTTTCGCACCGTGCTGGAGCGGGTCCGGAAGGCAGCCCTGGGAGCCTATGCCCACCAGGATGTACCGTTTGAAAAGCTGGTCCAGACCCTGCAACCGGAACGCGACCCCAGCCGGTCCCCCTTCTTTCAGGTTCTGTTTGTGCTTCAGAACGCTCCGCAACCGGTGCAAAAACTGTCCGATGTGACCGTCAGCCGGATGCGGGTGGATAACCGGACCGCCAAGTTTGACCTGACGGTTTCACTGGTGGAAACCGCCGAGGGCTTTGCCGGAACTCTGGAATACAATACGGATTTGTTTGACCGGACCACAATTGAACGGTTCGCAGGGCATTGGCAAACACTTCTTGCCAGTCTGGCGGCCAATCCGGATTGCCCCGTTTGGGAAGCACCGCTGCTGACTTCGGCTGAAACCGTCCAACTGGCTGCTTGGAATGCCACTGAACAGGTGTTTCGCACCGGGGTGACGCTCCATCAGTTGATTGAAGAACAGGCGGACAGGCAGCCGGAAGCCGTGGCAGTGGTGTCGGACCTGGAAACCCTGACCTTTGCTGAGTTGAACCGCCGGGCCAACCGGGTCGCCCACTGGTTGCAGCGCCGGGGTGCAGGACCGGAAACCCTGGTCGGGCTGTGTGTCGAGCGGTCCGCCGCCATGATTGTGGGACTGCTGGGAATTCTCAAAACGGGTGCGGCCTATGTGCCGTTGGACCCGGCCTATCCCAGAGAACGATTGCGATTCATGGTTGACGATGCCCGGCTTGTGGCCCTGGTCACCCAAACCCATTTCCAGCAGGAGTGGAAGGATTCGGCTTTTCCGGTACTCGACCTGGAACAACCCGAACTGCTGGCCGAGCCGGTTGAAAATCCCGTGACAGGCGTCACAGCCCGTCATCCGGCTTATGTAATTTATACCAGCGGCTCCACGGGTCAGGCCAAAGGCGTTGTGATTGAGCATGCTTCGGTTGTCAATCTGGCTTTTGCCCTCAGGGAACGTGTTTATGCGGAATTTGCAGTGGAACCGTTGCGGGTCGGGGTCAACGGGTCGCTTTCATTTGACACCTCGGTGAAACAATTGGTCCAGCTTGCCTTCGGACATGCCTTGTGTGTCATTCCGGAGGAACTCCGGTACGACTGTGAAGCATTGCTGGCCTACCTTGTCCGGCATCAGGTTGCGGTACTGGACCTGACCCCTTCGCAATTGCGGATTTTGCTCGAAGGAGGGTTGCTTAAACACAGCGGGCTGCCCCTGCGGCTGGTACTGGTGGGTGGTGAAGCAATTGACGAACAACTATGGGAACAGCTTGCGGGTGCTTCAAGCATCGCTTTTTTCAATGTCTACGGCCCAACCGAATGCACGGTGGATGCGACTGTCGCCCGCATCACCCCCGGTTCCAAACCGAATCTGGGCCTGACCATTCCCAATGTCCAGACCCTGGTGTTGGATGCCGGTGGACAGGTGCTGCCGGTGGGAGTGCCGGGAGAACTCCATATTGGCGGAGCGGGAGTGGCACGGGGCTACCTGAACCGTCCGGAACTGACGGTGGAGAGGTTCAAGACCTGGGAGTCTTGGGAGTCTAGGGAGTCAGGAGCCCAAAAAGGCAAAGAAACCTTGCCAGACTTCCCGGGTTGCCTGCTGGACTCCCAAGACTCCCAAGATTCCCAAGACTCCCAAGACAGTCTTCGCTGGTATCGCACTGGTGATTTGGTCCGCCGCCTCTCCAACGGCAGCCTCGAATTCCTGGGACGAACGGATGACCAAGTGAAAATCCGGGGGTACCGGATTGAATTGGGTGAAATCGAAGCCGCCCTGCGGGAACTGGCGCAGGTTGAACAGGCAATTGTGGTCGTGCGGGAAGATGTTCCCGGCACCAGACGACTGGTGGGATATGTCACACTAAAAACCCAGGTTCCGGGCTCTGAAGAACTGCAAACCTTATTGAAGGAACGCCTGCCGGAGTACATGGTGCCAGCGGCACTGATTGTGCTCCCGGCCTTTCCGCTTTTGCCCAATGGCAAGGTTGACCGCCGGGCATTACCCGCTCCAAAAGCCGGTTTGGGCACGGAAGAGGATGGGTTTGTTCCGCCCCAAACTGCATGGGAACATAAGCTGGCCGAAATCTGGAGTCAGGTACTCAGAGTCAAGCCAATTGGTGCCACCGACAATTTTTTTGCGCTGGGTGGTGACTCCATCCTGAGTATTCAGGTTGTGTCTCGGGCCAACCGGGCCGGGCTGCGCCTGACGCCGCGCCAGATGTTTCAATTTCAGACAATCCGCGAGCTGGCGGCGGTCATTGGCGAGACTCCCGGCAGGCAGGCCGAAATCGAACCCGTGAGGGGAACGGTACCGCTCACCCCGATTCAGGAACGCTTTTTTGAAGCAGGTTTTACCGACCAGCATCATTGGAATCAGGCTTTATTGTTTGAAATCGGGACCGGAGCCACTCGTATGGCTCTGGAGCAGGCCATCCGGGAAGTACTTCGCGTTCACGATGCCTTGCGGTTGCGTTTTAGTGCCGAAGCTGGCGGCTGGCGGCAGTTTTATGCAGAAACTGAAACTCCTCCGCTCCATGCCCGGTTTGACCTGAAGGAACTGACGGACGAGGAGCTGGTTCCCCAAATTGAAGCGAGGGCCACGGAATTTCAATCCGGATTCAACCTGACAATCGGCCCGCTTGCAGGGTTTGCCTGGTTTGACTGTGGGGAAAACCGTCCACCCCGGCTCCTGCTGGCCATTCACCATCTGGTGGTGGATGGAGTGTCCTGGCGAATCCTGTTGGATGACTTGGCAACCGCCTATGAACAACTGGTGGCCGGAAACCAAGTGCAGTTGCCGCCTCCAACCACGTCGTTCAAACGATGGGCAGAGCGCTTGCGCGAGCAGGTTCAAAGTGGTGCTTTTGCCGATGAAATTCCATACTGGGAAGCCATCCGGCAAGCCTTTCTGAGCCAGCCCGCTCCGGCACCCGTCCGGCACTTTTCTGAACTCACCCCGGAAGCCATTGCAAACAATCGGGAAGAATTGGCCCAGACAATCTGGGTAACACTTTCTGAAACTGAAACCGAAGCCCTGTTGCAGCAGGTTCCGGCTGCCTATCGCACTCATATCAATGACATTCTGCTGACCGCGTTGGCTCTGGCCTGGGCTGATTGGACCGGAACCCCGATGTTGCGGCTGGACCTGGAAGGTCATGGCCGGGAAGACCTGTTTGCCGACCTGGACCTTTCGCGGACGGTTGGCTGGTTTACCACTGTGTTTCCGGTGGCCCTGCAACTGGAACCGGTGGCCCCGTTGGGTGAAACCATCAAATCCATCAAGGAGCAATTGCGGCGGATTCCCCGCAACGGTTTTGGATTCAGCGCCTTGCGTTATCTCCAGCCGGATGCGGAGCTGGCTCGGAGCTGGCGTGAACTGCCGGGCCCTGAAATTCTTTTCAACTATCTGGGGCAGTTTGACCAACTGTTTTCCGGTTGTGAGTGGTTGCGTCCGGCAAGCGAGTCCGCCGGACGGATTCACAGTCCCCGCGCCTGGCGGCGTTATCCGATTGATGTGGTAAGCCGGATTGAAAGCGGAAAGCTCCGGTTCAAATGGACCTTTGCCTCCCGGCTCTTTTCCCAGGAAGCAATTGAAGAGCTGACCCAGGCGTACCTGACCCGATTGCGGGCCTTGATTGCCCATTGCCTGCAACCCTCAGCACAGGGCGTCACCCTGTCTGACTTTCCGCTGGCGCGGCTTTCCCAGCCCCACCTGGACCGGATTCTGGCCCAGTTTCCTCAAGTGGAGGACATCTACCCGCTTTCTCCCATGCAACAGGGCATGCTCTTTCATGCATTGCACAGTCCTGGCGCGGCCCTCTACTTTGAACAGGTCACCTATCGGATTGAAAAAGCGGTCCAGGTGGAGGCTTTTACCCAGGCGTGGCAACGCATCGCCGAGCGGCATGCCATTTTCCGGACCGCCTTTCTGTGGAAAGGGCTGGATACGCCGCTGCAAGTGGTGCTGCCCGCTACCCGGCTCCCGCTGGTGTTCCATGATTGGCGGCAACTGGACGAAGCAACCCAAAGCCACCATTTGGAAGCACTGCTGGCAACGGACCGGGCGCAAGATTTCCAACTGGATGCACCGCCGCTCGCCCGCCTGACTCTGATTCAAATGACGGAGGAAGCTTTTACCTTCGTCTGGAGCAGCCACCACCTGCTCATGGATGCCTGGAGCCGCCCGCTGGTCTGGCGTGATTTTCTGACTGTTTACCAAGGATTAGTGGCAGCCCAGGCAGTCGCACTGCCGCCTGTGCCATCTTTCCGGAATTATCTAGCCTGGTTGGACCGGCAGGATATGCCAGCGGCGGAAGCCTTCTGGCGCAAGACTCTGGCCGGGTTTACGGCCCCAACCCCGTTGGGTGTGGACCTTCCGGCAGCCGACAGACTTGCGGCTGAAATCCGTTTTGACAAGCAGTCACTGGTGTTTTCGGAGCAGGAAACAAAACGTTTGCAGGTATTTGCCCGCCAGGTACAGGTGACCTTGAACACAATCGCGCAAGGCGCATGGGCGCTGTTGCTGCATCGCTACAGCGGCGAGCCGGACGTCGTGTTTGGCGTTACTACGGCAGGTCGTCCAGCCCAACTTGCCGGGGTTGAGCAAATGGTGGGCCTCTGTATCAACACCTTGCCGCTCCGGGTGGAAATCAACCCGCAGCAGAACGTCACCAGTTGGTTGCAGGCCTTGCACCAACAGACGGCAGATGTGCGGGAATTTGAATTCAGCCCGCTGGCCTCGGTCCAAAGCTGGAGCGACGTGCCACGTGGCCAAGGTTTATTTGAATCAATCCTGGTGTTTGAAAACCTGCCTGCCAGAGATGCCGAGCTGGAGGCCCGTGAACAGGCATTGGGTTTGACCGGGCGGCAGGTAGCGGAACGAACCAATTATCCGCTTACCGTGGCGGTCCTGCCCGGTGCCACGCTCAAACTGCAAATTGGGTTCGACTGTCAGCGGTTTGATGCGGAAACGATTGTCCGCATGCTCGGCCACTTCCGGACTTTGATTAACGGATTGACTTCTCAGACAGTTGCTTGGCTGGCTGATGTACCATTGCTGCCCCCGGAGGAAACCCGGCAATTGCTGGTTGAGTGGAACGCCACAACGGTTTCCTACCCACCTGTCGCACTCTTGCAGCATTTGTTGGAAGCCCAGGTTGAGCGGACACCTGAGGCAGTGGCGGTGGCTGAAGGAACCCGGCAATTGACCTATCGGGAACTGAATCAATGTGCGAATTATCTGGCCCGGCACCTGAAAACCCTTGGCGTCAGACCGGAAGTCCTGGTGGGAATCTGCCTGTCCCGCTCGTTGGAGATGGTCATCGGCATAGTGGGAATCCTCAAAGCCGGTGGTGCGTTTGTCCCGCTGGATCCGGTTTATCCCAAGGCACGGCTGGCTTTTATTTTACAGGATACCCAGACCCCCGTGGTGGTAACTCATCGGTCCCTCGCGGGCAGGTTGCCCAATCATCAGGCCCAGGTGGTCTATCTTGACGAACTGGACCCGCAATCCCAAATCCGGAATGCAACAGTCAGCCTGGAAAACCCTCAATCGGAAGCTGAACCCACGGACCGGCTGGCCTATATCATTTATACATCCGGTTCGACCGGAAATCCCAAAGGGGCCATGATTGAACATCAGGGGCTCATCAATTACCTGCGCTGGTGCCTGGAGGCCTATCCGGTTGCGAGCGGAACCGGTGCCCCCCTCCATTCATCCATCGCCTTTGATTTGACCATCACCAGCCTTTTTGTTCCCCTGCTGACTGGAAAAACCATCCGGATTGTTCCGGAAGAACTGGGGCTGGAGGGACTGGCAACCGTCTTGACCGAATATGGCGGGTTCAGTTTTGTCAAGCTCACCCCCAGTCATTTTGAGCTGCTGCGACATCAACTGACCCCGGAAACCCTGGCTGCCAGTACCCATGCCCTCATTATTGGAGGAGAGCAGTTGCTGGCGGAAAGCCTGGACCTGTGGCGCACCCATGCCCCTGGCACCCGTATTTTCAACGAATATGGCCCGACAGAGACAGTGGTCGGATGCTGTGTGTATGAGGTAACTGCTGCCGACCTCCCGCAGGGTCCCATCCCAATTGGAAATCCCATTGCCAACATGCACCTGCTGGTGCTGGACCGGAACCACAATCTGCTTCCGGCCGGGGTGGCCGGAGAGCTTTTTATTGGCGGGACAGGAGTTGCCCGTGGTTATCTCAACCAGCCGCACCTCACCATGGAAAAATTTCTTTCCCTGCATGTCGGAAAGCAGGGATTGCGGACAACCGCAGAAGCGGGACAAGTGCCGGAGTCCGGCATGCGCAGCCCGCAAACCTGGTATCGAACCGGCGACCTGTGCAGGTTCCGGAATGACGGAATCCTGGAATTTCTGGGCCGCCGGGATGAACAGGTCAAACTGCATGGATACCGTATTGAACTCGGTGAAATCGAAGCCAGCCTGAGAGAATGCCCCGAAATCGAGCAGGTCGCCGTGGTACTTCGCTCTGATATCCCCGGCAGTCAGCGGCTGGTGGCCTATGCCGTCCCCCGCCTGCAATCCGCCGAGGCTGATTGCGGTGCAGCCCGGGAACCCGTTGAACTTCAATCCGCAGTTCTCAACTTTCTGAAGTCACGGCTTCCCGACTATATGGTTCCCGCTGCCCTGGTTTGGCTGGATCAGCTTCCGTTGACCGCCAATGGCAAACTTGACCGGCGGGCCCTGCCGGCTCCGGGTTTCAACAGCCTGCTGGATTCACAAACCTTTATCGCCCCACAAACTGAGACTGAAATCAAACTGGCACAAATTTGGAGTGAGGTGCTTCACGTTGACCAAGTTGGCCGGGACGATGATTTTTTCCAGCGTGGAGGTCATTCGCTGCTTGCCACCCAGGTACTGTCAAGAGTTATCCGGACCTTTCACCTTGAGGTTCCGCTCCGGGCTCTTTTTGAACACCACAGGCTGGCACAGTTTGCCCAAGTTCTGGATGAAATGAAAAAGACTGCTCCAGCTACTTCCACCTTACCGGCCCTGATTCCCGTCTCACGGGAGGCACGGCGGGTCCGCAAGCTGCCGCCCCAGTAAAAAACTATCTCAGAAGGGCACCTGACTGGGACTGGTCATTCATTTTTGAAACAGATACGATTGTGCTTGTGAAGCCAACCGCCATATCTCCATTTTCACTGGATTTCGAGGAAACCCCAGTCCTCCGTCCTTATGGAATTGTTTTCTTCACAACATGATTTGTACTTGGAAAACACACGTTCCTATTGTTTCATGGCAGGGAAAATCTGAAGTTTGCGTGACACTTCATGAGAACTGACTGGCAAAAAGTAAAACTTCTGTTTCAACAGGCTCTGACCCAGGAACCAGCTCAACGACAGGCGTTCCTGCTTTCGGTATGTGCCGAAGATAGCACCCTCTATTATGAGGTTTGCCAGCTCCTCCTGGCCAAATCTGAAATGGACAGCTTCCTTGAAAAACCGGCCTGGGCGAAATTAAATCAGTCGGGTGTAAGGGATTTGTCTTCCACTCAACCGACCACCCCTGCAATAGAACTGTTTTCAGCGGGAGACATATTCCTCGGTAAATTTGAAATTCTCCGGTTAATCGGGCAAGGCGGCATGGGGAAGGTTTACCAAGCCCGGCATCTTTCCCTGGGCACCCTGGTGGCAATTAAAGTGTTGCGACCATTTGAGGAATCCCCCCCCCAAACACTCGAACGATTTCACCGTGAAGCCCGTCTGGCAGCCAATATTGTGCATCCAAATACAGTCCGGGTTTTTGATTTTGGGACATTCCAAACCAATTGCTATCTGGTTATGGAGTTCCTCGAAGGTGAAACACTGGGGGAACGACTCCGCCGCCGCCAATCCCTTCCCCTGGCTGAAGTGCTCGATTTTCTCCACCAAATCAGTGCAGCACTTGAATTCATTCACCAGAAAGGAATTATTCACCGGGACCTGAAACCGGATAATGTGTTTTTCCAGCAGGAACCAGGAATGGTGGAAGTTGTCAAAATCCTGGATTTCGGAATTGCCAAACCGAATGCGTTCAATATTTTTGAGAGCACGTTCACCCATCCGGGAACGATTTTTGGTTCCCCACACTACATGTCACCTGAACAATGCGCGGGGGAAGCTGTGGACCTGCGGTCAGACTTATATGCGCTGGGAGCCATTCTTTATGAAATGCTGAGTGGCCGCCGACTCTTTGCCCATGATGAAATGCTGGGGTTGATGTACGCTCACGTCAATACCCTGCCACCCGCCCTGGTTGAATTGGTTCCAGCCTTGCCCCTCCCGGTTTCCCAGGTTGTCATGAAGGCACTTGCCAAAAACCGGGCGGAGCGGTTTGCCACAGTGCAGGAACTGTACCTTGCTTTTTCAGCCGCCTGTCATCCGAAGACAAATGCTCCGGTTCCGGAAACACAGGTACCCACCCCGCTTCCGGTTTTACCGTCGAAAGCCGAGGTCCTGAATACCCTGCCTGACGACACCAGACTGCAAGGCAAACCACCTTCCCAGGAAACTCTGGGAATGATGGAGCCGGTAGGAGGCGGGATGTCACTGGATTCCAGGTTTTATATTGAACGGTCCACTGATGCTGAGTTCCATCAGGCGATTCTGCGCCGGGATAGTATCGTGCTTGTCAAAGGTGCCCGACAAATGGGAAAGACCTCGCTTTTGGCAAGAGGGCTCCAACGCGCCCGTCAGGCTGGTTCACGGGTTGTTTTTATTGATTTGCAAACGCTACTAGCCGAACAGCTTGAATCTCCAAAGGCAGTCCTGCTGGCTTTTGGACAACTGATGGAGGATCAGTTAGGTTTGGAAGTTTCTCCAGAAGAAATTTGGAAACCGATGCGCAGCCCGGCCCTCAACTTTAACTGGTACTTGAAAAATGTCGTTCTGAAGGCTGAATTGCCGCCCCTGGTGTGGGGAATGGATGAAGTGGACCGGTTGTTCAACTGCCCCTTTGCCAGTGAAATCTTTGGGCTTTTCCGTTCGTGGCATAACGCCCGGGCTGGTGACCCCCAAGGCCCCTGGCGGCGACTGACCCAAGCCATGGCTTACGCCGTTGAGGCACATCTTTTCCTGACAGATTTGAACCAATCCCCCTTTAATGTCGGGACCAGGGTGATGCTTTCAGATTTTACCTTTGAGCAGGTCTGCGAGTTGAACCGGCGGTATCAAAATCCGCTCTCCGCAACCAGGGAATTGGAATGGTTCTTCCGCCTGGTTGGAGGGCACCCCTATTTGGTCCGGATGGGACTCCATGAAATGGTGGTGCATCAACTCACCTTGGATCGGTTTGCAGCCCAGGCCGAAAATGACGATGGTCCGTTGGGGGACCATTTGAAACGCATAGTTTTTCTGCTTAACCAGGACTCAGCGATGGCCGAAGCGGTTCAAACTGTTCTCAAAGGACAAACCTGCAAGGATTCCAGTTTGTTTTACCGTTTGCGGAGTGCCGGTGTCATGGCTGGTGAATCGGTTGAAACCATGCACCCCCGCTGTTTGCTCTATCAGCAATACCTCAAACGGCATTTGCTCTAAAAACATCGGTTGACTTTAGTTTTTCTATACTGGAGCGGTCCGACTGGCCTTGGTTTGTCCTGCGGGGCCTCTGGTTTCCGATTTTTCCTCTGGAGCATACTTATGACACCTGACAATTTTTATGTCACTGGCGGAACCTTACAGCCTGATGCCCCCTGTTATGTCAAGAGACGGGCGGATACAGATTTGTACCAGGGTCTGAAACAAGGGCATTTTTGTTATGTCCTGACCTCACGGCAGATGGGAAAATCCTCACTGATGGTGCATGTTGCCAACCAACTACGGGAAGAACAGGCTACGATTATTCTCCTGGATTTGACCCGCCTGGGACAGAATGTGACGGCGGAACAATGGTATTCGAGCATGTTGTATCTGGTGGGGGAGCAGCTTGACCTGGAAGATGAAGTGGAAACCTACTGGTATGGCCATCAGCAGGTTGGCCCGCTGGTTCGCTGGCTCAATGCCCTGACCGATTTGGTTTTGCCCAGCCGGACCGGGCAAATACTGATTTTTGTGGATGAAATTGATGTGGTCCAGAGTCTTCCGTTTTCCACTGATGAATTTTTTGCCGGACTGCGGGAACTTTACAACCGCCGGAGTCACAACCCGGACCTGCGGCGGTTGAGCTTTGCCTTGTTTGGCGTGGCCTCCCCTTCGGACTTGATCCGGGACACCCGGTTGACCCCGTTCAACATCGGGCACCGGGTTGAATTAACCGATTTTAGCAAAGAGGAAGCCCTCGTCTTGGCCCAGGGGCTTCCGGGAAAACAAGAAACAGCGGAACATCTGATCACGCGAATCATCGAATGGACCGGAGGACACCCGTACCTGACCCAGCGGCTGTGCAAAACCGTTGCCGAGCAACCTGAGGTGACAACAGCACAGGAAGTGGATCGCATCTGCGAAAGCCTTTTTTTCACCTCCCGTGCCCGTGAACAGGACGACAATCTGCTTTTTGTGCGCGAGCGGATGTTGAAAAGTGGGGTGGATTTGGCTGGTTTGTTGGGTCTCTATGGTGAAATGTGGAAAAAAAAGCGAATCAAAGACGATGAAACCAACCCGCTGATTGATGTCTTACGGCTCTCCGGGATTTCTAGAATTCAGGAAACCGGTGCCTTGGGTGTCAGAAACCGAATCTATCAGAAAGTTTTTGATGCAGAATGGATCAATGCCAACATGCCTGATGCCGAGGTGCGGCGCCAAAAAGCAGCGTTCCGGCGCGGAATGATGCGGGCGGCAGGAGTGGCTTTCCTGATTGTGGCCATGATGACGGCCCTCACTACCTATGCCTTCACGCAGAAGAACCGGGCTGACCTCACCGCTTTTGCCTTGAATCAAAAATCAACGGAACTTGACCGGAAAAACCTTGAGTTGCAAGCCGCACTTGAGGAAGCCCGGGCCAATGCCACAAAAGCCGAAGCCAAAACCGCTGAAGCTGAAGACCAGCGCAAACTGGCCGAGCGGCAACGCGCCGACGCCGAGCAGCAACGCCAACAAGTGACAGCCCAAAAAAAGAAAGCCGAAGAGCAGCGGCAAATCGCTGAAACCCAAAAAACCGAAGCTGAAACCCAGCGCCGGGAGGCCCGCCTCCAACTCCTCAAACAGTATGAAGAGCAGGCCCGCTTACAATGCCTTGAAGGGAAATTTGAAAATGCCCTGGCGTATCTGGATCAAGTCTATCGTGGCGGAAATGACTCCAGTGTCGTCAGGTTTTTGCTCAAACAATGTCTGAATCAGATTGAAGAAGTGCCGCCAAGGCGATACGAAGGACATGCAAACTTTGTGGAATCAGTTGCCTTTAGTCCGGATGGATCCCACATGGTCACGGCCAGTGCGGACAACACGGCCAAGGTCTGGGATGTAGCGGATAAGCAAGTGGTTCTCACATTGGCAGGGCACCAGGCCACGGTCAATACAGCAGAATACAGCCGGGATGGAAAGCGGGTTGTCACTGCCAGCTATGATGGAACCGCCAAAGTGTGGGATGCTACCGGCCATGTCCTTATGACTATTGCAGGTCACCAAGGCAGTGTTACGACTGCCACCTTTGATCCAACTGGAAAACGGATTGTCACCAGTGGACTGGATCGCACCGCCAGAGTGTGGGATGCCGTGACTGGAAACCTCCTGCTGACTATCACTGGACATCAAGGCAGCCTCAACTCAGCCAGGTTCAGTCCGGACGGGTCCCAGATTTTGACGGGCAGCTCTGACCAAACAGCAAAAATCTGGAACAGTTGGTCAGGGCAATTGATGATGACCTTTGCAGGGCATCACAATGCAATCACCTCGGCAGTCTTCAGTCCTGATGGAAAAATTGTGGCAACCGCCAGTGCAGACAATACCATCCGTATCTGGCAAGTCGAAACCGGTCAGGTGGTCGGCGAATTTACCGGGCATAAATCACAGGTCAACCAAGTCTGTTTCAACCCCGATGGCCACTTCCTGGTGACCGCCAGTGTTGACCAAACTGCTGGGGTTTGGGATGTTGCCACCGGAAAACTGCTCTTTTGGTTCAATCAGGACCATTCCCCCCTCTTGAGCGTAACCTTTAGTCCGGACGGAAGCCGTATCGCCACCGCTGGACAGGACCAAGTGGCATTTCTATATCCAATCGAACTGGAAACCCGCAACCCCGAAGAAATTACCAGGATTCTGACTGAACGGGTGGCTGTCCGGTTGGTTGGTGAGCGTCTGGCTCCCAATCCCGACTTGACAGTTCCGGTCAAACCCCGCCCGACAGCCAAACCAAGTAACACCCTGGCAGCGAGGGTCAGTGGGATACCACCATTACCACAACCCCTTCGGTTGAAAACTTTCGAGTTCGAAACCGTGTCTTTGGATGCAAAAGGTGAGATTTTGGAACGTCGGAAAGAAAAAGGACAGTTTTATCCTGAAGAACTGGCTCCTGGGGTTACTCTGGAGATGATTGCTTTATCAGGAGGGAACTTACTCCAAGGGTCTCCCCCAGAGGAAAAAGGCAGAAGTGAGGATGAAGGCCCACAACATGAAGTGACGCTGGACCCGTTTTTTATAAGCAAGTATGAAGTGACTCAAGCTCAATGGCAGGCTGTCATGGGGTACAATCCTTCGTTTTTCAAAGGGGACAATTTTCCAGTTGACCAAATTACTTGGGCTGAGGCAGTAGAATTCTGCGCCCGGCTCACACAAAAGACAGGACGGCATTATCGATTGCCAACCGAAAGCGAGTGGGAATATGCAGCACGAGCAGGAACGACAACCCCCTTTGCTTTTGGCCCAGAGATGACTTCCAACTGGGGGGCCTTTAACACCATGTATCCCTACAGCGCAGCCCCCATCGGTGATGAACGCTTCCGAACGCACCTCGTTGGAAGTTTTCTGCCCAATGCCTGGGGCCTGTATGACATGCATGGAAATGTCTGGGAGTGGTGCCTGGATTGGTTTGAGGAAACCTATTACCAGCACAGCCCCCAAGCGAACCCGCATGGACCTGTCACCGGTACATTCCGGGTGATTCGGGGTGGTGGCTGGCGCGACACAACCGTTTATTGCCGGTCTGGCAATCGAACTGGGAATCTGCCTGAGTACTATAGCCGCAGCCTGGGTTTGCGAGTTGTCCTGGTACCCCGGTAACTTGGCATAACGACTTGACAATTTTTAACACTTGGGCTGACATTCAGACTTGCGGTTCACATGCAAGTTCAGCTACACAGAGGCGTTTTCTGGACATTTTCACAATCAGGCCATCCTAAAAATTTCTCACACATGTGATCCTGCGGTGTTTTTGTACCGCGAGCCAGGGAACCACGCCACTCAATCGCCATTTTGATATTACTTGACGTTTCATGACGACTTCTCCAGGAGACGCTGAAAAAGAAACGAGGCTGTTTGATTTCACCCGATTGGATGTGGTGTACGAGCGTTCGTTTTTGCTTGGCACAGAGGAAGTCTTTGTCCTGCCAATCTCGTTTTCCCAGCAACGGCTCTGGATACTGGAACAATTACAAACAGAAGCCAGTGTCTATACCATCTTTTCGGCACTACGACTGCAGGGCCGGCTGCATCGGGTAGCGCTGGAAGCAGCCTTGACCCAAGTCATTGAACGGCATGAATCGCTTCGTACCACCTTTCACACTGAAACCGGTGAAGCAGTTCAGGTCATTCATCCGGATTTCACTTTTTCCCTGCCGGTGTTTAACCTTGAGACAGAACTGGAAGACCTGCCGGCGGTCCAACCGGCGCGACAAAATCTCATGGAGGCCTGGGTCGGGCAGGCAGCCCGGCGGGAAAGCCGCCACCCTTTTGATTTAGGCCAGGGCCCGCTCTTTCGGGTCCGGCTGATTCAAATGGCTGAATCCGAATATGTGCTGCTGCTGGCCCTGCATCACATTATTTCCGACGGCTGGTCCATGGGGGTTTTCTACCGTGAAGTTTCAGCCTTTTACCAGGCCCACCTTTCCGGACATCCGGCGGCCTTGCCTGAACTGACCATCCAGTATGCTGATTTTGCCGAATGGCAACGGGGCTGGATGCAAGGTGAAGCACTTGAAACCCAACTTACCTACTGGCGGCAGAAACTGCACGGCCCTTTGCCAGTGCTGGAGTTGCCAACTGATTTTCCTCGTCCACCCGTCCAAACCTTTCACGGGGCCCATTTTCAATTTGAACTGACGGCAGGCCAGACCGCCGAGTTGCGCCAGTTGGCCCACACGGAACAATGCACTCTGTTTATGGTGGTGCTGGCGGTTTTCAAAACCCTCTTGGTCCGCTACAACCGGTCTGCCGACATTATCGTGGGAACCCCGATTTCAGGCCGGAACCGGGTGGAGGTTGAAAACCTGATTGGTTTTTTTGTCAATACCCTGGTGCTGCGGACAGATGCGGCAGGCAATCCCACTTTTCGGAAGTTTCTGCATCAAGTCCGGGAAACAGCCCTTGAGGCGTTCACTCATCAGGACCTGCCGTTTGAAAAACTGGTTGGAGAGATACACCCTGAACGTGACCTGAGCCGCCCCCCCATTTTCCAGGTCATGTTTGTTTTCCAAAATACACCGACTGCCACCCTTGAATTGCCCGAAGCAACCTGCACCCGGATTCCGGTCGAAACCGGAGTGGCAAAGTTTGACTTGACCCTGATTGCCAGTGAAATGGATGCAGGGTTGACAGTCCGGCTGGAATACAATACAGACCTTTTCTCCCCGACCACCATTGAACGCCTGGCAGGGCATTTCCTGCAACTGGCCCAAGGAATCATGGCCCAGCCGGACACCAGATTGTCCGAATTGCCGCTGCTGCTTGAATCCGAGCGTCAACACATGCTGGTGGAGTGGAATGCAACGACGGCGGAGTTTGCCCAGGACCGTTGTTTCCATCAATTGTTTGAAGCCTGGGCCGAACAATCACCCTATGTCATCGCCGCCTCCTTTGAAACCGAACAGGTGACCTATCGGGAACTGAACGAACGGGCCAATCAACTGGCCCGCCTGCTGCAAAAAATCGGGATTGGCCAAGAGACCCTGGTAGGCATTTGTCTGGAGCGGTCACTGGAGGTGCTGGTTGCCGTGCTTGCCGTACACAAGGCCGGTGGCGCATTTGTTCCGTTGGATCCGGATTATCCAACCGACCGGCTGGCCTTCATGTTGTCTGATTCTCAGGTTCCGGTTCTGATTACCCGTGATTCGCTGCTTGAACATCTGCCCTATCATCAAGCCCGGCTCCTCTGCATCGATTCGGATTGGAATGTCGTAGCCCGGGAAGCAAAAGAAAATCTCCCTCCAGCGGCCACACCTGATTCGGCGGCTTACGTCATCTACACAAGTGGTTCGACTGGCAAACCCAAAGGGGTTCTGATTGAGCATCGTGGCCTCGTCAACGTGATTGCAGCGCAGCAAAAAATTTTCGGGGTCCGGTCCGATTGGGGTGTGCTGCAATTTGCCTCATTCAGTTTTGATGCGGCGATTTTTGAGATTGTAATGGCGCTGGCCCATGGCGGGACACTCTGTATGGCTCGCAAAGAAACGTTGTTGCCCGGCCCGGCCTTGGCCAGGTTGCTGCGCGAACAGGCAGTGACCTGTATCACGTTGACCCCTTCGGCGCTGGCCGCCCTTCCTGCCGGTGACTTCCCTGACCTTTCGACCCTGATTGTCGCCGGTGAAGTTTGCCCCCCTGAACTGGCAGCCCTTTGGGCACCTGGAAGGAAGTTTTTCAACGCCTACGGCCCAACGGAAACCACCATCTGGGCAACGGTCGCCCAGTGGACTGCCGGTGATACCACCTCCGGAATTGGACAACCGATTCAAAATACACAGGTTTTTATCCTGGATGAGTACCAGAATCCGGTTCCCCTTGGGGTCCCCGGAGAACTGTACCTCGCCGGAACTGGCTTGGCCCGCGAATATCTTCATCGGGGTGACCTGACCCGCGAACGGTTCCCCCGTCTGTGTTTGCGCATGCCGCAGGGTTTTGCCATGCTGCGGGCCTACCGGACGGGTGATTTGGCTCGCTGGCTGCCCACTGGGAATCTTCAATTCCTGGGCCGGATTGACCAGCAAGTGAAAATTCGGGGCTTCCGGATTGAGCTGGGCGAAATCGAATCGGTTCTGGCTGAACAGCCACAGGTAGAACAGGCCGTGGTCGTCGCCCGCTCCAACCCGATGGGTGAAAAAAACCTTGTAGCCTATGTAGTGCTGAAACCTGAAACTATGCAAGCCGGGCTGGACACCTTGCAACAGTCGAAATTTGAAATCCAAAGTGCATTGCGGGAAAAATTGCCGGATTTCATGGTTCCGGCCACCCTGGTCCCGTTGGAGTTCCTCCCGTTGACGCCAAATGGGAAATTGGACCGGACCGCGCTGCCCGAACCTCAAGCCCAGCATGAAGTGTTGCGTGAAACCTATGTTGCCCCCCGTGACACGGTTGAATTTGAACTCATTCGGATGTGGGAGGAATTGCTGGCGGTTGAGCAAATCAGTGTCAAGGACAATTTCTTCAATTTGGGAGGGCATTCGCTTCTGGCGGTCCGCCTCATGACTCAAATCGAAGCCCAGTTTGGTGAAATCGTTCCCCTGGCAGCTTTGTTTCAAGGTGCCACGATTGAGTATCTGGCTTCCCTGGTACGGGGCCAGCGGACGGTTTCCATTGCCTGGTCCCCACTTGTCGCAATTCAGCCGCTCGGCACCAGACCTCGTTTCTTTTGCGTGCATCCCGTGGGAGGGAACGTTCTTTGTTACCTGGGGCTGGCCAAGGCACTGGGGGAGGAGCAACCGTTTTTCGGGTTGCAGGCCCTTGGCTTGAACAGCATTCAAAAGCCGTTGACCCGCATTGAAGATATGGCGGCAACCTACATTCAGGCAATTCGGGCAGTGCAACCCCAAGGCCCTTATCACCTGGGGGGCTGGTCGCTGGGTGGAGTGATCGCCTTTGAAATGGCCCAGCAGCTTCTTCGGCAAGGTGAATCCATCACCCAACTGGCACTTTTTGACAGTTGGGCTCCCAAACATGGCCGTCAGGAAATTCAGGATGAGGCAGCTCTGGTCTTTGCCTTCGCGGCTGATTTGGGAGGACGTTTCGCCAAAGAACTCACCTTACCTCCCGAATTACACGCAGCTCTGGATACCGAAACCCGCCTCGCCCAGGTTTTGCGTGCCGCCAAAGCCTCCAATATCATGCCCCCGGATGCTGATCTTCAGCAGATGAGTGGACTTTTTCGTGTTTACAAGGCTAATATTCGGGCGGTTCAAAATTACATTCCGCAATCTTATCCAAGTCACATAACATTGTTTCGCGCCAGTGAACGTTCTTTTGCTCGTCCTTTTGACCAAAGCATGGGGTGGTCTGATCTAACCAATCAACCAGTCGAGATTTTGGATGTCCCTGGTGATCACTACACAATTCTGGCAGAACCGAACCTTGAGTTTTTTGCCAAATTGCTAACTGAGGTTTTAGCCGGCCCGTAACCAAGCCTATCCAGCGCCCATCAGCGCCGTGTTTTCGGTTCGGGTCTCTTTGCCAAAGGAGCTGGCGAACCGTGAAATATCATTCGGGCAAAGGGAATAACCAGGGTTGCAGTTCCAGTTTTCCTCTGCAACGAGGTAGGAGTTCCCCAACCACTCCCGCCCAATCCGATTTCACCCGCTTTGCATTCAGCCGTCACAGAACAAGAAAATTCCGCCTCTCACGCAGATCTGAAACAGCAACGTGCCCAAATTTCGGATTTCCTTCGAGGTTGAGCGGAACCCCATTCCCCAAAGCCATTTACCACAGATACTGCTGGTAGGTGGACACGTCATCCAGGAGAGTGCAGACAATGAAAACCCCGCCACTCGTGAAGCTGATTGTACTTGTTGTCCTGAGTTTGGTGGTTTCACCCTTTGTCTGGGGCCAAAGTGGTTCCACCACCGGTTCCATCGTTGGCCGCGTCAAAGACTCAACAGGTGCAGCCATTGCTGGTGCCCCTATTTTGGCCCGGCAGATTGAAACCAAGATTGAGCGCACGGTCGAAGCCAGCGAAGACGGGCAATACCAGTTTTTGCAACTGCCGCCTGGAACCTATGAACTCAAGGTCCAACTGGAAGGGTTTGCGTTGAACATCCAGCGACTGAATCTCAGTTTGGGGACTACAGGATTGGTCCAGTTCACCCTCCAGCCAGTTGGTTCAGTGGATGTGGTGGAAGTCAAAGCCAGTGAAACCACCAATGAATCCAAAACCGAAAACAGCACCAATATTGATAATGAAAGCATCGACAGTCTCCCAATCAATCAACGCAATTTTCTCGATTTCGCCCAAACAGCGGCCCGTGTAACCCCTGACGCCTTGCCAGGACAAGGTGTCACCGCCACGTCCGGACTTTCATTCAATGGCCAGACGCCCCGCTACAACAATGTGACCATTGACGGGTTGGATAACAACGATACGACTTCGGGCAGTGTCCGGTCCACTTTCAGTCAGGAAGCCGTGCGCGAATTCCAGGTGGTTTCCGATGGATATTCGGCTGAGTTTGGGCGGGCTTTGGGGGGAATTGTCAATATTGTCACCAAATCGGGCACCAGTGACATTCACGGAAGCGGTTTTTTCTATGTCCGCAACGACACCTTAAGTGCCCGTGAATCACTGACGCCGTTTAAACCGCCCTATAATCAATATCAATTTGGCGGCACTGTCGGCGGACCAATTGCCAAAAGCAAGGCTTTTTATTTTGGTTCCTTTGAGCGGCTTGATATCACCCAAAACAATGTGGTGACCCTCCGCCAGGCAACCCTGGACTCAATTTTCCGGCTGGGGTTGCGGGCCACGAACGGTGCGGTGCCCTTTGTCATTAAAACCAACAACGGTCTGGCGCGGGTTGACTGGCAAACCTCATCCAGCAATTTCCTGGTGTTTCGCTACAACTATGCCGGAACTGAAAACGGTGCTTTTGAACC
The DNA here is from genome assembly GCA_019695185.1 of Blastocatellia bacterium. Classification (GTDB taxonomy): domain Bacteria; phylum Acidobacteriota; class Blastocatellia; order Chloracidobacteriales; family Chloracidobacteriaceae; genus JAIBAN01. Next base: position 180,130 of record JAIBAN010000001.1, on the reverse strand, counting down.
CTTTGGCGGGTTGGTGGCGGACACCGTAGCGGGAGTCCAGAAACTAAGAGACCATTCGGGAGCAGTCAGTAATACCTATTCAAGCAACAAATATAACCTGGTAAATGAAACCCGGTTTTTATTCAACAAACGGGACCAGAATATTACCCCGGTCGCCCCAGACCTTTCCTTTGTACGGTTGACAGGAGCACCGGAAGGAACGGTTACCCTGGGGCCCAGCACAACCCTGCCCCAGGTTCGTAAAACCTCCACGGTTCAGGCAGTCAATATTACATCTCTGTCACGCGGCAGACATTTGATTAAGTTTGGAGGTGACTATGTGCGGGTTAATTCCGACCAACGGCAACCCAATGTTGAGTTGGCTTCCATCACTTTTGCCTCGATTTCAGACCTCTCAACCCGTCTAGGGGTCCCTTCGATTCCGTCAATTCCGTTCACCGTTTTGCAAACGTTTGACCCTGCCACTCGCACACCTGCGCAAACTGCCTATTTACAGCAATTGCAAGCCAAGCTGCCAGCTACTTCAGTGCTTAGAGGAAGGGATTTAGCAAAACTCTCCTACCCCACAACGTTTTTGCAAGGATTCCAATCCCTAGATTTGGTTAATATCACCCAGAACTTCTTCTCACTCTTTATCCAGGATGATTTCAAGTTTCGCCCTAACCTTCTGCTGAAAGCTGGAGTGCGGTACGATCTTTTCCGAACCACCTTCATTCCACCAACATCCGGAAATTTCAGCCCGCGCGTAGCCTTTTCGTATAAACCCGGCTGGCTACAAAATTTTACCATTCGGGGAGGGTACGGTATTTTCTTTGCAGTCCCAATTACGACTCCGATTTACTTCTCCAAACCAGATGACCGGGTTACCGTCAACCTGCCTTTTGCCGACGGGGTGGTGGCTTTTGCTCAACCAGGCCATCGCTACCCTGACCCATCCAAACTTCCAGCGAACCTAAATTTTAATCCACAATTTGCCAGCCGGTCCGGCATTGACAACAATTTCAAGCACGCTTACTCCCAACAAGCGAATCTGGTGCTTGAATACCGTTGGAAAAACACCTTGCTCACAGCCACTTACAATTTTGCCCGGGGCCTTCGTATTTTAGCAGTTCGCAACACCAACCCGATTGTTCGGCCCGAGCTTGGTACCATTGGCGGCCGACTCGACCCAACCAGAGGAAACTTTCTTGACTATGAGTCTGCCTATGACAGCTATTACCATGGCCTGACGTTACAAGCCAACCGGAAACTTTCAAACCGGATTGGGTTTAATGTGAATTACACCTTCTCCAAAACGATTGACAATTTCTTTGATTTCCGAAATCCGCTCCAGGAATTCAATGACCCGTTAAATCTTTCAGCCGAGCGCAGTCTTTCGATTCAAAATGTGCCTCACCGTTTTGTGGCTAATGGGACTTGGGAATTGAGCTACACCAAAAACCCGGTTTTCCGTGATTTTACGGTTTCCACCATCATCAATCTGCAATCAGGCCGCCCCTGGAACCTGCTGGCCGGAGTGGACCTCAACCGAAACGGTGACCAAAATGACCGCCCAACGGGAATCTCGCGGAATGCAGGGATTGCTCCCGGCTTTGCCACTGTTGATTTCCGCGTCAGCCGGAAGGTCATCAACCGGGAACGGCTGAAGGTGATTTTCCTGGCTGAAATGTTCAATGCCTTGAACAAAACCAACATCCGGGAATTTAATCGCACGATTCCTCGTGATGCGGCTGGAAGGTTCATCTTCCCACCACAGGAAGACGGGCGTTATATTGTTCTATCGACGAATTTCCGGCGGGCCTTCCCGCCACGACAGGCTCAGTTTGGTGTTCGGGTCGTATTCTAAAAAAACCGAGGGCCGGTCAGGCAAACCCCAGGCAAGTATGGTTGCACCTGACCGGCCCTCGATTTTTTTATTGCCTTCATTTCCCCCAATTCCCCCTGCAGAAGACTCACTGATATTGAGCGATATGGTAGAAAAACTACACCATATCGTGTGTAAGGATTTTTCCAGTTCAGCTTGCAAAATACAGATTGTACGGCACTTGCAGGATTTTTCCTTTTCCTGGCTGTTTTTTACCAACAAAATCAGGCAAAGATTAGTCCAGCTCCATGTCTGGCACGGCACTTGTAACACACTTGAGCAAACGATCTTTCCATCGTTGATTCCACTTTCGAGCACGTTTGGCTCATTGTGCTTCGTGGTAGAGTGTGAATGGTCAGCCATCAGGTGAAAACCTGTTTTTTGACCATTCACCCTTTTTCAGACGAATGCCGGACCAGCCACCGGGCTTGAAATCCCAGGAGAGAACCTTATGTTTGCTTCGGAAAAAAACAAGTTGATTGCAGCAGGGCTGGCGCTTACGTTGTTCGGAGGCGTGGTTGGTGCCTACACGGCCAAACCCAAGACCTCAACCGCAGAACCAGCTCCGGTCACGGCCCCGGCTCCGCAACCGACACCGGCCCCCGCTCCGGTCGCAACCCAACCGCAAACGGTGCCCAATCCGGACGCTCCGGTCACGGTCCAGCTTCCGCCAGGACAAGGGTATCAAATCACCCCGCTCAATGGAGCCCCATCCAACGCAGTGGCAACCACTTCTGCCCCGGCTCGCACCAGTCGGACCAGAACCTATGTGCGGAGCAGCGCTCCCCAACGAACCTATTACACGTATGAAGAAGCTCCGCAGAAATCCTCTTTCTGGAACCGTCACCGCGACATTTTGACCGTCGGTATCGGCACGGGCGTCGGAGCTGCCATTGGCGGCTTGGCAGGTGGTAAAAAAGGTGCCGCGATTGGAGCCCTGGCAGGTGGGGGCGGCTCCGCCCTCTACACTTACGGGATTCGGAAACGCCACTAAATCGCAGGCGCTTCACCGGGCAATCCCGGTGAAGCCAGTTTCATCAACAAAATCAGAACTCAATTTTCGGGGAAGCCCTCCAAGGTCAAAAACGGAAGTTCGGAATGTAATCTCTTTGGGAAAAGGATGGCACTTCCGTTTTTGCCTTGGAGGCAACCACCTACCACAACCCTTCTGACCCGTCATCATGCTGAAAAACATATTCCCGAAATCAACCTGTCTCATGTTGACCGCTGTGCTGTTGTTACCCGGAACCATCTTCGAATTGGGAGCAAATCCGGTGTTGGCTTCCCTCCAACGGGAACCCCTGGCAGCATCAATTGTCTCCCTCCCGGCACCGGTTGAGTTCCGGGAAGATACACACCGGGGCCTGCAAATCAAAACCTGGGTAAATAACGTGGGGCCATTTGTCTTCATGATTGATACCGGGGCTGGCATGACACTCCTTTCCCAACGGGTGGCGGGACAGGCGCGGGTGGTTTCAACCGGACGAAAAGTGCAAACTCAGGGAGCCGCCGCCCTCCAAACCAGTTCAGTGGACCTTGTGACCGTGCGACAACTGGCTTTGGGAGGCCCCTCCAACCTGCTTCCCAATCGAGGAAAAGTGGGAGTGACAACCGATTTGCCAGCCGGAGTGGATGGGATTCTGGATCCTGCGGAAGCCTATCAACCTCTGGGGTTTATCCTGGATTTTCCTGCCAGCCGCATCGGTGCGTTTGACCCTATGGCCGAACCACCCAACCAACGACGGATTGCAGGTGACGGGGCACAGGTCCGCTGGCTGACCAACGGTCAGGACCGTCGTCCCTACGTCCGGGTCAATCATCGCTGGAATGCCTTGATTGATACCGGAGCCCAATTTGGACTGGCGGTTCCACGCACAATGACAGAGGCCCTGGGCGTAGTGAACCCAGCCGCCGGACAGGCAGGGCGGCAGGTTCATGATGTCAATGGACAGGGATTTCAAGTCCAGCGGGTGCGGCCCCTTTCAATTCACATCGAGTCATTTGAACTCAATCGGATTCCAACTGACATTCTCACCGCAGTTCCCGGCGATACCCCGCTTTTGTTGGGACGGGATGCCTTGCGACCGTTCCGGATCCGATTTGATGTGACCAACCGTCTGATCGAATTTGAACCGGTGCCGGGAAACTAAGAAGTTCGGGGCCCAGCGCAGGGTTGAGCCTTGTATAAAATCCCCGTTGGCTTCCCAAACCTCTCAGCAGTAAACAGCCCCTAAACCCCATACCCTCTAACTTTGAACGGTCGTCCCGTAATAATCAGGCTCATTTCCCGGACGCCATTTGATATTGCATCCCAAACTGGCCCGTTGCTCGGCCGGTACCGGCTGACCAGCCAAAACGGCCTCGATGGCAGCCCGCAAATCGCGCCCGGTCACCGGAATTTCAGTCTTGGGACGGCTGTCATCAAGCTGTCCGCGATAAACCAGTTCCCGTTTTTCGTCAAACAGATAAAAATCCGGAGTACAGGCTGCGCTGTAAGCTTTGGCGACCTCCTGGGTCTCGTCATAGCAGTAGGGAAAAGCGAAACCCTGTTCCAGCGCATGCGCTTTCAAACTTTCCGGACCATCGTCAGGATAAGCCCCGGCATCGTTGGAGCTGATGGCCACAATGCCCACTTCGCGCCCGCCGTAGTCATGTCCCAGGCGGGCCAGTTCCGCTTGAATGTGTTTGACAAAGGGGCAGTGCCGGCAAATAAACATCACCAGGAGTGCCTTTTTCCCGGCAAAGGTTTCAAGCGATACGGTTTGGCCGGAAACCACATCCAGCAGGGAGAAATCCGGGGCCTTGGTGCCCAAATCCAACATAATTGAAAGTGTACGTGCCATTTATTTTCCTTTCAGAAACAGGGAAACTGTTTTGCCATTTGCCATTTGCCATTTGCCATTTGCCATTTGCCATTGTTATTTATCAGCCTGAATTGTTTTTGGTGCGCAAAGGAATAGCCGATGGCAAATGACAATTGCTCTTGGTGAAGAACGAACTTTTTTGACAGTCGGGCGTTACAGCCCTCATACTAACCTGAATTCATATTTCAACAGATCGTAAGCCTCATGCAACTTTTTCATCCGTTCAGTCAAACCCGGAGTTTGGCTCGTTTTCATAAATACCTTTGCCTGGCTTTGGTTGGGTTGTTTCTGACGGCAGGAACCGGATTGGCCCAAACCCCGGCTTCCGGCAGTTATACTCCGGTAGTTCAGTCAACGCCCGGCCAGACGCCGGCCTGGGTGACACAATTAACCCAAAAAGCCGAAAATTACTTCCTGCTTGGCACTCGCGCTTTCGACGAGGGCCGCTTTGATACTGCCCGCGAATATTTCAACCTGTCGCTCGACACCCTGCTTGAATCAGGGGCGGGAACCCGTTCCAATGCGGCGCTCAACACCTACTACGTCCAGTTGATTGAACGGATTCGCCATTATGACCTGCACATGCAGCAAAACGAAGTCGGCTGGGGACAGCAAACCTTCAGCCCTTCCCCGCTGGATTTGCTGGCCGAAGTTGATGTCACGGCTGAAGTTGGCAGCGATACCGAAATCCTCAATGATTTGGATTTCGACGCCCAGGCGACAACGCCGGAAGTACGCGGGTTTGTCCGCTATTTTACCGGCCCCAAAGGCCGCCCCACCCTGGTATCCGGATTGCGGCGGGCAGGGCGGTTTTTCCACCTGTCGCGCCGGATTTTTGGCGAGGAAAAGGTCCCCTTGGATTTAATCTGGCTGGCGCAGGCGGAATCGGGCTGGCGCAACAATGCGCTTTCAACCGCCGCCGCCTATGGCATCTGGCAGTTTATGCCCGCCACCGGCAGCCGGTTCGGGCTGATTCAAAATGCCTGGATTGACGAACGGGGCGGCATTGAACAACCCACGCGGGCCGCAGCCCGGTATTTGCGCTGGCTGTATAACCGTTATGGCGACTGGCTGTTGGCCATGGCGGCTTACAATTGCGGCGAAGGCAATGTGGACAAAGCCATCGCCCGCAGTCACAGCAAAGATTTCTGGACATTGCACCGGGCCGGATTGCTGCCGCAGGAAACCCGCAACTATGTGCCGATAATACTCTCCATCATTTTGGTGGCGAAACATCCGGACCGCTATGGGATTGAATTCAAAGCCGACCCGCCCTTGACCTATGAAACCATGCCCTTGGTTGCCACTGCCGATTTGCGGGAACTGTCCAATCTGACCGGAACACCGCTTGAAACATTGCGCACGCTGAACCCGGAACTGCTCCAGAATGTGACACCTCCGGCTCCCTATCAATTGCGGGTTCCACGTGGTTCCCGGACGAGCATGCAAAATGCGCTGGTCGCCATGTCAGCTATGACGCCCCGGACTTCCACTCGGCAGGTAAGCAAAAAACGTGGACGCAAAGCCGCCCCATCCCCAACCGAAACCGTCACCACAGTTTCCAGCCAATAACAACCAAAGGCGGACCGGAATGGTCCGCCTTTGGTTGTCCCCTGATTTCCAGGCAAGGTTCAATTCCGGCGCTCATCCAACATTCCCCGGACTTTGTGAGCAAGGGTACGCGGAGAAAATGGTTTTTGCAAAAACTCGATATTGGACTCGATGATGCCATGCCGAACCACCGCATCATCCGTGTAACCACTCATATAAAGCACTTTCAACTGTGGAATCCGGTCTTTCAAAATCTCAGCTAACTTTCGCCCATTCATCTCAGGCATCACCACATCTGTCACCAGCAGGTCAATCGGCCCGTTATGACGTTCCACCACCTGAAGCGCCTGCCGTCCATTCTCTGCTTCCAGAACCCGATAGGCAAATGATTCCAGCGTCAACTTGGCGATGCGCCGGACCACCGCCTCATCCTCAACCAGCAGAATGGTTTCGGAACCCGGAACAACCAGGGGTTCCTCGCCGTCAGAAATGGGGAAACTCAGTCTTTCCTCCAGAGCAGGCAGATAGATTTTGAAACAGGTGCCGACTCCGACCTGGCTTTCCACCTCAATTGAACCTTCACTCTGTTTGATGATGCCAAAGACGGTGGCCAGCCCCAAACCAGTCCCTTTGCCTGGTTCCTTGGTGGTAAAAAACGGTTCAAAAACATTGGCTTTGACTTCAGGAGTCATCCCTATCCCAGTGTCAGAAATGGTCAGCATCGTATAGCGGCCTGGACGAATGTCGGAGTGTATCCGGCAGTAATCCGCATCCACTTCGACATCATGGGTTCCGATGGTCAACCGGCCCCCTTGCGGCATGGCATCGCGGGCATTGACCGCCAAATTGATGATGACCTGCTCCAGTTGTCCGGGGTCCACTTTGACCCGGCTCACCGCAGGGTCCAGTGCCGAACTAAACGAGATGTCCTCACCAATCAGACGTTGCAGCATGCGCTCAATTCGGGCAATGCTGTCGTTGATGTCCACCACCTTTGGTTCCAGAATCTGTTTTCGACTGAAGGCCAAAAGCTGGCGGGTCAGGTTGGCGGCATGGTCGCCGGCACTGCGAATATCAGCCAGGTAGCGCCGATTCCGGTCATCCGCCGGCATTTTGAACAAGAGCAAGTCACAATAACCAATGATGGCAGTCAGCAGGTTGTTGAAATCATGGGCCACGCCGCCCGCCAGCCGCCCGATTGCCTCCATTTTTTGCGCCTGCCGGAACTGTTCCTCCAGATGAATCCGTTCGGTTATATTTGACCAGGAACCAACGATGCCAACTGGAGCCCCGACCGCATCGGCGACCAATCGTTTTTCGTCCCGAACCCAAAAATAACTGCCATCCTTATGCCGGAACCGATATTCCTGGACCGTATTGCCTAACTCATACAGGTTTGGCAGCGATTCACTCACCCGTTTCTCGTCATCAGGATGCAGGTGTTGTTCCCACCAGCCTGTCACGTTCGTCTCACTGGGGGTAAATCCGGTCAGGTCATAGACGTTTTTACTGGTCCAGGTTGGGTGTAACACCCCATTCTGGAGTTTGAGGGTATACAACACCACCGGACTGAAGGCCAGAAACCGTCCGACCTCATCCTGAGCCCGCTTCCGTTCCACAAACTGCCCGATTTGACTGCTGATGGCGGCAATCAGTTCATGCAATTCAACACTCAGGTTTTCCCTCTGACCGGTAAAAAATTCCAGCACCAGCCCCACCTCACCGGAGACCCAGACGGGGAACCCAAAGGCATGGTGTAATCCGGCAGCCTGGGCTTCCTGTCCGCGCACCCACTCCTGGTCCACATCGGCCAGCGAAAACTCCAAAGGCTTTTCCAACGCCCTGATTTTCCCTGGCAGGACAGCCCCTTCCGGAATGGTGATATGTCTGGTTTTCCGCACCAGAGATTCAAATTTAGTTTCCGGCAAATGCCAAATGCCGATTGGATGCAGCACTTTGGCATTCCGGTCATATTCCCAGATTGCCCCAAATTCCCAGCCTTCCGATTCACACAACGCCTGAATCAGTGCCGGAGCAGCTTCCAACAGTGAATCCGAGGTGGACAGCACCCGACTGATGGCATTTTGAGTGGCAATGCGTCGTTCCGCCCGTTTGCGTTCGGTGATGTTGCGCAGAACCACCTGAATCGCCAGTATCCCGTCGCTTTCAATCGGAGCGGCCACAACTTCCACCGGCACCACAGTACCGTCCAAACGGACGATTCGTTCCTCAATGAGCGGAGCCGCTTCCCTGGTTTTAAGCAGCCGTCCGACACGATTTCGAATGAGGGTGTGGTCATCCGGGTGAAAAATCTCAAACGGTGATTTTCCCAGAATGTCTTCGGGTCGGGCAGCCCCCAGCAAATTCAAGCCGCTTTGATTGATAAAGGCAATTTTGTTGTCACGGTTGATAAAAATGGTATCCGGCGAAACCTCAACCAGCCGCCGATACCGTTCTTCACTTTCCCGCAGGGAAGTTTCCGCCAGCACCCGTTCCGTAATATCACGCACCAACCCCATGACCAGCAGTTGCCCTTGCCACTGCAACCGGTTGACACGAACTTCAGCCGAAAAGCTGGACCCGTCTTTGCGTTGAAGCCGTCCCTGGACTGTTATCGGCTGATTTGGCTTGAGGTTTTTCCAGACCTCTTTGGCTTCGGCCAGAGAGAAGTTCTGTTCCACGTCGGTCACTACCATGTGCAGCAGTTCCTCCCGGCTGTATCCCAGGCTCTCGCAGGTCTGGCGGTTGACATCCAAAAACTGTCCATCCAGGTCATGGATGAAAAACGCATCCGCCGCCTGTTCCACCAATGCGCGAAAACGTTCTTCACTCCGTTCCAAGGCAGTCACCGCCAACTGCTGCTGGGTAATATCCTGATTGGTACCGCGAATATAGATAAGCTGTCCGGTTACATCCCGGTCAGCTTTGGCACGGGCCTCAATCCAACGGATACTCTCGTCCTGCCCCGCCAGCCGAAACGTGTGGTGCAACGGCGTGCCGGTCTGGAGAAACACTTCATATTCCTGTCGGGCGGCGTCCCGGTCAGCCGGATGAACCATCTGCCAAAATTCCTCGGTGTCGGGCACTCCCAAGGCGGAATCCCGTCGCAAAAGCTGATGTAACCCCTCGGACCACGAGGTAGTGTTGGACCGCAGGTCTACCTCCCAACTGCCGAGATGTGCCAGACGTTGTGCCTCGTTGAGTTTTCCTTCGCTTTTGCGGAGCGCCAGTTCCATTTCCTTTTGGGCGGTAATATCAATATGTGCCACGACTGCTCCGCCATCCTGGCGGTTGAGGGGGGTTACATTGAGCAAAAACCAGCGTTCTTCAGTTAAACTGTGGCAGGGATATTCACAACTGAAGTGAGCAGCTTCGCCGGTTAAAACCGATTGGATTCCGGCAACCGCAACGCTCACATCAAAGTCGGCGCTTGAGTGGACCTCGTTTTCTTGCGTCCAGCCAAAATAGCTGGTCCCGACCCAAACCGCCGCTTGCTCCGGGTCCAGTCCGTTTTTCTCCCCAAACCCCATCCAGGCCCGATTGACTGCAATTATGATTCCGTTGCGATCAAGCACGGCGATGTTTGCATCAAGGGAATCCAGCACTGCCTGATTTAGCTCCTGGCTTTTTTGCAACCGTGTCTCAGCTTGCAATCGCTCGGAAATATCCCGATGCACAACGGTAAAGCGTTTTTTTTCCTCCACTTCAATTTTGGAAATCCAGGCTTCCAGCGGAAACTCTTCGCCATTAGCCCGGACCCCCCAGACAATGCGGATTTTCCGCCGTGTCAAAGGCGAATCCGGCTCGGATTGGGCAAATTCTTCAATATGACGGGTATGGGCGGCACGATATCGTTCAGGGATAAACCGGTTCAACGGCTGCCCCAGCGCCTCAGCAACCGGACACTGAAACATGCGTTCGGATGCCTTGTTATAAAGCGTGATGCAGTGATTTTCATCCACCACAATCACACCATCCATAGCCATGTTAATGACTTCCAGCAGGAATCTGTCCGGCTCCTGCGACGTGAGGCCCTGCATCAGATGTGTGGTCAGGTCCCGCACCAACAGGGAAAAACCCGCCGGCTGGCCGGTACCATCAAAAACAGGAAAAACCGTTACCTCGGCCCACAAGGCCCCCCCCTCTTTGCGGGCCTGCCATCCAATGTTTTTGTAACAACCGTTGGCGATAACTGTTTCCAAGATATGATGGGTCTTTCCCGGAACCACGTCAGGAAAAACCAAACAAGAAGTATAGAGCCGGCCCAGAATTTCTGCGGCGGAGTGCCCCATCATCCGTTCGGCTGCGGGTGGCCAACTGGTCACCGTGCCAGCCAAATCCAGGGAGCAGCCCCAATAAACCGGGCTGGGTTCAAATGCTGGCGGAGAAGGCATTTCAGGAAAAGTTACAGCCGAACTGGAATCCGCATGGCTGGAATGCGGGTCGTGCTTCATAGTATGAAACCCCTACTTTGACAAACAGACAGACAAACACCAATGAAGGTGTCTTGTGGCAAACAAATTATCAGATTGGAGTTATGCCGTTTTTTCAGGCCAATCGGTCTGAAACGGTCTTTTGTTGCGCGAGGTGGAACAACTCAAATTTTTATACTTGATCTCGGTACAAAATAAGAATTCCAAACGAATGTGTGCTCGTTTGCCATAGCATGCTCCGAATTGAAGATTTTTGGAAGGAAAATTTAGCCCAACCCCGGCAAAGTCCGGCTATCGCTCAAACAGGGCACCAGTCCGGTTGGTTTGCAGCATTTCACAGGCGAGTTCATAGATTTCATCCGGCACAATGTCATTCAAATCAGGTTTGGAAACCCAGCGGTGACGTGCCCCGCGCAGACTTGTGCGAAAAACTCCGGGCGCGTTTTGGGTCAAAACCAGCGTGGGCGTATCCACTGCCGCAGAAAGCTGGGCCATGCCCACATCCGCACAAATGACCAGCGTACAGCGAGCCATTGCCGCCAGCATTTCAACCATTGACAAACCTGAGAGGCCCACTGCCTGATGTTGGCTGACGGTCCGAATCTGGGCCACCACGCGCTGAACCCTGGCAGATTTCCGGGTCCGGTCCAGGACTCCGACACGGGCATTGTAATTGACCGCCAACCGGGCACCGATTTCAGCAAAACGTTCAACCGGCCAGAGCTTTCCACCAGTGGTTGAACCCGGATACAAGCCAACGAGCAGTTCGCCGGGCTTGAATCCGGCATGTTTCAGTCGTTTTTCAATCACGGCATCTGCTCCGGGCTGAATGGGCAGGCGGGGATGGCGGTCCAGAATCTGAATGCCCAAAGCTTCCACCACATCAGCGTAATGGTCCGCTAAATGTTTGGTTTGGGAATCAGATTGAAGCCGTGCCGTATAGTGAAACTCAAATTTTCCTTTAGGATGACGGAGCCCCAGTCTTTCTTTGGCTCCGGAAGCCCAGGTCAACCAGCCGGTTTCCCGAAACGAATTCAAATCCACCGCCACATCAAATTGGCGCAGCCCGATTTGAGCCAGGGTCTGGGTCATCCGCAGCCCGGAAAGCAACGGGTTATCCTGTTTTAACCCTTGGTGGTCAAGCGTGACCAACCGGTCAGCCAGTCCTGCCAACCGGAGCACTTCGCCCTGCACACTGCCGGTGACCACCGTCAGCAGGGCTTCGGGAAAATTCGTCCGCAAGGCTCGCAACGCCGGTACACTCAACACCACATCTGCCAGCGTCCCCATGTCAATGACCAAAATATTCCGGAAACGGACCCGTTGCAGGGCATCCACCGGAGGGTCAGGTTCGTTGCGCCATTGCCCGCTTTGCTGTGGCGGATAATCATTGTCCATGGCACGGAAATCGGAGTTCATAGGGTTCAGGGTTCAGGGTTCAGGGTTCAGGGTTCAGGGTTCAGGGTTCAGGGTTCAGGGTTCAGGGTTCAGGGTTCAGGGTTCAGGGTTCATGGTTCAGGGTTCAGGGTTCAGGGTTGAGGGTTCAGGGTCCAGGGTTCAGGGTCTAGGGTTCAGGGTTCAGGGTCCAGGGTTCAGGGTTCAGGATTCAGGGTTCAGGGTCCAGGGTTCAGGGTTCAGGGTCCAGGGTTTTCGAATACCAGAAAATTTGATGTTCCGGATGGGTTTTAATTGTCAATTCTCAATTCTCAATTCTCAATTAAAAAGCCCCTGGACCCTAGACCCTAGACCCTGAACCCTGGACCCTGCTCAGTAATATCCCTGCCGGGTCCGCAAACGCAGGCCCGGACGCCGGAGTTTGACTTCAAGTTTGTGATAGCTGCGATTTTGCGAACTGTCTTTCGGATAAAAGCCAAGTGTGTACTGTTGGCGTAGTTCCTTTACGATTTCTTCAAACTTTTGATCCAAAAGTTGTCCGCCGGGAGAGCGAATGTATTTTCCACCGGTTTTTTCCGCCAACTCCTGCAACATTCGCCCAGCCTGCAAACCGGCTGCGTCACGGGCCATGGAAGCCGGGTCCACCAAATCCACCGAATAAACCAGTACGTCTTCGTCCAGTGCGCGTCGCAGCATATGCTTAAAGGTGACGCCGCTGTTGGTGTCTTCACCATCCGAAATGATGACCACGGCGCGTCGGGTTTCCTTGCGTTCGGCCAAACCGTCCAGGCTGACATTGAGGCAATCAAACAGCCGGGTGGCTCCACGGGCTTCGACGTTCCACAATTTGTTTGAAACGTCATGCTCGGAAGAAAATTCCTGGACCCGTTCCACCACTGAATTAAAGCTGTAAATGGCCACTGCGTCCGAAGTTCGAATCAAATCCTGAAACCGTGCGGCGGCCACCCTCGCCCGGCCCAGTTTGGTTTTCATGCTGCCGCTTGAATCAATCAGAATCGCAGCCGCAAACGGGGTATCTTCCGCAGTGAAATGCTCCAGCTTTTGCAAAACCCCGTCTTCGTAGATTTCAAAGTCCCCTTCCTTCATTCCGGTAACATATTTGCCTTTTTCATCCGAAACGGAAACATTCAACAAAACCAGTTCCGTGTTAATGCGGAGCGTGTCACTTTCCTGCGTGGTTGCGCACAGGACTGCGGACTGAGGACTAAGGACTGAGCAGGAAACCCTATCAGGAAGGAACGTCTTCACAGGCCAAAACACGGAAGTGAGCAGCAGGAATCCACTCAAAACAAAACAACTCCGACAAATACTGTTTCTCAAATTACTCGAAAGGTACATATTCATGTTTACCATCCACTCAGTCCTCAGTCCTCAGTCCTCAGTCCTTGGTTTCCCTCAGTCCTCAGTCCTGTGCCCTTAACGCCGTCCCACCCAGCGTTTCATCAGGGCAATGATGCGCGAAGCACGGGTAATGACGCCTACTGAAATGGTATGGCGGGTATTTCTTCTGACCTGCACATGAAGTTCCTGGCTGGAATTGGAAAGCATTTTGAGCTGTTCGGGAAAGTTTTCAGGTAATTTTTTTTCGGCATCATCGTCAGGTTCACCCTGGCTGGAGCAGATTTTTTTGGCCAGTTTTTCGATTTTCTTGAAATCCTTGATGTCTTCGTCGGTAAAGGCAGGGGCTTCAGGAGGCGGGGCTTCAGGAAAATGCGCAGTAAATTTTTTCACTGTGTTTTCCAGTTCAGTACAGGTTTCCAACAATTCACGATACTGGTTTTCTTCAAATTTGATGCCCATCCGGGCCCGATTTTCCAATTCAAACCGGCTGGGGCCATCCTGTCTGGAACGGGTCTGAAATCTGGCCTGAATTGGCAGCAACAGACCCCACAGAAGCACACCACATCCGAACAGCACCACACGACGGGATTGACTGAAGACCTGCATGGCAAACCTACCTGTAAACCTTGAAAAAATGCGGCTGGATGAGCGTATTGTCCCACACTTTACCTGATTGCAAAAGTCCGCCGTTGACACCCTGACAAGCCCTGGTTAAATCCAGTACAATCGCGGTCTATGGCTGACGGACAATTAAAAACAAAGCTGGCAAATCTCTTCAAAGGCGAGCATTCCGAGGCAGTCGAAACACTGACTCCCAAACTGCAACGGATGCCGTCGGAGCGTTTACTTTTTATTATGGGAATCGGGGCCGGACTGACCGGGCTTTCCCTCAAAACGGCACTCGAATTTTTCCGGGTTGCTCCGGAAGTCGGACGGCTGCTCAATACCTTTGAGTTAAAAACCTGGGGCGAGGCAGGCAAACGGCTGGCCGCGACCAACATCGAGGCCGCTCACGAATATTTCACAGCCAGCCCTGAAACCCTGGCTGCCCTGCCGCAGTCGTACCGCTTACGGACCCTGACCCTCTGCACCAAACAGGCTTCGCTTTCGACCAGAGTTGCCGTGGATTCATTCAAACTGATTCCGCATGTCGTGCAGGCCATGGGTGACACATCGGTTCTGCAACGCATTTTTACCATTGCCTCCGAGGTCGCCCGCCATTCCGTCAAACACAGTTTTGACCTGCTGCGGCAGGCTCCCAAAGTTGCGGCGCACCTGCACCAGTTTGACCCCGATGACGAACTGGTCGAGCGCATCCTGGAACTGACAGCTTCATTTGTTCATCGTTCGGGTGGAACGGCAGCCGAGTTTTTTCTGGCCATACCGGAATCCATGACCGCAGAGACGGCCTCTTACATGGGTCGCCTGCTGAATCATACGGGGCTGTTTCTGGACCGGAGCGGCGGACTGGCCCTCCAGTATTTTCGGGCCGCCGGCAGCGTGCTGGCACTGGCCGGCCCCGAAGCTTATGAACAATGGACCCGTTTCAGCTTTGTCATTTCGACCCAGGGTAATGCAACCAGTTACCAGTTTTTGCAGATGAGCACCCCGGTGGTAAGCCAGTTGGCCCGGCACCAAAATCCGAAACAAACCGGCAAAACCGTCCAGAAAGTGATGGACGTGGTGGCGGAAATTGGCCGTTATAACGTCACTTCGGCAATTGCCTGCTTCAAAGCCAGCCCGCAGGCGTTGCAGCGGGCTTCGCTGGATCAGTTTCGCATCTGGGCGTTGCGCGGACTGGAACTGTATCCGAAAGACAGCCGTAGCGCGCAGGCGTATTACGGACTTGAATCACGTACCAGCCGCGAGGCCCTGACCGGACGCGACGGCGGCGTTTCGCTCGAACAGGTTTCCCAGATACTCCGGCTGTATGTGGAAGGTCTGACCGGCAAAAGTCTCACGGTCAGCCCCCTGACCGGCATTCCCGAACAGGCCCGCATCAGCGACGGCAAGACCATTTACCTCCCTTCCCTGATTGCCGATTTTCCGGACGAGGACACAAATTTTCGCCTTTACAAAGTGCTGGCGGCGCATTCTGCCGGGCAGTTGGAATTTGGCACCTATGTGGAGGATACGCCCGACCTGCTGGCCATCCAGCGGGAGCTTTTTGACCGCTATCGCAACGCTCCGCGTAAACGGGCGAATGTCAATTATTCAGTGGTGCTCAAACATTTTCCCCAAGCCGAACTGGCTTTGCGCCTGTTCACAACCCTGGAAAACGGCAGGATTGACCGCCAGTTGCGCCGGGCCTATCGCGGAATCCGGCGGGATTTGGATTTTGTCGGGGAACGGCTGCGGGCCGAACGCCCCCAGCTTGAAAAACTGCCGACCGATGCCCTGTGGCATGAAATCCTGTTTGAACTCGCATTATGCGGCGGGACGACTGCCGAGGTCCGGCGCGATTATGCCACCATTGTTGTGCCGCTGGAGGAAATCCTGTTGCAATACCTGGACCAGCCGGGGGCCACGGTCGGCGACACGTTGCAGGCGGTTCGACAGGTCTACGGCCTGATTGAAGAACGCTCTCAAAGCCAGGAACCGCAGGCTGAATCGGCCAACCAGGACCAGAACGGTGAAGGTCAGACCACGGGAGCGGAAAACTCCCCCACAGAAACACAACCGCAAAGCACAAGCTACAAAAACCAGGGCCAGACGCCCAACTCGGCTTTTGATTTTTGGGCGTCCGACCGCCAGGAGTCACCGCCCCCGCTCGAAGATGTCATGGCTTCCTTGTCACAGGACCGCGAAGCCAACGAACAGAAGCTGGACCCCAACGACAAGGCATTTTTCTACGATGAATGGGACCGTGAACTGAATGACTACCGGCTCAACTGGTGCCGCGTCATCGAACGGCGCAATCCGGAAGGTTCGCGGGTCTTTGTCGAGGTGGCCCGCTCGCGGCATGGCGGCATGCTCAGTTCCATCCGCCGTCAGTTTCAGATGATGAAACCGGAGAGCCTGCGCAAGATTCCCCGCGAACTTGACGGAGAGGATTTTGATTTCGACGCTTTGGTTGACAATGTGATTAACCGCCGGACCACCGGCAGTGTGGACGAACGGGTGTACGTTCGCCGCTTGCGCCGCCAACGGGATGTGGCGGTGTCGTTCCTGCTTGATATGTCCAGCTCAACCGCCCGGACCATCGGACGGTTTCCCAACATGCCCTATACCCGGCCCGGCCAACGCATCATTGACATTGAAAAAGAAGGGCTGGTGCTGATGAGCGAGGCACTCGAAGCCGTGGGCGATGTGTATTCGATTTACGGCTTTACCAGCGAAGGCCGGCGCAACGTCATGTTTTACGTGATTAAGGATTTCAACGAAACCTATTCGGAGGTCACGGAAAAACGGATTGGCGGCGTGACGTACCAAAACAATACCCGTTTGGGAGCGGCGCTGCGCCATGCCTCAGCCCGCCTGAGCCAACAGGATGCCCGCACCAAACTGCTGATTCTGCTTTCGGATGGACGGCCCTATGACCACGACTATGGCGATGCCCGCTATGCCCGCGAAGATGTGCGGGTGGCGCTCCGGCAGGCGCAGGTGATAGGCGTGACCAGTTTCTGCATTACGATTGACCGGGAATCGGAAAAGGAATTGCAGGACTTGTACGGTGAAGTGGGCTACACGATTATTGACGACGTGCTCAGTCTGCCCGAACGCTTGCCCGGAATTTACCGGCGGTTGACCACTTAACTGAGGACTGCGGACTGAGGAAAAGGCGCATGGACCTGGATGATGCAAACCCCTATATCCTGAAAATTCCGGAAGTTCTGTCTCCGGCTGAATGCCGGGTTCTGATTGACCGGATTGAAGCAGCCCAGCCTGTTTTAGCTACGGTCAACACGCTGCATGGAGCACAAATCAAAACCAATGTCCGCAATAATGAACGGGTAATTTTCACGGATATGGCACTGGCGGACCTCTTGCTGGAACGAGTCAGGGAGCATCTGCCCGCCGAATTCAGAGGCATGACCCTGGCCGGGGCCAATGAAATGTTCCGCTGTTATCGTTATAAACCGGGTATGCGGTTTATTCCCCATGCGGATGGGGCCTTTCAGCGAAACGCTTACGAACGAAGCTGGTATACATTCCTGGTTTACTTGAATGAGGCGTTTACCGGCGGTGAAACCAGTTTCCTGGTGGTTCCCCCGGTTTCCATCAGACCACTTACCGGACTTGGCGTTTTGTTTCAGCATCCGCTGATTCACGAAGGCTGCGAAGTCAAAACCGGTGTCAAATACGTCATCCGGACGGACATCATGTATCGTCAGCCAGGCAAATTGTTCTGAGTTCCGCCTTCAGGCGGCGGTTCTGAGTTCCGCCTTTAGGCGGCGGTTTTGAGTTCCGCCTTTAGGCGGCGGTTTTGAGTTCCGCCTTTAGGCGGCGGTTTTGAGTTCCGCCTTCAGGTGGCCGGTGTTTCCTTTTATGCACACTCACTTCAATCCTACCAATTTCCGGGCGTTTCGTTTCCCCATCAGAATGTTTTTTTTGTTTTTCCTGGGTTTGGGAATTTTGCTCGCGCCTGACAGCCGCCCGCAGGCGGGACTCAAAACCTGCCGCCCGAAAGCGGAAGGCAAAACCTCCATTCCTGAACGGATTGTCAAACGTATCAATCAGGAACGAGCCGCCGCCGATGTGCCGCCGGTCGAACTGGATGACCTGGCCACCACAGTTGCCACCGTCCATGCCCGTGAAATGGCGGAACTGGCTTACGCCGGACATTGGAGCCCCGACGGGAAAAAACCTTATATGCGGTATTCGTTTGCAGGCGGAACGGAAGCAGTGGCCGAAAATGTGGCGGGAATTTTCGGAGTGGTCAATACCCTTGAGGAAGCTGACCTAGTTGAGTATCTGGCCGACCTGCACCTCAGCATGTATGAGGAAAAACCGCCCCACGACGGTCATCGGAAGACCATTTTACGGGCCGAACATACCCATGTGGGCATTGGGTTTGCGCTTATCAACGGCTCGCTCTGCTATGCGGAGGAATATCTCAGTCGGTATGTGGAAGTTTCCCCGTTGCCGGTTGAAGCCAAACGGAAAACAGCACTCCCGCTAACGGGAAAAATCCTCAACCCGCAATTGAAGCTTTCACAGATTGAAATTTTTTTCGAACCGCTGCCCACACCGCCCGCTATTGCCTGGTTGCGGGCTCCCCGAAATTACGGACTTCCTGCCACCCGCGTCGGTCTGGCCACGAGGGAAAAGGCAGGCACCAACGTTGAAACCGGGGCGGTCACCATGACCACCCCAACCGAGTTTCGCACCACCCTCAAATTAAATCGGGACGAACCGGGTATCTACACGGTGGTGGTCTGGTTGACCGACCCCAGCGGAAAAATCAGCCGCGAAGCATTTCCGGTTACCAATCAATGTATTCGGGCGAGCTGACGGAAATGTCAGGTTATCCCACGGTTTTCAGATATTGCTCGTACAGCCGCCGGTCAGCCCGCGCCATGTCCTTGATATAAATGAACACAGTCCAGTTCATACCATCCGGAGCCCGGTTGTAGCGCACGGCAAAGGCATCCATTTTGACCGTCCCGCCCGGCAGGTCCACGGCAATGTCAAGCCGATTTTTGAACGCCACCGTATGGTCCTTGATGATATTCAGTTGGCCGGTGGCCACGGTGCCGGTCTGAATCCGCATTCCCTGCGGGCTGGCATCCTGGACCGTTCCCGGAATGGTGCGGGATTTGTTCCCTTCATCATCAGCATCAATAATCGTCAACCGGAGCGGAAGATTGAGCGAAGGTGCTGCCGGGGCCGGGGCCGGAACCGGCGGGGCAACCGGAGCTGCAAACAAAATCGGATTATGGGCGGGAATCAGTTTGCTTAACGCATCCGCCACGGCCTGCATGGTGGCCGGACGCCCATCCGGTTCCTTGGTCAGCATTTTCAAAACCAATGCTTCAATTTCGGCAGGAATTTTGGGATTGAGCGAACGCGGTGGTTCAGGCGTCTTGGTGGCGTGCATAATCAGCACTTTCATCGGGAATTTGTCCCGGAACGGAACGTGGTCGGTCAGCATTTCATAAAGAATAATACCCAGGCTGTAGACATCGGACCGGCCATCCACCGGCATTCCGGTTCCTTCCTCCGGTGACGTGTAATGCGGCATCCGGATAATGACCGACCCCGAATCGGTTGCCACCGCACCGCCCAAGGCGTCTTTCAGGCGGGCCAGACCAAAATCCACCACTTTCACCCGTAATTCCTGGGTTTGGGCATCGGCCATCACCATCACGTTTTCCGGTTTCAGGTCCAAATGCAGGACCCCGGCCCCATGCGCAACCGACAGCCCAAGCGCAGCCTGGCGGGTGATTTCCAACACCCTGGTGAGGTCCATCAGACCGTCCTGTTTCAGTTCTTCGCGGAGCGTCCGCCCCTCGACAAACTCACTGACCAGATAGGTGGCGGCATTCGGCAGCAATCCAAAAGCCAACGTGGCGGCAATATGAGGTGAGGAAATTTTTGCAAGCCGCTCGACTTCAGCCCGAAAAGACGATTCGGCAGCGGCAGTGGTAAACAGATTCGGCGGCAGCACTTTGACGGAAACCTGTTGCACCGTGGTCAGGTCCGTCGCCTGATAGACATCACCCAGGCGACCCTGGCCAATACATTTGGTCAACTGGTAACGGGCTTCGAGAACGCGGGGACCGGGCAATGATTCCGCCAAAGAATTCCCGTCAAGCGTGCAAAAACGGGCAGTATCGTCGTAGCAGGTATGACACGTGGGGCAGATTTTCATAGTTATTCAATGTGGCATCGGGGTTTTAAGATTTAGACCAGATCATCCAGAAACTCGCGGAGCGAATCAGCATATCGCTGTTGCCGGATACGGTCCTGTACGGTTGGAATCCCATAGATTTTATCATAATGGCAGAGACGACACCGGGGCCGACCGCATCCGATTGGCTTGCGTTTCCGAAACCGGCCAGGTTCAAAACCTCCGGCAATCGTCACCAACCGGCCCAGCACACTCAAATGCTGCTGATAGTTCCGTTTTGTTCGTTCCCGTTCCTGATGATACCGTTTCATGGTTTTCCTGTTTTTTTGGTCTGCCGGAGGGCTTGCTCCAGTTCCTGAAAATCCTTGAGGGGAAACCGGTAATGGCAGCAGCGAAAGTAACCGTCCTCCCCATATTCGGCAAGCATCTTTTGGACTGAGGCCAACACCTGCCCGGCAAACGTGCGCAGGCGGCGCTCGGCTTCAAAAACAACCTGTCTGGCACCATCACCATAACGGCTGAATGTATCCTTCATGGCAATGATGCGCAGATGAACCAGTTCCGGATTCGACTGTGGCACGCGCCATAAACGAAGCCGGTACTCTCCAGGTTCATCCTGAAAAAGCACAGGAAAGGCTTCCCGGCCCAGCAGCACATCCGTTGTCGCCTGGAGCAACGCGGGAATCGAATCACTGAGATACGACGGAACCCAGCCAAATGACTGGTCATCCACTTCGAGCCGGCAGTTTAACCACCCTTCTTCCATCAACTGACATTCAAACCGGACAGTCACGGATTCACCTTTCGGCTCTGGAACGGCTGCGCCGCTCTTTTCCAATCATGCAAGCGGGATGCTTGCGCTCCAGTCAGCTCAAGAATCCACTTTGCAAGCCAGCAGGTATGCCCGGCGGCTTGGATACTCGACTCCCGGATAAGGGTCGCGTTCCAGAGATTCCAGCAGTGTAAATCCGGCAGCCTGAACCATTTCCCCAATTTCGGCCCGTTCGAAATAGAGAAAATCAAGCTTGACGGGCTTTCCCCATAACTCAGCCTGATGAACGGTTTCGGTTCCTATATGAAATGCGAGCATCAACCAGCCGCCGGGTTTCAGCACCCGGTGACACTCCTGAAAAACCGTCGGCAGGTCCGTTCGCGGAAGATTGACGATGGCGTAGCAGGCGGCGATGGCCACCCAGGATTCATCCGGCACGTCGAGCGCCAGCATGTTGCCGGTATGGAATTCCACTTCCGGAGTCAATCGGCGGGCCTGTTCAATCATGCCGGGTGAAAGGTCAATCCCGACAACCTGCGCTCCCTGCTGATGCAGAAAGCGGGCAATGTGTCCCGGCCCACAGCCAAGGTCACAAATCGTGCCCTGGCCTTTCCATTGTGCAGCCAGCCGGGTCAACCACTCCCGGTCAAGCGGTTTCCCCTCCAGTTCATTGAAGATATGGGCCACATATTCTTCCGCCACAAGGTCATATCCGGCCTGGATATGTTCCAGTTGCTGGTTGTCCATACACGCTCCGTCAGGTTTAAGAGTAAAAACAAGTACCTGTATTTTACTTGAAAAAAGCACATCGGATGAAGATATTCGGCTTTACCAAAAGATCGTGAGCGGCAGGACAACCCTTTTGGCTGTTTGTGATTCCCTCACCTTCATTCAGCCTTGCCCCCGTTCCGTTCACTGACATTGTGATAATTGCAGCATGAAAACCAACCTGTCCCTTTTTTCCCCTCTTCAGGCATCCATGACGTGGCTTCGGCGACTGTGGTTTGGACTGATTATCGGTGCCGTCATGGGTTGCGGCGGACTTCACCTACCGGCCACTGAATCAGGCTGCCGGGCCAGCAGCGGCTGGCAGGAACCTGCTCCGGCGGGGTCTGAAAACCCGGATGAACTCTGTGAGCAGGCCGAAAAAGCTGCCCGCAAAGGCACTCAAGAAACCCGCCGGCAAGCCCTGGAACTGTTTGAAAAAGCCCGCACCTTTTATCAGAAAGCCGGAAATCAATCCGGTGTGGCTCAGGCTTTGGCTGGAAGCGGAAACGTGTATCAGGATTTGGGCGAGAGCACAAAAGCCAAAGATTTTTTTACCCAAGCCCTGCACCTGCAACAAACCTTGGGCAACCGGAAGGCGGAAGCTACAACGCTCCTTCATATGGGCAATGCACTTAAAAACCTGGGCGAGCGCCAACCTGCCCTGGAGCAATATACCAAAGCCCTTGAGCTGTGCCGCACGCATGGCGACGCCGAACTGGAGGGCTCCATTCTGCAAGCGTTTGCCATTGTCTATTCCGACCTGGGTGAACGGGACAAAGCTCTTTCTTTCAGTGAAGCAGCCCTCAAAGCCGCTCAAAAAAGTGGCAATCACCTGCTGGAAGCCCGCATTTACAACTCGTTGGGACTGGAGCTGGACCGGCGCGGCCAATATCAGAAAGCCATCGAATCATTTGAACGGGCGCTCGGTTTTGCCGAAAAACTGGACAATCCCGATTTCCTCGGCAGCGTTCTGAACAACCTTGGTTTTGTCAATTCACATATCAATAACAGCAAAGCCGCCCTGGCATTTTACGAGCGGGCGTTCAAGGTCCGGGAAAACACCGGGGACCGGCGGGGCATGGCTAATTTGCTCAACAACATCGGAACGGAATACGCCATCCAGGGCGACAATCTGAAAGCAGCCGAACACCTGGAAATCGCCCTCAAAACCGTGCGGGAAATCGGTGACAAGAGTCTGGAAGGGCGCATCCTGAATAATCTTGGAATTCTGTACCGCCGGGCCAAGCAGAACGACCGGGCCTTGACCGTACAGGAACAGGCACTGACACTGGCCCGCGCTACGAATGACAAACGCTGGGAAGGGGCCATTTTGCTCTCCATTGGGATTATTTATGCCGATGCCAAGGATTATTTACGTGCCGGTGAGGCCCTCTCCCGTTCGGTGACTATCCTGGGGACCATCGGAGAGAAAAAAGACGAAGCCAAGTCTCTTTTTCAACTTGCTTTCCTGGAGTTTGACGAAAAGAAATTCCTCCAGGCATTGCCCCATGTTGAACAGGCGGTTTCGATTTTGGAAACCTTGCGCTCCAATGTCGGCCTGACCAATCGGGCTTCCTTTTTTTCCGAGGTGCAAACCTACTATCAGCTTTATCTTGAAATATTGATGGAACTGCATCGGCAAAACCCAAATGCAGGATTTGACCGGCTGGCCTTTGAAAAAAGTGAGCAGGCGCGTGCGCGCACCCTGTTGGAGTTTCTGGTTGAGGCACGGGCGGATATTCGCCAAGGCGTCCCGCCCGTCCTGTTGGAACGGGAACGAACGCTCCAAAAACAGATTGCCGAGCAGCAAAGCGCCATCACCAAAGTTCTGCTCCGCACGCATACACCAGCAGAAGAAACTCAGGTCACGCAACGCTATGACGAACTGCTGGAAAGTTATAAAACCTTGCAGAACCAGATTCGGACGGTCAGTCCGCAGTATGCGGCGCTGACACAACCGCAACCGCTCCGGCTGGCGGAAATTCAACAGTCCATTTTGGATTCCGACACAGTTTTGGTGGAATATGCTTTGGGCAAACGTCACAGCTACCTGTGGGTCGTTACGCAAACCGATTGCACCAGCTATGAACTTCCGCCCGAAAAGGAAATTGAAAAAATTGCCCGTCCCCTGCTTGATTCCATTCAGGCACGCGGCCAAAGTCGCCCACAGGAAACCTTTGGCCAATATCAGGCCCGTGTCATGAAGGCCGATGCTGAGTTTTCCGCTCAGGCATTGCAACTCAGCCAACTGATTTTCGCCCCGGCAGCAACTCGGCTGACCGTCAAACGCTGGCTGGTGGTCGCGGACAATGCCTTGCAATACGTGCCGTTTGCTGCGCTCCCCCACCCTCTAAGTTTTGAGGAACCACAGACCCAAAACCCAAAAACCAAAACTCAAAACTTTTCTTCTCCTTTGATTGCCAGTCATGAAATTGTCATGCTGCCCTCTGCCTCAACTCTGGCAGTGGCACGAAGGGAAAAAAGTCAGCGGAAACCAGCCGAAAAACTGATTGCCATCCTGGCTGACCCGGTTTTTGAAAATCAGCACGACATCCGGTTAAAATCGCTGCGGCAGGTGACTGCCTCCCTGCCCTCAACGACACCCGGAACCGACAATCAATCACAGGAACGGTTTTCCACACTGCTGAATCGGAACCTGACTCCGATAGGGACCGTCCAACCTGACGGCAGCCCGGAAGACAGTGCAAAAAGCCGGATTTATCGCTTGCCGGGCACTCGCCGCGAAGCCAACCAAATCCGGAAACTGGCTGGAGACGAACCTGCAACCGAATGGCTCGACTTTGATGCCAGTCGGGTGCATGCCCTGGACCCCGGCCTCAGTCAGTACCGCTATCTCCATTTTGCGACCCACGGAGTGCTTGATACCGAGCGCCCCGAACTCTCGGCTCTGGTTCTCTCCATGCTCGATAAAAACGGCCAGCCGGTGGATGGATTTCTCCGGACCAATGACATTTACAACCTGAATCTACCTGCCGAGCTGGTGGTGCTTTCAGCCTGTCAAACCGGACTTGGTAAAAAGATGAGTGGCGAAGGAGTGGTCGGGCTGTCACGGGGTTTTATGTATGCCGGTGCAACCCGTGTGATGGCCAGTTTATGGAAGGTGAGTGACCGGGCTACGGTCGAGTTAATGGAAGCGTTCTATCATGCCGTTTTCAAAGAGAAAAAATCCCCGGCAGCAGCGCTTCAACTGGCCCAATTGTCCCTCATGAAAAAGAAAGCCTATCAATCGCCTTACTATTGGGCGGCGTTTGTTTTGCAGGGAGAGTACCGGTAAGTGGTCTTGGGAGTCTTGGGAGTCTTGGGAGTCTTGGGAGTCTTGGGAGTCAAAAAACCTGACAAGGTGACAAGGTGACAAGGTGACAAGGTGACAAGGATTCCCAGACTCCCTAGACTCCCTAGACTCCCTAGCCCCCCTAGACTCTCAAGACTTGTTCTCAGACGATTCCGGCTCGTGCCGTCAGAGCGGCAAATTCCCGCCGGACGGAAGCCAAAACCTCGGCTTCATTGAGGGTTTTCAGTTCGGAATTCTGAACCACCATCCGACCGTCAATCAGAACATCGCGGACATCGCTGGCTGCCGCCGCATAAACCAAAGCGGAAACCGGGTCCGGGTGGGGCGCGGCATGGAGTGTGTTGAGATTGACCACCGCCAGGTCAGCCCGCTTTCCGATTTCCAGGCTGCCGATTTCGTCCGCTTGACCAATGGCGCAGGCTCCCTGCCAGGTTGCCATTTGAAAGGCTTCGAGGGCGGTCAGATGCTGCGACCCCAGGCGCATTTTCTGAAGCAGCGCCGCGCTGCGCATTTCGGTAAAAGCATCCAACCGGTTGGTGCAGGGCGCACCGTCAGCCCCGATGGAAACTGAAATCCCCCGTTTCCGCATTTCAACAATGGGCGCAATACCGGAGCCAAGTTTCAAATTTGACGATGGGCAATGCAGCACATGGGTGTGGGTGTGAGCCAGAATGTCCTGCTCCATGTCATTCACCCAGATGCAATGTGCCAAGCCTACATGTGCGCCGGTAATTCCCACCGAATCCAGGTAGGCAATATTGCGCAGCCCCGTTTCACCTTCCACAATCGCAATTTCATCACGGTTTTCCGAGGCATGGGTGTGGACCATGACGCCTCGTGCGGCAGCCAGTTTACCAACCTCGCGCAGGAGTGCATCGGTGCAGGAAATCGCAAAACGCGGAGCGAAACACATGCGCACGCGGCCCTCATCCCGTCCGTGCCAGGTTTCAATCAAACGTACGGATTCAGTGAGCGAAGCATCCGTCTTTTCCTGCAATCCGGCAGGGACTTCGGCCCCCTTGTCCATCATGCATTTCCCTACCACCGCCCGAAAACCGCTTTCCTCAACGACCTGCAAGGCGGCTTCGGTGTGCTTGACGGTCTCCATGGTGAGTGCCGCCGTGGTGCCGCCCCGCATCATCTCACCGATTGCCATTTGCGCCGAGGCCCGTAAACTGTCAGGCGTATGGGCTGCTTCCATGGGCCAAATCCGCAACCGCAACCAGTCAAGCAGTTCCAAATCATCCGCCGCCCCGCGAAAGAGGGTTTGGCACAGATGGATGTGCGATTGAACAAAACCCGGTATCACCACACAGCCGGAGGCGTCAATCGTGGTGTCGGCCTCTGCCGGAACCGTTCCGATGTGGCTGATGCGCCGCCCCGTTACATACAAATCGGCCCGCAGCGTTTGATGCCTGGGGCCGGAAGTCAGCAAAGTCCCGTTGATGATGCGTGTTGTTTTCATAATTGAGAATTGAGAATTGAGAATTGAGAATTGAGAATTTCCTATCGGCCCGGATTAAAGTTTCCAGGTAAGTTGGGTCAAATTGCCTGGCACTTGTGATAAAGCTAAGCTCTCTGGCAAAAATGCTGAGGTATAAAAACTTGAAACAAGCCTGTACCAACAAGGAAAATCCTGATCTTTACACCTCAAAACATTTGCCGGAGAACTTAATTCTCAATTCTCAATTCTCAATTCTCAATTATTACTGCCTGCTGCTGATTGAATTGAGGGCTTCGTTCAGAATGTGCGCAAACGGGTCTTCCACCCCGGTTTCGCCGGTGCGGACCACTTTTTTCTGAGTGGCCAGCGTGGTGGCTTCAAACGGAGGTGCCACGGGCAATTCAGCTCCGTTTTCAGCGCTTAAAGCAGCTCGATACCGATTGACCGGCTTGATGTTATAGGCTGCCTGAAAATAGCTGCGGGCTTGCGAAACCTGATTCCGTTTGAGGCACACCAAGCCCAGGTGATAGAGCGCATCGTCAAACTGCGGGTCCAGTTCAATGGCTTTGCGGAGATGACGCGCGGCCAGACTGTAGGAACCAAGTTTGAGCTGGGCATGCCCCACCAAATAGTACATTTCCGGTGACGGGTTTACTCCCAGGGCGCGTTTGAGGTAGGGCAACGCTTCGCGCAACTGGCCGGCCCCGACCAGAATCCGCCCCAGCGTATAGAGCGCCATAAAACAGTCTTTTTGCTGTTTGAGCACCTGTTTGAGAAATTCCTGGGCTCCGGCGATATTTCCGGCTTCGGCACAAATCACCCCCAGCATGAGACGGACTTCAACCCGGTCGGGCGACCGCTCGACTGCCACCCGCAAAGGGGCTTCAGCCTGCTGAAACCGTTTCGTATGAAAGTAATGGCTGCCAATAAAGAAATGCAGCAACGCATTCTTGCGGTCCAAGGCGACAGCCTGTTCCAGCAACCCAATGCCCTGGTCCGGTTGCCCGTCGGCCATGATTTTAAGTCCCTGTCGGACCAGCTCCACGAATTGTTTTTTTTTGGATTTTCCGCCAAATCCGGCAATGATGTGCTCGGCTAGAAGGGCAGTTGAAGAGGCAGGTTCCGGACTCGCCTTGACGGTCGTCTTTTCATCATGCGGGAGGTCAATCCCAAGTTTGGCGTAATCAAGCTTAAAGTCAGTTGCCAAAACGGAAATCAGTTTTTTGAGCAGATGTTCGTGCTGGGCGTCACATTCAATTTTGCGCTCAAACAAATCAAGCATTTTCAAAAAATGGCCGGAAAGTTTGAGCAACCGGCCTTCCAGGTCCGTGACGCGTTCCAGCAAGTGTTCTTCGAGGCGCGTAAAGACCGGCGCTCCATCATAGTAGGTCGCCGGCGGCACCGTCACCACCATCAACGGAGCGCTGCAATAGATACATTCATGTCGCCCGCTGGTATTCCGTTTTCCGCATTGCTGACAATAAACCATAGAACCTCTTCAGCTTTCAGCGTGCAGCTCTTAGCCTCCAGCTTGGAAATGATTGCGGGCTGTCTTGAGACAACCAGGGTTTCACCACCGAAGCTGAAAGCTGAAAGCTGACGGCTGAACGCTAATACTTATAAAACCCGCGCCCGGATTTACGGCCCAGCCAACCGGCGGCGACGTATTGCCGGAGGAGCGGGCAGGCACGGTATTTTGAATCCCGGAAGCCATCGTATAGCACATCCATAATCGCCAAACAAACATCCAGTCCAATAAAGTCAGCCAGCGTCAGCGGCCCCATCGGATGGTTCATCCCGAGCTTCATAATGCCGTCAATCGCCTCAGGAGTGCCGACGCCTTCAGCGAGAGCAAAGATCGCTTCGTTAATCATCGGCATCAAAATCCGATTGGCCACAAACCCCGGCGCGTCCTGACAGGCAATTGCGGTTTTGCCAAACCGTTTGCACAATTCGTCAACCGCCGTTTTGGTGGCTTCATCGGTGGCCAACCCGCAAATGACTTCGACCAGTTGCATGACCGGAACCGGATTCATGAAATGCATACCGATGACTTTTTCCGGGCGTTTGGTCACAGCAGCAATTTTCGTGATGGCAATCGAGGAGGTATTGGTCGCCAGAATCACTTCGGGGCGGGTGATGCGGTCCAGTTGGCGAAAAATATTGGCTTTGATTTCAAAATTTTCGGTGGCGGCTTCAACGACAAAATCGGCTTCGGCCAAGGCTTCCAAATCCGTCACAGGACGAATCCGGCTGAGGATTTCCTGCTTTCCTTCCTCAGTCAGACGTTCTTTTTTCACGTCGCGTTGAAGGCTTGAATCAATCGTTGCCAGGCCGCGATCCAAAAAATCCTGTTTGATGTCATGCATGAGGACGGATAACCCTGAACGGGCGGCCACCTGGGCAATGCCATTGCCCATGGTCCCGGCTCCGATCACTGCAAACGTTGCTACCATATAAAGTGCGATGCTCCTTTGAAGGAATTTGCGGACAAAACCGTGTTTGTATGCCCTCTTGGGAAACACGTCAAGCGGTTTTCCGGTTGAGCTGGGGCCATGAGAAAATCGGAATAAAAAACCCTCTGCCGGAATTTGGTATTTTGTCCTGTCACGGTGTATAAGCATCTACGGTGCTTCCAGGTTTGCCTTTATTTTATCTCTGTTTTGCAAACGGCAGGTTCAACCTGTTTTTCACCGTTTGCCTCTTTTTTATGGATTCCAAACCCCTTCCTTCGAGTATGTCCCTGCTCCACCGGACCGACACGGGTACGTTTGTGTTGGCGGGCGGCAATTTTTCCGGCTTTCTCGCCCCACTCACCAAAGACACGTTCGGTTTTATCGTTCACGAAATCGAAGAAAAACTCCGCATCTGTCACCAAACCCTGGCCTTGCTGGATACGCTCCAGGGTGAAAAAGGCGGATTTGATACTGTTCTGGAAGACATGTTGCGGTCCATCACCCTCAAAACCGGTGAACTGCTGGGAGCTGACCGCACCACCATTTTCCTGCTTGATGAGGAGAAAAATGAATTATGGTCCCTGGTGGCCAAGGACGAAGAAGGCAATTTGCTGGAGTTGCGCCTGCCCACCACGGCGGGAATCGCCGGAGAAGTCGCCACCTTCAAAAAAACCGTCAACATTCCCTATGATTTTTATGACGACCCGCGTTCCGTCATTGCCCGCGAATTTGATAAACGCAACCAGTATCGCACCTATTCCATGCTGGCGCTGCCCATCCTCAATGATGAAGGCGGATTGATTGCCGTCGTTCAGTTGATAAACAAATTGAAGGAGGAGGCCACGCCGCTGTGGTCTTTGGCAGAACGGGTCAGTCCCGTCGGTTTCTCCGAGGCTGACACGGCAACCTTCTCGGAATTTGCCCCCATCATCCGGCTGATTCTGGAATCCTCCCGTTCCTTTTACAGAGCCGTTCAAAAACAGCGGGCGGCCAACGCCCTCATGCAGGCAACCCGGTTGTTGGGGCAAAGCAGTCTGGACCTGGAACAAACCCTGCAACGGGTTATGGATGAGGCCAAACGGCTGATGCATGCCGACCGCAGTACCCTCTGGCTGATTGACCGGGAACAAAGCCAGCTCTGGACAAAAATCCACAACAGCGGCCACGTGCAGGAAATCCGCATTCCGCTCACCGCCGGATTTGCCGGACAGGTGGCACAGACCGGCCAGCCGGTGAATATCCCGTTTGATTTGTATGACCACCCGAATTCGGAAACATCCAAACAGACCGACCAGCGGCTGGGTTACCGGACCTGCAGCCTGCTCTGTATGCCGGTCTTTAACGCCGACGGGGATTTGATTGGCGTCACCCAGCTTATCAATAAAAAACGGCAGGGCACGTTTCCGCCTTATGACTCCGCTTCCTGGCCCAAAGCACCGGAAGCATGGAAAGCCGGTTTTACCAGGGTTGACCAGGAATTCATGCAGGCGTTTAACATCCAGGCCGGGGTGGCACTGCAAAACGCGCAGCTTTTTGCCACCGTCAAAAAACAGGAACAAATGCAGCGCGATATTTTGCGCAGCCTCTCAAACGCCGTGCTGGCCACGGACAAAACCGGAACCGTGCTGGCGGCCAATCAAAGTGCGGCCCGCCTGCTGGGCCAGCCCGATGAAACCGCTTTGACAGGCCGCGACATTCGCAAACTGATTACCATTAAAGACAATGACTTTGTCGGCTGGCTTGAGAATGCTCTGGCTGGTGCAGAAACCAAGGCCCGGCAGCAATATTACCCGGAACAGACCCTGGTCAGCGACGGCAGAGACCAGCACAGCATTCACCTTTCCATCAACACCATGGCCGACACGGATGTGCCGGAACAGATTCATGGGGCATTGGTCGTGATGGACGACATCAGCGACGAAAAACGGCTCAAGAGCACCATGTACCGCTACATGACCCAGGAACTGGCCGAACGCCTGCTGCAAAGTGGTGCGGATGCCCGGCTGGGCGGTGACCGGAAAGATGTGTCGGTCCTCTTTTCCGACATTCGGGAATACACCAAACTGACCGAGGCGATGCGTCCGGAGGACGTGGTTCAGATGCTCAACGAGTATTTCGAAACCATGGTGGATGCGATTTTCAAACAGAAGGGAACGCTCGATAAATACATCGGCGACGCCATGATGGCGGTGTTTGGCTCGCCGCTTGTGATTGACGACCATGCCTGGTGTGCGGTGCAGGCGGCGGTGGATATGCGCCACCGACTGGAGGAATTCAACCAGCGCCGGGCAACCGCCGGGCTCCCGTTGCTCAAAATCGGCATCGGCATCAATTCCGACAGTGTGATTAGCGGCAATATCGGCTCAAGCAAACGGATGGAATTTACCGCCATTGGTGACGGAGTGAATTTAAGTTCGCGGCTGGAAGGGGCGAGCAAATACTACGGCTGCGATATTGTCATCAGCGAAAACACCTGGCGACCCTGTCAGGGACAGGTCTGGGCTCGTGAGCTGGACTGCATCCGGGTCAAAGGCAAAACCGAACCGGTGCGGATTTACGAACTTATCGGCATCCGAACGGGTCCACTGGCCCGCCCGCTGTCACCGCACAAACTACAGGTCATCGAACATTACGCAACCGGGCGAAAACTCTATCTGGAACGCGAATTTGGCAAAGCCAACCGGGAATTCAACGCTGCCCGTGCGATTGACCCGGATGACAAGCCAACTCAGATGCACATCCAGCGCTGCTGGCATTTTATGCCCTCGCCGCCGCCGCCGGATTGGGATGGAGTCTGGACCATGACCGAAAAATAAAAGCGTCAAGCTGTCGTATCAAACCGACCTTCTTGCACGAACCGACAAGCGCATCCAGGAATTCAGCCACAATCCGAAACCAGCGGGACGGGCGGAACAAAAACCGGTTCAGCAACAGACTGTTTGGCCAGATGCTGTTGTCTGCGGCCCAGCCAGAGACTAACCCCCAGCCAGGCCAGGGAAATCGGCACGGCCACCAGGGAAATTCCGCCAATGGTCAATCCCAGCCACGTCAAGAGCCCGCTCGTCCAGGCTCCCACCTGGTCACCGGCGCGATAGATAAACGTGTCAATGAAATTCTTGGCCTTGTATTTGTCTTCACGAGCCAGCACCGTGAAGAGCACTTCCCGCGTCGGCCCGGCCACGGCAAAATTGCCCGCCCGCCGCACCACCTGAAAAATCACCACCGCCATTAAAACAGGGCGCAGCCCCAGTTGGGCAAACCCAATAACACTCACCACCGGCAGCAGCATGAGCGTTACCGCCACCCCCAGGTTTTTCACAATCCGCCCGGTCAAAAAGAACTGAATGGCCAAAGTCAGCACATTCACCACCAAATCAATTTTGGCCAAAAAGGCTGTGCGGGCCACCCGGTCGGTGATGGTGGCCCCGACAATCTGCGACTGTTGGAAATAGAGAAAGGTCGAACCCACCGTAAAGAGCAGCATATAAACGCAAATGCCGATCAAATAAGGCGATTTTGAGGTATGGGCAATCCCTGCCAAAAAGCCTCCCCCGATGGGCTTTTCCAGGTTTTTCAGTTCAACTTCGGATTCTGCTTCAGGGCCCGATTTCACCCGCAACGGCAACCGGAACATGCACTGAACGCCGCATTCCAGCAAAACCATCGAAACCAGAAACAAATTGATGGTTCCAAATTTGTGTGCCAGCGAAGCCGTCACTGCCGAACCGACCACACCTCCGAGCGTCCCACCCGCCCCGATAAAGCCAAACAGCCGCTTGCTCTGCTCGTTGTGGAAAACATCCGTCATCATGGCCCAGAACACCGAGGTCCAGAACATGTTGAACATGCTAATCCAGACAAAGAACACCCGGCCAATCCAGATGTTTTGGGTCGAACCGGCCAGCTTGAGCGAAATAAAAAAAACCAGCAGGTTCACCATGATGAAACGGTAGGTCAGTGAGACAAACCGTTTGACCGGAAACTTGACCACCAGCGCAGAAAAAATCTGACTGCCCACCAAGGTTGCAACCAAGGTTCCGGTAAAAAGCCAGGGCAGGTTCTGCACCCCGCCAGCCACGCCCATTTCATCCCGGATGGGCCGCAAAATGTAATAACTGGCCAGCAAAAAGAAAAAATAAGCGCCCGCAAAAAACAGGGCGCGTATTTCGTGTTCCTGAACATCAACAATCCGCCGCAAAAACTTGTGCATGAGGTCTTTCATTTGCGATTGCCCAGGTGCCAGGTGCCATTGGGCAATCGCAAATCGCAAATGGTTTTATTTCTTCTTGGCGTGCCAGGCAGCCAAAATATCCGCCTCGCGTTTCGGGTCAATCCCGGCGCGGACTTTAGCCTGCCGTTCGGCGGGACGGGCTTTGAACCAGTCCAGAGTTGCCTTGGAAGTTTCCGCCAAGGGGCGGAAGGTCAAGCCTTTGGCGATGGCTTTGTTGCAATTCACAGTCGCAAACCCGGCGGTTTCACCCACCGGCGGCACCCAAACCGGCATGTCCCCCCAGGGACTGACCTTTTGTTCGGCCAGAAAGTCCGCCTTGACCCAGGTGAACTGGACATCCGCCGAGGTGATGGCCCGAATTCCGTAAAGCATTTCCGCCATCGAAAGCCGCGCTTTCGGCCCGGTGGCGTTATAGATGCCCATGGCTCCCTGTTCCACCATCCGGATGGACCATTCCGCCAAATCGCGGGCATCAATGATTTGCACCGGGTCCGTCGGGTCACCGGGAGCCAGCACTTCCCCGCCCCGGTCAATCCGAATCGGCCAATAGGAAAAACGGTCCGAGTAATCGCCCGGTCCGACAATCAGCCCCGGACGAATCACGGTTGCGCGGCCCGGAAAGGCTTTTTCAGCTTCTTTTTCGGCCAAAACCTTGAGCCCGCCGTAGGTTTCACCCGTGATTTTCTCGTCATTTGGGTCGGAAACCGTGGCCAACGGCCCGGACTCGTCCATGTTGAGCTTGCTGTTGTCGGAATAGACCGAAATCGTCGAAATAAAAACGTATTGCTTGGCCGAATCCTTGAGCAGTTGGGCGGTTTCGCGCACCCAGCGGGGCAAGGTGGCCGGATTGTCAATCACCACATCCCATTCACGTCCTTTAAGGGATTTCAGGTCACCTGTGGCCCGGTCGCCGTGCAGTTGTTCGACATCGGGGAAAATTCCGGCATTGGTCTTTCCGCGATTAAAAAGAGTCAGTTTATGACCACGTGCCCTGGCATATTCGACCTGATGCGGGCCGATGAACCCGGTGCCGCCTAAAATCAAAATCCGCAGTGGTTTTTCGGCTTTGGTCACATTGTCGGTTGGTTTGGGCGCTTCGGCACCGTGGGCAAGTGCATCCGAAAGCGTTCCCGCACCGAGCGCCCCGCAGGTCAGCGCCGTGTTTTTCAGAAATGTTCTTCGGCTCGTCATGTTTTTTACCTCGTGTGATTGGCGGTCTCAGAAGTCCTGGAAATCATTCAAAGAAAAAAGGAAAAGGGAATCTTGAAAACCTCAAAACCTCGAACCTTAACTTGATTCCTTGAAGTTACGGTTATCTCGTCACAAACCGGATCCAAAGACTTCCAAAACTTCTGAGACTTGGCGATGACTGTGATGTACATCAGCCGTTTGTTTTTAGGTAATGCTTTTGTGACAAATGGGAGAAAATACGGGGTGAGGTGATGATGCACCCCGCCGACAGGCGCTGCAGGCAGGTCGGGAAAACCTTGCATCCCGGCATTTAGGCAGGATAGAAAAGCAGGACTTCCCGCTGGCTGCCGAGGTGCCCTATTTACGAGAAAATCAAAACAACTGCCAAACATACCCTGATTTTCGGCCTGGGAAGTGTCGCCAACAGTTCACTCCGGTTTTTACTCCTGCCACTTTACGTGCAGCAGATTCGTCCGGGCGAATACGGTGCCTTGCAGTTCATCACCATTGTCCAGTCGGTGCTGACGGTTGTGTTGCCGCTGGGACTTGGCAATGCACTGCTGCGCTCCTATTTCGATTATTCCGAGGCGGAACGTCCGCGTGTCACCACCACCGCACTGATTTTTCTGGTAGGGCTGTGCCTGGCGGTGCTGCTGCCGCTGTATCGCTTTGCGCCGCAATGTTCCCAGTTGATTCTGCACGACAACCGGTTTGACGCCCATTTCCGACTGGTTTTCATAGCAACGTTTTTCCAGGTCATTAAACTGGTGCCGGATTCGGTGTTGCGTTCAAAAATGGACTCGGTGCGCTACATGGTGGTTACCTTTACCGCCCTGCTGGTGCAATTGACGGCAGTGCTTTTTTTTATTCTGGCACGGGATGAAAGCGTGTATGGTATTCTGAAAGGCACACTCCTCGGAGCCGCCTTTGAAACCACCGCGTTGTTTGCCTTGATGTACCGCGACTTGACGTTTGGGTTTGATTTCAAGGAACTGCGGCGCATGCTGGCCTTTGGCAGCCCGCTGATTTTTGGGCGGCTGTCCTCGTTGGCCCTTCAATCCATTGACCGGTTTTTCATCCAGCATTATGCCCCGACCTATCAGGACGGCAAGCGCGAAGTCGGCTTTTATGCGATGGCCAACAATGTCTCGAACGCGGTTTCCTTTCTGGTGACGACACCGTTTGGACAGGTCTGGCCTTCCATGCAGGTTTCGCGGATGAAGGACCACGACGCCCTTGAGTATTACGCCCGGATTCTGACCTATGTAGTCTTGTGCGCGTCGTTTCTGGCGCTGGGCGCATCCTGTGTGACGCTTGATATTTTCCGGCTGTTCGGACGTTACGTCGAATCCGCCACGGTGGTCCCGCTGTTGTGTGTGGCCGCCGTGTTGGATGCCGCCAGTCAGGTGCTCAGTGTCGGCGTCAGCCTGAAACGCAAAACCTATATCAATCCGTTGATTTACGGGACGGCGGCGGCGGTCAACATCGGGCTTAATTTCCTGCTGATTCCCAAACACGGCATGCTGGGTGCGACCTGGGCCACGGTGATTGGCTTCCTGGTGTTGTGCGGGTTGCGCTACGCAGGCTCGCAAATGTTCCTGCCGGTACCTTACGAATGGCGGCGGTTGGGCCAACTGGCGGCCCTGAGCATCGCGCTCCACTGGCTGGCGCGGTTCGTTTCAACCAGTTCCACCTGGCTTGACCTGGTGCTGCATACCCTGATTGCCACCAGCCTGCCGTTATGGCTCTATCTGACCGGTTTTTTGGATGAGCGGGAACGTAAAAAACTGGGTGAGTTCTGGCAACGGGGAATAAGGTATATTAAAAGGATTGAGGACAATACTCAGGACTGAGGACAATACTCAGGACTGAGGACTGAGAAATTGTTGACTCCCAAGACTCCCAAGACTCCCCAGACTCCCCAGACTCCCAAGACTCCCCAGACTCCCCAGACTCCCCAGACTTTCCCTTAACTTTCAATCAGGTGGGAGGTGCAAGGCAGCACCACCCGGAAGGTTGAACCGGCTCCAAGTTCGCTTTCAACCTCGATGCGCCCGCCGTGGGCTTCCACAATCGAACGGCAGATATAGAGGCCCAACCCGGTGCCGGGAATTTTCATTTTGCGGGCATTGGTCATCCGCTGGAACTTTTCAAACAGTTTGGGCATGTCTTCCGGTGAAATGCCAATGCCGTGGTCGCGGATGCTCACGGTGATTTCGGTTTCCGTGCAGGCGGCCTTGATTTCGACTGCCCCGCCGTTGGGTGAATATTTGACCGCATTGCCTATCAAATTATCAAACACTTCCTGCAATCGGGCACTGTCGGCGGAAATAACCACCGGAGACTCCGGCCATTCAGTGGCAAATGTCACAGGAGACTCACTGCCGGAACGGGCATCAATCAGCAGTTCAATCAAATCGCGCACATTGGTCGGGTGAAATTCGAAATTCATCTTTTTCGATTCCAGCCGCGACATAGTGAGGGTGTCGTTGGCGAGGCGGGCCAGATGGCGGGCCTGGGTGTTGATGATTTCCAGATAGCGGCGGGCTTTGGTGTCCTGGGTCCGGTCCGAAAGCACTTCGCTGAATGCCTGAATAGTCGTCAGCGGTGAACGGAAATCATGAGCCACCATTGAAACCAGGTCGTCTTTGACCCGAATCAACTCCTGTAACTGGCCGTTGGCCCGGATGACCTCACCGTAAAGTTCGGCATTTCGCATGGCCCCGCCCATTCCGTCTGCCAAAATCGCCGCTGTCAGCATATCGCTCTGGTCAAAATGATTCGGCTCGCCATGTTCAAGCGAAAGCACGCCCCAAACCGTGTCCTGCCGGACAATCGGCACCACCAGCCGCGACTTGGCCTGGAGTGAAACGGGGAAATTGCCTTTCTGTTTGCGGACATCAGGCACCGTGATGGATTTCCTGGTTTCGATGACCTCGCTGATGATACCCGGCAGGCGGGGTAATTGCTGGCCGATGGAACAACCAATGTCCTCACTTTTTCCGGCCAGCCCGCGCACGGTCAGCGTATCGGAAGCCGGGTCATAGAGGCTGATGGAAACCTGGACATATTCGAAACTGTCGCAAATCACCTGGGCCGCCCGCTCCAGCATCCCCCCCACATCCAGGATGGCGTTGATTTCCGCCAGGAAGGCGTTAATCAGGGTCAATTGTTTGCTCCGCTTGCGTTCGGCCTCAAAGGTCCGGGCATTTTCCACCGCAATCGAAACATGCGATGTCAAATTGTTGAGCATTTCAATTTCGGCAGGCGAAAAGGGGTGATGCCGCTGGGCACTGCGGGCCACACTGAAAACCCCGATTTGGCGCTCCTCGCCGGTTTCCGGCAGGCTGGTCGAAATTGGCACACTGAGCATCGTCACATTGGTCGAATGCCGTGCCCGCAGGGCCGGGTCAAGCGTATCACGCACGGCGGCCTCGGGTGAGAGGCTGCCGGTTTTGGGTCGGGACCAGTTGGCAATGGCCGTCATGGTTTGGTTTTCATCCAGCAGGATGACCGAAACCTGGTCGGCACTGAGCAACGTCCCGGCATTCATGGTAACGGAATCCAATAACGGTTCGAGGGCGAGATGGTAGGTAATGCTCTTACCCACCTCAAACAGCGCTTTCATTTGCGAAGCCAGCCGCTGCGAACGCTCAAACAAATGGGTGGCCTCAATAGCCAGCCCGACCTGTTTACCAATGTTGAGCAGCAACCGGGCATCCTGCGAGGAAAACTGCCGTTTGTCATGGGACCACATGACCATCACGCCCAACACGCCGTTCCGGCTGAAGAGCGGAATGCTCACCAGAGTCTGAACCGATTCCTGCCGGATTGCCTGCTTGATGCGCGGCGAGGAAGTCACCAGATTGGCGACATCGTGGATTTCCAGTTCGCCCCGCATGATTTTGAGTCCGACCGTGAAACACTCAATCCCGAATTCATACATGACCTTGATAAAGGAATCGGGAATGTTGCTGGCATGTTCCAGTTCAAGCTGCTGGCGGCTTTCGTCCAGGGTGAGAATGACGGCGGCTTCCAGGTCCACCACTTCCAGCGTTTTCAGTGCGCCATCCAGCACGCTCTGGCGGTCCATCGAACGGCTGGTGGTTTCAAGCACCATGTTAAGCCCGGCCAGTTCGGAGTTATTGACCGAAAGCTGATAGAGCATCCGCTCCATTTCACTTTCGACCCGCTGGCGCTCCAGAATCATCGAAATTTGGCGGGCAAAGGCAATCACCGGCAGCAGGCTTTGCTCATCCGGAGCGCGTCCCGTGCGCGGGTCGTCCAGCGAAATCACACCCAGATATTCACCATTTTGCCCGATAATCGGAACAAACAGTTCGTCATCCTTGTTCCAATACTGGTCACCGCCTTCATAGGCCACCAGACTTTTGTACAGCGGGGCTTTATCCAGCAGGTGGTGGTGGGTGGGCGGAAAATACACCGCGAAGCCGAGGGTTCCCACCCGGATTTGCACGCCACTGCGCAAAATAGAGCGAAATTCATCGCGGGTGAAAGGGGTTCGCTTCAGGCGTTCGATAACTTCGAGGGAAAGCGCTTCACAGCCAATAATATCGCGGTAGGGAAACTCTTCCCGAAAGAGCGAAACCAACACCAGTTGATAATCCGTCAGTTGTGCGGTGGCATTGACCACCCGACTGAGCATCGCCGCCGTATTCATGCCTGAAGCCGTGTCGCCGGAAAGCCCCAATAATTCCTCAATATACGGAATGGAAAGCGGCGGTGGGGCCGAGGCCATGACCGGAGGATTGCTTTTGGTCAAGGTTGGCAGGGCTGTGGCCAGGTATTCGGAAAACCGCTCCAAAGCGGCGGAACGACGCCGTTCCAGATGCTCAACCGTAAAATTTGAAGCTGAAATGCGGTGGGCCAGTTTGGCGTGCAAGGGGGTGGTCTGGGCTTCGAACAACCGGGGCAGCATCCGTGAAACCAGTTCATGGTCAAATCGGATAAGCCCAAAGGCTTCCTGTTCCTCAACCCCATTGGTTTTTTCCGCCAGGAGGACACAGGCCAGTTGGGCATCATAAAAAAGAAACGCCCAGGGCGGCATCCCGGTACTGGTGCCCGGCTTGACCCGTTCAACTTTGGCAAAACCTGCCAGGTCAACCATGCCATCCAACGGCTGCCAGCGCTTTTCGGCGGTGGTCTGGAGCAGACACAAAGGAGCCAGCGACCATTCTTCACAACATTCCTTGAGGACCTGCAAGGCATGCTGAAACGCACTGAGATGCAGGCGTCGAAGGGAAACTTCGACCCCCAGCACCTGTTGAAGTTCAGTCATTGGGCGGGTTGACATGAGGTCTGCGTCTGGATTCAAGACCGGCAAGGATGGGATGTCGGATCCGTTGCGACATTATCGTGTTTTTACCAAAGACAAACAAGCAAATTCCTCATTTGCCATTTGCGATTGTCCATTTGCCATTTGCGATTGTTGCCTACGGGGTATTCCCATTCCCTTGAAACAAAAATGTCTCAACTGGCCGGGGGATTTTCAAATCGCAAATCGC
Organism: Blastocatellia bacterium; assembly: GCA_019695185.1. Taxonomy (GTDB): domain Bacteria; phylum Acidobacteriota; class Blastocatellia; order Chloracidobacteriales; family Chloracidobacteriaceae; genus JAIBAN01. Next base: position 140,168 of record JAIBAN010000001.1, on the reverse strand, counting down.
AAATCGCAAATCGCAAATGAAGAAATCTCAAATGCCAATGACGGCATCAGGGAAAATGCGTATAGTGCCGAGATTTCCTTTTCACCTGTACCAAACTCACCACAATCCGGAGTCATTTTCTTCATGAGACGTTTTTCTTCATGGGTTTTCCTGGGCTGTCTGTTGGCCATCCTGTTTTCACCTGTGTCTGGCACAATGTTGGCCCAGACACCAGCATCCACATCGGAAAAAACCGCTATGGAATCCTCCCGGCAAGACCATCATTCCTATGCCAACCTCGAAGCCGTGCGCGTCCGGCATGTGGCGCTTGACCTGACGGTTGATTTTGAAAAAAAAATCCTGACCGGCACCTGTGATTTGACGATTGAACGGACTGGAGCCGACCGCCAAGCCCCGTTGGTGCTGGATGCCAAAGCCCTCACCATTTTCAAAGCCGAGCAATCCGCCGACGGAAAATCCTTTACCGAAACAACGTTTTCACTGGGAACGAGCGACCCCATCCTGGGCGCGCCGCTCACGGTACAAGTGGCGGAAACAACAAAGCATGTCAGGATTTCTTACCAATCCAGCCCCGCAGCAACCGGACTGCAATGGCTGACACCGGCCCAGACCGCCGGGAAAAAAGACCCGTTTCTCTTCTCCCAATCGGAACCGATTTATGCGCGAACCTGGATTCCGCTCCAGGATTCACCCCAGGTGCGCATCACCTATGCAGCCCGCATCCGGACGCCGCGCAACCTGCTGGCGGTCATGAGCGCCGAAAACGAGTACAAACCGGTCAAGGACGGTGATTACCGCTTTCAGTTGCGCCGCCCCATCCCGCCCTATCTGATTGCGTTGGCCGTCGGGGACCTTGATTTTCGCCCCCTGGGGAAACGTTCCGGGGTCTATGCCGAACCTTCGGTCGTGGAAAAAGCCGCCTTTGAATTTTCCGACACGGAAAAGATGATGACCGCAACAGAAAAACTCTATGGCCCCTATCGCTGGGGACGGTACGACATCCTGGTGCTGCCACCCAGCTTTCCCTTTGGCGGAATGGAAAACCCAATGATGACCTTTGCCACGCCGACCATCCTGGCGGGTGACAAAAGCCTGGTTTCGCTGATTTCGCATGAACTGGCGCATTCCTGGTCGGGAAATCTGGTGACCAATGCCACCTGGAGCGATTTCTGGCTGAACGAAGGCTTTACCACCTATCTGGAACGCCGGATTGTCGAAGCCCTCTATGGCCGCGAACGGGCCGAAATGGAAGCCGTGCTGGGTCGCCAGGATTTACAGCGGGAACTGGACGCGTTTGAAGACCGTGACGAAATCCTCCACATTGACCTTAAAGGCCGCGACCCCGAAGACGGACAAACCCAACTGCCTTATGAAAAAGGCGTGCTCTTGTTGCGGCAACTGGAGGAAACCTTTGGGCGGCAAAAGTTCGACCGGTTTTTGCGCGGCTATTTCGACCATTTTGCCTTCAAAAGCATTACCACGGCGGATTTTGAAGCCTATCTCCACCAGCACCTGTTGGACCGGCAGCCCCGACTGGCCGCCAAAATTCCGCTCAAAGAATGGATGTATCAGCCGGGACTTCCGGCCAGTGCCCCGGTTCCCAAATCGGATGCCTTCGCCCAGGTTGAAACCGCTGCCACAGCATGGCTGGAAGGAAAACAGCCCGCCGTCCAACTGCCCACCAAAAACTGGTCCACTCAACAGTGGGTGCATTTCCTGCGTTTTATCAAACCCAAACTCAAACCGGAGCAACTGACCCAACTCGACCAAGCCTTCAAACTGACTGAAACCGGCAACGCCGAAATCGCACTGGAATGGCTGACGATTGCAATTGCCTACCGCTATGAGAAGGCATATCCGGCACTGGAAACCTACCTTTTGACCATTGGCCGTCGCCGCAACGTCCGCCCGCTGTACCAGGAACTGGTCAAAACCCCGGAAGGAAAGATGCGTGCCAAAGCCATTTATGCGAAAGCCCGCTCCGGCTACCACCCGATTACCCAGGCGGCAGTGGACGAAATCGTAGCGAAGGACTGAGGACTGAGGACTGAGGACTGAGGACTGAGGACTGAGAATTTCGAATGACGGCCCTTTTTTGGAAGAGTAAAATACTTTTGTCAAATGGAGGGTCTTAATTTCTTTATGAACAACCGGAACCAAAGCAAACTGCACATCATGGGGCGTTATGTTCACCCGAAAGTGATTGTGGTCGGATTGACGGTGTTTACCTTTGTTTCCATCTCGTTTTTATGGCAACAACACTTAACCGAGCTTGAAATGGCAGGCATGAAATTGTTCGCCTGTCCGGCTCCGGGCACCAGTACCTGGTACCTTGCCTGGGCAGCGATTGCCGTCTGTTCCCGGAACCTGCTGGCATTGGGCTATGCAGTTCTGGTGAGCGGCGCAGGGGTTTTGAATGGGTATCGGAATCTTTGTTTTCTGCTGGAGGAACCACAAACCGCAGCCGAATACTTTTCGGGAAGCACCCTGGAAAAGCTCAGGATGTTTGAGCAGGTTCTTGCCGTCATTATTTTTACCTTTGCCCTGGCCACGTTGTTGCAGGTTATAAGCCAAAGGACTCTGCCACACCTGAAACGCTGGCTCGGTTCCGCGAAAACACCATTGCCCACAAAACTCGACCTTCAAGGCTCGAAAACGACATGACTTCTTCGGTCAATCACAGTTTCCGCATCCGCAGCCAAGGGGTTCCCGAACGCTGCGAGGTCTGTCACCAAAAAGACCGGTTTGACCCCCAAACCGGCAGATGTGACCGCTGCAATTATCAGGACGACTCCCGGTTACTGCTCAATCCCCGACAGGTGGCGGTTCCGGAACAGTTTCGGCAGGTTTTAACCGAAGAACTCGCGGAAGACGAATGGTTGCTCTGGGTTGGAACGCCCAATCCGCATCGGATTTCCCGCCGAACCTGGAAATATATGGGAATCAACGCCATCCTGACGATGGTGCTGGTTCTCTCGTGGGGATTCGCAGAGGTTCGGCACGAGACGCTTTTGCCATTGTTCATCTTTCTGTTGTTTTTTGTTGCCCACTGGGTAGGAAGCTCCCTGCGGGATTGGGAAAAAGCCCGGCATACCGTTTACGCTGTCACCAATCAGCGGTTGGTGGTCATTGAAGATGTCTGGAAAACCCGGACCACCTGCCAGACACTGGAAACCCTGCACTCCATCCGGCACGTCCTTAATGAAGACGGGAGCGGTGACTTGATTTTTCAAAATCCTGAAACCAAAAGGCATTCCAAAAGGTTTGGTTTTTTTGGTATTGATGACCATGAACAGGTGAAGCGTCTGGTGTGTGAACATCTTCTACCCGGAAGTGAGTTACCCCAATGACTGAATCCGTAAATTCCAGTTTCCGCATCCGCAGCCAAGGGTTTCCTGAACGTTGTGAAATCTGCCATCAAACCGACCAGTTTGACCAGCAAACAGGTGTTTGCGGGCGATGCCAGAAAGTTTTGGTGCCGCTTGCTCCCGAAGCCCAAAAGCTTCGAAATCTGCATTTGTTGAACCTGGATTTTCCACCTGAGTTAAAACTGATGTTGGAGCAATCTTTGACAGGTGATGAGCGACTGTTGTGGGTCGGGCGTGCTTACACCTTTTCCTCGCTGGCCAAACAAAAACGGTTTTTGATAGGCTTGTTTGGAGTTTTGCTGTATTTGGGCTTCGATTTCTCGGCAGAACCAACTCTTGGTACGGACGTAACAACCTTCTTGTTTTTGGTCAGTCAGGCCTTGATTGTGTCTGCCTGGGTTGCCAAAGGAACCATTGTGGGGCCACAGCCAGTCCTTTATGCCATTACCAATCTTCGGGCAATAACCGTCAAAAACAACCCTGTACCGGAAATTCATTCGGTTTGGCAACAAAACCTGGATACGATTCGACCTGGAACTTCTATAAACGGTGCCGGATTCGTTGTATTGAACCGCACGGGTGACAGATTTACCGGCCTTCTCAACCCCCAATATGTTGCTTCCGTAATTTACAACCAGCTTTTAAGGCCAAAATCCTCCCCCAAAACGCAAATCTGATATGACCACCTCAGTAAAACCCGGTTTCCACATTCGCAGCGAAGGCCGTCCCGAACGCTGTGAAGTCTGCCACCAGACCGACCGGTTCAACCCACAAACAGGCATTTGCAGCCGGTGCCAGACGCTTCCAAACGATTTTTTCAATTCTTTCATTGCCCCGGCAGGCATTCATCTTGAGAGCAGCCAATTGCCTGAAAGGCTCAGAAATGAATTGCGCCATCAGCTTGACGAACATGAACAGGTGTTGTGGGTCAGCCAGCCCTTTGTGGCCGATGCACATAAAACCAAACGCCTCAGCATTGCCATTTTGGGAATGTTGCTGTTTGCCGGTTTTATTTCCTTGTTCTTTCTCTTTCGAAAGGGGTTTCCGGTATTTGTGGGTGTTTCCCTCTGGGTCGGAATTTTCTGCGGCAAAATGATTGCCCCGGCTTTCGAGGGATTTGCAGCGGAAAAAATTATCTACGCGATTACCAATAAACGACTGCTCCGGATTTCCGAGTCCGCCGCCCGCCGAGTCAAACAAATTCCGGCTGGGACAATCAGTGACATTCAGTGTTCAGTCAACGAGGATGGCTCAGGAAATGTGCGCTGTTTTCGAAGACATAGAAGCCGAGTTCTGCCCGAAATCACATTTTACGGGGTTCACAATGCCCGAATGGTCGAATCACTGGCTCGTGAACATCTGTTGCGGAAATGAATCGGCTTTATGAACAACACGCTCAAACCCGGTTTCCACATCCGCAGCGAAGGTCTGGCCGAACCAGCTTCAAGGAGCAAACATTTCAGCCAGGACAGTTAAAACTTCGCCTTGTGTCGTGGAGTTCAGCGCCCCAAGTTTTTGGGTGAGGCGTGTTTTATCAACCGTTCGAATCTGGTCCAACACCACTAATCCTTTTTTTCCATCAAACTCGCACGTGACTCTCGTTGGATAGAGTTTGCTGCTGGTTGTCAGCGGAGCCACAATCACGGTTCGGATGTACTGGTTCATTTCATCAGGTGAGATAATCACACAGGGTCTGGTTTTTTGAATCTCGCTTCCAACAGTTGGGTCGAGATGCACGAGATAAATGTCAAACCGTTTCATGCCCAGTCCCATTCCTCCCGATCCCAGGCCGTTTGACTTGCCTCTCCCTCATCAAGCAAAGCATCATCCCCGTTTTGAGCCATTTCCTGAAAGGCTTCAGTCCATTGAAACCGCGCTTCACGAACAGGCCGGATGATAATTTGCCGGGGTTGGGCCTCAAGCTCAACTTCATCTGTCATCAGGCTTTGTTCAAGCAACACTTTGGGAATGCGGATTCCTTGCGAGTTACCGATTTTGACAATTTTGGTTCGCATATCGCTCCTCTTTGAGAATAAAGAATGTAACCGTGCTTACATTGTAGGCACAAAACCACTTTTGATCAATTCCACCCGCCTGCCTTGACAGCCACCCCCTCCACAGGCTATTCCCACCAACCCTGAACCCTGAACCCGAAACCCTGAACCTTGAACTCCATGTCCGGACCTGCCGTCAACATTGTTACCGGTTTTTTAGGAAGCGGAAAAACCACGCTCCTCGGCCACGTGCTGCGCAACGGGCTGGAAGGTCGCCGGGTGGCGCTCATCATCAACGAGATGGCCGACCTTGGCATTGATGGGAAGGTCATCGAATGCGCCAACGTCGAGCGCATGATTGAACTCAACAATGGGTGCATCTGCTGCACCATCAACCGGGAATTTGCTTCGGCCATTCAATCCATCATTGAAACCGCCAATCCGCACGTCATCATCATTGAGACAACCGGAGCCGCCGAAGTGACACCGTTGGTGGATGAGGTCTATGCCTGCGGCCTGCGGGTGGATGCCTGCGTGACGGTGATTGACGCCGCCAATTTCTTTACCGCCTGTCAGACCAGCCAGGTCACATTGGAACAGGCAGCAGCAGCGGATTTTCTGGTCTTAAACAAAACCGATTTGGTGACCGCACGCGAACGCGGACTGGTCCGGCGTAATCTGCGGAAAATCAATCCCCGCGCCTTGATTGTTGAAACCATCCGGGGGGCACTCGAAACCGATGTGCTGTTTGCCACCAGTGCCGCCAGTTTCCGGGAACGACTCAAAAATCAGAGTGTCAGCCCGCAACCCTCCGCCCCGGACGGCTCCCAGGTTTTGGAACGGTTTCTAAGCGCCGCAGAACACAAAGGCGGCGGGCGCAAAAAAGGCAATCACTTGCAGGAAGCCAACCTTGCGGCTTTTAGTTACACCAGCACGGTTCCCTTTGAACGTGCTGCTTTTGAACAGTTTCTGGAATCCATCCCTCCGGCTATCTATCGAGCCAAAGGGATTGTTCATTTCCGGCGGGAAAAATGGCCGTGTCTCTTTAATTTCACCTGTGGCCGCTATGACATTGAGCCGCTTTTGTACCCTTTGCCGCCAGGATTTCAAAATCAGGCCATTTTTATTGGCCATCAAATTGATTTGGTGCAGCCCGAGTTGCTTCCTGCCCTGGAAGCCTGTAAAAGCCCGGACTCTTGATGGAATCCGCCCGCCGGACTCAAAACCATATACCTAAAAGAGTTGACAAACCGGCACGTCGTTTTTATTTTGCGGGTTTCCGAAATTCCACCACAGAAAGTCGAATTTGGTAACATGGATCAGGATTTGCTCGAACGACAGCGACAAAAATTACTTGCCAAAAGACAGGAACTGAGCGTCGCGCTCAATCTCGACAGTCAGCCCAAAGAAGATAATAGTGAAGAGGAAGGCAAAGACCCGTTGGATGCGGCAGCCACCTACACCAATCGGGAGCTGGTTGCCCGCCAGATGGAGCAATACCGGCAATTGCTTTCCGAAGTCGAAGACGCACTGGACCGGATCGAAGAAGGCACCTATGGTATCTGCATGGGTTCGGGCGAGCCGATTCCACCCAAACGCCTCGAAGCAATTCCCTGGGCCAAGTACACGATTGATTACCAGGAGCGACTGGAACAGGGATTGGTCAACGATTAATCGGTTTTGCGTTTTGCGTTTTGCGTTTTGAGTTTCAATAATTCCCAAATGTCTGTCGAAAAGCGGTTCTGACAACTCAAATCTCAAATCTCAAATCTCAAATCTCACCATGTCACTTACGCCTTCATCTTTCAAAGACCGCCTGGATGCTGTGCAGTCACGCATTGCCCGTGCCTGCGCTCGTGCCGGACGCCCGGTTGAAGATGTAACACTGGTCGCAGTTTCCAAAACGAAGCCCATCGAGATGATTGAGGAAGCCATCTCGGCGGGCATTCGTCATTTTGGGGAAAACCGGGTGCAGGAAGCCGCCGGCAAAATCCCACACATCACAACCGAAGGTGTGACGTGGCATTTAATCGGGCATTTGCAGGCCAACAAAGCCAAACCGGCAGTGGAACTTTTTCACCTGATTCATTCGGTGGATTCGATTGCGCTGGCCGCCCGCCTGGACCGGCTGGCCGGAGAGCACAACAGACGGACAAAAGTTCTCCTCCAGGTCCATGTGGGCGACGAAGAAACCAAATCCGGCATTCTCCCGGATGAACTGGTGGGCTTGTTTGAAACAACTTCCATCTTTCCCCATTTGGAAGTGACAGGTCTGATGGCCATCCCGCCGTTTCTGCCGGACCCGGAAGCTGTCCGACCGTATTTTGCCCAATTGCGCCGAATGCGGGATGACCTCCAGCAGCAATTCCCCGGTCACCCGCCGTTACCACAGCTTTCGATGGGGATGAGTCACGATTTTGAAGTTGCCATTGAGGAAGGGGCGACCATTGTCCGGGTGGGGACCGCTTTGTTTGGAGACCGCGCATGAAAAACCGTCTTGCCCAAGGTACCTGTTTCCTGCTTTCACTCACTGCCGGATTCGTTCTGCCGCTGACTGCCGGGCAAAAATCCAAGCCGCCCGCCCCGGTTGTCACACCGGCTCCTCAAATCAATTGGGAGGGTTCCTATGTGTTTGAGGAATTTGGTTCCCGCCAAAGCGGACAATTTGTCCTGCATACCGTCAAAATAATCAAAAAGGGCAGCGCTCTGACCGCAGTGGTTGATTCCGAAGGATTTCAAATCGCCAACCACATGGCCTGTGACACGAAAATCGAAGGCAACACGATTCACATTTTTCTGAACAGCTACGGCAAGGACAACATCGGCGAGCCGTATCAGCCCAACGAACGCCTTTTCACCCTGGAAAAAACGCCCGAAGGCAAGGTTTTAACCTACTGGGGCGCACTCAAGCCGCAAATCTATTCCCTCAAAAGCGGCGGAGCCTATTTCCGCAAAGAAAAATAAGCAGCTTCACTCCCTGCTGGCTGCAAACCTGGACAACCTCTCCTGACCTAATGACGTACAAAGGGACTTCCACGGGAATCCCGTTTCCTGTCACAACAACAAAACCAGGAGTGAAATCATGAAAAACATGCTCTTTTCCTTGTTCCTGGCGGTGGGGCTGGCGTCCTTTTCCCCGACTGCGCCTTCTGTCGCTGCACAAAATCCGGCGGGGCAAGCCGCTGCCAACAAGTTGGTCTTCAAATTCAAACAGGACCTGCAAGGCTGGACCGGCGGCTTTGCTGATTATCCGCCCGGCCAGGAAACCTTCTACGAATTGACGGCCCAATCCCGCCCTCTGCCGGCAGAAGTCGGAAAGAATGCCAAGGGCTTTTTTATCTCAGGAAACAACCATAGCGATGACCTGTTTATGTTTCTCAAACGGCGGGTGACCGGATTTAAGCCGAACACCACCTACCGATTGCAATTCAAGGTCAAATTCGCCACCAATGCTCCGGCCAACTGCGTCGGGATTGGCGGAGCCCCAGGGGAAAGTGTCTATCTCAAGGTTGGAGGTGCGACCCTTGAACCACAGGGCGAAGTTCAGGAAAACCTGTTGGTGCTTAACCTGGATAAAGGAAACCAGGCCCAAGGGGGGCGCAATGCGGTCGTCGCAGGCAATATCAGCGGGACCAACTCCAATTGTGCTGCCCCCCGCTTTGAATTCAAGGTTTTGAAAAATACGGCCCCGGTTGAAGTCACAACCGCTGCCGACGGCAGTTTTTGGCTGCTGGTTGGAACTGATTCGGGATTTGAAGGCACCACCAGCCTGTATTATTCAGCAATTCAGGTTCAACTCGTTGAAAAATAAAAAATTGGGCAGTACCGCCGACATCCTGGACGACACTGCCCAAACCTCATTCAAGAAAATATATAGAAGGTGAAAAGTCTGAAGTGTCAGGTAATCAGGATCAAAAAACAGTGAATCAGTGTGCAGTTTTTCCGTTCCTCTCACCGGCCACTTACCACACCCCTAAAAAGTGGCCTGCCCCAATGAAACAGCCCGCAAAAAGGTAATATCGGTGGTCGTCAAAACCCCGTCTCCCCGGCAGTTGCCATTGAGCGGAACGACATCCGCCGCCAGCAGTTGCCTTGCCGTCGGAACCGCCTGAAATTGGGAAAAGCCCCGTGCCAGAGCAAAATCATTGGCTTGAGCGATGAGCCCATCCCCGTTCACATCGCCAGCCACTACAAATTCCGCAAAGGTGGCAGTACCACCGCAAGGATTTGCAATATTGGTGGGAAATGCCTGGGTGGTTACATCCACCCCGTTGACCCGAACCGTCAGAAACCCATTGAGGTTCCCGTTTCCACTGCCTGAAAGCGGAATTCCAGCAGTCAGAGTTGTTCCACTGAGGACATTGACCCCGGCAGCCGGAATCAGCCTGGTTCCACCAAAAAACACCTCCGTTGCACCTGAAACAAACCCTGAACCACTCAGGGTCAGAGCCTTCCCAGGGGTACTTGCGAGCGGATAAAACCGGGAAAGAGTGAGCGTTGAAATGTCACAGGGGCGATACATGCCGCCAGTATCAAATAAATAAGGAAGTGTTGTTCGTGCTCCGCCCCACACAATCATCTCAGAGCCGGTCCAGACTGCGGTGTGACTATACCGTGGGGTTGGTGCTCCAACCGTGCTGATGGGCGTCCAGGTATCAGTTGCAAGGTCATACCGTCCCCCTGTATTGACATAATTTGGGTATACTCCCCCGCCCCACACAAGCATGCCAAACTGGGACGACCAGACAGCAGTATGCGAAGTGCGGGCCGTTGGCGCGCCGGTCAGGTTCGTGGCCGTCCACAAGCCGGTTGTCGGGTCCCAAACCCCGCCGGAATTCAGAATGCCACTGCTATTGCTCCCTCCCCACACAATCATGCGGGAACCAGTCCAGACAACTGTATGGAAAACACGCGGACTGGGCGTTTCAGCGGTTGGGACCACCGGTGTCCAGGTATCCGTGACAGGGTTATACCGTCCGCCATCATTAAAGTAGACCGGGGTGTTCCCTCCGGTCGTATACCCGCCCCAAATAATCATCTCGGAGCCAGTCCAAATGGCTGTTTGATACTTGCGGGATTGGGGAGCACCAGTAATTGTTGCCTGCCTCCAGGAGTTTGTTCCCGGATTATATCGCTGCCCAATGTTATAACCACCACCCCAGACAATCATTTCCGAGCCAGTCCAAACTGCTGTATGATCCTGTAAATTTGCCCCGATATTTTCCGGCAAATAAATCCATGTATCTGTAGTGGGGTTATACCGTGCGCCTCCTCCTGGCAAATAATTGTTATAGCCCCCGACAATAATCATTTCGAGTCCGGTCCAAACAACCTGCGCCCGAGCAGCTCCCCCACCCGATAAAGAGGAAATTGGTGCCCAACTGTCAGTTGCCGGTAGATACTTGCCTCCGGTTCCATATCCGCCACCATACACCACCATTTCAGTTCCAGTCCAAACAGAACAATGGTCGGCCCGGGCACTTGGCGCACTATTGGTTTTGATTGGAAGCCAGCTATTGGTTGCCGGATTATAACGGCCTCCTGAGTTAAGCGGGCCGCCGGCATAGCCTCCCCAAACAATCATCTCCGAACCAGTCCAAACAGCAGCATGGTTGGTGCGGGCAACCGGGGCGTTACTGATTGGCAAAGGTGACCAGCTATTGGTAACCGGATTAAATCGTCCTCCACTGTTGAGCACATCGGCGGAAGACAAGGCTCCCAAACCTCCCCAGACAATCATTGTTGTGCCTGTCCAGACAGCCTGATGCTGACTTCTGGGAAGGGGAACCCCGGCAGTTGTCATCGTCGTCCAGAGGTTGTTTGCCGGGTTATACATGGCTCCGGTTCCCAACGGAGCAAAACCGGGGTCAATGCCACCCCAAACCACCATTTGCGTGCCGGTCCAGATTGCGGTGTGAAGCGAACGGTTGGCTGGGGCATTGGTGGTTGAGATGGCAACCCAGGTGTCTGCTCCAGGGTTATACCGGGCACCATCCTGTAACCGTCCGGAACCTCCGATCCAGCCACCCCAGATAATCATTTCGGCCCCAGCCCAAATGGCACTATGTTCGGCTCGGGCGACTGGTGCATTAGTTAAAGTCGTAGGGATCCAGGAATCTGTCTGAGGATTGTAACGACCGCCTGTATTGGCCAATCCGGTCGCAAGCCCGCCCCAGACAATCATTTCCGTCCCTGTCCAGACTGTCGTATGGCGACTGCGGGACTGTGGAGCATTGACCAGACTGGTGGCCGTCCAGGTATCAGTGGCGGGGTTATACCGGCCACCGGAATTGAAAGTCTGATTGGCTCCACCTTGAAAACCGCCCCAAATAATCATTTCCGTGCCGGTCCAGATTGCTGTGTGGTCCTTCCGGGGTGGAGGGGCTGCGATATTACTGAGGGCCAGCCAGGAGTCGGTTGCCGGATTGTACCGACCTCCTGTGTTCACCTCATCGGCCTCTGTCCCACCCCAGACAATCATTTCTGTCCCGGTCCAAACCGCTTTATGGTTGGAGCAAGGCGGAGGGGTGCTGTTCTGGTTATGGGTAAAAGTGGGCGTCCAAACATCACAGGTTGCGTCTTTGCGAAGGCTATCCTCTTGCCACAGCACATAGGCAAAAACCGGCAACCGCATCTCAGTTGGCTTTGATTTGACCTGGTTCAGGATTTCAGTTTTGTTTTCTGAACTGTACAAAAAACGCTCAATCAGGGTGGGGCGTGCCAAGCATTCAGCAATCAGGAAAGGATTATTGTCGAGGGCGGCAAAAAGTTCCCGAAGCAAGGCAGTATCCCGTGTGTGAGCGACCAGCCGGTTGATTTCGGCCTGCAACTCTTCTCCACTGAAAGGCTGGTGCCGAAATTCCTCCACAGCCTGGGATTGCTGCACATAGTCCCTGACCTTTTGTTCCAGCACAGTCTGGGACAGGACCGATTCCAGCGCAGGCTTGGCGGTTTGATTCTCCCGAGGCCAAATCCGGTGACGCCAATAAACGGCTTCGAGCGCTTTTTGAGCGGCGACCCGTTCGGCAAAGGTCAAGGATTGCCGCAGCGAGTTTCCAGTTCCGGAGCCGACCGCCATTTCAGCCTGTCCGGTTGTCAATGGGTGCAAAGAATTTCGGGAAAAAAGGGTTGCCGTCAACAGCAACACGGCAATAATCCAAAGTCGGAAGAGTGTCTTGTGCATAACCAAAACCATCCTTTTGGAGAACAAACCTGCTAAAGCGATTTTTTACTTGATGAGCAAGAAAAACATCCACAGGAAGTGGATGTCGGTGACGACTCTTTACGCGAGAACCTTATGAGTAGAGGCTCGCTCCCAATCTTCCGTACCGTTCGAGCATTAGACTTTTTTGTTATCGCTTTCCCTATCTGAAGGCCCCAAGGGATTCAAATACCCAATGGAATCGCAAAACTGCGGATCCGCGGAAAGCTCCTTGGTGGCTTCGTCAAGCAAGGTTTCGGCCAGGGTGACCCGCTGATAGCGGCTGGGCGGAACCACATAGGTTTCCGTAAAACGTTGTTCCTCAGCCTCGGGAAGGCGGAACAACAACCGGTCCCGGATGAGCCGTTCCTCCACGGCTTTGACCCGTTCAAATAGCTCATCATCTTCAAAATACAAGGCTTCAAACCGGTCGCGGTCGGCTGCGGGGAGGGTTCCCAGCAGATACCGCACGATGTCGTCGTCTTCAATGGTGGCCCCGGAGGCAAAAGGCTCAGGCAGGTCAAAATTTGAGGGTGTCATTGGCGTCCTCCTCCGGTTCAAGCGTTGTGGCGGAAAAGTCGGTTTTGGCCAACTGCTGCATGCGCCGGGCAACACAGCATTCCAGTTTCCGGCGCAGATAGGAAATGCTCTGGTGCAAGGCTTTGGCATCTTTGAAGCCAAATTCTTCAATCAACTGGCGGCGGTACCGGGCTGCGTTTTGTTCGTCGAGCACGGTGCAGCCGCAATACCGAATCAGCAACCGCCGTTGTGATTCCTTCAGAGTTTGCAGACACGCCGCCTGCATCTGACGCAACCGATTCGGTGAAGGTAATGGGGGCAGTGGCATTTCAGGCAAGCGGGAAGATTCGGCTTGCAGCTCCTGCCAGACCAACCGGGCCATCCCCAGAGCAAAAGCCTTCACATTCTGAACCCGTTCTGCCACAGGTGTCGCCCGCTCGGTTTCCGCATGAATTTTTTCGGCCAGCCGGTTGAGCACTTCGTCGGCTGCCTGACTCACATCGGGAAAGCGCCTGGCCTCACTGATTTGCCATTGGCGGGCCTCAAAAAAATGGATAAGCCGGTCCCGCAGCTTTTCATATTCCTCGCCTGCCTGCCGGGCGTCCGGATGCAACCGGGCAAGCAAGGCCGCAAACTGTTGTTCTTCAACCAGGTGAGCGACCTGGAGCAATCGTCGGGCCAGCTCGAGACTGTTTCGAATAACCCCTTCCCCAATGATTTCAACCGGCAATTCGCCATTCACCAAAGCAAATCCAAGCCGTTCCAGGGTTTGCCGCATCCAGCCTTTGGCTTGCCAGCAACCGGCACCAACAAAGAATTCCTCCAATTCCTCTTTCAATCGGTGAAATCGCTCGGCCCGAAATTGCTCCACCGGACTCAACCGGTTCCAAAGCACAGTCCGGCGGCTTTGTTTAAGTTCCGGGCTGAGAAACTCCGCCAGCACTGCCTGGGCCTGCTGGTCGGTCTCTTCGGCGGCTTCTGCAGTTCCTTGCACCCGCAGCAAGACAACATCCGCCAGCGCATGCCGCACGGCAAAGGCATCGGAAGCAAATCTCCTTACCAGCTCCCAATAAAACGGACTGACTGTGGTTTGGTGGTCGTGTAGTGAAACCGACATAACAGGGTGCAGGGTTCAGGGTTCAGGGTTCAGGGTTCAGAATACCACGAAGCCAAAGTGAAGCAATTCACTCAAAAGATTTCTTTCCTGGAAAATCTTTTTTCGAGATTTGAGGCGACTTTCTCACTCTGAAACAAAAAGGAGGTCGCAATCTATGGTGACAATCAATCTGGCAACCAAAGAAATCAGTTGCAAAATCGTTTACTACGGGCCGGGGCTAGGCGGGAAAACTTCCAACGTGGAGCATATTTACAAACAGTCAGACCCAAGCGCAAAAGGCAAACTGGTCAAACTGGATACCGAGACGGAGCGCACTCTGTTTTTTGACTTTATGCCGTTGCAACTGGGTGAAATCCGGGGATTCAAAACCCGTTTCCATCTGTACACGGTACCAGGACAGATTTTCTACAAAGCCAGCCGGAAGCTGATTGTACGGGGCTTGGATGGAATCATCTTTGTCGCCGACAGCCATTTCGAAAGAATGGACGCCAATATCCTCATGGTCAATGACATGCTGGAACATCTTGCCGAGTATAATCTGAATTTTCGGACGCTCCCTTACGTGCTCCAACTCAACAAACGGGATGGCCGTAACATCCTTTCGGTGGATGAAATGAAGCGGGAACTCGTCCTGAAAAACGAACCCGTGATAGAAGCAGTGGCAAATCAGGGGATTGGTGTCTTTGATACCTTGAAAGCAGCGGCGCGGCTGGTTTTGACAGACCTCAAAAACCGGAAACACTACTAAATCAGGGTCCAGGGTTCAGGGTTCAGGGTTCAGGGTCTTTGTATGGACAATTGACAATTAAACCCATTCAGAGCTTCAAATTTCCTGGTCATCGAGAACCCTGAACCCTGGCCCCTGAACCCTGAACCCTGGCCCCTGAACCCTGGACCCTCAGCCCTTACTTGTGAACCGGATATTTCGGCTTCTTCACAACAGCAGGAGGCTGTTTTTTTGCAGCCTCAAGGGCCATCCGGAGGGCCTGCTCCAATTGTGGGTCACGCCCGGCCAGCACATCCTGGGGGAGTATTTCCACCTCAACATCCGGAGCAACCCCAATGTTTTCAATTCCCCAGGAAGTTCCGTCAGGATTGTAAGCCGCCCGATTGGGAAGCTGCACCCGGCCTCCATCCAGCAACCGGGGAGTAAACACATAGGGACCAATACCACCACCGCCGGTTCGCTTTCCCACCAGCGGCCCGATTTTGGTCAGTTTGTACATAAAGGCAAACGTCTCGGCAGCAGAATAATTCTGGTGGTTGACCAGAAGCACCGAAACAGGCGGACCGGGATTGACCGGAGTGGCGATGTCGTCCCCTTCCCGAAACGTGTACTGATAGATTGGTTTCCGCCGCAGCCATTCAATCAGATAATCTGGCGTGATGCCTCCGCCATTGTATCGTTGGTCAATAATGATTCCGGCCCGGTCGCTGTAACCGCTCAAAGCCCGCATCAGCTTCAGGGTTTCCGCCCCATAATCAGCTACGTACACATAGCCAAGCTTCCCCTGTGAAGCTTCCTCAACCCGTCTCCGATTGGCTTCCGCCCAATCCGCCACCCGAAGCTGGGTTTCATTCGGAATTGGATAGACTGTCAGGGTGCGGGCATTGGCCCCAGTTGGTTCCGGACCAACGGTAATTGTCAGCGGACCCGGATTTTTCAAAAGAAAATAAGGCCAGATGGGTTTATCGGCGGTAACATCCTGCCCCTCGACCTTGAGCAGAAATTCCCCTTCTTTGACCTGCACACCCGGACGGTCAAGCGGTGCGGCGTTCGTTCCCAACGGGTCGCTATACGTGCTGCTTCGGAAAATCCGTTTGAAGCGATACCGTCCGGCGGCAATCTCATAGTCGGCCCCCAGAAGTCCAATCCTTGCCGGTGGCGGTCCGGAGGGCATATCTCCACCCCCAACCACAAAATGGCTCACCGAAATATGACCGAGTGCCAACCCCAACAAACCGTTGAGGTCAGTCCGGCGGGTGACATTGGGCAGATAGGTGGCATAATGGGCCTCCAAATCAGCCAGATTCTGACCGTGATGGGCCGGGTCATAAAACCAGTCCCGCATAATCCGCCACGCTTCGTGATACATCTGTTTCCATTCAGCGGCGGGGTCAACTGCGATTTCCACTTTGCCCAAATCAAGTTTTCGCTCTTCGGTTTTTTCTGCCGGAGCTGTCGGAAGCAAGGACCAGACTCCACCTCGTGCCAGCAAAACCCGCCGACCGTCTCCGGTGACTTCCAAGGCACCGACATTTTCAGCCAGTTTGTCCAATTTTCCCGGTTGGGAAAAATCATGCCGATAGAGCATCTGGCTGGGATTTGCCCCCGGAGCTGGCAAGGGCGGCCACTCGTTGACCAGAACCAGAACCGTGCCCGGCAGACCCGCCTGCAGCCCGGCGTAATCGCGGGCCGGAGTTGGCAGGTCCAGTACCCGCCGGTTTAATCCGGCAAAATCAATCGTTACAGCCGGAACGGATTCTGCGGGTTTGGCTGCCGGATTGGGCTTTCCATCGGGTAAAAAAGGGGCTAGGTCGCTGGCGGAAAGCATCGCCACCTGCAACTGCCTAGTTATCAACGGGCGGGCCAGCACACCGTTGAGAACACCCCAGCCAAATTCACTGGTTCCGGCATTCAGGCTGGAAACAAAATAGAGATACTTTCCATTGGCATCAAAGCAGGGTTGTTCGGTGTGGGTCACACCGTCGGTGATTTGACGTGTCTGGCCGGATGCTGCCTCCCAGATAAAAACCGTCCGCACCCGATTCCGCAAATGCTTTGAAAAGGTCAGCCACCGGCCATCCGGTGACCAGCGGGGAAACCATTCCTCCTGATAGGAATAGGTCGAACGGTCCACCTGCATGGTTTTGCCCGACGCCACCTCGGCCACCCACAGCGCCAGCCGTTTGTCGGTAAAAGCCAACCGCTTCCCATCGGGAGCCCAGGTCAATTCCCGATAAAATGAAGGCTTCGCTTCAACCGGAATGCGTTTGAAAAGTTGGCCGCTCTCCAGTTCCCGTACCTGAAGCTCATATTCACCACTTTCATCCGAAAAGAAGGCCACCTGTTTTCCGTCCGGAGAAAGTACCGGATAGCGTTCCGCCACCCCCGGTGTCTGGGTCAAATTCCGGGCCGCTCCGGTCGCCGTGGTCAGGGCCAGCACTTCCCCGCGAGCGCCAATCAGGCAGGTTTCCCCGTTCATGCCAGGACTGATGGATTCCAGGCTGCGCAGTGCAGAAGCAGTGCGGGGTTTGAGCTCCGGCCTTTCCGGATTCAGCCGGATGTCCACTGTCCGGGTTTTCCCGGTGGCAATTTCATACAGGTAAATCCGGCCATCGCGGACAAACGCCACGGCTTCGCCTCCGGCGCTGGCCCAACGGATGCCATAGGTTTCAAAGGTTGTCAGTTGTCTGGTTTTCCGGGTTCCCAGGTCATAGGCAAACAGGTTGTACACCCCGGTCCGGTCCGAAATGAAATAAACCGTGTTACCAACCCACATGGGAAACTCGTCATTAAATGTACCTTGCGCAAGTGGAGTGATGTTCCAGGTCGAACGGTCCGTCAGCCAGATGCGCCCATTGTTTCCGCCCCGATAATAACGCCAATCTCCAATGCTGGAGGTGGGAGCAACCGCCAGCCGCTGGCCATCCGGCGCGAAAGAACCGGTCCAGCCCTCCACCAAAGGAAGCTGGGTGGGCAAGGTGGCATTCACATCCAGCAGGCTCAATTGAGGAGAACCGGTTTCAGTGGTTAAGAGCAGCAGCGACTTGCCGTCGGGCGTCCAGCCGCGCGGATACTCATTCCGTGGGTGAAAGGTCAAACGCCGGGTGGTTCCACCTTCAATCGGCATGAGATAGACATCCCACGAACCTTCGGCCTGACTCGCATAGGCCAATTGCTTTCCATCCGGCGAAATTACCGGAGCCCCATCCTCCGCCGGATGAGTCGTCAGACGGCGGGCCTCTCCACCCTGACGGTCCACCGTCCATACGTCACCGGCATAGGTAAAAACAATCCGGGTTTCATTCACTGCCAGCCGTCCGAAAAGCGCCCTTGATGAAGTTTGGGCGGAAACGAGGGAACTGGCACAGAACACCAAAACCAACAGCCATACAATGCGCATAGAGAATCTTCTTCCCGTCACACAGTCAGATTTTTGAATGGAGTTGGAACCAAGTGTAGAGAGGCCCCGGCCTGCTGTCTTGGAAAATGACAACCGGCTTGGATGCAATTAACCATGTGAGGGAGGAATTTCTGCCAGACCTGACAACCGAGCGGCTCACCACCGGCAATGAACATCGGATCAGTCCGCAGTCTTCAGTCCTCAGCCCTATTGGTGAAAATAAAACAAAGCCCGATAGGCTGTCGGCGTCATTCCCATCTGGCGCTTGAAGGCGTTGGTAAAATGGCTCTGGTCATAGAAACCGGCTTCGAGAGCAATTTCACAAAGTGAACGGTCACTGTGGGCAAGCTGCTCGCTGGCTTGTTCAATGCGGCGGCGGCGGAGAAATTCGCTGGGGGTCACCCCAAACTGTTTGCGAAACTCCCGCGAGAGATGAACGGGATGCACGCCCGCCTGAGTGGCCAGTTCCTCCAGGGTTGGGAATTCGGCGTGGACGGCTTCCAATTGCTCGCGGACAGTCTGAATCCAGGAGGACGGTTTCCGGTTTTTGGGGCTGGCGGTTGCGGCACGCCCCAACTCGGCCATGAGTTCCAGGGTCAGCCCTTCAATGGCAAAGGTGGACCACCGGTCACGGTGCTGAAACTCCCGGTAAAGTCTGCGCGCCAGAGACATCACATGGTCATTGCCTTGCGAAAGCGGTGCATCCGGAATCCGGTCAAAGAGTGACATGCGGTCCAACCACTGCGGTCCCAACTCCACCCGGAGGATATGCACCGGGGCCGCATGAAAAATAACCGCATGGGATTCACCCTGCGGATGGAAAAGGGCTGCATGGGGCCGGCCTTCCCTGGTGCTTCCCTTTATTCCCAGTTTTTCCGAATAACTTCCCTGCAAAACAAGGCTGAAATAAGCCGGCTCATGTTGATGGCGCGGCATCTTTAATGCCGGCGGATAGCAGGATTCAGAGAGCGTCAGACCAGTGACTGCCAGACTGGGCAGCGTACCGCCGTAAAAATCCCTGGATAAAAGATTTCGAGCCATAGGGGGAACTCAAAAACCTGAAGGAAACGGATGTTGTGAAGTGTGCAGCCTCAAACGTCGGCTTCAGCCAGACGGTTCCCCTTAACCTCTCAGGGCCAAACCCGTCAGGCTCCAACGGAGAATTTCGGATTGAGAATTCAGCCGAGACACAGTACAAAACCACACTTCACAACTCAAAACTCTCAATACACCAAAATGGCACATGAAAACTGGCAGATTGTAATCATTGGCGGTGGTCCGGCAGGCATGAGTGCAGCATTGTGGGCCAAACGTCTGGGCTGTGAACCGCTTCTGGTGGAAGCCGGGGCGGAACCGGGCGGGCAATTGCTCAGAACCTTTAACCGGTTGGTGGATTGTCCCGGTTTTTTAGGGCAAACCGGAGCGGAAATCGCCCGGCAGGTAGCCGAGCACTTGAAAACCCTGGCAGTTGCCGTCCGGCTGCGTTCCCCTGTCACCCGGCTTTCCCTTGCGGAGAATCTGGTCTGGTTTGATTCGGAGGCGATTTCCTATCAAGCCCTGATTTTAACGCTGGGAGTGCAAAAACGCCGCCTGGGAATTCCCGGCGAGGAGGAATTTGCCGGACGCGGAGTCAGCACCTCGGCCACCCGCGACAAACATTTGTACCGGGGCAAATCGGTGGCCATTGTTGGTGGCGGGGACGGAGCCTTTGAAGAAGCGCTCATGCTGGCCGAAGAAGGCTGCCGGGTCACACTTATTCACCGGTCCGACCGTTTTCGTGCCCGTCCCATGTATCGGGACCCGGTGTTGGTTCATCCGCAGATTCGCGTGCTGACTTGTGCCCGCCTGACGGAAATTGTTGGAACCACGGCAGTTACCGGAGTCAATCTCGAAATTGCCCAGCCTGGCGGTCCGGTTGAAACGATGCACCTGCCCTTGGCCGGGGTTTTTCTGACCTTGGGAACCAATCCGGCGACCCAACTGACCGCCGGACAACTCGAACTGGATTCGGAAGGATATATTGTGACGGACCGCTACGGTGCCACCTCAGCAGCAGGTGTCTGGGCTGCCGGAGATGCCTGCCGCCCGCTCCTGCCCAGTTTGGTAACTGCTTTTGGCGATGGAGCCACCACGGCCAAGGCGGCTTTTGATTGGCTGCATCACCCAAAGGAAAGCTGAACCATCCCAGAGAATGATGAAAACACTTCTTTACCACAGAGACACAGAGGCCACGAAGGCTACACAGAGAAACACCAGGAAAAACTCTGTGCCCTCTCTGTGTCCTCTGTGTCTCTGTGGTGAATGTTTTCAAACAAACAGGGTTCCACTGTTTTGTGGACTGCTTTAGATTCCCCTCTTGCTACCCCAGAGGTGTGTAAGTTGACGGAAAGGTTGAGGCACCATAACCCGGCTGAGGGCTGCTTCCCGGCTGGGGCACATGGCTGGCCTGCAAGGCAGCAAAACGGGCTTCCTGCCGTTTGGTGATTTCCCACACCACCGCCATCGCCAATACAGCCGCCGGGATGACAATCAGGGTTCCCGCCAAAACCACATTATTGGCTGCTATCAAATCGCGGGCGGTTTTGTGGGTTGTGCCATAGGCTCCAACATTGCCAAAGAGATTGGAAATAATCCAAAAAACCCACCAGACGTTTATCAAAGTGGAGGAATCGGAATTGCTCGGCATGGTGATGACAGGCCGGGCGAAAGAAACGTCCGGGTCACTTTTGGCCCACATTTCCTGAAAAACCTTGCGAGGGCGAAACAAATTCAGAATGGGAATAAAAAAAGAGCCAACCGCAAACCCGGCAGTCGTTTCCGGGGCATCTGCCGCAATTGCCATCAGGTTGCGATAGGCCCGATACGTCCAAAACAGAAATGTCGTGGAAGTGGCCAGATACATCAACCCATCCAGACCATTGACCAATGCCTCACGCACGTCATTGTTTTTCAGGGTCTGCTGGTCAATTTCCACTCCTCCCAGGATTTTGTGCAATAAATCGTTTTCCATGGCGGCAGAACCAAAAACCAGGAGTTTGACCAGCACCAGCAGGGCAAAAAGAACCAGTACCACGAGAGCTCTGGTCCGAACCGAGCGATAATCGTCCAGATACGAAGCGGGAAGCGGTTGCACGATTGGAGCTTGTCCATATTGTGGTTGCTGATACATAGTGACTCCTTGTCTGGCCGGGTGCCTGCAGGCAGCCGAACGGTAGTTCCGGATTTTTTGGAGGTTGAAAACCAATGGGTAACGGGCGAATTTCCCTGGTTCAGGGCAACATTGCACAACAGGAAGTTGATGCGATTGTGAACGCGGCAAATACCTCGCTCCTGGGCGGAGGCGGCGTGGACGGCGCAATTCATTATGCCGCCGGGCCGGACCTGCTGGCTGAATGCAAAACACTGAACGGATGCCGGACCGGGGAAGCCAAAATCACGAAAGGCTACCGGCTATCAGCCAGATACGTGATTCACACGCCGGGACCGGTTTGGAAGGGCGGCAAAAACAATGAGGACGAACTGTTGGCCAATTGTTACCGGAATTGTCTACGGCTGGCAGTTGAACATGGGGTCAAAACCATTGCTTTTCCTTCCATCAGCACCGGAGCCTTTTGCTTTCCCATCGAACGGGCAGCCCGCATTGCCCTGCATGAAATCAAGACATTTCTCGCCACCAACACCTCGCTTGAACAGGTTACAGTGGTCTGCTACACCAAAGCCGACCTGCGCTGTTATCAGAAAGCTCTAATTCAGGACTGAGGACTAAGTGTTTTTTCTCTGACCGAATGGCTAAAAATCCGGTTCCGGGTATTCAAATCCGGCACGTTGATTTGGAACACCAATGAGTTTCTTTAGCCTCAGTCCTCAGTCCTCAGTCCTCAGTCCTGGTTTTCTGCTTCCGGTTGGCGTCCCTGATTTGCAGAGTCCGGGCGGCTATGCCTATAATGGCCGTTTTACCTGAAGCACAAGTTTTGTGCTCTTTGAATTCATTTGTACACAGAGGCAAACCCATTGAAAGTCGAAATCAACTCCACGTCCGCCTGCAAGAAAGATGTCGTGATCGAAGTTCCCTCCGAACAGGTCTCCCTGGCATTTAACCAAGCTCTGGCCCAATTTGCCCGTTTCGTCAGCGTACCGGGATTTCGTCCGGGCCGGGCTCCCCAAAACATTGTGCGTGCCCGCTATGCGAAAGAACTTCGGGATGAAGTGATTCGCACCATGGTTCCCCAGGTGGTGCAAAACGCCCTGGTGGAAAACAATCTGCCGGTGGTGGGTGAACCGGTGGTGGACCATCTTCACCTGACTGACGGCCAGCCGCTGACCGTCAAACTCAA
This sequence comes from Blastocatellia bacterium, assembly GCA_019695185.1. Classification (GTDB taxonomy): domain Bacteria; phylum Acidobacteriota; class Blastocatellia; order Chloracidobacteriales; family Chloracidobacteriaceae; genus JAIBAN01. Next base: position 117,508 of record JAIBAN010000001.1, on the reverse strand, counting down.
GGTCGAAGTCATTCCCGAAGTCGAACTCGGCGAATATCGCGGCCTGGCCGCCACCAAACGGATGATTCCGGTGACGGACGAAGCCATTGACCGGGCACTGGAAAAAATGCGCGAGTCCCAGGCGTCCCTCCTCCCGACCGAGGATGACCATGCCGCCGAAGACGGCAACTTTGCCGAATTCTCACTCATGGGTTATGAGCTGGCCGAAGGTGAAGACACGCCCCAACCCGATGCGGCCATTTTGATTCCGCAACACGTCGAGGAAATGCGCCTTGGTTCGGAAACCGCCGTGCCGGCTTTTAACGACAACCTGCGCGGGATGAAAATGAACGAAACCCGCGAATTCATTGCCACTTTTGACGAAAAGAGCAATGCACCACAGGAACTGCAAGGCAAACGGGTTTTCTGCCGGGTCGAAATGCAGACCATCCGGGTTCAGGAACTGCCCGACTTGGATGACGGCTTTGCCCAGGGATTGCCCGGCGATTTTGAAAGCCTGGACGATCTGCGGAGCAAGATTCGTGCCCGTTTTGAGCGCGAATCGGAACAATTGGCCCTCACGCAGGTGCAGGACAACCTGCTTGACCAACTGGTCAAACAAACTCAAATCGAGGCACCGGACGTGCTGGTGCAGGACCGCGCCAAGGAACGGCTGCAAATGCTGGCCGAATCGCTCATCCAACGTGGACTTGACCCCCGTGTGGCGCAATCGTTCGATTGGAACGCCCTGCTTGAAGAACAGGTCCCGCTCGCCCGGCGTGACATCCAACACACGTTATTGCTCTCCAAAATCGGAAATGCCGAGAACATTGACGCCACCGAAGAGGAAATCAATCACGAAATCAGCCACATTGCCTCGCATAACAAGATGAGCCCGGCAGCACTGAAGGACCGCTTGACAAAGGAAGGTGGTCTGGCTAGTATCCGAGCCGCCATACGCCACAAGAAAACCCTTCAGTTTCTAGTGGATAACGCCAATTTAACCACCGAAACGGTGACACCTGCCAACGACCAGTCCGCTTCCGCCGAATCGTAATTCCAAAGTTTCATATCTGTGCTATCTTCACTCATGTTATGTGCCCAGATAGCACAGATTCTGTTTCTTCAGTAGGATTGATTTCACAATGATGAAACCTGTTTCAACCTTGGTTCCAATGGTGGTCGAGCAGACCGGGCGCGGCGAACGCGCTTACGACATTTACTCGCGCCTTCTCAAAGACAACATCATTTTCATCGGGACGCCGATTGACGACGTAATCGCCAATCTGGTCGTCGCCCAGCTCTTGTTCCTCGAAGCCGAGGATCCGGAACGTGACATTTCCCTTTACATCAACAGTCCGGGTGGTTCAATCACGGCGGGCATGGCCATTTACGACACAATGCAGTTCATCCGTCCGGATGTGACCACGATTTGTGTCGGTCAATGCGCTTCGATGGGAGCCCTGCTCCTGACCGCCGGCACCAAAGGCAAACGCTTTGCGTTGCCCAATTCACGAATTTTGATTCACCAACCTTCGATCCATGGTGGTATTTCCGGCCAGGCAACCGATGTCCGCATTCATGCTGATGAATTGATGCGGATGCGGGGGCTGACGAGTGAGATTCTGGCCAAGCACACGGGGCAATCACTGGAAGTTATCGAGCGCGATGTGGAACGTGACCGGATTATGAGCGCTCAACAGGCTATGGAATATGGCCTGATTGACCAGGTCCTTTCCCATCGGGAGTAATCAACGTGCTGAGCAGTTTTGCATTTTGAATTTTGCGTTTTGAGTGAACGTGGCGATGAGAACCACTCATTCAAAATTCAAAATTCAAAATTCAAAACTCAAAAAACCCACTTGGAGCGTGTCGTGAGACGAGAAGAAACCCTACGCTGTTCTTTCTGCGGAAAGACACAAAATGAAGTCAAAAAACTGATTGCCGGGCCAACGGTTTACATTTGCAACGAATGTATTGACATCTGCAATGAAATCATTGCCGACGATGCCCACCAGGAAGCCACGGCCCAGCGCCCCCAATTGCCAAAACCCTTTGAAATCAAAGCGTTTCTTGATGACTTCGTGATCGGACAGGACGAAACCAAGAAAAAGCTCGCGGTGGCGGTCTATCAACATTACAAACGGATGGACATGTTGCGGCGACGGACGGCGGGCGATGTTGAAATCCAAAAGAGCAACATCCTCCTGATTGGCCCGACCGGCACCGGCAAGACGCTGCTGGCCCAAACCCTGGCCCGCATGCTCAATGTTCCGTTCACCATTGTGGATGCCACCACCCTGACCGAAGCCGGGTATGTGGGTGAAGATGTTGAAAACATCATTCTCAAACTGCTCCAATCAGCCAACGGTGACATTGAACGGGCGCAACAGGGCATCATCTACATTGATGAAGTCGATAAGATCTGCCGGAAAGACGAAAACCCATCCATTACGCGCGACGTTTCGGGCGAAGGCGTGCAACAGGCGTTGCTCAAGATTCTGGAAGGTACCGTGGCCAATGTGCCGCCCCAGGGTGGCCGCAAACATCCGCACCAGGAATTTTTCCCGGTTGACACCTCCAACATCCTCTTCATCTGCGGCGGGGCCTTTGTCGGCCTGGAAAAAGTCATTGAGCGCCGGATTGGGAAAAAAGCACTGGGCTTTAACGCCAAAATCGACCATCGCCGTTTCCACCGGTCAGCTTCCATTCTGGATAAAATTCAACCCGAAGACCTCATCAAGTATGGCCTGATTCCGGAGTTCGTGGGCCGACTCCCCGTTTTGGGAACCCTCCATGAGCTGGATGAAGCAGCCATGATTGACATTCTCACCAAACCCAAAAATGCGCTTATCAAGCAGTATCAGAAACAGTTTGAGTGGGATAACGTCAAGCTTCGCTTTACGGACGACGCGCTCCAGACCGTGGCCCGGCTGGCCTGCGAACGGAAAGTCGGAGCACGGGGATTACGGATGATTCTGGAAGAACTGATGCTTGAAGCCATGTACAGCCTGCCGAGCCAGAAGAAAATCAAGGAATTCACCGTCACCCGCGAGATGGTGGAAAACCGCCGAATTACCTTTCCAATTCTGGAAAAAGCGGGCTAAAGTAGGGTGACCGGCACCAATGTGGCCGAACTTTTTGCACCCAAACCGAGAAAGAGAAAGAAGTTTGTATGGAAGAATATCACGACAGTACGCCGGATGATGTGGCGCAATATCCGATGGTACCGATTCGGGATGTCGTCGTGTTTCCCCACACGGTGGTCCGGTTTAAGATTGGCCGTCCGCCTTCAGTCAATGCCATGGTTCAGGCCCTCAAAGGTGACCGGATCATTTTTTTGGCAACTCAACACGATGCCACCATTGAAGAACCCTCCACCGAGCAGGTTTTTCAGGTTGGAACCCTGGCCCGCATTTCCCATCATCTGCAACTGGCAGACGGCAATATCAAGGTCCAATTCGAAGGCATTGAACGCGCCCGCGCCATGCGTTTTGCCGAACATCCCGATGGGTACTGGACTGCAACTGTGCGCCGGTCATCCAGTGTGGTTGAACGCAGCCCACGGGTCAGCGCCCTGATGGCCAAGCTGACCTCGCTGGTTGATCAATACGTGCGGCAAAACCCTGACAATCCGGAGAACCTGCACGCCGACCTTCAAATTGAAGACCCATCCCGGCTGGCGGATGCGATTGCCAACCATCTCAAAATCACCGTTGAGGAAAAGCAAAGCATTCTGGAGATTTTCACCCTGCCGGAACGCCTCATGCGGCTGATTGAAATTCTGGATGTCGAACTTGAAAAACTCCAGGTGGACCGGGCTCTGCAAGGCCGGGTCAAAAAGCAGATGGAGCGGGCCCAGAAAGAGTATTACCTGAACGAAAAGATCAAGGCAATCAACAAGGAACTGGGCCGCAAAGACGAAAAAGCTGAACTTGAAGAACTCAAGAAAAAGATTGACGCTGCCGGAATGTCGCCGGACGCCTATAACAAAGCCATTTCCGAACTGAAACGGCTTGAGCAGATGCCCCCCATGTCGGCGGAATCCGCTGTTTCCCGCAACTATCTGGAATGGCTGTTGGCCGTGCCCTGGAAAGAACGCTCTGAAGAAGTCACTGACCTCAAAGTAGCTGAAGACGTCCTGGAAGCCGACCATTACGGACTGGAAAAAGTCAAAGAACGGATTCTGGAATTTCTGGCCGTGCGGCAACTGGTGGATAACCCGAAGGGTTCGATTTTATGTTTTGTCGGCCCGCCAGGAGTCGGAAAGACCAGCTTGGGACGTTCGATTGCCAAAGCCACCGGACGTAAGTTTGTACGGCTTTCCCTGGGTGGCGTGCGAGACGAAGCTGAAATTCGAGGCCATCGGCGGACCTATATCGGAGCGCTTCCCGGCCAGATTATCCAGATGATGAAAAAAGCCGGAACCGTCAATCCGCTCATTTTGCTGGATGAAATTGACAAATTGGGAATGGATTTTCGGGGCGACCCGTCGTCAGCCCTGCTCGAAGTGCTCGACCCGGAACAAAACAGCACCTTCCAGGACCATTATTTGGATGTCGAATATGACCTTTCCAAAGTCATGTTCATTGCCACGGCCAACGTCCTTCATACGATTCCGGCAGCTTTGCAGGACCGGCTCGAAATCATTCGGCTTTCCGGTTATACCGAACGGGAAAAGACCGAGATTGCCCGCCGCTATCTGATTCCCAAACAACGGGAAACCAATGGCATCAAGGCCGACCAACTCGACTTTAGCGATACAGCCGTGACCACGGTGATTCAGCATTACACTCGTGAAGCCGGGGTGCGGAGCCTGGAACGTGAAATTTCCTCCATCTGCCGGAAAGTTGCCCGAAAACTGGTCTTAACGACGGAAAAGGACAATTTTCACGAAATTGTCTCTCCGGAAGCTGCCCAAGGATACCTGGGTCCCATCAAGTTCCGTCCGCAAATGATGGAAGAGGAAAGCGAAGTGGGGCTGTCAACCGGGCTGGCCTGGACCGAAGTCGGCGGAGAAGTGCTGCATATCGAAACCACTCTCATGCCAGGGCGGGGCCAGTTGACTCTCACCGGAAAACTGGGCGAAGTCATGCAGGAATCCGCGCGGGCTGCCATCAGCTATGTGCGCGCCCGTGCGACACATCTTGGTATCTCGCCAGGGTTTTACAAACGGTACGATATTCACATTCACATCCCCGAAGGAGCTATTCCCAAGGACGGGCCTTCCGCCGGTATTACGATTGCGACATCTATCGTATCGGCACTGACGGATACACCCATTCGCAAGGATGTTGCCATGACCGGTGAAATTACCCTGCGCGGCAAAGTGTTGCCCATCGGTGGCTTGAAAGAAAAGCTGCTGGCAGCTCACCGCTCAGGTATTCGCACGGTCCTGATTCCAAAAGACAACCAGAAAGACTTGGTTGATGTGCCCAAGGAAGTGCTGGATGTGATGACCGTTCACTTGGTCGAAAATGTGGACCGGGTTCTCCAATTGGCTCTGAAACCGGAAGCCAACCAGGAAGCCGGTTCCCTGCCGCCACTTTGGAATTCCGAAATGTCCAAAGGAAGTCAAATCTCAACTCCCTCGGTGGAACAATAGGGTTTAGGGTTCAGGGTTCAGGGTTTTCGAATACCAAAGATTGGGGATTTTGAATCAAAGCTCAAAGCTCCCTGAACCCTGAACCCTGAACCCTGAACCCTGAACCCTGAAGAAAGTTTCTTGCAAAATCCGTTCAGTCAGAGTAGAGTGCCAGCCGTATCTGCACAAATGTTCCCGCCGTCGGTATATTTCACAATAAGAATCAGTAACCAGCATGAAGATCGTGACGGCGCAGTTTTTACGAAGCGCAGTTTCACCGCATCAGTTTCCTACGGACAGATTACCTGAAGTTGCATTTTTAGGGCGTTCCAACGTAGGCAAATCCAGCTTAATCAATTCCCTGCTTCGCGTGCGCGGACTGGCTAAAACCAGTAGTACACCGGGCCGAACCCAACAGATCAACTTCTTCAGTATTAACAATTCCTTATATTTTGTCGATTTGCCCGGCTATGGCTATGCCCGTGTACCACAGGAAATCCGCCAGCAGTGGGCACCGATGATTGAACGCTATATAACCGACCGACCAGCATTGAAGATTGGCATTCTGATTGTGGATGTCCGGTTGGCACCCACGGAACTGGACCAGCAAATGCACGACTGGTTGGAGGCCGAACAGGTGCCATACTGTGTCGTGGCCACCAAGGCCGACAAGTTATCGAACAATCAACTAGCAGCCAATTTGGCTAAATTGAAAAAAGCATTTGGACCACAGGTGATTCCGTATTCGTCCATCACCCGGAAAGGTGCCGACCTTGTCTGGCGTGCGATTCGAGCGGCAATCGAACCGCCTAAAACCAAGGTTTCCGACCAACCGGAAGCAGCAGCGGAATCCCAAACGGAAGATGGGACTGACCCCTCCAACGAATTCGGAGACCGGAACTGAGCCTTGCATTACAAGTGTCAGACAAATGTCTCGGCCTTCCCGGCCTAGTTCTGGAATGTGTCCCAAACCATAAAGTTTCCAAGGCAATAATACCGTTTCGGAGCAACAGCCCCCAGGAACTTTGGCAATCGAATGCCGTCCCCGCCGAAGTACACCATCTGCAAGCGAACCCAAAAACCTCCTGTGAGGCAACCAAAAAGCACGTGAAATCGAGCCGTTTTGACAGCGGCCACCTTGCGGTAACCCTGTTCCGGTTACCAAACAACCACAGCTATGATATTTGGTGCAGCGTGAAAACCCCTCCTTCGCCTGAACCAACCCAGCACTTGATCAAAAGGGCCAGACGACCATGGACGAACCCATTGACACATCAACCACCGGGCTGATGGATATTGCCATGCTCAAGGAGATGAACATCTCCAAGCTGACACAAATCGCCCAAGACTTGGATGTTCCCGGTGCAACCGGGATGCGCAAACAGGAGTTGATCTTCAAAATCCTGCAAGCCCAGACGGAAAAATCCGGTTTGATCTTTTCCGAAGGGGTACTTGAATGCCTGCCTGACGGTTTTGGCTTTCTGCGGGCACCGGATTACAACTACCTGCCCGGACCGGATGACATTTACGTTTCACCCTCACAGATTCGCAAATTTGACTTGCGCACCGGCGACACAATTTCCGGACAGATTCGCCCCCCCAAGGAAGGCGAACGCTATTTTGCCCTTATCAAGGTTGAAGCTATCAACTTTGAGCCACCCGAAGCCCGGCGGGAGAAGATTTTCTTTGACAACCTGACGCCGCTCTATCCGCACAAGCGCCTGATGATGGAAACCACCCACGACAATCTGTCGGCACGGGTGCTGGACCTGGTCACCCCCATTGGACGCGGCCAACGCGGATTGATTGTGGCTCCGCCCCGCACCGGAAAAACCATGTTGCTCCAGACGATTGCCAATTCCATCACCCGCAATCATCCGGAAGTCATGCTGATTGTGCTGCTGATTGACGAACGCCCCGAAGAAGTGACGGACATGCAGCGTAGCGTCCAGGGCGAAGTCATCAGTTCCACCTTTGACGAACCGGCTACCCGGCACGTCCAAGTGGCGGACATGGTGATTGAAAAAGCGAAACGGCTGGTTGAACATGGACGGGACGTGGTGATTCTGCTTGACTCCATCACCCGCCTGGCACGCGCCCATAACGCCACGGTTCCGCCTTCGGGCAAAATCCTCTCCGGCGGGGTGGACTCCAACGCGCTCCAACGCCCGAAACGCTTTTTCGGCGCAGCCCGGAACCTGGAAGAAGGCGGCAGTTTGACCATCATTGCCACGGCGTTGATTGACACCGGTTCACGCATGGATGACGTGATTTTTGAAGAATTCAAAGGCACGGGTAACATGGAAATCCATCTTGATCGGAAACTGATCGAAAAACGCATCTTCCCGGCCATTGACATCAACAAGTCGGCCACCCGCAAAGAGGAACTGCTCATACCACGCGAAGACCTCAACCGGATTTTCGTCATGCGGCGCGTCCTCAGCCCCTTGTCGAGTGTCGAATCCATGGAATTGATTCTGGAACGGCTGGAACGAACCAAGAGCAACGCTGAGTTCCTGGCTTCCATGAACACCTAAACCCAATTGAGAATTGAGAATTGAGAATTGAGAATTGATTTTTATCTGGGTGCTTGATAACCCAAATTTCACAAAATCTGGCGATACCACTGCTTCTTCTCAATTCTCAATTCTCAATTCTCAATTCTCAATTCTCAACTATGCACATTCTCTTCGCTGCCTCCGAAGTCGCTCCTTATGCCAAGACGGGCGGGCTGGCCGATGTGGCCTCGGCCTTACCCAAAGCGCTTCAAAAACTTGGCGAACGTGTCACGGTTATCATGCCCCGGTACGACTCGATCCACGTGGGCGAAGTGGTGTGTCAGTACCTGCCGGTTCCATTTGGATACGGGCACAAACCGATCCGGATTTTTCGTGAGGAAATGGGTACGGTGCCGATTTACTGGATTGATGCACCGGAATATTTTCATCGGGGAAAAGATATTTACGGGCACTCGGATGACCCGGAACGGTTTGCATTTTTTTGCCGGGCCTTGCTCGAAACCGCCAAATGGCTGGGAGTCCCGCCCGACGTCATCCATTTGAATGACTGGATGACGGGGTTGATCCCGGTTTATCTGCGAACCGTCTATTCCTACGACCCGTTTTTTGCCGATACTTCGACCTTGCTCAGTATCCATAACATGGCGTTTCACGGGTATTTTGACCCGCGCCAACTGCCATATTTCGGCCTCTCGCCTGATTTGTACACCTCAGACGGCGGACTCGAATTTCGGGGAACGGCCAGCATGCTCAAAGGCGGCCTAGTGGCAGCGGACGCGCTTTCAACCGTCAGTCGCCGTTATGCCCAGGAAATTCAAACCTCAGAGTTCGGTTTCAAAATGGAAGGGCTGCTCAAGGCCCGCCGCCATGACCTGATTGGCATTTTGAACGGGGTGGATTACGAAATCTGGAATCCGGCCAGCGACCACTACATCGCAGCTCATTTCACCCCTGAAGACCTTTCCGGCAAACGCACCTGCAAAGCCGATTTGTTAAGCCGGTTCCATTTGCCGCAGGAACTGGACCGCCCGATTATCGCGGTTGTTTCCCGGATCAGCGACCAAAAGGGGTTTGATTTAATCCAGGAAATTTCCGGACGTCTGTTGCAGGCTGGAGCCTTTTTCATCCTGCTGGGTTCGGGGGACGCCCGGTATGAGAATTTCTTCCAGCGGTTGCGGGATGCCGCTCCGCACCGGGTGGGCGTTTATTTTGGATTTAACAATGAAATGGCCCATCGCATCGAAGCCGGAGCCGATATTTTCCTCATGCCGTCGCTGTTTGAGCCCTGTGGTTTGAATCAAATCTACAGTTTGAAATATGGCACGGTGCCGATTGTCCGGGCCACCGGCGGGCTGGACGATACGATTCAGGAATTTGACCGCATCACCCGCAATGGCAACGGCTTCAAGTTCATTCCCTACAAGTCAAACAAACTGCTGGAAAAGATTTACGAGGCGCTGATTTTGTACCAGGACCGCGAACTGTGGCAGGTCATTATGAAAAACGGCATGCAGGCTGACCATTCGTGGGATGTCTCGGCCAAAAAGTACCTGGATGTCTATCGCGCCCTGCAAAACCGCTGAATTGAGAATTGAGAATTGAGAATTGAGAATTGAGAATTCAAAAAGAGGGTTTCTTCAAAATTCTTTTTTTGGCAACATGTCTGAACTGGATTTTAATTCTCAATTCTCAACTCTCAATTCTCAATTCTCAATTTTTTTATGGGAATCCTCATCAACGAACAGACCAGAGTTGTGATTCAGGGCATCACGGGACGCGAAGGCGCATTTGTCACCGGCGAGATGCTCAAATACGGGACCAAAATCCTGGCCGGGGTGACACCCGGCAAAGGTGGTGACGAAGTTCACGGAATGCCGGTTTTCGATACGCTCAAACAAGCGCTCACGGCCTTTCCCGATATCAACACCTCCCTCATTTACGTTCCTCCCCTTTCCGCCAAAGACGCCGCCATCGAGGCCATCAGCAAAGGCATTAAGCTCGTCAACATCATCACCGAGCGAGTGCCGATTCATGATGTTTCGGACATGTTTTCCTACGCGCAAAGCCAGGGAGCGCGTATCGTCGGGCCAACTTCAGTCGGAATTTTAACGCCCGGCAAGTGCAAACTCGGCCCGATTGGGGGAACCGACCCGGATTTCCAGTTTGCCCCTGGAAGGATTGGCATCGTCAGCAAATCGGGTTCGATGACGAGCGAAACCGCCTGGATTCTGCACCAAGCCGGATTTGGCATCAGCACCGCCTTGAGCGTCGGTGGCGACGTGATTGCCTGCTCGACGTTTGCCGATATTTTGCCGCTCTTTGAAGCGGACCCCGAAACCGATGCGGTTGTTCTGTTTGGCGAACCGGGTGGCGTTTATGAGGAGCAGGCGGCTGAACTGCTCAAACAAAAGATGTTTACCAAACCGCTGGTGGCCTTTATTGCCGGGAAGTTTGCCGATTTGATGCCTTCGGGGATTACCTTTGGCCATGCCGGCGCGATTATGGAACGGGGCATGGGCAGCCCACGTGCCAAAATGGAAACACTCCGCGCTGCTGGAGCCTTGGTGGCTGAAGTCCACCATGAAATCCCAGAGCTTTTGAGGAAAGCCTTGTCAGAATGAAGGTGGGGAGAGGCGAACTTGAGTGTCCGCCTTCTCCCTTTTTCTTATTCAGCCGTGCGGGGTTCGGCTGCCGGATGTTCTTCCTGGTGCCGTTCAGGGCGCATGTGGGGGAAGAGAATCACATCCCGAATGGACCGCTGTCCCGTCAAAATCATGACAATCCGGTCAATGCCAATGCCTTCGCCTGCGGTTGGAGGCAACCCATAGCCCAAGGCCCGGATATAATCCTCGTCCAGTACCATGGCTTCCTCGTCGCCGCCTGCGCGGGCCTGCATCTGTTCCTCAAAGCGCCGCTGCTGTTCGAGCGGGTCGTTGAGTTCCGAAAAGCCGTTGGCGCATTCCATCGCATTGATAAACAGTTCGAACCGGTCCACAAAGTTCGGGTCATCGGCTGACTGTTTGGAAAGCGGACTCAGTTCGGTCGGAAACCGGGTAATGAAAGTCGGCTGGATGAGGTGCTTTTCCGCCACGTGCTCAAACAAGGCCCCCAGACATTTGCCAAAACCGGCCTTGGGGTTAATTTCGCAATGGGTGGCCTGGGCAGCGGCAATCACATCCTCAAGAGTTTCAAGTTTTGCGCCTTCGGGCTTGGTTTCCCAGTATTTGAGCACGGCTTCCTGCATGGTCAGGCGTGCCCAGGGCCGTTCAAAGGAAATGTCCACTCCTTCGTAGGTCACGGTCGTTCCGCCGCAAACCGTTTCCACAATGCCCGTAATCAACTCTTCCGTGAGGTCAATCAATTCCTCGTAATTGCTGTAGGCTTGATAAAACTCCAGCATGGTGAATTCGGGATTGTGTTTGATGGAAAGCCCTTCGTTACGGAAGTTGCGGTTGAGTTCATAAACTTTTTCAAATCCGCCCACCGTCAGCCGCTTGAGATAGAGTTCCGGTGCAATCCGGGCATAGAGCGGAATGTCGAGCGCATTATGATGGGTCTTGAACGGTCGGGCCGCCGCACCGGTCGCCAGCGGCGAGAGCATGGGGGTTTCGACCTCGATATAGCCCCGGCTGTCAAAATAATTGCGAATCTCCCGCAAAATCCGGGCGCGTTTTTCAAATACCTCCCGCACATCGTGGTTGGCAATCAAATCGGCATAGCGTTGGCGGTAGCGCAATTCCTTGTTCTGCAACCCGTGGAATTTGTCCGGCGGCGGAATCAATGCCTTGGCTAAAAAGGCCAGGGCTTTGGCATGGATGGAAAATTCGTTGGTTTTGGTTCGAAACAGGAAGCCTTCCACACCAATGTGGTCGCCCAAGTCCAGCCGCAGAAAAAGCTCCCAGGCTGCCGGCTCCACTTCGTCTTTCCGCAAATAGGTTTGCACCATTGATTTGCCGTCGGTAAACCGGATAAAGGCGGCTTTGCCCATCTTGTTGATGGCATGAATGCGCCCGGCAACCCGAACCGTAATCGGTTCGGCGGCTAATGACTCCCGGTCCAGGCAACCGAACGCGGAGACAGCTTCGGTAATGGTGTGAGTCCGGGAAAAACGGTGAGGATAGGCTTCAAATCCAAGCGCAGTGATTTCTTCGAGGTTTTTGCGCCGTTGCGCAATCAGTTCGTTATCTTGATCAAACATGTCCGTGTGAAATGAGTTCAGTTTCAGGAAAGGAATCCTTGTCCTGTTTATCGTCGCAACAACGTCTGGGCGCTCAAAGCAATGATGAGTACGCTGACGATGATAATCATAGCTTGTGCCGGAATTTTACGGCAGACATAGGCAGCAATCGGAGCCGCCATCATGGCTCCCACAATCAGCCCGGCAATGATGGGCAACACCTGCAACACACCATCCAGGTCGTTTTTTCCCAGGAAAATCAGGAGTGTTGCCAGTTGTGCAAGACTGACAAAAAATTCGACCAGATTGACCGTTCCGATGGTCAGACGCGGATTATTGCCCCGTGCCATGAGCGTCGAAGTGACAATCGGCCCCCAGCCCCCGCCTGCTGAATCAAGAAACCCTCCCACCAGTGCCAGCGGTCGAATATGGGTGGTGACCACTTTTTCCGTCACGGTGCGCACCGCTTTGTAAAACATCATCAACCCGATGGCAGCCAGATAGACTGAAACCACCGGTGTCACCACTTTGCGGGAAAGATGTGTGATGGTAAACGCTCCGGCAATCCCACCGAGAATGCCCGGCACCAGCAATCGCTCGAACAACTTGCGGTCCACATTCCCAAAGCGCAGATGGGCAATTCCTGACACGCCTCCGGCAATGATTTTGGCGGCGTGGACTCCGGCACTGGTTGTGGCTGGTGGAATCCCCATACTCAACAGTGCAATGGCCGAAATCGTGCCATACCCCATTCCGAGCGCACCATCAATCATTTGGGCAAAAAAGCCCACCACAATGAAGAGAAAAAAGAGCTTTTCCACGATGAGTCCCCTTGGTCGGTTGGAAGGTCGGTCAGGAGGCGTTCAGGCAAAGATACCTGAACTTGTTGCCGGAAGCAAAACCGGAGTCTTTTTTCGTGAGAAATTACCCGCCCTGTTTTTTGCCTGGGTGCCGCCTCTATCCGAACAGTCGGATTGTTGTGCTTCCCCTGCCTCATTCCGGTTTCAGGCTCTGACGTGAAAAGAGGACTGAGGACTGAGGACTGAGCCGGTTTTCATCGCTGGTGGTGCGCCGCCGGGGCATGAGGTCTGACCTGAAATACCAACTGGGGAAAATCGGTGGCACGGAAAGCCGCGGTTCAGGCAAGAATTCTGACTGCAACCTGAATGCGGGCATAGGCCAGATATTCATATTTGAGGTTGTGTTTCTTCACGAACTCCTGGAAAGCACGGAACTCATGGCGTTGCCAGTTGGGGTAATTGAAATATTCATCAAAAACAATCACAGTTCCCGGCCCGATTGCCCCCCCCAATGCCTCAAAAACACTTTTGGTTGAAGAGTACAAATCACAATCAATATGAATCAGGGCAATTCGTTCCTGATTGCCAGCCAGCCAGCGCGGGACGGTTTCATTGAATAGCCCCTTGTGCAGAGTCACATTGCGCGGGACCTTGGGAAGTTTTCCGTGGGTGGTGAATGCCCCTTTGAGCGAGTTATTGGCACCGCCTGACCAGATTTCCGGCAATCCTTCAAAACTGTCAAATCCATGGACCTTGCGCCCCGGAACAGCCTTGGCCAAATACCGGATGGTGCCGCCGCGAAAGACTCCAAATTCAAGTATCACACCATCAGTCGGAAGTTCCGTCAGTGCCAAATCAAGCACCTGCCGGGCTGTTTCCAGTCCAACCGCATCGGGCATATGTTCCTGGATGTAGGTGGCTGATTCCTGCAAAGCCCGCTTTGACAGCTCGTAGTTGGGATGGAGAAACGGGAACTCCAGAATGCTGCGCAAATCGAACAGGAGCTTTTGAATATATGTTTTGAGGCGGAAGGAAGAAATGAACATGGGTTATTTTCCGAACAATTCCCCAAAGACCCGCAGATAAGTGGTGCGATGCGGTTTCAGCAGCGGCTCCAGGGAGGTTTCCTGTAAAAATTGTTCAAGCTCCCGCAACCGGGTATAGGAAATTTGGGGTTCCAAGTGATGGAGCAAATGACGGTTAAAGCCGGCTCCGCCCAAAATCCAGGCCAGCGGGCCATCACCAAAGAGGCGATTGACGGCTCCATGCGGAACCCGGAAATAGTCAGTCCCAGCCATTGCCTGCGTGCTGCGATGCTCCAAAATTGGCCGCAGAACCGTGAAGAATGGCCAAACCAGCAAGACCCCGGCCAGCCAACTGAACGTCAGAAACCAACAGTGGAACCAAAGCGAGCCAACCACCAGACCGCCATGCAGAAGCATCCCGCCAACCAGTACCCAAGGAAAGGAGTTTGACCGGGATGGTTTGCCACTGGCCGCCGGGGCGGAGCCGGTGGTGACCTTTGTATTGTGAAATCGTTTGCGAACCGCCTGAAGCAACGTCATTCCGGTCAGGCTTGCAATGACCAAATGCCAGTTCAGCGGATTGAAGTAGAAATGTTCCGGGTCATCCGGCAATCCCAGTTTGCGGTGATGGTCAAAGTGAGTTGGCCGATAGGTTTTAATCTCTGTGCCGGTCAAAACGCCAATCAGTAAATTGGCAAGCCGGTCGTTCCAAAGGGTACTTTGAGCGAGATTGAAGTGGGCTGCCTCATGCATGAACAGTGCAAGGTAGGCAATCGCTCCACCAATCAACAACGCGCTGCAGGCAATGACAAGCAACGCAACCCACCATGGCAATGGCTTTTGGAAGAGCAGCACCATCACTGTGCCAATCAGGACGCCATGACCGCATAAAAGCTCTGCCCAAACCACTCCATAGCGGGGGCTCAAGGATTTGCGAAACTCACGGTAGGCAACCCCGGATGAGTTATGCAACGAAGCAACGGACTGGCGAAATTTTTGGGTCAGGTCATCAGCCTGACTCCATTCATCAAATACTGATTTGGTGGACATGCTGGAGCACAATCGCCTGAATCGTTAGAATCCGGCTCGTCGCAGGGACAGAGCATTTTCAGCCCGGCCCTGTGGTTATGGTGAAGAGCCTGGTGGAGTGACCAGGAACAAGTACGGTGTAACAGGAAAAATCAGAGAACTGGATTGTTGGATTGATACTTGCCACCAGTCAGATGTCACAGTGCCCGGTCAAAGACGAGGTCGTTTCAGCTTCTGGGCAAAGATACCTGAACTTGTTGCCTGAAGCAAAACCGGAGTATTTTTTCCTGCCAATTTGATTTTCCGGTGTTTCAACCATGTCACACTCCTCAGTTATTGCAGCCTGGATTCCGGTTTCCAGATGGGCCTGGGACGCTTATTTCAAAGCTGGAAATGATGTCCTGCTCTGCCGGAAACTTGGGACCTGCGCCCAGGCTGCAGAAACCATTTGTCGGTTTGCGGTCACCCAACCTGACCATTTACAGTGGAAAATTGCGGTCATTCTGGCCGGATACATCCAGAAGCCTCCGCCCAACCTGCTGGCCAACCTGTTTGATTTCCTGACCGGCCAAGATGCCCCAAGCAGTGGTTTCGATTTTGACCAACTGGCAACAACCGGGCTGATGGAGGATTTTGTTTATACTGCAAGTCGCTGGTGTCGGCAGGGAATTCACCCTGAAGTGGCTCAGGGGGTTTTACAAACCATCGTTGAACAATGGCTGGCAGGTCAAAGCTGGAATTGTGCCGGTGCGGCAATGATTTCGCTTTGTTTCCATGACGCTCCCGGCTGGCCGGACCTGCTGGAGCGGTTCACCCGCAAGGCTGCTGAACAGAAACCATCCAAGCCCCAGCTTGGGAACTTTTTTCGCCCCCTTGGGCAATTTTTCGGCATGTACCTCCCACCAGTTGGAACCCCTGAAGCCCGTGTTGCGGAAAGACTTCTGGCCCGTGACCAGTCCCTGCTGAAATCGGTGGATGAGTGGCTTTGCCAACAGGAATCCGTTTGCCAGCAAGTCTTGCTCACGCCTCAGGAGCAGACCGACCTGGACCATCTGTGGCAAGTGCTGGCGGAAGCTGAACCGAAGGAAATGTCAGGGTAAAGGTGGTTCCGCCTCCCGGAGTTTCCGTCACGGTGATGGCCCCCTGGTGAGCCTGAACAATCCATTTGCAAATGGCCAAACCCAAACCAAATCCGCTTTTTTCCCCGCCCGTGTGAACGTGCCGGTAAAACCGGTCGAAAATCTTCCCCCGGTCTGTGACTGGAATCCCCGGACCATTGTCAACCACTGCGATTTCCACCGCCCCAGCCTCATTGAATCGGCTTTGCAGGATAACCTCGCCTCCGGCAGGTGTGTATTTGAGCGCATTATCCAGCACATTGAGCACCAACTGGCGGAGCCGCTGGCGGTCACCGGAAATCATCGTCGGAGTGAGCGCCATGTGGCTGGAAAATTTCAACTCGCGGCTTTCGGCCAAAGGTAATAAATATTCATACATCTCCTGGCAGAGTGCGGTCATATCCACCGGATGGAATTCAAGCCGGAGTTCCCCGCTGTCGGAGCGGGCCAGGGTCAGCAAATCATCCACCAGGGTGCTCAGGCGCAGGGTTTCTTCCAACAGGCTGCCAAAGGTCAGGGCATGTGTTTCCGGCACGTCACTGCGGCGGAGCGCCAGTTCCAGTTCCCCCCGCATCACCGCCAGCGGGGTGCGCAACTCATGGGCGGCATCGGCCGTAAACTGCTTTTGGCGCTCAAAAGCCGCATCAAGGCGCGCGAGCATCTGATTGAAGGTCTCGGCGAGGCGGGTCAATTCGTCTCCCGAGTCACCGGCTTCGATGCGTTCCCGCAGGTTGTTTTCACCAATATGCTGGGCTGTCCGGGTCAGACGGTCCACCCGCTTCAGCGCGCCGCCCACCAGAATCCAGCTTCCCCAGCCCAGAAAAAACAGAGCAGTCGGAATGCTTGTCACCAACACCGTCAAAATTGTTTGTTGCAATGCCTCGAAATCATCCAGTTGATGTCCGACCGAAATGAAAAAGGATTCGTCCTTGCTTCCGACCAGAATGGTCACAACCCGCAGTTTCTGGCCCCGTGGCACGGTGACGGTTTCATACAAAGGCTGTTTCAGCCGCTGGACAGCCTGCCAGTTTCCAAGTGAAACAGGCTGAACATTGCCAAACAATTCACCTGGCGGCTTTTCCGTCACCTGCTGGGTAATCCGTCCGGAAGTGTCAAGAAATTGAATGACCTGTGCAGAAAGGAAAGGGGTTCGGGAATCAGTTTCGGGTTCGGTCTGGGGAGTTTGGGCGGAAGGTGTCTCGGTGGCCTCCAAGGTTGTGTTGGTCGCATTTGATTCCAACGACCTCGCATAAAACAAAAGTGAATCATCAATTGAGTTGAGCAAGTTGGCGGAAAGCAAATGGTAAAGCGTCACGCCCAGCCCAACCAGCGCAACTCCGACAATGCTGACTGACCAAAGCGTCAGCTTGGTCCGAAGTGAAAGATTCATATTTTTTCAGGACTGAGGACTGAGGACTGAGGACTAAGGACTGAGTGCTAAACTACCATAAGACTTCGGGAATCAAATGAGCTATTGTGATAAACGAACAAGAAACTCAGTCCTCAGTCCTCAGTCCTCAGTCCTGTTAACTTCCGACCTTCGCATTCCAGTCCGGGTCAAAGCCGCTGCCGAGTTCGGCCAGTTCGCGGACATCGTTCCAGACCGTACTCAATAATACCGGTGGAACCTCACCCAATGGCACCTTGGCCGGTTTCCCTTTTCCGGCAGCTTGTTCAAAACGGAACCCCGTGATGGCAATCAAGTGTTCCTCCAGTTTAGTGCCGGAAACTTCGCCATTGGTTCCGCTGAATTCGATGACGGCTTGCACATTCAAGCTGCGAAAAGGTTTCCGGTATTCGTTAAAGAACCGCTCGTAATCCATCTCGCCCCGGGTATAGCCCATTTTTTCCGCCTTGCCGCAAAATTTGACCACTGAGGCAGTATGGCCTGCAAACACATCGCAATGCAGGTCTTTGCAGCGGACTTCCTCCAACCGGAAGACCGGACGGTTGAACTGGTCAAAAACCGGTTCAATCTCATAATCATTCAAGTGTTGCTGCCAAGTCGCAACGGTTTCCACCGGAAGCGTCACGGCGTGGGCCAGCCTGACCATGGCTTCCGGGGCAACCGTGACCGGGTTGTCATTGACATCAGTGAGGGTTCCATCCTCCAAAGGACGAAATGTCAGGGTGGGCACCCCTTCGTCAAACACGGCCCACACCAGCCTTTGGCACAAACGGCCTACCACCGGATGGCCGTTCAGAAACGCCTCCCAGTCGCGGAAACTCCAGGTCCGTTCAACGCACATGCCTTCATAGAGCCGGATGGTCTGGGTTTGAACAATCGCCTTGGTCTGTTTTTTGGTTTCAGAAAACAGTTTTTTGGCTTCCTTGACCGTATTTTCATCCTCGTCCTTGCGGGCATCAGGCAAGGCCGCCAGGGAATTTCCAGCCTCATCCGCAAGCAGAACGTTCAGTTTCGCATCCAGACTGGCCTTGAATTTCCGGGAACCATAGTCCAGTTCCATCACCGGGCCGTCTTCAAACCCGATACACGGAATGGTCCGGTCGCCCAACTCATCCGGCGTCCAGCCTTTGCGCTCGGCCACAGCATTGACCAGCAAGGCAGCCTCTTCGCGGATGGCTTTGGTTCGAAAACGGTTGGCCACCGAAAGCAACAGTTGGATACCGCTGAAATCCTCGACCCAACTGAGCATGGCGAGCAGGATTTTGGCCTGCGAAAGCCGGTTGCCAAAGTAGGTCCGGATGTACCGGTTGACCACCGGAACCGCAGTGCTGCCACAGCAGACCGCTGCCACCAGCAGAATGTTTTTCTCTTTGGCCGCACTGCCTTTGAACTGCTTCTTTAATTCTTCAAAGGTTGATGTGTAAAAGGTTTCAAACAGCCTTGCCTCGTCCTCCGGAGTATTCAAAGGCTGATACGAACGGGGATATTTCTTGGCATAATTCAGTCCGTCCTGAGCCTGTTTGCGGGCTTTTTGGTCGGCTTCCTCCAGGGTGTAAAGCGGCAGGGTGTCCTGCTCCACCCATTTTTCCAAAATGAACTGCCCCAGTGCTTCGCGTTCGGAGCTGCGCCAACCCGCCACACATTGTTTCAGCATCGGCCCCGGTTCAAAGGTTGTTTGGGAAAAAGCCTGAACCATCAGAAACTTGAGAATGTCGGTTGCCACCGGTTCGCTGGAATCAGCCCAATGCACCGGCGGCAGGGCATCAAACGGAAACCAGGCCAACGGTTTGGGAATGCCTTTTTTAAGCCCGGCCTGGGCTTCCTGAACCAGGGCGTTCCGGTCCACAAAGCGGTTGACATCCGCACCGAGTTTTTCAAGGGTGGTCAGGATCATGTTTTTGACGTTGGCATCTTTTTCCACCTTCAACCGCTCAACCAGCGGGTCAATCCCATCCGGATTTTTGCGCAGGGCCAGCCATTCGCAGGCAATCAGCCGCTGGTCGGCCTTTCCATCGTTGAGCGCCTGACAAATCCGTTCAAAGACATCAGGCCGCCCGCTGAGACAGGCTTGCGCCAAAGGACGTTCTGCCTTGGAGTTGCCCAAGGCGACTTCCCACAGCATCGGGACCAACTGCGGGGGCAAAACCGGAAACGTCTGCAAGACCTGGATTGCATTCCGGCGCATGAATGAGCGTTCAGCGTCCGATTCGTAACGGCGCAGTTTGAGGTCCCGCTGAAAAACCTTTTCCAGAATCGTTATGTATCCGGCAAAGTACGGCCATACCGCTTCATGTTCATAACGGAAGCAGCCGGTTTTTTCCCAGCCCCGGTCATGGTTCAGAATCACCCAGGCCAGCGAGGCCGGGTCACCCCGCAGGGCTTTGAAAACAGCCGCCACATCACGCAGCGTAAATCCTGGCTGGTGCGTCGCACGGTAATGGTCAAAAAAGTCCAGAGCGTTGTCCCAAAAGTATAATCCGTCTGCAATTTCACTGGTGCTATCAGTCAGGCTCAGGCGACAGGCAGCCAAGGCCAGTCGGACCACGTGCACAAGCTGGACTTCAGGGTGTGCGATGAGTTGAAAGAGATACTTGTCAGCCGCAGGCGACCAGTGAGAAGCAAATCGTTTTTTCTCCAGTTCAAAGGCATCCGCCTTCTCCAACAAGCGGAAAACCTGAACCACCGTTTCCGGTTTGATGGGATTGAATGGCTGATACCCCGGCCCCTTGTAAAGCGTTTCGTGATAACGTTCCTCGGCTTTGTTGGCTTCAACCACTGCCTTTTGCAGCAGTTCCAGCAGGCTTTCGGGCAATTTGGCCACCGGGTCCAGTTCCGGCAGTGGTTCAACTGTCAGCATGCGGGCCACTGCCTCAGCCTCGGTACCGGCTCCGGTAGCAGGGACCGCCACCTGAATGTAATCCTCAATCAGTTTTTTGACGGCCTGGGATTTTTCACCGCCAAGATGTTCTTCCAAAATGGGGTGAGCTTTTTCCCGGTCAAGTGCCCAGAGCAGTTTGACGACTGCCTCCCGTTCATTGGCCTTACCCGATTCGAGCTTTTTGGCCAGAAACGGAATGGCCCCCACGAGTTTGTCTTTCAGCAGATACTCACGGGCGGTTTCACGGGTGTCTTTGTCCGCGGCAAAAGCCAGTTCCACAATGACCGGCAGGGTTTCCGGCAGGGCGATTTTCTGTTTTATCAATCGGGTCAACAAAAACAGTGCATTTCCATTTTTGATTTTCCCCAGTTCTTCACAAATCACGGTCCGATGATTGGCACAATAAGCAGGAAAATTCTTTCCGGCCAGCAATTCCCCTTTGTGATGGGCACAGGCCAGCCGAATCAGGGAACCGGCTGGATAACCGGCACATTGAAAAGCCTGGTCCCAGACTTCCGAATCGAGTTGCACATGGTCCAGCCAGTGCATCACCTCCAGAAACGGGTCAAAAAAATACCCTTCCCCAAAGGGCACCTGCCGGGTGGCAAACTGATAATGGGAGGTTTCAATCGAGTAAATCCGAGCCAACCGGGCCACCATGGCACCATCCAGATGACGGAAATATTTTTTCAGGAATGAATCACGCTTCTTATTGTCATCAGGCCAGAAATACAGCCCCGCACCAGAGGGTGCCAATGGTTTGCATTCCGCCAGCACGAGTTCGTTGGTGCCTTCCAGAAGGTAAGCTCCCAACCGTTCAAGTGTCGAAGGCGATTGTTTCAGCCACTTAAAACTGTTGATGAATGTTTGAAAATCTTCCGACGGGATTGAAGTTACTGAAAGGACCTGCTTCGTTTTTTCCATAACGTTGTGTGAACTCCAAAGGTGAAAATGGAAGTCAGCGCCTGAAGGTCACAACGGTTTTGGCAGCTTCATTGGGATTGGAAAACGATGGCCCAGGCAGTGAGTCCAAGGGCAACTCTCCGCAAACCAGAAAGGAAAGGATGCACTGCAAAGACAATGACAGACCACCACCTCAAAAAGCGGCGTTCATGGATTTTCCTTCCAATCCCAAAGTGAACCCTGCCTCAATACTGTTGAAACTCAGGAAGTAACCGACTTTTTTTGAAGATAAAGATGGAAAGCACGTGGCACGTACAATATCAAAACCGCAAAACCGGCAACAACTACCAAAACAGGTAGGGGACCTGTTGAATTGAGAATTGAGAATTGAGAATTGAGAATTGAGAATTGAGAATTGAGAATGTTGATTAACTCCCAGGACTCCCAGGACTCCCAGGACTCCCAGGACTGTTACCTTGCCGTCACAGGCTGACAGTGAGGGCATGTTTTTGCTAAAGTGGAAAAAGTAGCTCGTGGCTCCGGAATCGTTCTCTCACAAACACCTTTGTTCAGCACACGCACGCTTTGTGGCACGCGACACCTGTCAGCAAAACAACCAATAACCAGACGATCCACTGTCGCCGGTCGCCCAGCGGGTGTCACGCCGCACCGACACCATCCGTTGACATATAAACTTTTTGAGCCGAAGGGGGTTCTCCTAATATGAAACCGTCGCTTTCTTTCCGGCGATACCGCACGTTGCTTGCCTTGGCAATTTTGGCTGTTTCGCTCCTCACCTCATCCAGTCTTCCAGCAACTCAGGCGCAGGCACCGCTTAAACTGAAATCCGAACAGCCGGTGCAATCCACCCTGTTGAGCCGGGCGGTACCGGAGACAGGGGTCTTTGTCCGCTATGCCGTACCAGGTGGAACTGCCTGCCGCGAAGCCACTCCAGCCGAAGCAACACTTTTTTCCCGACGCCCGGACGAAAAACAATTGCATGTTCTGAACCCCGAACGGTTTGACACACGACAATCCACCGGCCTGAAAATCACCCTGCGGGGCACAGCCCAACTGGACACGTTCCCGGCCGCCAAACAGGCATTTCTTAAAGCCGCTGCCAATTGGGAAGCGCGGATTGCCACCCCCTTGAATGTCGTGATTGACGTGGACTTTGGGCCAACCCGCTTCGGCACTCCGTTTCCGTCCGGGGTACTCGGTTCAACAAACCCGCAGTTAGTGCAAGGATTCCCCTATGCTGATGTGCGAGCAGGATTGATAGGAACCGCCTCCAGTGCGGCGGAAACCTCACTGTACAACTCTTTGCCAACCACAACAGTTCCAACTGATATTGGAGCATCCACCCAGATGCTTGGTCCATCCATGGTATTTCGTGCGATTGGGCAACTTCCGGCGACGGCAGACCCCGCCACCGAACAATCACAACTTGGCTCGCCACCTTCGATTGGATTCAATTCAAATTTTTCTTTTGACTTTGACCCCAGTAACGGCATTGACGGGAATAAAACCGACTTCGACGCCACCGCCACCCATGAAATCGGCCATGCCTTGGGTTTTTCTTCCAATGTTGGACTTCGGGACATTATTCCATCATTGCCAATCGCCTTGACCACCTGGGATTTGTTTCGTTTCCGGCCCGGTGGGGCCACCCTTGGAACCTTTCAAACTGCCACACGAGTGCTTTCCTCCGGAGGGGAACACCGCTTCTTTGCCGGAGGAGCGGAATTTCCACTTTCGACCGGACGCCCCAACGGTACCGGTGGCGACGGTAACCAATCCAGTCACTGGAAAGCCGACGAACAAAATAACGGGATTTTCATTGGAATCATGGATCCAACCCTGGCTGATGGGGTGCGCGAGGAAATCACGGCCAATGACTTGGCTGCCCTCGATACTTTTGGCTATCGCCTGCAAGGCGGCACCGGCGGAGATACCGTGCCCCCCACGGTGAATACGGTTGTTCCGCAAGGTGGCGAAACCTTCAGTTCCGGCAGCCAGATGCCAATCAGTTGGAAATCAACCGATAATACTTCAGTTGTATCTCATCGAATTGATTTGTCACGGGATGGTGGTCAGACCTTTCCGACTGCGGTGACCACCGGACTCAACGGTACGGCCCAAAGCTTTACCTACACGATTCCTTTGGGATTGGAAACCACCAGTGGCCGGATTCGGGTTACCGCCCAGGACGGTTCATTCAATCAGGGAACCGGAACCAGTGCGGCCAATTTCACCATCAAAGCCGCCGGTCTGCCAGCCCCCAAAAGCCTGACCGCCACGGTCACCGGGCGCACAGTCGCCCTGGCCTGGCAAAAACCCGGTGCAGCGGAAGACAGTCTGGCAGTTGACGGAGGCTTGGTTGAAGGCCAGCCGGTGGAAAACTGGCCGACGGTTCAGGGAACGGTAACCTCGGTTGACGCCCCCTTTGACCAGCAAACTTCGCAACAGGATATCGCCATTGAAGACGGAACCAACGTTTCCATTATTGGGTTTGGAACCAGTGCCAATCCGAACACCGGGGCTATTTTGTGGGCCAACCGGTTGCAACCCAATGGATACCCTTCAAGATTGACAACAGCCACGGTTTTATGGTTTCCCTCCCCAACCGCCACCAATGGAGTCCAAAACGGTCAGGACTTTACCATGCTGGTGTGGAAAGACCCGGAAAACGACGGCCCCGCCGCCAATCAAACGCCTGATTTACGGTTGAATGTCAAAGTCGCCATCCAAAACGGTCAAAGAACGCTAGTCAACTACACCTTACCGGAACCGCAACTCAGCATTACCCAAGGAAGTTACGTGATTGGCCTGTTGGATGACAAAACGGGTGTGCCGTTTCCCAGTACTTTGTCAATTCCAGGGCTATCCCAACCTGCCGGTTCGTCCTCATTTTTGAGCGATGACAAAGGAAAAACCTTTGATAATGTGATTAAGGCTTTTGCTGGAACCTCACTTCGTCCGGGAAGCTGGGTCATTCGGGCACGGGTTCAGAATGGCGGGACCACGGCAGCGGCCACCGGCTTTAACGTCTATCGTTCGACAACCTCACCAGTAGCCGTTACGGCAGCCAACAAAATCGCCAGCGTCGGAGCCAATATCACCACCTTTACCGATGAAACGGTGGCGGCAGACACCAGCTACTTCTATGTTGTCACAGCCACCTATGAAAACCAGACCGAAAGCGACCCATCCAACGAAGCTACGGTCAAAATCGGCGGCAGCACCGGCGGCGATACGGTTTCCCCGACTATCCGGGTATTGACACCCAACGGAGGCGAAACCGTCGGAAGCGGCAGCCAATTGAACATCACCTGGGCTTCTTCCGACAATGTTGGTGTCAGCTCCCACTCAGTTGACCTCTCAACCAATGGAGGAACTGATTTTGGCACCTCCGTGGCCACCGGGCTGGCTGGCAGTATCCAGGCTTTTGCCTTTAACGTCCCGACAACTTTGACCACAACCACCGCCCGGATTCGTGTCACCGCCCGCGATGCGGCTGGAAACAGTGCTCAGGATACCTCGGATGCCAACTTTACCATTCGGAGCAACGACACTACGGCCCCAACCGTAACGGTCACGGCCCCAGGCGCTTCCACCAAAAAAGTGAAACAGGGAACGAGTTTCACAGTCACCTGGAATTCAACCGACAACGTGGGCATTGCCACCCATCGGATTACGCTTTCCAAGGACGGCGGACGAACCTTCCCAACGGCGCTGGCCTCAGGAATTGCGGGAACGGCTCAATCGTTTGCGGTGACCATCCCATCTGAAAAAATCAAACAGGCCCAAATCAAAGTCATTGCCGTGGACGCCGCCGGCAATGCCGGCGAGGGCGTTTCAACCATCTTTAAGGTGAAGTAACCGAGAATTGAGAATTGAGAATTGAGAATTGAGAATTGAGAAAATTTGGTACGGCTTGACCCATCAACCAGCAACTCCCATTTCCTGTTCAACCTGCTCTCAATTCTCAATTCTCAATTCTCAATTTTCCGCCCCTGGACCCAAGCATTTATGTTCCACACCAAACCACTTTTCCTGATTGTCCTTCTTTTGTTGAACCCGGTTTCATTACTTGCCCCGGCAAAAGCCACCGGACTGTTCCGCCAGGATGCACCACCGGAAAAACCAACCAACACGACTGCTGTCGTAGCGGGAAAAACCGTCGTGCTGAATTGGAACAAACCAGCCGAGGCACCTCCCCAAATCAAAAAAACCGTCATCCGACCCGAAGGTTTGGGAAAACAGCCAACCATCGATGCCGACGTGGACACCGGATTCCGGATTGACCGCGATTTGCGTCCGGTTGTCTTTGGTGAACAACTCACTCCGACCAGCTACCCGGCCACGCTCAAAAGCGTGCTGTATATTTCATACAACAAAGAATTCGGTCCGGAATTTCCTTCCACGATTGGGGCAAATTTCAAGCTCTGGGTTTTCTCCGCCCCCACGAACGCCAACCTTCTGTTTAAGCCGCCCCAGGAAGTCAAAACTTATGACGTCACAATCACCAAGGAGCCAACCAGCACCCCTTCCCGTGAATTTGATGACTTCAATGAATTCATTTTGCCGGAACCGCTTGTGATTACCTCCGGCAGCTTTTTTGTCTGCATGCAATATGTCAGCAACGGAACCAGCATGTTGTCCGTTGATGGAAGCAAAAATCTGAACCTCGCGTTTGACAAAGATCCCCCTTCAACCGGGATTCTCTCCACCAACGGCGGACAAACCTGGCGTGGCGTGGATGTCACCGTGCCAACCGCCAATGGTACCTTTACGGCTGATTTTCCTTTACTTGGCCGGGCGGAAGTTTCAGTGCCAGCGCCCGTGGTTACCAAATACAATGTGTACCGCTCATTGAATACACCGGTGAACGTGGCCACCGCTAAAAAAGTCGGGGAAATCGAGGCGGACAAAACCTCGTTGACCGACGAACCGGACGTGGCGGATGGCCAAACGAAATACTTTTATGCCGTGACGGCCCTTTATGCGGATGGCCGGGAAAGCGGACTTTCCAACGAAGTCACCGCCACTCCCGGCAATATTGACCCAGGTGACCAGCAACCTCCCAAAGTGCAAGTGGTGACTCCCAATGGCGGGGAAACCATCGAAGCCGGCAAAACACTGGCCATCAGTTGGACGGCTGAAGACAACACCGGGATTGTCACCCAAAGTGTGGACCTGTCCAATGATGGCGGTGCCAGTTACGGCACGTCCCTGGCATCCGGGTTGGCTGGAAATGTGCGAACCTTCAGCTTTGAGATTCCAAACACACAGGCTGCTGTTTCCGCCCGTGTCAAAGTCACGGCCAAAGACGCGGCTGGCAATACGGGAACTGATACGTCCGATGCAAACTTCTTGATTAAAGCAATTGACCTGAAACCGCCTGTGGTTAAAGTCCTGTCGCCCAATGGCGGGGAAAAACTCAAAGGGACTTCACCCTTCAAAATCACGTGGCAGTCTACCGATGAGGTTGGAGTGGTCAGCCAGGATGTCTCCTTTTCGACCGACGGAGGTGTCACCTTCCCAACGGTTGTCGCCACCGGTTTGACCGGCACCGTGCAGGATTTTGAGTACACGCCAACCCAGACCGGCAAAATCAAAGCCTGCAAAGTCCGGGTGATTGCCCGCGATGCAGCCGGAAACCAAGGCGCAGACGACAGTGACGGCACATTCCAGTTGAAAGGCAAGAAATAAAAAGGACTGAGGACTGAGGACTGAGGACTGAGTTTGATATGACTTTTCTGATTCCCTTGATTTCTCCTTTTCTCAGTCCTCAGTCCTCAGTCCTTTCTCAAACTCCCAGACTCATCCATGAACCTCCACCTCGTTGTCATTATCACCTACTCTCTGATTCTGGCCGGGCTGGGACTGGAAAGCCTGCGGCGCACCCGGCGGGCGGCTGATTTTCTGGTGGCAGGTCGCAGCCTGAGCGGCGGAGCCTTGTTTGTATCCCTGTTGGCGGCCAATATTGGTGCAGGTTCAACGGTGGGAGCCGCCGGATTAGGTTACAAAGCGGGGCTTTCCGGCTGGTGGTGGGTTGGGTCGGCGGGTCTGGGGTCACTCGTGCTGGGGTTGACGGTTGGTCCCAAAATCTGGCGATTGGCCAAAGAACATCAATTCCTGACTTTGGGTGATTTCCTTGAATACCGGTTTGGTGCGGTGGTGCGCACGCAAGTCGCGGTCGTGGTCTGGTTCTCATCCTTGATTATTCTGGCCAGTCAGTTGATTGCCATTGCCTGGATTTTGCAGGTCGTGGCCGGCATTCCCAAACCCCTCGGATGTAGTATCGGAGGAGCCCTGGCAACCATCTATTTCACCGCCGGAGGACTGAAAGGCACTATCCGCATCAACACCATTCAACTGGCGGTCAAACTCGGAGGCTTTGTGGCAGCCCTTTGGGTAGCCTGGGCGGCTTTGGGCGGCAGTTCCGGTTTGGCGGCCCGGTTGGCGCAGGACTCAACAATCCCCACAGCCTTTCACCAGTTTGCCCGAAGCGGCGCGGATGTGTTTGGGTATTTGCTGGTTTTAATGCCAGCCTTTATCATCTCTCCCGGACTCATTCAGAAAATCTATGGCGCACAGGATGAAAAAGCCGTCCGGCGGGGAGTGGTGGGGAACGCGTTGGTATTACTGGCCTATTCCATTGTTCCGGTCACCTTGGGCATTCTGGCCCGCGCCCAGCATCCAAACCTTCCCAATCATGAAATGGCGCTGCCGGTTGTGATGGTCGAACTGCTTCCAACCTGGATGGGGGCAATTGTGCTGGCTGCTGTTTTCAGTGCCGAAGTTGGCACGGTGGATGCCGTTTTACTGATGCTTTCCTCATCGTTGACCCAGGATTTGTACCGCCCGCTGGTGAAGCCCAACGCGGACGATGCCCACCTGCTGCGAGTCAGCCGGGTGGTTGCAGTCGGAGCCGGTATCATCGGAATCTGGCTGGCCTTGCAACTGACTTCCATCATTCAGGGTTTGACGATTTTCTATTCCCTCATGACAGCAGCACTGGCAATTCCTTTGGTGACGGGGCTTTACCTGCCGGGCTTCAAACAACGTGAGGTCGCCCTTGCCCTCGCCTTTTCCGTCCTGGCAACCGTCGGTTTTTTTGTGGCCACCGGAGGGAAAGGCTGGTTCGGATTTCCACCGGTTCTGCTCGGCGTGACAGTCGGGCTTCCGGTGTTGCTGGTCGGTGCTGTTCTTTTTGCAAACCGCGAAACACGCGAAATACACGAAAAAAAGAACTCAATTGACAAAGCATGATTCGCTACAAGGAAAAAGAAAACGGATTGACATTTGAGCTTCGCGTACAGCCCAACGCTCCCCGGACGAAAATCCTGGGTGACCATGACGGTGCGCTCAAACTTGCCCTGGCTGCACCGCCGGTGGATGGCAAAGCGAATCTGGAATGTATCCGCTTTCTGGCGAAATTTTTTGCAGTTGCACGCGGCGATGTGGAAATCCTGTCAGGTGAAACCAACCGGAACAAAGTGATTTTTGTACGAACGCTTTCGCCGAAACAATTTGAAGAAAAACTCTCGGATGTGTAGTCTTGAGAGTCTGAAACAAGGACTGAGGACTGAGGACTCAGAAATACATTCCCAACTCTCAATCAGTTTTGGTCCCTAGATTTCTGGACTCCCCAGACTCCCTGGACTCAAAAGCCGCCAAAAGGATTCGACCATTTATGGATTACATGACCAAAGAAATGCTCAAGCGTTATGGGCAAATGATGCTGGGACGCGTCTTCCCGCCAGTTTTTCTCAACATCCTGGTCACGTCGGTGTGTGACATGCGCTGTGTGCATTGCTTTTTCACCGACGAGCTGGACGACAAAGACCGTAAGAAATTGCAGATGAAAACGGATAACATCGTCCGCATCAGCGAAACCCTGGGGGGCAACCTGGGCGTGCTGGTTATCGCCGGAGGCGAGCCATTCACCCGGATTGATTTGCCGCAAATCGCCAAAGCGTTTTACGAAAACAACAAGCTCGAATCCATCTATTTGATGTCCAACGGGCAGATTCAAAAACGAATTATTCCCGATGTGACCAAAATTTTGCAGGAATGTCCGAACCTGAACGTGACGGTGGCCTTGGGGATTGACGGGTTGGAATCCGAACACGACAAAATCCGGCAAAAACCGGGCAGTTGGAACCGGGTGATTGACACGGCCTACAAACTCAAGGAAATCAAGAAGGAAAACAACCGGCTTGATATTCAAACCTGCACCTGTCTGATGAACTCAAACCAGGACCGCATTTTCGATTGGTATGACTTCCTCAAGCACGAACTCAAACCCGACAAAATCAACATCAACTACATTCGTCCGCCGTCAGCCGTCCCGCACGAACTCAACATTGACCGGGCCCGCTATGAAAAACTGTCGCAAATGATTTTGGATGACTCGTGCAGTGCCAAACTCAAGAACATCTATTCGGGCGATTCAGGGTTCTTCAAGGCTGCAATTGACATTTACATGCACAAGTTGATTGCCAAAACCCAAGAGGAACAACGCGCGCAATTGACCTGTTATGCCGGCACCGCCGGAGGCGTGATTTACGACGAAGGCACGGTTTCAAGCTGTGAAAACAAACCGGCCATCGGCAACCTGCGCGACTACGATTGGAACTTCAATGCGTTGTGGCAATCACAGGCCATGAAAGAACGCCGCAAAGAAGCTGCCAACGGGTGCTATTGCACGCACGAAAGCAACTGCTACTATCCGTCGTTGCCGTTCAATCCGGGACATCTGGTTCAAATCAAGAAACTTGAGCGTGATATCCGCCGCTCCTTCCAGGCTGCCGAGGCCCGCGAAGTCGCCGCCGGACAGTTTGCCTGAAAATGAATTGAGAATTGAGAATTGAGAATTTTTTGACACCGTAAGCCAGATGAAATCAAGATAAACCTGGTTTTGAGGTTTTAATTCTCAATTCTCAATTCTCAATTCTCAATTTTCCCACAACCCCACTCCCGTTTCCCGCATCTCCTCGCAACCTAATCCGACACAGCAGCGTTGTCTGAATATTCACCCCAATCAAGCGGGCAGTACACCAATCAGCATATTTTGCGAGGAACCCTATGTTTCCCAGCCGTCGCAGCCTGTTCCTGGTTGCCTTGAGCATGGTGGTTTTCAGCCATCATATTTTGTTCGCCCAGAGCGGTCGCAGCCGCGAAACCCCGCCTCCGTCACCAGTTGTCTCGTCTGCGGGTCAAAATGATGATGTCATTACCAAAGTCCGCACCAATGAAGTCTTCCTGCCCGTGACGGTTTTGAATGAATACGGCACTTATACACCCGGCCTGGGGCAGAATGATTTTATTGTGGTCGAAGACGATAAACGGCAGGAAATCACCAGTCTCCGCCAGGGAGCACCGCTCCGGATGGTTTTACTGCTGGACGTTTCCGCCAGTTTTTTTGATTCCAGAAGCGAAACCCGCACCGCTGCCCTGGAAATGGTCGAAAACATGGGATTGGACGACCAGATGTGTGTCATTCAATTTGGTGATGGAGTTCAGGTTTTGCAGGATTGGACCGGCAGTCGGCGTCAGCTTTCCGACGCCATTCAAAGCCGCTACCGCTCCGGTCCGTACAATGCACTCCAAACCCATTTTTGGGATGCTCTGGCCAAGGCAGCGGAAAAACTCCGCCAGGTTCGTGGGCGGCGGACAATTCTGATGGCCACGGACGCCTATGGCATCGGCAGCAAGCTCCAGTTTGAGGATGCCCAAAAAGCCGTGGTGCAGGCCAATGCCGGGCTCTATGTCCTGAGCAGTTCCGAGGCCGTTGAGCGGGCTCCGAAACCAACGCCATGGTGTGGCTGTGGTGGTGTGGGAGGTGAAACCATTGCCGGAAAAAGCCAGGGACAAGCCGTCCGCTGGATGCGCGAAACCGAACAGAACCTGACTCAGCTTGCCACTGAAACCGGCGGCCACTTGACACGGGTACTCAAAAACGGAGACCTTGCGGCGGGACTGCGGAACACCATCAATGAACTGCACGGCCAATACGTTCTGACCTATCTTTCCAGCAATGAAGCCGATGCCGCCACCTATCGGAAAATCTCGGTCTTGATGGCACGGCCTGGATTCAAGGTCATCACCCGCGAAGGGTACTTTTTTCCAGGAAATGAAAAGTGACAGGGTTTCGGGTTTCGGGTTTCGGGTATTCAAATGTATAAAACCTGATGTTTCGAGTTGGATTTTAACTTTGAACTGTCAACTGAAAAAACCCGATACCCGATACCCGATACCCGATGCCTGCAATAGTCCTTGTATGCCACATCTGAAAAAGAGCCTGATATATCTGTTGGCGGTTGGGTGGTTGCTCGTGTGGCACGGTTCCCTGGCAGCGCAAAGCGGGCGTAAATCCGAAAAAAGCCCTGCTGTCACGGCAGTCACCGCACCATCGCAGGATGAAGACGTGATTGGGCACGTTCGAACCAGTGAAATCGTGCTGCCGGTGACGGTTCGCAACGAATACGGCAGGCTGTCACACAGTCTTTCAGCCAGTGACTTTATCGTGGTTGAAGACGGAGTGCGGCAAACCATCACGAGTTTCAACCAACGCCGGGTTCCACTCAGGATTGTGATTTTGCTGGATGTTTCGGGCAGTATTTTTTCCGAAATGGAAGCCATCCGGCAGGCAGGGGCGGATTTTGTCAAAACTCTGAGCCCCGGTGATGCAGCCTGTGTCATTCAGTTTGGCAAAGGGGTTGAGGTGCTACAGGACTGGACGGACGACGCAGCCAAAGTCGCCACAGCCATCCAGTGGAAATACCGTCCGACCCGTGACAACTACAGCGAAACACATCTCTGGGACGCACTGGCCTCAGCCGCTCATGATAAATTGGCCCAGGTCGAAGGCCGCCGGACGATTCTGCTCCTGACCGACGGCGATGACAATCAAAGCCGGACCCTCGACAAGCAGGCGATGCGGGCGGTTCTGGAAGCCGACAGCACCCTCTATGTTGTCAGCAAAGCCAGAGCCATTGCAGAAAACATCAAACGTCAATATGGCGGCTTTGGTGGCTTGGTGGTTGGGACCAAGTGGGAAGCCGACAAAATTTACAAACGGTTGCTGGCCGATGAAGCCCGGATGGATGACATGGCCACCCGCTCCGGGGGGAAACTCCTCAGTCCGCTCAAAACCGAAGACCTCGCCCCGGCTTTTCGTGAGATTGGGGCAGAACTGCAAAGCCAGTACGTCTTAACCTACGTTTCCTCAAACGAAGACAAAGCGGCTTTTTTCCGCTCCATTTCCGTGATTGTCACCCGGCCCGGCCTCAAAGCGACCAGTCGTTCAGGGTACTTTTCCAAGTAATGAAGGTTGAGGACTGAGTTTTTTCACTTGCCAAAATTCCAATGGTTGTCCGGTTGGGTGACCTGTCTTGCCCTACCGGTTCATCAAGGCTGCGGCTTTTTCTGCAATCATAATGGTTGGAGCATTGGTGTTGCCGTTGACGATGGTCGGCATCACCGAAGCATCCACCACCCGCAGCCCCGCCACCCCGCGCACCCGCAACTCAGAGTCTGTCACCGCCATTTCATCGGTTCCCATCTTGCAGGTTCCAACCGGGTGATAGAGCGTTTCCACCGTATTGCGCACATATTCTGCCAGTTCGGCATCAGTTTTGGCCTGCGAGCCGGGAAACCGCTCCGCTCCACGAAATTTGTCAAAAGCCTTTGCTTGGCCAATGCTCCGGGCCAGTTTGACGCCCTCAACCAGAATTTTCAGGTCGGATGCAACCTGACAGTAGTTCGGTTCAATGACCGGCGCGGCCAGAGGGTCAGCGGAAGCCAACCGGAGAAAGCCCGCGCTTTTGGGCTGGACCAGCACCGGGGCAATCGTAAAACCGTGGCCTTCGACTTTGGTAAATCCGTGATTGACGTAGTAAACCGCCCCAAACAGGAATTGCAGGTCCGGCACCGCTTCCGCCAGCGAGGATTTGACGAAAGCGCCGCCTTCGCCAACATTTGAACTGAGCGGCCCCTTCCTGAAAAGCAGATAGTTGATGATGTTG
This sequence comes from Blastocatellia bacterium, assembly GCA_019695185.1. Taxonomy (GTDB): domain Bacteria; phylum Acidobacteriota; class Blastocatellia; order Chloracidobacteriales; family Chloracidobacteriaceae; genus JAIBAN01. The sequence continues at coordinate 84,050 of JAIBAN010000001.1, read as the reverse complement.
CCCAGTTTTTCCGCTGAAGCGAGCGTGACCGGCTGAGTGCATTCGTAACAGACGGCCTGGAGCAGGTGGTCCTGTAAATTCTGTCCGACGCCGGGCAGGTCAACCCGAACGTCAATTCCATGCCGGCGCAACTCGTCTGCCGGGCCGATTCCGGAAAGCATCAGTAATTGCGGCGAATTGATGGCCCCGCCTGACAGGATGACTTCACGCTCGGCACGGGCAGTGGCGGCCTGTCCCTGCCGTACATAATTCACGCCAACCGCTCTTCCTTTTTCCAGCACAAGGCCGGTCACCTGCGCCTGGGTGTAAACGGTCAGATTCGGACGTTTGAGCGCGGGCTTGAGAAATCCGGCGGCAGTGCTGTGACGGCGGCCATTTTTCTGAGTGACCTGATAAAGCCCGACGCCTTCCTGTTGGGCTCCGTTGAAATCAGAGTTGCGAGCCAGACCAATCTCGGCCCCGGCCTCGACAAACGCCTGAGCGGTCGGATTGACCGTTCGCAAATCCGCCACATTGAGTGGTCCGCCGACACCATGAAATTCAGAGGGACCGCGTTCCTGATGCTCTGATTTCTTGAAAAACGGCAACACGTCCCGGTAACCCCAGCCGGAATTGCCCAGTGTTTCCCAATGGTCGTAATCACGGGCATGACCGCGAATGTAAATCATGGCATTGATGGAACTGCTCCCGCCCAGCGTCTTGCCACGGGGCCAAAACAGTTTCCGACCATTCAATCCGGCTTGAGGCTCGGTATGGTAAGCCCAATCGCAATCGCTTTTGAAAAGCTTGGAAAAAGCGGCGGGAATGTGAATTTCCTGCCTCGTGTCAGGGCCGCCGGCTTCGAGCAGCAGCACCTTGACCTGCGGGTTCTCAGTTAACCGATGGGCCAACACACAACCCGCCGAACCTGCACCAACAATGATGTAATCAAACATAAGATTTGTTCTTTCATCCACCAGGGACACCTAAAGAAACACGAAGCAATTCCAATCGCTTCGCATTTCTCCACGTCTTTCACGGATAAAAATCTGGGAATTGACAGTCTGGAAAAATTTGGAATGGAAACCACAACAGGCTACGGTCGCAGGCCGAGCAGAAGATTCCGCCCGCCCAAAAAAAGAATCCACATCACGACCGTTACCCAATGGAGCACAACACAAGGCCAGACCGAACCGGTTTTTCGGTAGAGGACCGTACACGTCAGGCCAAGCAACGCAGCCAGTGTGAGGAACACCGGACTGCTGAAAACCTGAAAAGCCGCCGGTTTCAACCATAACCCGTTGAGTGGGTGGGCCACAACAAAAACCGTCAGACTCACCCCGGAAATGATGAAAACAGGCCGTTTGCCAAGCGATAGTGACCGGTGCGGCAGGAGCAAAACCCGAAAAAAAGCCTCTTCAAACAGGCAGGGCTTGACGGCCAGCCAACCGGCAACCCCCACCAGCTTCCATTCGGAACCGGCCATCACCTCCGGACGAAGAAACCCGGTTAAAAACCCAAGCGGAAGGACCATCGCCAGATACATCAGACTGGCACCGCCACACCAGAGCCATTCCGGCAGCGAGGGCCACGTTAGAAAAGCCTGAGGAAACTGACGGAGATGTTGCCGCAACGAGATTGAAAAGGTACTCACAAATCAGGGTTTCCTTTCGGAGCAGGGGTGGCGTTTTTACAAATAATTTTCAGGAGTATTTGCCCGCAGCCACGGGATTCAATGTACAATGGCGGCCTCATTGGGACCAAATACTCCAATCACAATCAACTCAAAAAGAATTGCCAATTGAAAGCAGAGAAAGGGGCGTGGCATGGCTTCGTTCAAATTGACAGTCAACGGCAAAGAGCAAACGGTAGAGGTCGGACCGGATACTCCGCTGCTTTGGGTCTTGCGCGATATTTTAGGACTCACGGGAACCAAGTATGGATGCGGGCGCGGTCTGTGTGGTGCATGTACGGTGCATGTGGACGGAAAACCGATTCGTTCCTGCTCGGCACCAATGGACACAGTGGCCAACAAGAAAATCACCACCATCGAAGGACTTTCCGCCGACCACAGCCATCCCTTGCAGCTTGCCTGGCTGGAGGACGGCGTGGCGCAATGTGGTTTTTGCCAGCCGGGGCAAATCATGTCGGCAGCAGCCCTGCTGGGCCGCAAATCCAAACCAACGGATGCCGACATTGATACGGCAATGGCCGGAAACCTATGTCGCTGTGGCACTTATCAACGGATTAAAGGTGCCATCCACCGTGCTGCGGAAGGAGGGAAAAAATAATGGCTGCATCAGGTTTGAATCGTCGTGATTTTCTGAAAGTCAGTTTTGTCGCCGGAACCGGTCTGGTCCTGGGCTGCCATTTGCCCGGCGGAGGGAAGCTGGATGTAACCGAAGCGGCTGCGGTTGACGCCCAAACCCTGAACGCCTGGGTTACGATTGCGCCGGACAGCACCGTCACCATCTTTGCAGCCAAAGCGGAAATGGGTCAGGGCATTCGGACTTCGCTCCCTATGATTGTGGCGGAGGAGCTTGACGCTGACTGGAACAAGGTCAAAGTCGAACATGCACCGGGCCATTCCACCAAACATGGCAACCAGGGAACGGGTGGCAGTTCGAGCATTCGGACTTCGTGGAAACCGCTCCGGAATGCCGGAGCCACCGCCCGTGCCATGCTGGTGGCTGCGGCTGCGCAAAAGTGGGGCGTTGAACCGGCAGCCTGCCGGACCGAAGCCGGATTTGTCATCAATTCCAAAGGCAATCAACGACTGAGCTACGGCGAACTGGCCGAAGCGGCAGCCAAGGTTCCCGTTCCCAAGGAAGTCCCGCTCAAAGACCCGAAAGACTTCAAAATTATCGGCAAGAAAACCGCACGGGTGGACAATCCCAAAATCGTGGATGGTTCGGCCATCTACGGAATTGATGTGAAAGTGCCGGGCATGTTGACGGCAGTGGTCGCCCGCTGCCCGGTCTTTGGCGGAAAAGTGGCCAGTTTTGACGGCTCCAAAGCCAAAGCCGTTCCCGGTGTCAGACATGTCCTGCAAATCCCCAGCGGCGTGGCCGTTGTGGCCGATACCTTCTGGCAGGCCATGCAAGGCCGCCGGGCGCTTGAAATCAAATGGGACGAAGGCCCCAACGCTTCACTGAACAGTGCCGCCATTAGCAAAATGCTGAAAGAAAAGGCATCCGGAACCGCTGCCGTCGCCCGCAAAGAGGGGGCCGGAGCCGAAGGGATGAAATCTGTCGCCAAGAAACTGGAAGCCGTGTTTGAAGTTCCTTTCCTGGCCCACGCCACGATGGAACCCATCAATGCCACGGCTTACGTGCAGAAAGATTCCTGTGAAATCTGGGCCGGAGCCCAGTTTCCACAGTTTATGGTCCAGGCAGCCCAGGCCATTACCCAGCTTCCGGCCACTGCCATCAAGGTCAATGTGACTTTGTTGGGCGGCGGGTTTGGCCGCCGGGCTGAACCGGATGCGGCCATTGAGGCAATTGGCATTTCCAAAGAAGTGGGCACGCCGGTCAAAGTCATTTTGACCCGCGAGGACGACATGCAGCATGATTTTTATCGTCCGGCGAGTTATCACACCATCAGCGCGGGACTGGATGCCAAAGGCAATCTGACAGCCTGGAATCACCGGATTGTCGCACCTTCGATTGTGGGTCAGCGCTGGCCGGACCAAATCAAAAACGGCCTTGACGAAGCAGCCGTTGAAGGTGCCGCGACCATTCAGTACCACGTTCCCCACCTCAACGTGGATTATGTGATGGCCAACACCGCCATTCCAACCGGCTGGTGGCGCTCGGTCTATAACACGCAAAACGCCTTTGTCCACGAATGCTTCGTTGATGAAATGGCCACTGCGGCAGGGAAAGACCCTTACGAGTTTCGCAAAGCCCATCTGGAGAAATCACCCCGGCTGTTGGCCGTGCTCAATCTGGCCGCCGAAAAAGCCGGTTGGGGCAAGCCATTACCCAAAGGCCGGTTTCGCGGCATTGCCTGTCACATGTCCTTTGGCAGTTTCGTGGCTGAAGTCGTCGAGATTTCCGTCACGGAGGAAGGTTCCATCCAGGTTCATCGGGTGGTTTGTGCGGCTGACTGCGGCATCGTCATCAATCCGGACATGCTGGTGGCCCAAATCCAGGGTGCTGTCACCGATGGGCTGGGCCCCACGCTCAAAGGCCGGATTACCATTGAAAACGGGCAGGTCCAGCAAGGGAATTTTGACGATTACGAAATCACCAAAATGGACGAAACCCCGGTGGTCGAGGTTCATGTTGTGCCGAGTGCGGAAAACCCGACCGGCATTGGCGAACCCGGACTGCCCCCGATTGCCCCGGCGGTCGCCAACGCTGTTTTTGCCGCCACCGGCAAGCGGATTCGCCGGTTGCCGATTCGACCGGAAGACCTGAAAGCATAAGTCTTGAGAGTCTTGGGGGTCTTGGGAGTCTTGGGAGTCTGAAGAAGTAAACAGTGACAGGTAAACAGTAACAGGATTTTTCTTGCTACTTGTCACTTGTCACTTGTCACTTGTCTTTGACTCCCAAGACTCCCAAGCCCCCCAAGACTCCCAAGACTCAAAAAAATGAAAGACCTTCTTGAAATTCTCACCGCCGCCCGTGCCATTGAGCAGACTGGAGGCGTGGCCGCCCTGGCAACCGTGGTCAAAACCACCGGTTCGGTCTATCGCCGGGCCGGAGCCCGGATGCTCATCACCGCCGACAACCGCATGATAGGTGCCATCAGTGGCGGCTGCCTCGAAAGCGATGTGTTTGAACGGGCGCAAAACGTCATGCGAACCGGCGACCCCATCACCATCACTTATGATTCCCAAGCCAACGCCGACATCGTGTGGGGGTTGGGATTAGGATGTAACGGTTCTGTTACAGTTTTGATTGAGCGGGTTCCGGCCAGCACCAAACCCGATGGGCTGGCGTTTCTGAAAGAATGTATCGACCAACACCGCTCCGGTGTGATGGCAACCGTCTTTTCGGTTGAAAATCAAGCCAAAGTCAAAGGGGGTATCCGACTGGTTCTGCGCGATGACGAAACGGTTGTCAGTGGAATTCACAATCCCCGACTGGCCAAGCTGGTTTTGGACGATGCCACCAAAACGTTACGGTCACAGGAATCGGTGACACTTCCCTTTCAGTTGCCGGAAGGCCGGATTGAGGCATTTATTGAATGGGTCCAGCCGCAAATCCGGCTGCTGGTTTGCGGAGCCGGCTACGATGCGGTGCCACTGGTGCGGTTTGCCAAAGACCTGGGCTGGCACATCACAGTTGCGGACCATCGGCCTGGTTTTGCCCGTGCCGACCGGTTTCCCGAAGCTGACGAAGTGTGGTGCTGCACACCTGAGGCTCTTGCTGAGAAATCCCCCCCCAAAGCCCGCACCGTGGCAGTTCTCATGACCCATAATTTCCAACGGGATGCTGAACTGTTGCGGACACTTGCCCGCAAACCTTTGTCCTATCTTGGGTTGCTTGGTCCCAAACGCCGAACCGACCAATTGCTGGAAGAACTTTCCCAAGCCGGAATCTCTCTGACCGAAGCAGAACGCTCCCGGATTTTTGGCCCAATCGGATTGGATATTGGTGCAGAAACACCCGAAGAAATCGCCCTTTCCATTTTGGCTGAAATCCGGGCCGTGCTGAACAGCCATCCGGGAGGCTTGTTACGTGACCGCAAAGGGCCGATTCATTAGGCAAAGGACTGAGGACTGAGGAAGAGATTGAAAACTTGGAATGCGGCGCATGTCGCCGCTTTGGAGTGCGGTGACTTGTCGCCGAATTCGGCAATTTGTAGGTTATAGTGGAGAGTGATGACAACTCATCACAAACAAAAGCAACAACATGTCGCTGCTAATGCAGCCCGGTTTCCTTTTTCAATTGGGCGGCATAGCGACGGGACATGGGAATTTCCGTCCGGTTGCGGTCGGTCAGGCGAATCACATAGGAACCTGAAAACCAGGTGACAACCTCGCCGATATAGTTCAGATTGACAATGTAACCCTTATGAACCCGCACAAAATTATTTCCGCTTAATCGGGTTTCGAGGTCCTTGAGGGTATACCGGACGGCCAGTTTTTCCCCCATCGCCGTGCAGATATAGACCATTTTTTCTTCTGCCTCGACCCAGGCAATGTCCTGAAAATCCACCAGCACCTGGACTTCATCCGCCCGCTCGGCCCACAATTTTTTAAGACCGCTCATGGGCGTTTCGGATTTATGCAGAAACTCCCGCAAGGAACTGTGCCGCTGGGCCAGGAGTGCCCGCTCCTGCAAAGTTTGGGTGATTCGTTCGACGGTCTGCTGCAAGCGGCGTTCATCAAAAGGTTTGACCACATAATCAAGCGCCGCCAGTTGAAACGCCTGCAACGCATAGTCGTCATACGCTGTTGCAAAAACCACCAGCGGAGGCTGAGGACCGTCCAGAATCTGGGCTGCCACAGTCAAACCGTTCATTCCTGGCATGTTGATATCAAGAAACACGACATCAATCGGTTCCCGTTCGATCAGGTCAAGCGCTTCTATCCCGTTTGTTGCTTCAAAAACAATGGCGTCCGGCGCAATCATTCCCAGAATGTAACGCAACTCACCACGGGCAGGCATTTCGTCATCAACAATCAGAATTCGCATAGGTTTGGCAGGATTCAGGGTTCAGGGTTCAGGAGCTTTTCTTGGGTTCTGAGTTTTGAGACTTGAAGCGGATCCTCAAAATTTCGGTATTCGAAAACCCTGAACCCTGAACCCTGAACCCTATTTTACTGAATGGTCCACCCGATATTTGGGCAATGAATCGAACCGGCCTCGAAATTCGAGTTTTCCCGGTTGGCGGATTTCGAGCGGGATTTTGATCTGAACCCAGGTTCCATGTCCAGGTTGTGATTTAATCACCAGTTTGTAATGTTCACCGTACATGACCCGCAAGCGGCGGTCCACGTTTTTGAGCCCAATTGAGGTCCCCTTCCCTTGCCCGGAATGCAGGATTTCTTCCAACCGATTGGGTTCAATGCCGATTCCATCATCTGCCACCTGCAACAACAGGTTGCCGTCCGCCTGGTCAATGGCAATCCGAAGCGTTCCCCCTTCGGCCTTCTTGGCAATCCCGTGAATGATGGCGTTTTCCACAATCGGCTGCAAAATCAAGGTTGGCACCGTGTTGTCAAGCAACGGGGTATCCTGAATTTTTCCTTCGGTGCCGAGCAACGACCAGATAATGTGCAGACGCTTGTCCAATCGGGCTTTTTCAATCGAGAGATACGCCTCGACATAACTGATTTCACTGCGGAGCGGAACAAAATCCCCCGCTCTCAACGCCCGTTGAAAAACCTCGGAAAGACTGAGCAGCAAGGCACGGGCAGCTTCCGGGTCAATCCGGACAAAGTACCGGATGGTATTGAGCGCGTTGAAAAAAAAGTGCGGATTGATTTGTGCCCGCAAGGCCCGCAATTCCGATTGGGTGCGGGAAAGCTCTGCGGCTTCTGCTTTCCGTTGTGAGACTTCGGCCTCAACACTTCGCACCAGTAATGACACCATCGCCAGGGCAAGGCCTGAAACCAGCATGTTGGCCATCAGATTATGGGTAAACAGGTTTGGTTGGGGTGCGGCAATCGCCATTGCCAGCCCCCCGACGCCATCCATGACCAACCCGAAGAAAAACGCCACCCCTGCTTCAAAGCGCCAAATACCAAGGAGTCGGGCAGTCAGCCCAGCCACCAATCCGGCCCAGATGGCAGCCAGCCCCCACAAATTTCCCAGCGTATGAGCCATGACACCGGTTTCAGGGAAAAGATACCAGTGAACCCCGACCCTGACAGCGCAGGTCACCCCTCCCAGCCACAAGCCAACTGACCAGCCACCCAGAAAACCACCAATCAAAACAATCAAAAAACCAAACGAGACAAGCGGCTGGCGCACCCAAACTTCGACTCCCAGGGCCGTCCCCAAGGTCAGGCATTGCCCCAGTACCAACACCAGCACCAACCGGTATTTTTCAGCCGGGGCCAGTTCCTCGCTGATGAGCCGATGAAAGAAACCAGTGCGGCAAAACCCGTAAAACAAGACAATCGGGATAATCACCTGTTCAAGGGCAACCCCGACGGCAGCCGCACTCAGCCGGATTTGTCTGATTTCGGCTACCAATGGCACCTGAATCCCATATAAAACCCGCACTGCCCAGGCCCAGGCCGCCAAGCCAACAGTGGCCAGGAAGATTCCCCCCAGGCACCATCCCTGCCGCCGCATAAAGACAACCAATTGTTGAGCCTGTTCCGAGACAGATTTCACACACACACCGCCATTTGTCCCCAAAACATTTGGAGTTCAGCCTGTCAGCCCGGTGGTGCCAGCCACCAAAGCTGAAAACTGAACTCCGGATTTATCGTCTCCAACCGGTTGCGGGGCCGCCTGGGAAAACTACTGTGGATTCCCGGTGGTGGGAGTCGGCGTGGTTGTGGCACCTCCACCGTCTGGGGCAGCCGGTTTGTTGACCGGGATTTTGCGTTTAATCTGCTCAATCACCGGCACACCGTCTTTAAGCGAAATCAACACATCTGATTTGATTTTGTCGGTTGATGGCAGGGTAATATCTTTGCCGTTGAGCTTGACTGTCACGGCATCAACTTTTCCGACCCGCAGCATTAATTTTTCCTGCGCCTCAATCTGTTTGGTTTCCCCGGCTTTGATAATGCCACCGGCTTGCAGTTTCCCATCCGGGTCGGCTTTGACATAGCAAGGGTTGGTGGCCGTCAGTTCCAGTAGAATCGGAGCGGTTGGCGTAGCCGGAGGAGGCGTCGGTTGCCCCGGTTGGGTTGGCGGCAACGGGTTGACGCCTCCGTTCAAGATTGGCGGTGTGGCATTGGGGTCAACCGGAGCCGTGGTCTGCGGCGGTGTGGTATTGACCACCGGGGCCGGGGCCGGGGCCGGTGGCAAGCGGTGGAGGTAGCTGTAAATGGCCCACGCGCCAACCCCCAAAACTCCTAAAATCACCAGCACAGTGGCTGACGGAACCAGATTGACATCGTGCAAACCTGATGACCGTGAAACTGTATAGGCAGGAACCGTATTGAGCGGCGCATCCGAGAGCGGCGCAGTCGCACCGGTCTGCCGTTGATAGGCCAACAAAGCATTGTCTTCGTCCAGCCCAACGGCACGTGCATAGGCTTTGATAAACGACCGGTTAAACAACCCGCCGGGAAGTGATTTATAGTCATCCGATTCGATTGCCTGTAAAAACCGGATGCCAATGCGCGTTGATTCAGCCAAATCGGTCAACGTCAAACCCTTTGCTTCACGCAGTTGCTTGAGTTCGGACCCCAGGGTAGCCACAAATAAAAAACCTCGTAACTCTTGAGAAAGCTGTAAGGTGGGATGAAATAAAGAAGTCGGCGAATGTTACTGTGCTGGAGGAAGGCTGTCAATTTCGGACCGTGAAGAAGTCTTGGGAGTCTTGAGAGTCTTGAGAGTCTTGGGAGTCTTGGGAGTCTTGGGAGTCTTGGGAGTCTTGGGAGTCTTGGGAGTCTTGGGAGTCTTGGGAGTCAAAAAAACCGGCAAGGTTGACAAGGTGACAAATTTCCTTGACTCCCACAACTCCCAAGACTCCCAAGACTCCCAAGACTTTATCTTTTGCCAAACACCCTCCAGGTCACAATGACTGGAATCCTGCGCCTGATTTCCCATTTGGCCCCGACGGAAGCCGCCCGCTGACCATAGCCCTGGGAAACCCAGCGTTCGGTTGATTCTGCCTGAATGGGAGCGGAGGCATGCACCAACTGGATGAAAAACTCACGTCCAGCCTCATCTTTGGCCTTGATTTCACGCGGAGTGACCCGCACCAGTTCAATTCCGAGATCAAAATTAAAGAAAAGCTCAATGGTATGCTCAACCTCGGAATCCGTGCCGATAAAACGGTCCTCGACAATCCATTCGCGGTTGGGTTTGGCAAAAACAATTTTCCGCTGGTGGGTGACACCGTGTGAAAGGCGCATAAAGCCGTCGTGTTCGGCTTCGAGCATGTCTTCCGTGGGAGAGCTTTTCCAGACAGTTACGCGCGGTTTGACGTTGCTGCCCAGCGCAAACGGGGTCCCTTTCACAATCGGGTTGATTTCAGCACCGTCAACGCGCGCCGTGGTGTGATACGCCGTTGAACGGAATCTATCACGGGCCTCCAAATCCCCGGTGTAGGTATAGGTTCCAGGGTCAACCAGCCATGTTCGCCCTGCCGTAAAAACCTCGATTCCAAGTGCATCGTTGTGCCCGTGGGAGCCGTGCCCGCCAATGCCATTGTCACCGCAATCCACCACCAAATAATCATCCCGGTCCCGGAGCAGGTAAATTCCGGTTTCCGCAAACGCCTTTGAAAAAGGAGGCTCCGCTGTGTCGGCAGGCAGGTTTCCCCGAAACCAGATGGCCTCGGTTTCGGATTCGGCCACAGGATTCCTTCCTGGTTCCCGAAACCCAACCTCCGAAGCCCGGAAAACAGAACCGGCCAGGGCCAGCAGATAGGAATGGTCAGTCGGCTGACGTTCGGCCCAGACCACCAGTTGCCCGTTGTCGGTGTCTCCAATCTGAGGGGCATGGCCGTCCGGTTTCAGATAATGCCGGACAAAATCAAACATGGCGGAAAGCCGTTCGCGGGCAAAAGGTGGTACTTCCAGGCCATTGCTTTCCCCCAGCTCAAGCGCATACAGGAACAGTTCCGTCACCAGCCGGTGATAACTGATGGAAGCTTCATAATTTGCCCCTTCCGGGTACACCTGTTTGTCCAACTCGACCAGGATTTCCCGCCAGGCCATCTCCCGCCAAGCTTGGCTCCGGGAAAATTCCGGAAAGAGAACCCCCAGAAAAAGCAATCCGACCAAATCCGAAAGGTAGTGATTGCTGGTGACATGGTGCGAATTTTCCAAATTTGCTTCGATAAAACGCCCATGCTCGGCCAGCATCCGCAGCAACCGGGCCAATCGTTCGGAATTCAAGCCGGGAGCGTCTTTGAAAAAATAAAATGCCAGACACAGATTGACCGCCCGGATGGCAACTTCCATGGCACACAGCCAATGCGGGCCAAATTCGCAGGGATTTTGCCGGTCAAAAGATTCAAGCTGGCTCCAGAACGCCTCGGCAAAGCGGGCCTCACCCGTCAAAGCATACGCTCGCCCCAGTGCATTGGCGTGCTGAAACCTCCCTAACTCCCACGTGAGTTTGATGTCTTTCGGAGGAACCCGCCCGGCTCCATAAACAATTGCGGTGTAATGGGCCTGAGGCCAGCCGGACAGCCAGTCAATTTCAGTCAGGCTATGGGCAAATTCATGTGAAAAGTAGAAAAACCGGTGTTCGCAGGCAGCTTCCGCCGTTCGGATGGTTGCCGCGACGGCATTTGGACAATGTTCCCGGACAAGTTTCGCTGTTTTTGGAAGGTCGCTGACACCGGGAAAGATGACCGGAGCGGTCCGGGTGGTAAAATGCTCCAGCCACTCCGAGCGTGACAGATTGGGCAGTAAGGCTTCCAGTTGCCGCCCCGAAAGCGTAGGCGGACGAACCGCCGCCCGCAAGCGCCGCCAGCGCAGGGAAAGCGCATGACCGCTCCGCCGTTGGATTTCGGCCAGCACCAGACGCGGACCCAGTTCCAGTGCCCGCTTGAGTTTTCGTTGGAATGAATTCATCAGATGAAGAATAAAACGGGACTGAGGGCTGAGGACTGAGGACTGAGGACTGAGGACTGAGGACTGAGTTGTTCCATGCAGTTGACTGAAATGTATCAATTGCAACCAAAATTACTCGGCCCTCAGTCCTCAGTCCTCAGTCCTGTTGTTTAGAGTCCCATCAATTCCTTGACATACTTGGGCGCAATCGTCCCGAACGACATCATCGTGTCGTGCATTTTTTTCATGTCGCCGGTTCCATGTTTGGCTTCATAGGCTTTGCGGATTTCATTGATTTCAATGTTTCCTACAAAGTAGGTCGAAAGCTGGCCCGAAGAAAGACACGCCCGCCGCCATTTTCCGGCGGCTTCGCCGTCTTCCTGAAATCCCTGGTTCATCATCAAATCCATGGCTTCCTTTTCAGTCATTCCCGCTGTATGGATTTTCTGGTCAATGATGGAGTTGATAATCAGCCGCAACCGCATTTTAAGCTGCTGCATTTTGACTTCAGGACCGCCGTACCCTTTTTCCACCATCAGTTGTTCTGTGTAGGTCGCCCAGCCTTCGGCAAAGATGCCGCTCTGGAAAATCGCCCGCACTTTGGTTGGGGCCGTAAATTTATTGGATTGAACCAGTTGCAGGTAATGTCCCGGCATGGCCTCGTGAACGGTCAGGTTCTCAACCATATACTGGTTGTATTCCTTAAAGAAGGACTCGACTCTGCCAGCCGTCCAGTCTTTCGGGGTCGGGGAAATGGCATAAAACGTCTCACCGTTTTTTTCGAGCGCTCCCGGCGACTCGCAGTAGGCAACCGAAAACCCACGCTGAAATTCGGGCATGACGATGATTTTGAGCGGTTCGGTCGGAACCGTCATCAGATTGTTTTTCCGCACGAATTCCGTGCAATTGGCCAGGGATTTTTGGGCCATCGGAACAATGGTGTCGTTGTTGGGACGGGTTTCCGCCAGTTTGTCGAGAACCGACTTGATGACGTGTTTTTTGTCCTTCAACTTGGCCTCTTCCGTGACCGCCGGGAAAAACTTTTTATAGAGCGGAAGCGCCGTTGCATAGAGTTCGTCCGTGGTTTTGACCAGTTCCGTTTCAGCCCGCTTGAGCACTTCCTCCTTGGTTAAATCCGATTCGAGCGAGTACCGCAGCTTTTTACGAAAATTGGCGTCCCCAATCCGGAAATCCCTGTTTGAGCGCGGCAACAGGTCCTTTTCCAGCCAAATGCCATACTCTTCCAATGATTTTGCAGCAGCTTCCTGCAAGGGGGCAAATTCGGCTTTGAGTTCCGGAACGTCCTTCAGAAACTCATTCAACTCCTCTTTGACCAGACCAATATTGCCCTTGTTTTGGGAAATAGCGGTTTCCGTATAGATTTTCGGCGGATTCTTCAAATTGGTTTTGGCCTGGGCCACCACCGTGGGAATGCCTTTGAGCCGTTCCTTGACGCTCTGGAGGCGGTTTTTGAGCGGGGCGAAATCGCGGGCCACCAAAGAAAACAATGCGCCGCCAATATTGTAGGAAAGCGGATTCCATTCGTAATCCCGAATGGTTTCGATGTCAAAAATCGCGGCCTCGGCACTCGCTTGCAAAATCCGGTAATCAACCCGGTTCACAGCACTTAACCGCTCCGGTTTGAAAGCATTCAATTTGCTCAGGGTTTCCCGGTTGTATTGCAAAATCCGTTTGAAGGCGGCGGCGCTCCGGTCCGTCAGTTGGCTGTCAAAGCGGTGGTCACCGAGAATGGTGGCACCTTCCGGATTGAGTTTGAGCGACTGCTCGATGTATTGGGCGGCCAGTTCCTCAAATTTTTTGTCATCCGAGGGCGGCACTGCGGCAGAAAGTGAAGTCATCATCATCATTCCAAGCACCAGAATGGCTGCAAGTCGTTTCATGTACGTGGGTTTCCTTGTCTGGGTGAGTTGTCGAACCGAGGTCGGAAGGAGGCATCAAGGCAGAAAAAGAAATCGTATCTGCGTTGGCCCCAAACCGGCTTTCAGTCCTCAGGCTTCAGTTCTTCAAGCTGGGTTTAAGTTCAATGGCACTGCTTCGAATGTGAATATCCCGTTGCGGGAACGGAATTTCAATACCGTGTTGCCGGAATTTTTGCAGAATGGCGAAATTCAGCTCACTTCGCAACACACCGGGCGTTTGTGTGTAGCTTTGCGTCCAGACCCGCAGAACAAAATTGATGGAGCTGGCACCGAATTCCTGCAACAACACATCCGCCTTGCGATTTTTGAGAACGCCCGGATGTTCCGCAGCAACCTCAAGCAACAGGGTGCGGACCTCGTCCGGGTTGGCGCTGTAAGAAACTCCAATCGGAAAATTGAAGCGCACCTGCCGGTCCCGGTAGCTCCAATTGATGACCCGCGATGAAATGAACTCTGAATTCGGAACGATAATCGCAATATTGTCATTGGTAACCACCGTGGTTGAGCGGGGGGAAATGTCAACCACGTCGCCGTTGACACTGCCCACCTCAATCCGGTCACCGATTTTAATTGGTCGTTCAAAGAGGATAATCAAACCGCTGACAAAATTGTTGGTGATGTTCTGCAACCCAAGCCCGATTCCGATTCCCAGGGCTCCGGCCAGCGCAATGACGGTACTGAGGTCAATTCCGACCGTCTGAAAAACCACCATCAGCCCAACCACCAAAACCACATAGCGGGCAATGGAACCGGCGGCTTCGCCGACTCCGACATCAATGTGCCGCCGGGTGAGAATCAAGCTGACCAACCAATGTTTCAGCCGCTGTGTCAGTTTCATCAGGATGACGGTAAAGACAATGACATACAGCACCGTCCATAATGAAATTGGCGTCTGGCCGAGTTTGAAAAGCGGATGCTCCATGGTTCGCCACACGAAATTGAAAAAGTTTTGTATATAAATCATCGAACCAGCCGACTCCTTTCCGAAATCTGGCAACATGGCTTGCGTCAGTCAGGAACTGCCGCCACCATGCGCCCTTCATATTTTTTGTGAAAGGAACACGTTGTGACTGCTCCCACCCCCCAACCGAATCCCTCCGTTTTGGTTTCGCACCTGCATGAGTTTCCCGGCAATTCAGCCTTGCTGTTGGACTACCTGAAGGCTGCCGCAACCCTTCAGCCGTTTTACCCGGACCTTTCCCCCCAAACCCTTTCAACTGAGAATCTGCTGGAACTGGCTCCGCGAATTGCCGCTCAATCTTTTGACCGGGCAACGCTGGTTGAGGTCCTGACCGGGCAAAACGCCCAATGGGGCTCCAGCGAGACGACGCAGGCCGCTATCAAACGGTTGCTTGACGAACGGACGGTTGCGGTGGTGGGCGGACAGCAAGCCGGGCTTTTTGGCGGCCCGCTGCTCAGTGTGTACAAGGCATTGACCCTGATTCGGCTGGCTCAAAGCCTGACTGCCGCCGGGCAGCCAACTGTTCCGGTGTTCTGGATTGCCAGCGAAGACCATGACTTTGAAGAAGTCCATCACACAGCCGTTCTCACCCGTGACGGCGCGCGCGCCGTCGTCCGGTATGAAGGAACCTTTGCCACCACGCCACCGGTCGGGGCTTTGAATTTTGGCAGCGAAGTGGAAGCCGCCCTGGAAGCACTCAAGACAGGATTGCCCGAAACTGAATTTACGCCGGAGGTATTGACGGCACTGAACGCCGCCTACCAGTCGGGAGCAGGTTGGTGCGATGCCTTTGCCCGCTGGATGAC
This sequence comes from Blastocatellia bacterium, assembly GCA_019695185.1. Lineage (GTDB taxonomy): Bacteria > Acidobacteriota > Blastocatellia > Chloracidobacteriales > Chloracidobacteriaceae > JAIBAN01. The sequence continues at coordinate 68,717 of JAIBAN010000001.1, read as the reverse complement.
GCATCTGTTTACCCGCTTTGGTTTGATTTTGGTGGACCCGCGTGACGAGCGGCTGAAACGGCTGGCAGAACCGGTCATCGCGGCTGCGGTCAATCACGCACCGGAATTGGCGGCACAGATTGTGTCCCGTTCCGAAGCCCTGACGGCTGCCGGCTATCATGCCCAGGTGCGAACCGATGCCAACCAGTCACTGGTCTTTCTTGAAATTGACGGTACCCGCACCGCCCTCACCCAAAATGAAGGGCGGTTTCACCCCAAAACCGAAAGCAGTGTTTCGTATTCTGCCGCTCAGTTGTTGGAAATCTTTGCGACCGAGCCGCTCCGCCTGACCCCCAATGCCCTGCTCCGGCCCATCATTCAGGATGTGCTGTTTCCCACCGTGGCCCAGGTCATTGGCCCTGCCGAACTCGCCTATCTGGCTCAGTCCCAGCCGATTTACGACCACCTCCAGCGGGTCGCGCCCGTGCGCTGGGTGCGTTCCGGCCTGACACTGGTGGAACGGCGGCATGCCAAAGTTTTTGAGAAATTCCATTTTCCATTGATTGATGTGACCCAAGGGGAAACTGTCCTCATGCGGCGGGTGCTGACGGAGGTGCTGGATACCGGCACGGCGGATTTGTTTCACGAAACCGAAAACCTCTTTACCGCCCAGCTTGAAAAACTGGAGCAAAGCCTGGAACGGAGCGACCCAACTCTGGCCAAAGCCATGACCCAGACCAGAGAGAAAATCTTTTACCAGCTCCAACACCTGCAAACCCGGTTCCTGAACAGCCGGGCACAGGCTGAGGACGCCACCAAACGGCAGCTTGAACGGGCGGTAACGGCGCTCTATCCGGCTGGTGACAAACAGGAGCGCGACCTCAATCTGCTTTCATTTTTGACAAAATATGGAATGGAACTGATTGACCGGATGCACGCGGAACTGGTCCTGGATGCGGGAAAACACGTCTGGCTGATACTGTAAACCATTTGCCACCTGCCATTGGTGAATGGCAGGTGGCAAATGGTCAATCGCAAATCGCAAATGATTTATTGGTGTTTGGCGCGCCACAGACGCCAACGGGATTTCCAGCCAATGACAAGTGAGCGAACCCGTTGCCACCAGGTTGTCAGGTCAACCTGCATTCCGGCATGTTCAATCTGGCTCACCCGGCCCACCAGATGGGAGAGCGGTACCGGAATGTCAAGTTTCTCGGCGGCGTCGGCCTGCGTGTAGAGCAACGTGCGGGTTTCGGAGCGTTCGACTCGTTGCAGGCGATGAACCATCGCGGTCTGACTGCTGGAGGCCAACAGCAGGATGTCACCGGCCCGCATGTCTTCCGGTCCTACGGGTTCGATGGTAATCCATGAACCGTTGCGAATCGTCGGATGCATGCTTGTCCCATACAACCGTAACCGGAATGGACGTTTGCGCGCCATTTCAGTCTGGATGATTTTAAGTATGTCAGGAGTCGAAAGTGTCGGCTCGGAAGCTACCCGGCTGCGTGTTTTACTCTGAATCCGCATAAAAAAACCGGTCCTGAAAATCTTGAAGTCTTGGGAGTCTTGAGAAGTTTGGGAAGTCTAAAAAAGCGGAAGCCGGATGTCAAAAGACCGAGTAAAAAACCTGTTCTTTGTTCTTTTTTCCCGAAAATCCTTTAAACTCCCCTTTGCCTCCCAAGCCTCCCAAGTCTCTTTATTCCAGAATCCGGGCGATGTGGTAATTTTTCGCCCCTTTGCGCAACACGCCGTACCGTCCGCCCACAAACCGTTCGCGGGCAATCCGTTCCTGTGGCGAAGTAACCCGGACATTGTTGAAGGAAATCCCGCCGCCTTCGATGGTTCGCCGGGCATCGGCTTTGGAGGAAGCCAACCCTGTGGCCACCACCAAATCCGTAATCGGAATCATGCCATCGGTAAAACGGGCGGATTCGATGTCGGTTGAGGGTGTATCCCGGAAAATCGAAAGCAGGGCGTCTTCAGAGATGTTTTCAATTGCTTCCCCAAACAGCACCCGTGAGGCAGCAATGGCATGGTCGGCAGCCGTTTTGCCGTGAATGAAGGTGGTCATTTCAACGGCCAGGGTCTTTTGGGCAGTGCGGGTTTCCGGGTGTTCCCGCAATTGGACCTCCAGGGCGGCAATTTCCTCCTCCTGCAAAAATGTGAAGGTTTTCAGGTAACGAATCACATCCCGGTCATCCGTGTTGAACCAGAATTGGTAAAACTCATAAGCCGAGGTCCGGTCTTCCGTCAGCCAGACCGCCCCGGACTCAGTCTTTCCAAACTTGGTTCCATCGGCTTTGGTCACCAACGGCATGGTCAAGGCATAGGCCGATTCGCCACAGGTCCGCCGAATCAACTCAATTCCGGCGGTCATATTGCCCCATTGGTCACTGCCACCGACTTGCAAGCGGCAGCCGTAACGTTCGAACAATTCCTGAAAGTCACGCGCCTGCAACAACATGTAGCTGAACTCCGTGAACGAAATTCCCGTCTCCATCCGGCCCCGGACCGACTCCTTGCCGAGCATGGAGTTGATGGTGAAGTGCTTGCCGACATCGCGCAGGAAGTCAATGGTTGAAATCCGGCTCAACCAATCGTAGTTGTTGACGACCTTGGCGGCGCATTCACCGTCGAAATCAAGGTACTTTTCCAGGATTTTGGTAATCGCGGCAATATTGGCGGCCACGGCATCGGCGTCCAGCAACTGGCGTTCATTGGCTTTTCCGCTGGGGTCGCCAATCAGGCCGGTTCCTCCGCCAGCCAGGGCAATCGGTTTATGTCCGGCCCGTTGGAACCGGACCAAACCCAGCAGCGGCACCAGATTTCCAACATGCAGGCTGTTTGCAGTCGGGTCAAACCCGACATAGAGCGTCATCGGGCCTTTGTTGAGTTCGTCCAGCAGTTCGGGAGTCACATCCTGCACCAGACCACGCCAGGACATTTCTTCAAAAATTGAAAGTCGTGTCATATGAATTGTTGTTTGCTGTGAGAAACAAATCGAAAAATCACAAGGCTGAAAACTCAAGGCTCAAGGTCGAGGGTTATCCCAGTTTTTTTCCTCTGGGTTGGGTTCGGGTTGATTTGCCGCCCCGCGTCAGTTTCCGCCCCAAACTGGTGTTCACATCCTTGCCGATGGTTTTCGTCAGCCGTTTTTGCTGTTCGGTTTTGGCGCGGCCAATTGGTTTGGGCTTGCCGAGTTTCTGTTTGGCACCGGGCGTCAAGGGTTTGACTGCCTGGCTGGCAGGAGCCTCGCCACGGGCCTGAGCGGCTTTGGCTTTTTCAACCGCCTTGGCCACCCGGAAGAATTTCTGGACTTCGGCTTCGCTCAGTTCCCGGATTTCCCCCAAAGGCAGCCGATGGTCCGTCAGATGGCCGATGGCAACCCGCCGCAGCTTCAAAACCGAATGCCCGATTTCATCAAACATTTTGCGGATTTGGTTGTTTTTGCCTTCGTGCAGCGTGACTTCATACCAGGTATTGGACCCTTCCCCACCTTCCAGATGTTCCACACTCGACATGCGGAAATACTGGTCTTCGACTTTCAGCCCGCGCATCAACCGCTCAACCTGAGCAGGTGAGGGCGACCCTTTGACCTTGACATGATAGACCTTGGGGCAATGCTTCCCGGCTTTGGTAATCAGATTACTCAATTCACCGTCATTGGTCAGAATAAGCAATCCTTCGGTATTGAAATCCAGCCGTCCGACCGGGTACACGCGGGGTGCATGGGACGGCAGAAAAGCGGTCACCAACGGACGTTTTTCCGGGTCCGACAGGCTTGAAAGATAGCCTTTCGGTTTGTTGAGCAGGTAATAGGTTTTTTCTTTCCGTTCCAGCAGTGTGTTGAGCAACCGGCCATTGACCTTGATATGGTCATGGTCCGGGTCAGCTTTGGCCCCCAGTTCGGTGACGATTTGTCCGTTGACGGTCACCAATCCTTCCTGGATGAGTTCCTCAGCCTTGCGGCGCGAAGTGAGACCGGCATTGGCGATAATTTTTTGCAGACGTTCAAGCATATTTTTTGAGGACTGAGGACTGAGGACTGGGGACTGAGTTAATGACCTCCCAAAGTTTTTACAAAATGAAACCCTCTGAGTTTTCCAGGGTTCTCATTATTAACTCAGTCCTCAGTCCTCAGTCCTCAGTCCTTTCCCTGAAATGGTATTTTGGCAAAATCGGGATGGTCACCCGTATGGGCGGAAAGATATTCCCACACCACCTGACCGTCTTTCCGTACCAGGAAAAAACCCGGCATAACGAGCGGGTCACCCACCGGGGCCCCGATGAAATTGCCTTTGAATAAAGCCCGGACTCCTGCGGTGAGGGCTCCCGGACTCAAAAACTGGCCGATGGTTCCATGTTTGCGGCCAAAAGCATCATAAAAGTGCCGTTCCGGGTCGGAAACGGCCTGGGCTTCAGGCCAGAGCGACTCAAAGAACGGTTTTCCGGCTTCCACATCGGCCATGAAGAAAAAAAGAACCGGCGGATAATTGGCAGTTTCCGTTGCGACGCGGCGTAAATCCTTTACGCACTCACGACAAAACAGTCAGCCAAAATGCCGGAGGAAAACCAACAAGGTACCGGTTTTCGCAATTTGACCGCCCAAGGTTTTGGCATCCAGATTGAGCCCGGTCACCGGCAATTTCAAAACTTCCTGGGGAACTTTTTTCATTTTACCTCCTGTACCCTTGCCCGGTTATGGCTCTGACACGCCAAGCCGGTTTTCGAGGGTTTCCAAGCGGTTGTCATGCTCGTCAACCTCGACGCGTACCCGATTCAGGCTCTGCCGGGTTTCTTTCAGGTTTTTTTCAACAGAAAGGATTTTCACTTTGACATCGCGCATGTCAACCCGCAACGCTTTCACATCCCGACTGACATCCTTGGCAGCCTCCATGACCCAATGGTCGTCGTTAATCATTTGAGCCCGTAGCTCTGCCTTGGCATCGTCAATCCGAGTTGTCAGCCGTCCTTCAACTGCCACTAATTCCGCTTTGACTTCATCAACCCGGACATTGGTTTCATCAATCCGGGCGTTGGTTTCATCAATCCGGGCGTTGGTTTCAGTCAATCGGACGTTGATTTCAGCCAACTGGACGTTGGTTTCGTCCATCCGGCGCAGCACTTCCTGCATGAAGTCTTCAGAGGTCATACTTCCCCCCTTTTAACTTGGAACCGGGCGTCCCATGCTCTTGTAAATGTCCTCAATTTGGGCCTTGTTTTTCAGAGCTTCTTCGTTGGCCGGGTCCAGTGCCAGCACTTCACGGTACATTTTCAGAGCAGCCCGGTATTTGATTTTGGGAGGAAGGGCCGACTTGAACATGAGTTCATTGCCGTAGTCCAGTTTGGCCTTGGCGAGTTCCGCCTTGACTTTGGCATCACCTGATTTGGCGCTGTATTCCTTTTCCAGCTTTTGAATACTCTCCGGCACCGGAGGCAACTCGGCGGCAGCTTCAGGTTGGCCGGTGGCCGGAGCCGTGGCCGGAGCCGCCTGTTGTGGCGGCGCGCCATACCCTGCCGGGGCGGGTTGCGACGATTCCGACTTGGAGACCGGTTGCGGGGCTTCGCCGCAGGCAGTCAACAGACAAACACCGGACAGCACCAGACTCCCCATGAGTTTCATTGATGCACCTGAAATATTTTGAACACTTCGAGACATGACGGTTTCCTTTTCTTTAACAAGATCAATTTCCGGTTGTCGGATGAGCAACCGATACCTGACGACAAAAGACAGAACCTTCTAAGGTAGCAGACGACTTCCTTCAGGTCACGGTCTCTCTGGCGGCAAGGGAGGGAAATCAGGCGGATTTGTTCCCGCAAACCTGATTTGAAACAGTTTATTGTGGGAAAACAGGAAATTTTTCAAACTTTCCAAAGCTGGCGGGATTCTTACGCCCTAAATCAACTGAAGATGCCAGAGAATGTTCCGTGTGCATAGTTTTGTCTCCTCTCTCTTTCCTCCCCTGGCTTATTTCAGTTCGGGTTGAAGCCGTGACCAGCTTCAACCCGATTTTTTTGTCACTTCGGTCACCGTGCAGTGCAGCTCCCCGTCCACCAATCGCACCCGAAGCGCTGCGCCAGCGGTGACCGCCGTCACAGTCCGCACGGTTTCACCTTTGGCATCAAAGGCCACTGCATATCCTCGCTGCAAAACCCGCAACGGAGACAGGGCGTCGAGTTTTCCCACCGCCTGCTCAAACCGGCGCATGTTTTTTTCAAACCGGGCGGTGAGGGCCTGTTCGGCCCGCAGGGCCAGTTCATCCGTTTGTTGCTGGTGATTGCGAACCCGCGCCCGCACATCGGCAAAAGCGTCACTGCGGGTCAGTTCCTGCACCTGCGAGCGAGCCGCCAGCAACTGATAGCGCATGGTGCGTTCCAGTCCGGCGGAAAGGCGCTCAATCCGGGTGACCAGTTCGTCATGCCGGGCGGAAACGATTTCAGCCGCCGCCGATGGGGTGGGAGCCCGCAGGTCAGCCACAAAATCCGCAATTGTGAAATCAACCTCGTGACCGACGGCTGAAATCACTGGAAGCTCCGAATGGAAAATGGCCCGTGCCACCCGTTCGTCATTAAACGCCCACAAGGATTCAGCCGAACCGCCGCCGCGTCCGACAATCAGCACTTCCACCGGAATTTCCACCCTGTGTTCGTTAAAATATTTGATTCCGGCGGCAATCTCAGCCGGAGCCGGGTCCCCCTCGACCGCTGCCGGATACAACACCACATTGACCCGGTTATTGCGGCGACCCAGCACCCGCAGGATATCGCGGATGGCGGCTCCGGTGGGAGACGTGACGATGCCGACAGCTTTGGGAAGCAGCGGAATCGGACGTTTCCGGGCCGGGGCAAACAACCCCTCCTGTTCAAGCCGGGTTTTCAGTTGTTCAAAAGCCAGTTGCAACTCGCCAATGCCCACCGGTTCCAGCCGGTCCACAATCAATTGAAAGTCTCCGCGCGGTTCGTAGACGGAGATTTTCCCCCGTGCATAAACCTTGAGGCCATCCGCCGGACGAAAGCGGATTTTTTGATTCGCATTGCGAAAACAGGCGGCCCGGATTTGGGCTTTGTCGTCCTTGAGGGTGAAGTACCAGTGGCCCGAACTGTGGCGGACAAAATTTGAAAGCTCCCCTTCGACCGTCAGGTTGGAAAATTCACCTTCCAATCGGCGGCGAATCTGCCCGGTCAATTCCGAGACAGTCAGAATGCGGGGTTCATCAGGTTCGGTCAGGCGGTCAAAAAGGTTCATGGGGGAAGCACCGTTCATGCCTGACAGTTTCAGCAGGACTCAGGCTGAAACCGTCAGCGTACCGTTCAGTCAGCAGGCGTCAGCACGTTGCTTAACGCCTGCAATTCCTTACGGATTGAAACCAGCCCTTTCAGCCGGATGGCCTTTTGCACAAACGGCAGGCTGGAAGGGGTTTTCAGATATTCCAATGCCGGAAGAATTGTGTCGCGTTTGTCAGCCAGCGAAATCCCTGGATTCACCAGCGCTTCCCCGTAATACCGGCCTGGGTCGCGCAGTTTGGGATTGACGGCGGAAATGGTTTTGGTCGGCACCTCAAAAGCAAACGTCTCTTCCTTGTGAAGTTGCAGTTGATACGGAACCTGACGGCGGCCATCCGTTTCCACCATTGCAGAAAGCAGGACCGTGGTCGAGACGTACAGCGCACTTCCCTTCCAGCCGACCAGACTCAGATTGCCTGGATAGGGCATCACCTCCCCCTGCTCAATCCATTTCCGCTCATTGACCAGGGCTTGAAAATCAACCACGACCAGCCAGTTATGCCCCTCGCCGTAATGCACCACCGCCAGATATTTGCCATCGGGAGAAGCCCGCAACTCGTCTACGTTTGAGGTCGGAAACCCTTCGCCGGACAACAGACTTGTGGTCAGATAGCCATCCCCGGCCAGGAACCATTGCCCGCCTTCATCGGTGTTAATCACACATACCGTCCGGTCGCTTGCAGCAGCGCACAAGGTCAGATGTGCCAAAGGGTTAGGTGGTTCTTTCCCGGCTTTGACCTCCTGCCCCGCCACCGAAGCAAACCCCAGCCACCAGCAAATTCCGCATCCCAACAATACCTGTTTCCACATTACAAACCTGGCAAAGGGCAACTGGCACATGGCACATGACCTCATGGCAGACGTTTTCCGGAAGAGGCAGGTGCTGACAGCGGTTTTTGGGCCAGACAGATGATGGAAACGCCCAAAGGAAAGTTAAACAGGCGAACCAAAACCCGCTCCAAATCAAGCAGCCAGATTAAACACTGATTGATAAATTTCGGCAGCACCACCAAACCGGTTTTGGGTGAAACAGCGCTTTTGCGGAGGTTCTGCCAAAACCGCATGGCAAAAACCACAAAAAACAGAAACGTAATAAAATAGCTGATCCGCTGGATTTCAAATCCGGCCACGGAGAGTTTGTTCCGCAATTCGGAAGCCGTGTAGCGTCGCCGGTGATGCAGGGCTTCGTCGTGTTCGCTCCATAAAAACCCGTAAGCGGGAACCGTCACCAGCAAAAACCCGCCCGGCTTGCACACCCGAAAGAGTTCTTTCATGCCGGCCATGTCGTCATCCACATGTTCAAGCATGTCAAGTGCCGTAATCACATCGAAACTGTCCGTCGCAAAGCACAAATGTTCAACCCAGGTCCGGGCCAACCGTTGCAGGCCCCGCTCGTGACAAAAACGGAGCGCCTCCTGCGACATATCGGTGCCGTAAAACTGGCCAAACTGCTCCAGCATTTTTCCGTTGGCACCGGTGCCACAACCAACGTCGAACACGGTTCGGGCCAGCGCCTCGGATGAACCGGCGGTCTTTGACAGAGCTTCGGCAATCCATTCCTGCACCAGCCGCCGCCGTGCAATGAACCACCAATACGAGTTTTCCAACTCGTACATGATTTTATATTCAGCAGATTCCACGATTTAGATTTCAGGGTTCAGATTTGAGGGTTCAGATTTGAGGGTTCAGGAAAGCAGCGTTGTGACAGCTTCACCGGCCCAAACCGCTGCATTGTCTATGGTCCCTTGCCGGTTGTCCATTGAAAAAGCCCTTTCCCGGTTTCCCAATTCCGGTTGTTTCTTTCTGGTGGAAACCGTGGATTCTGCCGGGAACCGGAACTTTTTCCCGAATCGGGAGTTGACGAAGCCATAGGAAAGAATTTAGGTTTGGGCCACACATCAAAAAGGATTTTCTTTCCAAGCACGACACATCCTGACAAGGGGCGTTTTTTCGTTTTGATATGACCGAAAGGGGCTTTTTTTTGTCACCTTCAACACGTGGAAATCGCAAATTGACTCGAAATCTGCTCCTGTGGGCGATCTGCCTGGTGAGCTGTTGGAGTGTCGCAGCCCAGGCCGAAACCGACGAAGACCTGGACCGAGCCGGACAGACCACCATTACCGGGTTCCCGGCAGAGGGCCTGCCGTTTGAAATCCAGACCAAAGCAACCAAAGTTCTGGCCAAAGACCTGCGGGTGATGGGAAATCCCACCGAACTGCCCGACTCCGCGCAAGGCGAGGCGGCAGCCACCGGTCATAGTCTTCCCGGCCACGGACAGGCTCCGGTGGTTCGCGTACTCGAAACCGACCGGACTCTTCGAGTGGGCGAAAGCAAAACCTTTACCTTTACCTTTGAGGACGCCGAAAACGACCCGCTGTTTGCCGGGGTAGTCGGATTTTTACCCCTCCCGGCCAGGGACGGCGTGTTTTTCTCCCGCTCCAGGGTGCTGGTGGACCGCAGTCAATTGGGCCGCAGCATTGATGTTGAAATTCTTCCCAGTACCCGTCCCAACGTGATTGTCTGGCGGGTGACGGCACTTCGGCCCGGAACCGCAGCCCTGCTGCTGGTGGCCACCGAATTGTTTGCCGATGTGAAAAACGACCGGTTAAAGCTCTTTGCCGGAAATCTCAGTTTTGAACCGGTCACCCTGACTGTCACCGATGGGGCAGAAGGGGCACAGACGCCGGTCTTTGACGACTTGCCGCCGGATTTGACGCTGCGCCGGGGCGAGTCCTGCACCTGGACCAGTACCTCGCGGACTCCTGCCGCCCGCCCGTTGACGTTCGGGTATGGGGTGCTCGGTTTTGCCGGACGGATTCTTGACGCCAAATTTTCCGATAATGCCCTGCGGCTCAAGGCCATGGAAGCAGGCCGGGCCGTGATGTTCGGCTATGTTACGGACGGACTCAATATCCAGGCTTTTTCCCGGCGGGTCACGGTGGTTTCAGCAGCCCGGACGGCCACGGCAACCGAACCTGGGGCGACTCAAATCCGGGCTCTTTCAAACAACATCGTATCCACACTTTCTGAACCCAACAGCGAGCCGGTGGATGTGCTGGTTTTTGGCGAAGGCTTGATGGCCGCCGCTCAAGCGGTGATTGTTTCGGAACGGGGCGACCAGGTGACGACCACCTCGTTTACCGCACGGACCACCACGCTGGGCTCCTTCAAATGGAAAGCAACCGTACCGGGTGGCCATGTCGTGTGGCTGGCGGATGCTTCCGGCAAACAGATTGCTCCGGCAGTCCGGGTGCGGTCAGTGGCCGTCCAGGTAACCAGCCTCCTGCGAGTTCGCCGCAGTCCACAGGCACCGGTTTCCGCGTTGCTGTTGCGTGGTCAGGGACTGGGTTACCTGCCCACCATCATCGTCGAAGGCCGTGAATTGACCGTCAGAGCCCGCCGCAGCAACCGCAACCGACTGAATCAACGAGTGTTGGTCAAACTTCCCACCGATTTGCAACTCCGCCCTGGGCTGACCGTGCAGGTTGTCACTGAAACCGGTCTCGCTTCGGAACCGTTTTTCGTTCCACTCTCCTAAGAAACTTGAGGGTTTAGGGTTCAGGGTTTAGGGTTCAGGGTCTTTAACGGATTTGGAACTTGTCCTCAAAGACCTTCAAATATTAAAAACCCTGAACCCTGAACCCTGAACCCTGAACCCTGAACCCTAAATGTAAATGAAGCTTCTCATCCAATGGTTGACTGAAATCCAGGAAGGCACAATGCTGGTGGCCCGTTCGTTTCGGGGCCTCACGCAACGGCCTGTCTATGTTCGTGAAACCGTCACACAGATGGATATCATCGGGGTTGGAACGCTGCCGATTACATTGCTGGCGGGTTTTTTTATTGGGGCCGTGCTCGCACTGCAAACCGCCAAAACTCTGCAATCCTTTGGGGCTCAGAATTTTACCGGGCGGCTGGTGGCCACCTCCCTGGTCCGCGAGTTGGGACCGGTCCTGACGGCTATTCTGTTGGCCGGGCGTTCCGGTTCCGGCATTACGGCAGAACTGGGTTCAATGAAAGTCAGCGAACAGATTGACGCCATGCGGGCGCTCGGCACGGACCCGATTCGCAAACTCGTCATGCCCCGCATGATGGCCTTGCTGCTGATGGCTCCGGTCCTCACGGTTTTTGGTGACCTGGTTGGGGTTTTTGGTGGTTGGGTGATTGCCACCACCCTTTTGAAACTGCCCACCTCGGTTTATCTTTCTTCAGTTCATGAAGCCCTGAACTATAACGACATCTTTGGCGGATTGCTCAAACCGACGGTTTTTGGCTTGATTGTGGCGATTGTGGGATGCCGGTCCGGGCTGCGCACCACGGGTGGAACCGTGGGTGTCGGACGCTCCACCACACAGTCGGTGGTCGTTTCCATTCTTTTAATCCTCATCAGTGATTTCTTTTTGACCAAGCTGGTGATTGCACTCAGTTCAACCCCCTGAAGAGAATTGAGAATTGAGAATTGAGAATTGAGAATTATCTGAAATCTAAAGATTGCCTACCAGACAGAACAAAATTTCTCAATTCTCAATTCTCAATTCTCAATTCTCAATTCGCTTTGTATGCCCGAAGATTCCCGAAACGCGATTGAATTCCGAGACGTGGTGCTGACCTTTGGCCCCCAGGTGATTTTGGATGGGGTCAGCTTTGTGGTGCGCCCTGGCGAAACCAAAATCCTGATGGGTGGTTCGGGCACCGGCAAGTCAACCACCCTGAAACTGGTTTTGGGACTTTTGAAACCGGATTCCGGGCAGATTCTGGTCGATGGCGAGGATGTGACCCATTACAAAGAATCCCAGATGATGAAAGTCCGACAGAAAATCGGCATGGTTTTTCAGGATGGGGCTTTGTTTGACAGTCTCTCGGTGTATCAGAATGTGGGCTATCGGCTGGCAGAACAGGGGGCGGATGAAGAGGAAATCGAGGAAACCGTGCAGCGCACCCTGCGCTTTGTCAATCTGGAGCAGGCTATCAGTAAAATGCCTTCCGAGCTTTCCGGCGGGATGCGGCGGCGGGTCGGCATTGCACGGGCACTGGTGGGCAGCCCGAAAATCATTTTGTACGATGAGCCCACGGCTGGACTCGACCCACCGACGGCACGCACGATTTGCGAACTGGCCATGAAATTGCGTGACCTGGAGGGCGTCAGTTCGATTTTCGTCACCCATCGCATTCAGGATGCCACGTCCTTGGCTCGTGAACATGCCACAATTGACGATAACGGCGAGTTGGCAATTGTCAAAAATACCCGTCCGGAGCAAAACGCCAGTACACAATTTATTGTGCTCCGGAGTGGAAAAATCATATTTGAAGGCGACGGGGAGGCGTTGTGGAGTTCCACCGACCCGTTTATTCAGAAGTTTCTGGAATAGAGTCATTTGCCATTTGCGATTTGCCACTTGCGATTTTTCCTTTCTGATTCACACCTTGAAAAAACCAGGTTTGACTGATGGAAATCGCAAATGGTAAATCGCAAATGAAAAAGAGGGTTCCATGGCAAAGAAACAAGTTGGTCTGGCCGATTTACGCGTTGGGTTGCTGGTCGTGGTTGCAATGGTGGCCTTGGTCGCCGTCATTCTGACCATCAGCGGTGACATCAACCCGTTTCGCAATCAGTTGATTGTCAAAACCCGACTGGCCAGTGTGGATGGCCTGCGTTCCGGAGCTGAAGTCCGGCTGGCAGGCGTTAAAGTCGGACAGGTGCGGCAGGTAAAACTGTTGACGGAGATCCCAAAAGACCAGAGCGCGACCTCAACGGTTGAGTTGGAACTGGCAATTGACCCGGTGATTGACGGAAAACCGGCTGGCGAACGCATCCGCAAGGACTCGAAAGTGGTGTTGGGTTCGGTCGGGCTGCTGGGCGACAAAGTGGTGGACATCATTCCCGGCACCCTCGAAAAAGGTCCGGTGGCCAACTACGAATACATCGAAGGCTCGCAGGAAACCACCATCCGCCAATTGATTTCCGGTGCAGACGACATTCTGGCCAATTTCACCACGCTTTCCAGCACCATCAAGGAAATTGCCGACAAGGTCCGCAGTGGCAAAGGCACCATCGGGAAGCTGGTCACCGACGAAGCGCTTTATGCCAACCTCAATAAAACCGTGGAGGAGTCGCAAAAACTGGTCCGGGATGTGCGGGAAGGAAAAGGAACCGCAGGCCGCTTGATTAGCGACCCGCAGCTTTACAACGAAATCAATTCCACCTTGCAGCGGGTTGAAAAACTGGTGGCTGACATCAGCGACGGCAAGGGAACGCTGGGCAAACTGGCAACTGATGAACAGGTCTATACCGAACTCAACAACGTGTTGGGACGCCTGGACCGGACCAGTGCCAAGCTTGAAACCATCGTGGACCGGGTGGACCGGGGCGAGGGCAACCTGGGGTTGCTCCTGAAAGAAGATAAACTCTATCGGGATGCCGAACAAACCGTAGCCAATCTCAATAAAATCACCGCCCGGCTGGAAAAAGGCGAAGGCAGCGCAGGCCGGATGCTGAAAGACCCCGAACTGTATGAAAATCTGAATCAGGCGGCGGCCCAAACCACCAAGTTGGTGGCTGACTTCCGCCAGGACCCCAAGAAGTATCTGACGATTAAGTTGAAACTCTTCTAAAAAACCAGTCTTGGGAGTCTTGGGAGTCCTGGGAGTCTTGAGAGTCAAAGGCAGTTTTGTCGCCTTCTGGATTTTGACTTTGACTTCTGAGTTTTGAGACTCCCAAGACTCCCAAGACTCCCAGGACTCCCAAGACTCCCAGGACTCCCAAGACTCCCAGGACTCCCAGGACTTGCTTTATGACCGCTCTTCCCAACGCCGAAGCCGAACGCAAATCGTTTCAACGCGGCCTGCTGATGACCTTCATCGGCTTTGTGGTGCTGGGTATCGGTATCTGGTCACTGTTGAAAATACTGGATATGGGAGTTCATCTCTATGCCAGTTATCCCAATGTGGACGGGCTGCATCCAGGTTCCGAGGTGCGGATTTCAGGAGTCAAGGTGGGCAAGGTCCGGCAGATTACCTTTCTTGGCGTCACCCCGAAAACGCCCGATACGCCGCTGGTCGAGGTCGAATTCCTGCTTGAATCAAAAATTTTCGGCAAGGCTGTGACCGAATTGATTTCCAAGGATTCGATTGCCTTCCTGCGCAGTGACGGTTCCCTGGCAGACCGGGTAATTGACATTCAAACCGGTTCTCCCCTCAGTGGGTATGTCAAAGACGGTGACCGCATAACCGGAAAAGTGGAAATCAACCTGCAACAATTGGCCCAGGGCGGAACCATCATGAGCCGGAATTTTGACGAGGCCCAGCAAAAATTCACCGAGGTCGGTCAGAACCTCAAACAGGGCAAAGGAACCCTGGGACAAATTCTCTATCGCAAGGAGTTGACCAATAACCTGAACCAGCTTTCCGCCGACATCGCTGCGTTTGAAAAACAACTCAGCAGCGGTCCGGGCAATTTCCGACAATTGCGGGATCCAAAATTCCGCAAACGGTTGCTGCGGGTTCAGGAACTCATGGTCAAACTGGCCGACAATTTTACTGCCGGTCAGGGGACCTTGGGAAAATTTTCAACCGACAAGGATTTCGAAGTACGACTGAAACGGACCGCCGATACCTTTGGCCGCCTGGCTGAAAAATTCGACCGTTTGCAGCAGGTGTATCACAGCGACCAGGGCGCACTCGGAAAATTTGCCCACGACCCCAAATTCCACCGGGACCTCAAAGATTTGCGCCAAAACCTTGCCGCCATCTCCGAACGAATCGAACATAGTGACGGAACCGCAGGAAAACTCTTGCGCGATTCCCGTCTCAGCAATACTCTAGCGAATCTTTCTTCAGAGTTGCTAAAAACACTCTATGACGTGAGGCAATCACCCTCGCGCTATGTCCGATTACGATTCAGTCTTTTTTAAGAAAGGGTTCAGGGTTCAGGGTTCAGGGTTCAGGGTTTTTTCAAGTTTTGAGAATCTTAGAGAGTCAAACAATTCTCAATTTGCACTTCTCAATTCTCAGCCCCCAAACACCCTGAACCCTGAACCCTGAACCCTGAACCCTAAAACCTGAAAGGGGCCATCATACCCATGAGCGTTCTGGTTGATACATCAACACGCCTGATTGTGCAGGGAATCACCGGCAAGGAAGGCACGTTTCACACCCAACAAATGAAAGCCTACGGCACAAACGTGGTCGGAGGCGTGACACCCGGCAAAGGGGGCACCACCCACGAAGGCGTGCCGATTTTCAACACTGTGGCCGATGCCGTACGTGATGCCGGAGCCAATGCCACCGTTATTTATGTACCGCCGCCGTTTGCCGCCGATGCCATCATGGAAGCTGCCGAAGCGGGCATTCCCTTGATTGTCTGCATCACGGAAGGAATTCCAACCATTGATATGATGCGGGCGTTTGATTATGTCACGTCCAAGGGCGTGCGGCTCATCGGTCCCAACTGCCCCGGCATCATTTCCCCCGGAAAATGCAAAATCGGCATCATGCCCGCCCACATCCATAAGGAAGGCCGGATTGGCGTTGTTTCCCGGAGCGGAACCCTGACCTATGAAGCCGTCCACCAATTGACCAATCTGGGATTGGGTCAATCCACCTGTATCGGTATCGGAGGCGACCCGATTGTCGGCACCCAGCACATCGACGCACTCCGGTTGTTTAACGCCGACCCGGATACAGATGCCGTCGTCATGATTGGCGAAATCGGCGGTTCAGCCGAAGAGGAAGCCGCTGCCTTTGTGAAACAGGAGATGAAAAAACCCGTGGTGGGCTTTATCGCCGGGCAGACCGCACCGCCGGGCCGCCGCATGGGCCATGCCGGGGCCATCATCTCAGGCGGAAAAGGCACTGCCGAAGAGAAAATGAACGCCATGCGCGAAGCCGGAATTCACGTTGTGAAAAGCCCTGCCGACATCGGCGCGAAAATTGCGGAAGTTTTGGGCAATTAAATCCATTTGCGATTTGCGATTTGCCATTTGGGATTTTTTGTCATTCACCATCGAACGATTTGGCGACCTTCAGCCCTGAAGTGCCAAATTACACTTGGCAACGATGGCAAATCGCAAATGGCAAATCGCAAATGAATTTATAGTGAGGAGCACTACTACCAATGAGCAATCTGACCTTTGCCATGATTAAACCGGACGCTGTGGGTGCCGGTAAGACTGGCCACATCATTCAACGTATCATCGACAACGGCTTCAAAATTCGCGGCCTGCGTCTGTTGCACATGAGCCGCCGGGAAGCCGAAGGGTTCTATGCCGTCCACAAAGAACGCGGATTCTTTGGCGAACTGGTCGAATTCATGACTTCCGGCCCCACGGTTGTGTTGGCGCTGGAGAAAGAAAACGCCGTCAAAGCCTGGCGCGACCTGATGGGACCGACCAATTCCAAAGAAGCCCCCCAAGGCACGATTCGCGGTGATTTTGGCACCGACATCGGCTGCAATGCCGCCCACGGCTCGGATTCGGACGAGAATGCAGCGATTGAAGTCGCATTCTTCTTCAGCAAATCCGAATTGGTGTAACCAGAAACCCTTTTTTCACCGCAGAGGCGCAGAGGTTCCGCAGAGGCTCGCAGAGAAAACTCCAAAATCTCTGCGACAGCTCTGTGACATTTTTGCGCCTCTGCGGTGAAGTTTTTTGATTGAAAAATTTTCGACAAACCTATGCGAAAGATAGCCATTATTCCCGGCGACGGAATTGGCATCGAAGTTACCCGCGCCGCCCTGCGGGTACTCGAATGCGCCAAAGCCAAGTTTGATTTATCCCTGACTTTTACCGAATTCGACTGGGGTGCCGAAAAGTACCTCCGCGAAGGAGTTTCCCTGCCAGCCGGCGCAGTGGAGATGTTTGAACAGGAGTACGCGGCAATTTTCACCGGCGCATTTGGCGACCCACGGGTGCCCGACAACCGTCATGCGGCAGACATTCTGCTGGGGCTGCGCTTCAAACTTGATTTGTACATCAATTTGCGTCCGGTGGTATTGCTTGCCGACCGGTTGACCCCGCTCAAAAACCGGACCCGCACAGACCTGGATTTTGTGATTTTCCGGGAAAACACCGAAGGGCTCTATGTCAATGCGGGGGGCGTGCTCAAACGCGGAACACCGCAGGAAGTGGCCATCCAGGAGGAAATCAACACCCGGCATGGCGTCGAACGCATCATCGTGGCCGCCTTTGAATATGCCCGCCAACATGGACGGCAACGGGTCACCCTGGCCGACAAATCGAACCTGCTCACCTACGGCCATGACCTGTGGCGACGGACGTTTCGGGAAGTGGCCAGCCGGTTTCCGGAAATCGAAGCCAATGCGCAGTACATTGACGCCATGGCCATGCTCATGATTACCAATCCCGAACAGTATCAGGTAATTGTGACCAACAACCTGTTTGGCGACATCCTGACCGACCTGGGTGCCGGATTGGTCGGAGGACTGGGACTGGCCGCCAGCGGAAACATTCATCCCGGCAAAGTGTCGCTCTTTGAACCGGTCCACGGCAGTGCCCCCAACATCGCCGGAAAGGACATGGCCAACCCTATTGGAGCAATTCTGACTGCGGCCATGATGCTTGAATATCTGGGCCACCCTGAAGCCGCCCAGGCTGTCGAATCCGCTGTTTCCGCCTGCATTGCAGCCAATCAGGTTACCAGCGACATTGGTGGAACCCTTGGCACGCAGGCTGCCGGCGAAGCAGTTGTCGCACGCATGTAACCCTCCCCTCGCACCCGGAAGAAACCCGCGCAGACGGATTGCCTGCCCGGTTGGAACTTTGATAAGCAGGAGGAACGCAGCCGCCGTTTACAACCAGGAAATCATCATTAACAAACCCAGAAAGCATTGATTTTCCTATGGATGATGCTGTCTTCCTCCATCGTCTTCAGTTTGCCTTCACGATTACCTTTCACTATTTGTTTCCCCAATTGACCATGGGGCTGGCTCCGCTCATCGTCCTGCTGAAAAGCCTCTACCTGTGGAAAGGCGACGAGCGGTTTAACCAGGCCGCCCGGTTTTGGGCCAAAATTTTTGGCATTGCCTTCTTTTTCGGAGTCATCACCGGCATTCCGATGGAATTCCAGTTTGGTACCAACTGGGCCAAATTTTCGCGCTTTGCCGGTGGCGTGATTGGTCAGACCCTGGCCATGGAAGGTGTGTTCGCCTTCTTCCTGGAATCCTCCTTCATTGGCCTTTTTCTGTATGGTGAAAAACGGTTGGGAAAAGTCGGGCACTGGTTTGCCGGACTGATGGTTTTGCTCGGCTCCTGGCTTTCCGGCTTTTTCATCATTGCGACCGACGCCTGGATGCAACATCCGGTCGGGTACGAAGTCGCTGAAAACGGAACCGTCCGCCTGACTTCATTTTGGGCCTTGCTGACCAACCCCTGGGCCATTCCCCAATACCTGCACAACATGAGTGGTGCGGTGGTGACGGGTTCGTTTGCCATGGCTTCGCTGGGAGCCTTTTACCTCCTGCTCCGCAGCCAGGAAGACCAGGGTCGGATTTTCCTTAAAGTCGGAGTGAGTGCGGCTTTGGCGGCAAGCTGCTTCCAGATTTTTCCCTCCGGCGATATGCAGGGGAAAATGGTGGCACTCCATCAACCGGTGACGCTGGCCGCGATGGAAGGCTTGTTTGAAACCAAAGAGGGAGCCCCGATGGTGATTGTCGGCCAACCCAATATGGCCGAGAAACGGCTCGATAATGTGATTGAAGTACCCTATATGTTGAGCTTTCTGACCTATCAGCGATGGAAAGCCGAGGTTAAGGGGCTGGATGCCATCCCACCCAATCAGTGGCCTGACAATATCCCGTTGCTCTATTACAGCTATCACATCATGGTTGGGCTGGGGACGATTTTTGTCGCCATCATGGGGCTTTCCGGTTTTCTGCTCTGGCGCAAAAAGCTATTCACCTCCAGATGGATGCTGTGGATTGTCTTCCTGGCCTTTCCGTTTCCGTTTATTGCCAACACCGCCGGCTGGATTACGGCAGAGGTCGGACGCCAGCCCTGGCTGGTCTATGGCCTGCTGCGCACGTCGGAAGGAACTTCGCACCTTGTTTCCGGTGGCAACACCCTGTTTACCCTCCTGGGCTTTATGGGGATGTATACCGTGCTGGCCATTTTATTCCTCTTTTTGATGTGGCGTCAGATTGAGGCCGGACCTGCTTCCTGCCAGGAAGCGCATTAGCAAAGGAGGAACCATGCTCACACTCTGGTTTGTCGTGGTTGCCTGGATGCTGACGGTCTATGTCATTCTGGATGGGTTTGACCTGGGAGCCGGGGCGATTCATTTTCTGGTTGGCAAAACTCCTGCCGAACGCGAGACGCTCCTGCGGGCCATCGGGCCGGTCTGGGACGGAAACGAAGTCTGGCTGCTGGCTGCCGGAGGGACCCTCTATTTCAGTTTTCCGCTGGTTTACGCTTCGGGTTTCAGTGGATTTTATCTGCCGCTGATGATGGTTTTGTGGCTGCTCATGCTGCGAGGAATGGGCATCGAGCTTCGGCACCAGATGCACCATCCACTCTGGTGTGCGTTTTGGGATTTTACCTTTTCAGTGGCGAGCAGCCTGCTGGCGGTTGTCCTGGGAGCAGCCCTGGGAAACATATTGCGGGGTGTGCCGCTCAATTCCGAAGGCTATTTTTTTGTTCCGCTCTGGACCAATTTCCGGGTCGGCTCAAACTGTGGCGTGCTTGACTGGTATACGGTTTTGGCTGGTGTCACGGCCCTCATCGCGCTGGCCACCCACGGAGCCAATTATCTGGCACTCAAAACCGAAGCGGAGATGCGCCACCGGTCACACCGGCTGGCACTGGGTGGGGCTGTGGCCTTGTGCCTGCTGACGGTTCTGACCTTGGCGGCTACGGTCCGGGTTCGTCCGGAACTGGTGGGGAATTTTCAAACCCATCTATGGGGATGGTTTTTCCCGGTTCTGGTGGTGGGAAGTCTGGCCGGAATGATTGTCTTTCGCAACCAGGGTCGGGACTTGGCGGCTTTTCTGAGTTCTGCCGGTTACCTGGCCGGTTTGTTGGGTGGAGCGGCTTTTGGACTCTACCCCAAACTGTTGCTGGCCAGTACCGACCCGGCCTGGAGTCTGACAATTTACACGGCAGCCGCTCCGGCCTATGGCCTGCAAGTTGGCGTGGTGTGGGTGACGGTCGGAACCATTCTGGTGATTGGATATTTTACCTATCTTTATCGCTCGTTTGCCGGAAGAGTCACGGTCCTGGCAGAAGAAGAACACTAAACACCCGATGAAAGCGCAAACCGGACCGCCGCTTCCGTATGAATGGCGGTCGTGTCAAAAAGCGGAATGTCAGTGTGGCCCTGGTTCACCAGCAGCACGATTTCCGTGCAGCCTTCGATAATGGCCTGGGCTCCCTGCTCCCGCAGATGTTCCATAATCCGCAGGTATTCACGACGGGATTCGTCTTTCACCACACCCAGGCAAAGTTCGTCATAAATGATGCGATGCACCAGATTCCGGTCGGATTCGGAAGGAACCATCACGTTCAAGCCATGTTTTTCCGTGAGCCGGCCCCGGTAAAAATCATGTTCCATGGTAAATCTGGTTCCCAAAAGCCCAACGGTTCCAATCTGTTGCTCTTTAACCCGGCGGGCGGTGGCATCAGTCAGATGGAGCACCGGAATGGAAATGGCGGCTTCCACCTGCGGCACGACTTTGTGCATTGTGTTGGAGCAAATCACCAGAAAATCGGCTCCGGCGGCTTCGACGCGGCGGGCGGCGGCGGCGGAAAGTTCTCCAGCTTCCTCCCATCTTCCTTCGTGCTGAAGTTCTTCCAATTCCTGGAAATCAACGCTGAACATGGCAATCCGGGCTGAGTGGAGCTTCCCCAATGCCTTGCGCATGCCTTCGTTAATCAGGCGGTAATACAGTTCGGTACTTTCCCAGCTCATGCCGCCAAGTAACCCAATGGTTTTCATAGCTTTCCCTTCCCGTTCATGGTTTAAGCCGGACCCGAATCAACAAATCATTGAGGGCAGCCTGGGCAGAGGGGGTTTCGGGCAAGGGTGACACCTGGAAAGCGGCCTCCAGTTCTCCCCGCAACCGCTGATATTCAGCCTCAAAAAAGTCAAAATCGGTGGCGTCCAGTGTGGACTTTTCCGGTCCCGAAAGTTTGCGGGCAATCAAATCCGGTATGTAGGGGAGGTTGTAAACCTCATTCAAATGAACCAGATTGGCTTCCACCACACCGGTTTTCATGAGGTTGATGCCGGTCAGCAGCACTCGGAAGACATAAAGCAGGGGCTTGACCCGGCGGGGGTTTTCCTTGCTGAAAAGTTTCCATTGGGTTTCGGCAAAGCCAAAATAATGATGGCTGTGATGCCGGGTGATACATCCTTTGGCGATGTCCCTGAGTTCGGCATGCTCGTCACAGGTCTGCACAATCAGCGGGGAAAAAAGCTGTTCCAGCACATAACCGTTTTTCCTGAGCATGAGACCAAAGAATTTTTTGATGTCGTGGGTAACCAAATCAAGTTCCAACGTGCCCCGCATTTCGGAAATTTCAATGGTTTCACGTCCGGGGGTCAGCCCTATCACATCCCGAATAGGGAGAATATGAACCCCGCGCAAATCAAAATCCGAATCCGGCGAAGGAAATCCATAAAGATGCGCCCCGCTCACCGTGGCAAATAGAAGCGGGAAGGGCTGTTCAGCGACAATCTCGGAAAGTCGGGAATCCAACATAAAAAAATCAGGACTGAGGACTGAGGACTGAGGACTGAGTTATTGAATTGATGCCAAAGCCTTCAGTTCTTGATTTGGCTTCGGCGAGCCTGGATTAAAAAAGCATTGACCTGTTCGTAATCCGGACGGTCGGGTAACTTGGTTGCTTGCAGGGCGGCATCAAATTCTGCATGAAGCTGGATGCGCCATGCGTTGACAGCCTCCCAGGTGCGTTCACCGTACCGGATGGCCAGAAGTGCATCGCGCTGTTCCCCTACCTGAACTGTCAACACCCCTTCTTTCAACAGATTGATGCCTGACATCAAAAGCCGAATCAGATGCATGGCATGCTTCCATTTGACCTGGCCGTGATTGCGGATGTCCTGCTCGATTTTTTTGAACTGCGACATGACATAGCCATTGTAGGTCTGATAGACCAGTTTCGACAAAAACGCACCGCGCATATCGAGCAGTTCCTGTGCCAACGGGGTTACAGTTTCCACAATCGGGGTGAACAGACACTCCAGAATATTCGGATTGGCCTTGAGCGCCAGGGTCAGAAATTTTTGCAGTTCCCAATAACACTCTTCGTTTTCTTTGTTTTCCAGTTGTTCCGGAACTCCAAACAGGGACCAGTGCAATTCCGCCGGAGGCAGGTAGATGCCACGCCGGTCCACGTCGGAGTCTTCATGGTCCAACCCATATGCCCTGGACCCCACAATGCACCGGTAAATAACGTATTTGTAAAGGTTAAAATCGGCCAGTGCATCTGCCGCAACTTCATATCCTTCCCGCTGAAAATGCTTGCGGATGGAAAATTCGTGCCGCTGAAAAGCTGATTCCCCGCCATCGGGAAACTGAATCAGATAGGAATGCGACCCGTCATCCGGTGCTTTGACAATCACACCGACGGCTCCAACCGGGTAAAACGAGGTACTGTTGAGCTTCCGCCGCTCAATCCGGGTCACAATTTGGGTTCCAGGAGGAAGTATCAGCATAAGTTCAGGACTGAGGACTGAGGACTGAGGAAAAACTTACAACGGTCATCAATCCCGAATATTTCACGACATCTGATGAAAACGCTTCAGTCCTCAGTCCTCAGTCCTCAGTCCTCAGTCCTTTGTGGTTTCGGGCCACCAGGAGCAACGTCATCATTGTTTTGGCGTCTTTGATTTCGCCCCGCTCGACCATTGCCACGGCTTCTGTGAGCGGAACCCGGAGAGTATGAATTTCTTCGTCATGGTCCAGTTGTTTGGTGCCGGGCGTCAGTTCGGTGGCAACAAAGCAATAGAGCACTTCGGTACTGTATCCAGGCAATGCGTAAAACTGTGTAACCGGTTTGATTTTCCCGGCCCGCCAGCCGGTTTCCTCTTCAAGTTCGCGGAGCGCAGCCAGTTGCGGGTCTTCGCCGGGCTCCAGCCGACCAGCCGGGATTTCGGTCAAAACCTGGTTGGCAGGATGCCGGTATTGCTGGATGAGCAACACATCCCCGTTGTCGAATAACGGCAACACCGCTGCCCCGCCGTTGTGATAAACCACATCAATGGCAATCTGCAAACCGGATTCGAGTTCAATCACATCGTGGGCAACATTAAACACCCGCCCTTGGTGAAACTGGTTATGGGAAAGAAGTTTGGGCATATCAGGGTTCAGGGTTCAGGGTTCAGGGTTCAGGGTTCAGGGTTCAGGGTTCAGGGTTCAGGGTTCAGGGTTTTCGATGGCCAGGGGAATTTTGAAGTTCTGTAGGGGTTTAATTGTCAATTGTTCATTGTCCATTGTCCATTGCAAAGACCCTGAACCCTGAATCCTGAATCCTAGAAAAATAGCTTACCAACCAGGAACCCAAACACCGCCAGCACTCCCAAAGCGGCACGGTATTCCCGGTACCGTACATAGAGCGCAAAGTCGAACGGTGCCCGGAGCGCTTCCGGCAGGGCCGAGAGTTTGGGCAGCAGGAGCGGAACCCGCTGGGCATAACCAGGATACGCTTCCGGAAACAGTTTTGTCAGATACCGGGCCTCAGCCTGCATCACCGGCAGGTACACAACCAGAAAAAAGAGAAGCAACCCCAAAGCAATCCACGGATTCCCACCCGCCAGGGCACATCCGATGCCCATCAGCAAACTACCCAGATACAATGGATTGCGAGTTAAGGCATAAGGGCCGCCAGTGGCCAGACTCATGTTTTTGCGCAAATTCCCCGACGCCCAGGCCCGCATCAGGACACCAAAAAACGCAATGACTGCACCCCCAATCAGGAGTCTAACGGTTGGATGAGCCAAATAGAGATAGAGCAAACCAAGAACAAAGCCAGATGGCACCCGGATTTTTTGGGCGATGTGCTGAAAACGAGCCGAAACCGGAGAAACGTCAGAGGTTGGAGAATCCATGATGAGCATAAGGAAAAACTGGGCGAACCCTTCAAAAGGGCCGATTATCCGAGGCTTGGGAAATGCGGTCAAGGTTTTTCCGGGATTTCCCGTCATTCAACCTGCATTCGAGTGGTCTGGCTTGCCCATCTCCTCAGAAACAAAGATAATAAGAACAATTCTTCGTAATCAGCAGGCAACAAAATTACAGCCGTCACAGAACCGCCTGGGCTGCTCAAAAGGAACGCTTTCCGATTTGGAGCGTGAAGGGGTTGTGGTGTCATCTCGTTGGATGGCAAGCACGGTGACAATCATGAGAGTGCCCGTCCAGATGACGTGGCAATCTGGAATAAAATGAAAGCGAATGATTTTATGCTTGAGGCAGGCGGGTTGGTCGTGTCTGCCTGACCAACCCAACAGCTTTTAGGTGTCGTGTATGTTCGAGTGGGTCCAGTACTTCCAACTTCATCGGGATTTCAGTCAAGCGTGGTTTACCCACGTGATTGACATGGTGGTGGTGTTTTTCATCATCTATGAAATCCTGAAACTGGTTCGGGATACGCGGGCTGTGCAAATGGCTGCGGGGATTGCCGTGGTGGCATTTTTGTATGTGGTCGCCCGCTGGATGCACCTTGACACACTTCTGTTTCTGATGCGGAATGCGACCCTCTATGTCGGATTCGGCATCATCGTGCTCTTTCAGGCCGAGATTCGGGCAGCCTTGACCCATTTCGGAAAAAACCTGCGCAATCCATTCAGCTTCAGCCGCAATCGTAAAAAGAAACCGATTGATTCTTTTGATGAAATCATCCTGGCCACCACGACCTTTTCCGCACAAAAGATTGGGGCTCTGATTGTATTTGAGCGAACGGTGGGTTTGCAGGATCATATCAATCGCGGTGTGCGATTGGATGCCGTTTTGAGCTATGACCTGCTGGTCAATATTTTCAACACCAATGCACCATTGCACGATGGTGCGGTCATCATCCGCAACCGCCGGATTGCCGCCGCCAGTTGTTTTCTCCCACTGACACTCAACCCCCGACTTTCAAAAGACCTGGGCACCCGCCACCGGGCTGCGATTGGGATTACGGAAGAAAGTGATTCGTTCGTGATTGTGGTTTCCGAGGAAACCGGGGTGATTTCAACGGTTGAACAAGGCCAAATCACCCGAAATCTTGACAGCCGGAAGCTCAAGCACGCCCTGCAACGGGCAATGGATTTGTCCCAGGCCCCGGCTCCGCGCCGGTATCGCCGGCGCAGTTTTGTGACCGAACATTCGATTCCACCGGAAAGCTCCATGTCAGATTTGTCGGAAACACCGCCTTCCGGCATTCCGGTTTTGATTGGACCGCCAACATCCACAACCACTAAAGGCATTACCAAAAACCTCCGCGAGTCCGGCTCGCTTAACTTTGAAGCATTTTTGTCCTCAAGTCGGCTTGGAGATGGGTTGATTGGTCGAATGCTGCGCGAGTATGTACTCAAAAACGGTAAATTGAAATTCATTGCAGCGCTCTTTACCGTGGCACTCTGGCTGTCGGTGGTCACCCAACAGGATGCCATTCCGTATAGTGTGCGGGGTGTTCAGGTCACTTATCAGGGGCTGGCCGCCAACTTGGTGATTAGCAATCGGGAAAATGTGGAGGAAGTCACCTTGCGGGTGCGCGGCCCCCGCGATGTGGTGGAGCGATTGCGCCCGGAATCCTTTGGGGTGAAAGTTGCACTGGATAAAAAAGGGCCGGGGGATACCGTCGTCCGGCTCCGGGAAAAGGACGGTGATGCCCAGATTACGCTCCCGGATGGTATTGAAATCCTTGAAATATTTCCCCAGCGCCTAACCGTCAGTGTGGAACGTCTGGTTGACCGGCAGGTTGAAATCAAGCCGAGTTTCAAGGGCGACCCGTTGCCTGACTTTAAGGTTACGGAAGCTGTTATCACCCCCCGCTTTACAGTGCTGCGAGGCCCCGAAAGCAAGGTTTCCCTGCTTGATAGCGTGGGAACCGAAACCATCTGGCTCAATTCACGCCGGAGCTCGTTCAAGGAAAAATACAAAATTGATGTCAAGGACCCGCAGATTGAAATCCTGTCCCCGCTCAACTCGGAGACCGAAGTTCAGGTTTCACTGCAACCAATCACGGCCATCCGCCGGATTGAAAATGTTGAAATCCACCCGGCTCCATTTGCTGAAAATCTCAATTTTTCCCCTCGGATAGCCACCGTTGAAGTGGAAGGTCCCCAAAATCTGATTGGACAACTGACGGCCAATGACATAACAATCACCCCCCAGGCTCCGAATCAAAGTGCGGCAACCGAACTTTCCTTGCAAGGCACGATTGCAAACCGCCTACTGACCGGGATTCAAATCAAATCCATTTCCCCGACCACGGTTCAGCGAAAGAAATAATTGAGAATTGCGGTTTTGAAACCGGTGCGATGATTTGGCTTACAGGCTTTCACCAATGTGAGGGTTGGATTCCAAGCGTTTCCTGGTAGATAGTTCTCAATTCTCAATTCGAACTTCTCAATTCAAACCTTATGCTTGCCAAACGGATCATTCCTTGCCTTGATGTGGATCAAGGACGTGTTGTCAAAGGGATCAATTTTCTTTCCCTCACAGATGCCGGTGACCCGGTGGAACAGGCCCGGCGCTATGATGCCGAGGGCGCAGACGAACTGGTGTTTCTTGATATAACTGCCTCCTCAGACCGGCGTGAAATTGTCACCCATATGGTGCGGGAAGTGGCAGATCAGGTTTTTATTCCTTTTACAGTTGGAGGGGGTATCCGGACGGTTGCCGACATGCGGCAGATTCTGCTGGCCGGCGCAGATAAGATTTCCATCAATACCTCCGCCTTACAAACACCGGAATTGATAACCGAAGGTGCGCTGCGGTTTGGCTGTCAATGTGTGGTGGTCGCCATTGATGCCCGCCGGGTACCGGGTGCAGAACCGGATCGGTGGGAGGTTTATACCCACGGCGGACGGACCTCAACCGGCCTGGATGCAATCGAATGGGCCGTGCGGGCAGAAGAGCTTGGCGCAGGGGAAATCCTGCTGACCAGTATGGACCGGGATGGAACGAAAGACGGGTATGACCTCGAATTAACCGCTCGGATTGCCGCTGCGGTGAAAATCCCGGTGATTGCTTCGGGCGGGGTTGGCACACTCGAACATCTGTACCAAGGATTTGCCCAAGGCAATGCGGCTGCCGTGCTGGCGGCCTCCATCTTTCATTTTGGCCAGCATTCCATCCATGAAGCCAAAGCCTACCTGCATGAACGCGGGGTCTTTGTACGCAACTGACTCAGGCTGGCCGTCACCCACTTCCGCTGGTTTTGTAGCATATTGCAATCCATCACCTCCTTAGGTTTCGTAGGTCAGCTTGAATATTTCAATAAACGTGCGCTTCAGCCAGCGAAGCGTCAGTGGAACATCCTGAACCGATTCCGGTGCTACTGCCCAATAAAACAGACCCGAATAATGGTGTTCAATTCGACCATGGGTGAGTCGGTCAGTTTGCCGGGTACGGCCTGAAACTGAATCACCTATTTCCGAAACATCAATTTTGAGCGTTGTACTGTAAGAGGGGAATCGTTGATATGTCACCACAATGGGAAAATTGCGCTGGTATTGGTCAGTCCCAAAGGTCAAGGTATAACGGGCCCAAAATTGTCGTGGCTCATCTCCGTATTCATAATTAAACCGAAATTCAGCAGATTCCTTCACCAGTTCCTGAAAAAAACGGTGAATGGCTGTCGAGAACATGTGAAATCGCTGAAACAATTGCATGTGCCCCAGGCATTCTTCACGGTCCTGGAGCTTTCGTTGGGAGAGCGCAGTCGCAGCCTGCTCGACAACAAATTTGAGTGTATTTCCGGCAACACTTTCTGGAAGCACAAACAGTTCATTTGCCTTGTCTGGGCTCTGCAATTGGGTATTTTCCGACCAATTGAAAGGGTTATCCGTCGATGGCACCAGTTTCTGGCAAAGAAATAGCTCATCCTGAGAGTTTTCCCGCGTCTTGTTACGCATTTCCGATTCAAGCCAAAACATACCTGAAGCTCCTTATGTAAGAGAAAATTTTTGGAATCCCACCAACCGGTATGTCAATTGCTGTGCCACAATCGGAAAAACCCCGCATAGAGCCTGCCAAATTGGGTAGGTCCTTGATTTTTCAAGGGATGAGCAAAATGTGGTGACTTTTTTACAAAAGAAAATTTGGATTGGCTCTCCCTTGACACTATCCGAACAGATAGTGTCACAAACCATTTGGATAGCCGATTAAGGATCAAAGATGAATTCAGCCTCTCTCATCTGTATTGCGGGACCCTTGCGGAGTCACGTTTTTTCAATCTCACTGGCCGAGTTTTCCGTCGGGCGCGACGGGTCCAACCAGCTTGCCATGAATGACCCGCTGCTTTCCCGCCGCCACTGCCGGGTTATCAATCGCAACGGCTCCTTTTTCATTTGTGACAACGACAGTCTGAACGGCACCTTTGTCAACGGACTGCCGGTCAAAGAACGGGAACTCCACGATGGGGACCGGATTTCACTCGGCGATTCGATGTTTTTGTTTAGCGGGAAAGAAGAACCGGCAGAAGCCGGCACCAAAACCACGATTCAATTTCATTCGGATGAGGTTGAAACCCGGTCGGTTATCAAGCTGCAACGACAGGAAGCTTATTTCTACAATTCCGGCCCGTATTTTGAGAATTTTCCCCGTTCCGAGCGCATTCACCGGTACCTGGGGCCGTTTTTGGCGTTTTCCACCAGTCTCAGCGGCCTGAAAACCCTGGAAGCCCTGGCTTTTCAGACAATCAAAACCTTGAGCTCCATTTTTGTTGTGGACCATGTTGCCTTTGTCACAGTCAGAGGCGAGGCGTTCGAATTTGACCAGGTAACTGCGGTTGACACACACTCCCCGACGGCTACGGTCCATGTCAACAAAGCTCTCATTCGACAGGTGTTGCATGATGGTCAGGCATTTTTGAGCAACGAAATTGTTTTTCCACCTGAACATGCCGTCGAAACCGGCAACCTGCTGGCCATTCACTCCATTGTCTGTATCCCGGTGGTGCTTCATGAACGGACCCTGGGAGCACTCTACTTTGATTCGACGACACCTTCGGTTCAATTTGACCGCGAAGACCTGCAAATTGCCACTGCGGTGGCCGGAATCATTGCCCCGGCCCTGGAAACCGTCCGGAACTATGAATCATTGACGGCTGAGGCAGAACGCCTGCAACTGGATGTCGCCCGGACTTACAGCATGGTCGGGGAAAGCCCACGGATGAAGGAGGTCTATCATTTTATCGGCAAGGTGGCCCCCAGTCAGGCCACAGTGTTGGTATTAGGCGAAAGCGGAACGGGCAAAGAAGTGGTGGCCCGCGCCATTCATGCAGCCAGTCCACGGGCCAAACGACCTTTTGTGGCCGTGAACTGTGCGGTTTTGACCGAACATCTGTTGGAATCGGAACTGTTCGGGCACGAAAAAGGCGCTTTCACCGGGGCCATTGCCCAAAAGAAAGGAAAATTTGAAATTGCCGACGGTGGTACGATTTTTCTCGATGAAATCGGGGAAATCCCCCTTTCGCTGCAAGCCAAACTGTTGCGGGTTTTGCAGGAGCGTGAAATCGAACGGATTGGGGGCACCCGTCCGCAAAAAGTTGACTTGCGCATCATCGCCGCCACCAACCAAAACCTGGAAGAAGGGGTCAAAAACGGGTCCTTCCGGCAGGACTTATTCTATCGGCTCAATGTGATTTCCATCACCCTCCCGCCGCTCCGGGACCGGCGGGACGATATTCCTTTGCTGGCCCGCTACTTTGTGGCCAAATTCAGCCGCGAGGCCAATCGCAAAGTGAGCAGTGTGGCACCTGAAACCTTGACGCTGCTGACTGCCTATGACTGGCCGGGAAATATTCGGGAGCTGGAAAATGCCATCGAACGGGCGGTTGTGTTGGGGGCTTCCAGCCTGGTGCTGCCCGAAGACCTGCCCGAAACTGTCCTCGAAGCAGCTTCGCCAAGCGGGCTCTCCATCACCAATTATCACGAAGCTGTATTGGAGCTGAAACGCCGCTTGATTTTCCAGGCAGTCAAAAATGCAGGGGAAAACTATACGGAAGCAGCCAAAGCCCTGGGATTGCACCCCAACTATCTGCACCGGCTTATCCGGAATCTGCAATTGAAAGAAGCCCTGCGGCTTTGAAGACTGGTTTAACCGTCCAGGTCAGGCCGCCTTCCGGTTGCCATTTGCCAACCCGCAACAAGTCGTGTACAAAGCCAGAGCGCCCCAAGCAATTTTGAACGACGTTGCTGTATAACCGCGTGACCTATCCACGTTCCTTCACCATTTCATCCCGCTTTCGTCAGGCTTGGGCCCAAAGCTGGCGTTTTTTCTACGTGACACTGCGGCTGGCTCCGTTTCTGGTCAGTTTTTTACGTGACCGGAAACGTTTCCTGGCTTGGGGAAATCCCCGTGAACTCCCACTGGCCGGCCATGAGCGACGCGCCCGGCGGCTGGTTGATACCTTCGCCCATCTGGGACCGGCATTTATTAAACTTTCACAGATTCTGGCCGTGCGGGA
This sequence comes from Blastocatellia bacterium, assembly GCA_019695185.1. Taxonomy (GTDB): domain Bacteria; phylum Acidobacteriota; class Blastocatellia; order Chloracidobacteriales; family Chloracidobacteriaceae; genus JAIBAN01. The sequence continues at coordinate 37,806 of JAIBAN010000001.1, read as the reverse complement.
AGACCTGTTGCCCAAGCTCTATGCCCGCGAATTTTCCCGCTTGCTTGACCAGACACCGGCAGCGGATTTTTCCTATGTGGCGGAAATCATCCGACGCAACACGGACAGCGAGGTTGACGACCTGTTTTTCAATTTTGACCGGAAACCCATGGCTTCAGCTTCAATTGGCCAGGTTCACCGCGCGCAGTACCGCAACCAGGAAGTCGTGGTCAAAGTCCGCCGCCCGCAGGTGGTTGAAACCATTACCCTCGATAATGAAATTCTGACGACGTTGATGGCCTGGATGCGGCCTTTTTTCGAGCGGCATTACCTCTATCGCGGGTTTGAGGTTGTACTGGGCGAATACAAACGAATTGTGGCGGCGGAACTGGACTTCCGCCTGGAGGCTGACAATGCCGAGCGTATTCGGTCCCAGACTCCGCGCCATCCACGATTGGTGATTCCCCGGTTTTACCCTGAAATGGTTTTTGACGACCTGCTGGTCATGGAATTTTGCGAAGGTGTCCGGATTGACCAGGTTGAAACCATTCGGGAATTTGGCGTGGACCTCAGCCAGTTGATTGAAAACCTGCTGGAAGTGGTTTTCTCCCAATTGCTGGTGCATGGGTTTTTCCATGCCGACCCTCATCCGGGCAATATTCTCATCAACCGGAAGGGTGAAATTGTGCTCCTGGATTTCGGCATGACGGATGAACTGGACCCACAAACCCGCGACGACTTCCTGGGACTGATTCTGGCTGCCCACAACAACGAATATGACGAAGTGATGCGCAAGTTGCACTTGCTCCAGATGGTGGACGCCGACACGCCCGAAGCAGCCCTGCGAACCGTCACGGAAACGGTTTTGGGACTCCGGCATCTGGCCCGCACGCACCAGCGCCAAGTGCAAATGGCTGTCGAAGAGCTTTTTGAAAAGACCCGGATTTTGCATCACTTGCAAATGCCCCGGCAAATGGTGTATCTCTTACGGGTCGGCACTCTGATTGAAGGAGTCGCCATTCGTTTTGATGAAAATTTTGACAGCATCACCGATGCGGTTCCGATTGCCAAACGGGTTGGGCTGCGCACCATTGCCCGGATTGTTCCGTTTGGTACCGCCGTCCGATATACGGCGGAAGTCATGGCTGACCGGGTGGACGCCTTCCTGGGTCAATTAACCCAGCAGAAAAACGTCGCTCTTGCCCGGAATCTGGTCCAGGACGTAACCCGTTGGTTGAAACCGGCTTTACCGGCTTCCCCGAAAACCATTACCCTGCCGCCCCCACCAAATTCATTGCCCCCTGTACCTCAGCAACTGAAGTCGGAATCCTGACCCATGTTTTTTTTCAGGTGTCCCGCCGATGCGGTTATCCGTCAAATTCTGGCTGACCAGGAAAAGCTCCCTCTTTCATACCCGGAAGTTGGGTTGACCCGCGAAGGGAAAGCTCCTGCCGGTTATGTGGTGGACCATAACCGGATTGCACTCGGTCAGGGTGAGGCAGTTTTCACCCTCGCCTGCCAGGCGTTGCGGTCCTGGCACATGTTTCACCTTTCCTGGGTCCGCCTGTATTGGCCGACCGCCCCGCTTGAGACGGGAACCGTCGTTGGCGTTGGCGCGGCACATTTTGGGTTTTGGTCACTCAACCCCTGCCGGATTGTCTATGTCCTGGATGAGCAAGGGGCTTCCCCCCGGTATGGATTTGGCTACGGAACCCTTCCCGGTCACGGGGAACGCGGTGAAGAAAGGTTTGTGATCGAATGGGATCGCCGCTATGATGCAGTGACTTACGACATCTTCGCCTTTTCGAAACCCAATCACATACTTGCCCAACTTGGCTACCCAATTGTCCGACAGTTGCAACAATGCTTTGCACGAGAGTCAAAAACAGCCATGTTGTCGGCTGTGAGGAGAAACCAGACCCATGTCCCATTTTGAATTTGACCCACAAGGGATTTCTGCCGCTGAGGCCCTGGAACTGATGAATCTTGAGGATGCCCGCCTGTTTGAACTGTTCGCCCGCGCCGGACGGGTACGGGAACATTTCAAAGGGAAGGAAGTCCGGATGTGCTCGATTGTCAATGCCAAAAGCGGCGGCTGCCCGGAGGATTGTTCGTTTTGTTCACAATCAGCACGCAACAGCGGTCAGGCTGACCGGTACCCGCTCATGCAGCCGGAAGAGGTCGGACGGAATGCCCAGGCAGCGGCTGCGGCCTCTGCCACCGAATTCAGCATTGTGACTGCCACCAGAGGCGTCAACGAACCCAAAGCCCTGGCCCAGATTGCAGAGTCGGTCAAGGCAGTGCGTGCCGCCGGGGTGGAAGCCTGTGCCTCCTTGGGGCTGCTCAATGAAAATTCGCTGCGGACACTCCAGGAAGCCGGTATGCAGCACGTGCATCACAACCTGGAAACCGCCCGCTCACATTTTGACAAAATCTGCACCACCCACACCTATGACGAACAAGTCGCCACGGTGCGAACCGCCAAAAATCTGGGGTTTGATGTCTGTTGCGGCGGAATTTTCGGAATGGGCGAAACGCGGGCCCAACGGGTGGAACTGGCCGAAACACTCCGGGAACTGGATGTGGACCATGTGCCAATCAATTTTCTGGACCCGCGTCCGGGAACACCGCTGGCTGATGCCGAACGGCTGACCCCGATGGAATGCCTGAAAATCATTGCCGTCTATCGGTTGATGCTGCCCACGAAAGACATTTTCGTGATGGGGGGACGCGAAGTGAACCTGCGCGATATGCAATCGTGGATTTTTATGGCCGGAGCCAACGGAATGCTCCTGGGCAATTACCTCACAACCAAGGGCCGTTCGGCTGAAGATGACCTCAAAATGCTGGCAGACCTTGGCATGACCATCAAACTGCCCGACCTCAAGCCTGTCCCCGAAAAGGCATTGTGCGCCGAGCACTAACCACCTGTACCTGGGCGGCGACTGGCTTGGGTTAAAGCTATCCGACCAGCCCGTCCGCCCAAACTTTAACCCCCAAAGGAGAACTCCATGAAGAAACTGTCCTGTTTGTTGATTTTGGTTTTCTGTGTGACCTTTGCCTTACCGCAGGTCACGTTTGGATTTTCCCGACCCACCTCGACTGGCGAACCGGTGGTCAATCCGGCTCCCAGGGCGAACCTGGCTATGTTGTTGGCGGAATTGGAAACCAACATGAGCTGGGGGTCGGTTTACGGGACGTGGAAAAAACGCCGCGATTCCTGGCTGGCCGATTGTCAACGGGCCAGCAGCCCCCAACAAACAGCAGCCCTCTTAGCCGAATTTGAATCAAATGTTACCTGGGAAATGGTGGAAGGAGGTTGGCGCAAACGCCGGGATGGCTGGGTTGCCGAATGCAAGCGGGCGACCACAGCGGCTCAGATTGCGTCTCTTTTGGTTGAATTTGAATCAAACGTGAAATGGTCGGCGGTTGGATCACGATGGAAAGCACGACGTGATGGCTGGATTCGGGAAGTTTCGTCAGCCCGGTAGCTTTTCCAGTGAAGCATAAAAGGTGAATGGTCAATCAATGAAACTTTAGACCATTCACCTTTTTTCGTTTATCAGTGACAGCTAGGAATTCACCTGCGTTTCCGTTTTCTTCCCACTCTGGTTTTTCCGCTGACCACCACCTCTGGCAATCAATTGCTTTCCGGATTGTGCCGAACCGGAAGATTTACTCATCCGGGTGGTTTTTCCTTTTGAACCATTGGTTTCACCCGTTTCTTTCAGTGGAACCAATGCAGGCGGGGAAGCAATCTTTAACTTGTCGGTGGTTTCAACCGGGTTTCCCGACGTGACCGGAATTGGAAGTTGTTTTGTCCGAGGCGGCAATGTCGTTAGCGAATCAATCGAGAAAAACAGCAACAGGGATGCAAAGATAAGTTTATAGGGTGAATTCATAGGGCCTCCCTGTCTGAGTACGGATGTGAACCGAGAGTCGGGCGTCTCTCCTTTGTCTGTTATGGTTTAATACCGCAAGCCTCGTGCCATATCACACAAACAGTCAATTTTTCTTTTTCAGGGCTGATTCCCTGCCAAAATTCAGATTCCTCTTTTGAAATTTCCACCCAGTGCCAAGATTGAGTTCCTCAAATGCGGGTGGAACTTCCTCAAATCAGGAAACCCCGCTCAATCACGTTGAAAACAAACTCAGTCCTCAGTCCTCAATCCTTCGTCCTTTTCTTTTCGGCAAACCTTGACCGATTGTGAATGTCCCGTATGATGGCCGCATGAATCTGGCCGATTACCGCAAAGAATTTACCGCCTTCCAACACGACCTGAATGCCGAACTTGCCAAAGGATGGCGGCGGGCCAATCCTCATGAACCCCTGCCAGCACCGGTCTTTGACCGCTACAGTGATTTGTTTTCACAGTCAGGGCTGGACTTTTTGCACACCGAACAAAACCAGGCGGAAAGTTATTTTGAAGTTGACCGGCGGGCGGTGCAGACGCTCCAGACTTTTGCCGAAGGCTGGTTTCTTGAAACGGCGGCCCGTTCCGTGACAGCGGAACTGGTCCGGGCCGAAAGCCGCTCACAAGTCGCTTGGGACGGGAAGAAACTGCCGTTGAGCGAAGTGTCAGCCAAGCTTCCACTTTTGCCACGCAAGGACCGTCATGCGTTGCAAGGGCTATGGCAGGAAGCAGTTTCCCCCTTGCTGGACCTCTGGGCCGAGCGCGAGGAACAGTGTGACAGTGCGGCCCAAACCCTCGGATATGCCAATCATGCCGGACTCTGGCGGGCAGCCGCCACTCGCTTGGGAATACCGGAAACCTGCCCGGCTCAGGCGGAAACCGTTCTCCGCGAGACGGAAACCTGTTTTACCGATGGGCTGTACCGGTGGGCAAAGGAGCGGCAACTCCCGTTTTCGGGGCTGGAGCGGTCCGATGCCGTGGTGTGGGAACATCCCACTGAATTTGATGCCATGTTCCGGCGTGACCGACTGCAACGGGTGTATGAGGAAACCCTTCGGGGTGTTGGCGTCCGTTTGTGGAATCAACCCAATCTGGAACAACGGGATGTGGCCATCCCGCATTCTTTTGTGGCCCGCCTGGCAGTTTCCCAGCAAATCAGGTTTTTTGCCTATAAATCCAATGGCTGGTATGGTTTTGCCGAATTCTTCCGAGCGGCTGCGCTGGCCCAACAGGCGGCCTGGACCTCACGCAATCTGCCGGTGGAACTCCGTTACGAAGGCGACCGGGCGGTGCCGCTGGCCTTTGCCGAATTGTTTGGCGGCTTGCTTAACGATACCGTCTGGGCTGGTCAGTTGCTTGATATTCCAACCAGCATCCGGGTCCGACCGTTGGCGCTCCGGGCCAAACTGTGGCGGGTACGTTGGGCGGCAGCACAGTATCTGGTTGCTCAAAAACGGCTTTCCCCAACCGGCTGTTCCTTTGCAGACTCCGCCCAGGAGCTTTCCCGTTTGATGGCGCTGCGGGTGACTCCGGTTGAGGCTCAATTGTCGTTTGGAACCTGGATGGAAACGGAAACCCGGTTGCGGGCATGGTTTTTTGAAGCCCAACTGCGTGATTACCTCAAAACCAAATTTGGAAACTGGTGGAATTCCCGTAAAGCCGGAGATTTTCTGATTGATTTGTGGAACCTGGGGCTACGCTACACCGCTGACGAAATGGCTGCCCAAATTGGCTTGGGGTCGCTTTCACCGGAAGCTCTGACGGAAGAAGTTCGAATTGAGAATTGAGAATTGAGAATTGAGAATTGAGAATTGAGAATTATTTGATGATTCGGATTCGCTGCTCCTCAACTCATACTGAAATTTTCCAAAGCTGAATCTTTACCGACATGTCCTCAAAAACTGTTGAATCCAAGCAATTTGCAACCCTTCAAGTGGGATTGGGTGAGCGCGCCTACCCGATTCACATTGGTCCGGAACTCTGTTCCCAGGCGGGAACGCTGGTGCGGGAAACCTTGGGCGACTTTGCCCGCACGGTGGTGCTGGTTTCCAATCCGAAGGTTTGGAAACTCTATGGCGCAGGGGTGGAAAGCAGCCTCCGCCAAGCCGGAATTCAGACATTTTCCTTTTTGATGGGAGACGGCGAGCGGTTCAAAACCCTGCGGACGGCTGAAAAGCTCTGGAGTTTTCTGATTGCCGAACGGATTGAGCGCAAGGCGGCGCTCCTGGCTTTGGGTGGCGGAGTGGTTGGCGATTTAACTGGCTTTGTGGCGGCAACCTATTTGCGTGGAATTCCTTATGTGCAGATTCCGACGACGCTGCTGGCCCAGATTGACAGTTCCGTGGGTGGCAAAACAGCGGTCAATCATCCATTGGGAAAAAATCTGGTTGGGTCGTTTCACCAACCGGCACTGGTACTGGCCGATACCAACACCCTGCTGACCCTGCCCCGGCGCGAATGGCAGGCGGGCTGGTGCGAGGCGCTGAAATACGGGGTGATTCGGGATTCCCTTTTATTTGAACGACTTGAGCACAGTCTCCCCTTCCCCACACGCAACTGCACAAACTGGAATGAAACAGCACAACACTTCCTCACAGACATCATTACCCGTTGCTGTGAAATCAAGGCGGCGGTTGTGGAAGCTGACGAACGGGAAGCCGGTGAACGGAAAATTTTGAACTTCGGGCACACAGTCGGCCATGCCCTGGAAGCCGTGACCAAATACCGCCATTTCCGGCATGGCGAAGCAGTCGGGTACGGAATGATTGCGGCTTGCGAAATTGCGGTTCAGTTGGGTCTGTTCACCTCGGAAGAATCCCAGCGGGTCCGGGTGGCGGTGCATCAGGTTGGCAAACTTCCTCCGGCCTCACAACTTGACCGGGCCAGGATCATTGCTGCTCTTCGGCATGACAAAAAAGCGGAAAAAGGAACCGTTCGCTTTATTTTACCCACCAAAATCGGGGCGGTGGTCGAGCGCACGGCTCCTCCGGATGACATTCTGGAAACTGTTTTACAGAAGGCACTGTGAGTTTGTTCCCATCACAGTTTTTCTGAACTGAGGACCTGCCACTGCGAATGAAATCTGGCTCAGTTCTCAGTCCTCAGTCCTCAGTCCTCAGTCCTGGTTTTACATCGGTGAGACCATCCGAACTGCTGGCAATTGAATCAGCTTCGCAAGGTGTTCAATCGCAATCCGTCCCAACACGACTTTCCCTGGTTGGTTCATACCGACTGGTTCAAAACCGAGTGATTTCAGTTCGGCCACAGTTTGGGGTGAAAGGTCTTTGACCGTCACCGTCACCTCGGCTTTTCCGTTTTTGACAAAATTGAATTTGGCAGGGACAGCCCCACCTGGAGCAGCTTTGTTCCATTCAAGCAACCGGATGATGGTTGGATGTGCCTTGGGAAGCAATACTGTCATCCACGAAGTCACCCGTTCCGGGTCCGGTCTGGATTGTGCAGGTTGCTGGACAATCGGACCTTCCGTTTCACCCAAAACAAATCGGAACGTCAAAAGCCCGGTTACCCGCACCGGTTGCTGATTTAACATGGTCGGCTGGAACCTCCATTGCCTGGCTGCGGCCAACGCACCTTGCTGGAGCAATGGATGGCCGCTTATCACACGGGCATGGGCAACCGTCCCCACTTCATCAATGACAACTTCAATCACCACATCACCACTGGCCCGTGCTGTCATCGCCAATGATGGATACTCCGGCACCGCCCGGTTTAAGGCGGTTCCGCGCAAGACTCCTTCACTGCGGCGCACAATGGAAGGCGGTGGGAGTGAGGTGCCCTCCCTGCTTGGTGGAGGTGGTGGAGGTTCGGCAGCACCAACCGCCCCCAAAACACCGCCAATCACACCGCCGGGAGCACCTCCGGGAACTCCTCCAGGGACTCCGGTTGAATCCCCATCAGATTGAGATTTAACACTTGCCAGTGTCTTTGGGGTGGGAGTTGCTTTTGGAACTTCTTTGGGTGGTGTAAAGGCTGGAACCGGCATATTCACAGGTTGTGTTTTTGCAGTCACGCCATCAGGTGGCGGCGAAGCGATACGGGGTTCGGCGGGTGCTTCAAGCGGGACATCAACCCGTTGCGGACGCTCGGAATCAGTGACGGGCTGGTCTTCGACCGCTACGAATGAGGTAAAGGGCGTCAGCAACCCATACGCCAGGCCAAGTTCGGTAATTTCCAATCGCGCTTGGTCGCGCTCCTCTTCATCCTGGAGCTGTTCGGTCAAAACTCCAATCCGGGTGCGGGCCCAGAGTGTTGCCAAAACATCGTGATTCGGTTCGGTTTCAGGAAAGACAACCGGGATTTCCTTCACAAAGGGCTGCCCGCGCATGGTGCCTTTAAGCCGGAGCGTGCCTCGTCCGCTGCCAGTAAATCGTCCTGTGACCACCACCGGTTTGACGGAAAAAAGGTCGGGAATCGTCTCCGGATAAACATCCTTTACCGGTAAGCCTCCCCAATCAAGGGAAATATCAGTCAGGAGTGGGTTACGAATCCGCTCGTGGAACCGGCGGGCGGCGGCTGAACCGTCCGCATTGAGCGAAACATACTCCGCCTCGCCTCGTCCGGCCTCGGCCATGCCGTCAAGCAAGTACCGGTTGACGGAATCTCCAATGCCAAAGGAAAAAACCCGCGCTCTGGGATGGGTACGGATTTCATGCAGGATTTCCGCATCATTCCCAACGTACCCGTCGGTCATAAAACACACAATGCGGAGGTGGTCCGGTGCATCCGAAGGAGCCAAAGCTGTGCGGATAGCCTGCATCATCTCGGTCCCGCCACTGCCATTTCGAGATTGCAAAAACTTCCGGGCACGAGTCAGGTTTTCCGGTGTGGCCGGAACCGGTTTGGGAAAAAGCACTTGGGTGTCTCCGGCAAACGTAATCAGATTGAACGTATCTGACGGATACAGGTTATTGAGGGCCAGGGTCATACATTCCTTGGCCTTCTCAATTGGAAAGCCTTCCATTGAACCCGACGTATCCAACACAAAAACCAGTTCTTTGGGATTGACATCAGGGGCTGCGACCCGTTGGGGCGGCTGAAGCAGCATTGTGAAATACCCGCTTTCCGGTGCCCGGTGCATGAGCATGGCATCCGTTACCGTCTTTCCCGCCACTTCATAGGAAAGCGTAAAATCCTGATTTGGAATGACATTCCTTTGGCGCAGGCTGGCGTGTGCGGTGGTTTGATTATGCACTGCCAGATTGAGTTCATGGGTGGCCGAACGGACACTGTTCAGCGGAACCCCGGCATCCAGCGTCACATCAATCGAAATGTCATGCCCGGCCCGCATTCCCTGGCGCATCCGTGGCGGCGAGATACGGGCAGCGTCAATCGCTCCTTCTGCACCGGTCTGGTTTGGGGTATAGCGTTCGCCCACCATCATCGGGAAAACAAAATTGTATTTTCCCTCTTCATACCGGAGCGTTTCCACATAGCTGATGATGACCGTAATTGATTCTCCCGGCAGGATATTGGCCACCGATTGGGTGAAAATGTTGGGGCGTTCCTGGTCCAACAACGCGGCCCGATAGCCGTTGTCACGAGCTGCCTGATAGATGGCCTGGGCCTCCTCACGCATTTTGATGGCTCCCCGGATGGTCCGGGAGCCAATGCGCATGGTCATATCGTCCACGGCTGCCCGGTGCGGGAGCGGGAACGTATAAACGGCTTCGATTTTTTCCTTGAACGGGTTGATGAATTCCTGGGTGACGGTCACCCGTGCCAGAAATCCGCTGATATTGGCTTTGACATCCGTATGCTTGAGCGGACAGGTGCCTTTTGGTTTTTGCTCCAGGTCAAGGGTTGTCAGTTGCCCGGCGGTTTCATGCCCGGCGGCTTCCACCACAGGAACCAAGTCAAGTTGTGGAATCGGCTTTCCTAAAAACAAGGAAACAAGCACACCCAGGAAGAAAAAAACAGTCAATGAAATCAATTGTTTGCGTTGCATAGCACCTCCGGGTTGGGCACACGTCTCCCACACGGGCACACGTCCCACCCTGGTTTGGGGTTCATATTCCGGCCTACCGGGACTGCTGGCGGAAGAACACCATTAAATCTTCGGCACAGGTTTCCATCTCATGAAAGAGTTGCTCGGATGTTTCCGTAAAATGGCAAAACAGCCACCATGCAGGAACTCCGACCGCCAACCCGAATAAAGCAAAAATCAAGCCCTCTGAAAAAATGCCATAAATCGACTCCATATACCCACACGCACTATCTCCATGACTTGGCATAAACAACTTTTGCCAAATGGAATAGGTCATCCCAGCCATTCCCAGCAGCGGGGCCACTGATGACACCAGCCGCAATGAATTCATCCACAAGGCAAGCCGTTGCCGCTGGTGTAATTGTTCCCGCTGCAAAGCGTTGTGGACGATGGCCAGGGATTCCGGAAGCTGAATCCCCGATTTCCGGCAATCGAACCAGGTTTCAACCCCTGCCTTGAAAACCTGGGCAATGGGGCTGTGGGGAAACTTCCCTGACGTTACCGCCAAGCCATTGCAAGGCTGTTTCAGAACAATGGTTTCCGCCTGTGGTTTGCGCATGGCAACACAACTCCCCGGAATCTATTCTGGTAGATTCCTCATGTTTGAGGTTGATTGATTGGGTTGGATACCTGTCTTTGACACCAAAATGCCGGAGTTGTTCCGACTTTTTGCATCATTCGGGTAATGGGTTAATTCTTCGGGGCACAGAGTGAAGGAATCGGCTCAGTAGCACGTCTGGAGATTTCATCAAAAGACACTTCACCCTCCATCGAAATGCGAAACTTGATGGAGGAAACTGAATTCAGTCGTGTTGTTCCGTAGCGAGCCGGATAAAACCTCCATTGAAGGACAGCATCCTTAGCCGCTTTTTGGAAAATGGGATGACCGCTGATACCACGCACGGAGGTAACTGCACCGTCATGGTCAATTTCAGCTTCGATAACGGTTTCACCTTCCAGATGGGCAACCTGTGCCAAAGCTGGAATCTGAGGCAAGGACGAAGTACGAATGCTGTAACAAAAGGTGCTTTCGGAATGGCGCACGATTTTGGGAATACGTGCCCGTTTTGATCTTTTGTGGTGACCGGATTGAATAGCACCTTGTCCCATAGTTGAAAAAAAGAAAAAGAAACAACTGACACAGAAAATGATTCGCATCATATCAGCGAGCCCTTTGGGGAAATAAAAACAAAGGATATTCAGATGAAATCAGCCAGTGAGGACTTCCATTTCAATTGACCTGACAAGCCTGAATAAACGGCTTTGACACCCAAACGACAGAGTTGTTCCGGAAAACTCTTTGATTTTGGCTGGGGGATTCAGATTTTGGAGTGCGGGGACTTGTCACCGCACTCCAAAAAACGACTTTCCCAACAGGTTCTGAAACTGGCTCAGACCGTTACGGAGCAAACCGAAATGTGAGAATTTTAGTAAGTCTGGCTGGAGTGTCTTCAGTTATCGGCGGAGGAAACTTCCATTGTTTGATGGCTTTGACAGCGGAGCGCTGCAAGAGCGGGGGACCATTCAGCGCCCGCGCATTTTTGACTGCACCTTTTTCGTCAATGATGAATTCAACCGCAACGTCACCTTGAATTTTTTGTGATTTGGCACGGCGGGGATATTCCGGCAACACACGTTTAATTGCATCCCGATAAAGACCTTCGCCCCAACGGGGTACAGATTTGGCTGAAAGAACATTGGCCGGTTGTACGAGTTTTGATTGCAGTTTTTTGGAGGGAGCCGGCTCTTGAGGTGGCGATGTATCCTGGTCAGCAAGCCGGACCCAACCTGCCTCAGGAGTCAAGAAAAGGAAAAAAATTCCAATCAGGGAAGCAGACAGCGGCATAGGCAGGCAATCCAATCCGTTGATTCCAAAGCGGTCTGGATTTGGGCTCGATCATTCGGAATTCCAGCGAAGACCTGATTGAGCCTGCGACTTCAACCAATGCTGATAGTACCCTGCCGGAATACCTCTCACAAGCACATCCGGGAAGACAGCTCTCTGTTTTATTCCTGCTTTTTCAGGTTGTCCCAAGTCACAACAACAGCCACGAGGCGTTGTTGCATTGCTGTATTCATGCGGCGGCGGCAATAGCGGAGCAGTTCCGCTTCAAACCATTCCATTTCGTAAGTCAAAACCTCGATTCTTCGCAGAAAATGGTGGTACAGCCATAAAGAGGGGACACCGACTGCCAAACCCAGCAGCGTTGTGAGCATTCCATCCCGCACAATTTTATCTGCCATCACTTCCGAAAACGGAATGCAGAAAGCAAGACTTGCCCCTGAATGAAAAACCCATCCCAAAACGGTTATGCCCGGCATTCCACCAGATTTCAGGATGACCATGCCAATGGTTGAAAACCGGGGACTCAAATTCAAAATACTTACAACCGTTCCCAGCATTCCAATGACAGGTGCAGTTGTGGCCACCGCTTTCAGCAACTCCAACCCGGACCGCAATTTGATAATTTGTTGCCATTTTGCCTGCTGGAGGGTCTCTGTGACGTTCTCCAGCAACAGCTTGCGGGAACAGTCGCAAGCCTGACACAACTCAAACCGGTACAACCCTTTGACAATCAAAGAGGCCAGATGGCTTTTCCGTTTTTTCAATACCCGATAGACCACCATCCAAAGCTGCTGCTCTTCAAGAATAGAGGGTATCTCTGCCAGCAATTCCTGGGTTTGCCGGACTACTGGTTCAAAAACAAGCAATCGCTCGGTGACAATTGACAGAACCAGAAAAAACAGCAGGTATTGCATCAGTCGCACGCTCAGGTCAAACCAACTCATCGTAACCAAGACAAAACGCAGACTGAAGCAGTAAGGGTCGTCCCAACAGGGATTGAAAAACAGGCTGGCGGATACGACCCCGGCTGTCATGACACAAAGACATGACAGGACCTGAAGCCGGGGAATCAAATTGGATGAGGGTGTAAAGTTCATAAGCACACAACTCCCTGGAATCAGCGGTTGACGATTCCGGTTTCTTTTGGCTTGATTGTCGGTCTGGATATTTCGTTTTGACACCACCTCACCAATCTTGTTCCGGAAAAATCTCCGGCTTCGCCCCATCCAAGGAAAAAGCTATGACGAAACGCCTGCTTGTCTGCCTGCTGTTGGGCTGTCTCGGGTTGCCAGTTCTGCCCGTACCGGGACAGCAAAAACCCAAAACCAGGACAACGAAACCAGCGCTCAACCCGCAAATCCAACAGATTGCCCGTGAAATCTCGGCCAAAAATATTGAAGCAACCATCCGCAAACTGGTCAGTTTCGGCACCCGCCATACGCTTTCCGAAACCGAAAGCGAAACCACCGGCATTGGTGCCGCACGGCGCTGGATTAAGGCGGAAATGGAACGTTACAGCCGCGAGTCAGGTGGCAGGTTGCAGGTGGAGTTTGACGAATTCATACAGAGCGAAACTGCCCGCGTGCCCAAACCGGTTAAAATCGTGAATGTGGTTGCCACCCTGCCCGGCAAACAGCCCGAAGCGAAAGACCGGGTCTATGTGGTGAGCGGGCATTACGATTCGCGGGCGTCGGAAGCACTGGACGCCACCTCAGCGGCTCCCGGTGCCAATGATGACGCCTCCGGAACCGCAGCCGTGATGGAAATGGCACGGGTCATGTCAAAATATGAATTTGACGCCACACTGGTGTTTATGACCGTTGCGGCTGAAGAACAGGGCCTGCTGGGTGCAGCGCATTGGGCTGAACTGGCCAAACAGAAAAAAATCAATGTGGCCGGGATGATTACCAATGACATCATTGGCAGTTCACGGGCTGACACAGGCAAAATTGACAACACCCAGGTGCGGCTCTTTGCCGAAGGCGTTCCGCCTTCCCGCGAACTCTCGGACGACTGGCGCACCCTGCTCCAAACCGGCGGGGAAAATGACTCTCCGACCCGGCAACTGGCACGGCATATCAAGGAAATAGGGGAACGCTACGTGCCCGGCATGACGGTGAATGTGATTTACCGGCGGGACCGGTATCTGCGGGGCGGCGACCACTCGCCGTTTCTGGACCGGGGGTTTGCAGCCGTCCGGATGACCGAACCGAACGAAGACTTTCGCCATCAGCACCAGAACGTCCGCACCGAAAAAGGTGTGCAGTTTGGTGATTTACCGGAGTTTGTGGATTTCAGCTATGTGGCTCAGGTCACCCGTATCAATGCGGTTTCACTGGCCAGCCTGGCGTTGGCTCCGGCTCAACCGAAAAACGTGGGGATGGAAACCATTGAACTGGAAAACAGTACGACACTCAGATGGGAAGCCAATCTGGACCCTGATTTGGCTGGATATCGTCTTGTTTGGCGCGAAACGACCGCCCCATTTTGGCAGCATGCAGAATTTGTGGGGAATGTGACCCGGTACACAGTCAAAAATGTCTCGAAAGACAATTTCCTCTTTGGTGTGCAGGCAGTGGATAAAGATGGGAACACAAGTCCGGCGGTCTATCCGCGACCATACCGGCAACAGAGGTAATTGAGAATTGAGAATTGAGAATTACCTGGATGACGGTTTCCACAATGGAAAGTACAACCAAAGTGAGAAATGGAAAGTACAACTGTTGTGATTGACTCTCAATTCTCAATTCTCAATTCTCAATTCTCAATTCTCAATTCTCAATTCTCAATTCTCAATTCTCTTCAGCAGGATTCCGGCATTGGTGCCGCCAAAGCCCAACGAAGTTGAAAGTGCATATTCAATCTGGGCCGGGCGGGCCTGATTTGGAACATAATCCAAATCACAATCCGGGTCGGGGGTTTCAAAATTGATGGTTGGCGGCAGGGTCTGGCGCTCGACTGCCAGAGCGGTGAAACAGGCTTCAATCCCGCCGGCGGCACCAAGAGCATGGCCGGTCATGGATTTGGTGGAACTGACTGCAAGTTTGTAGGCGTGCTCACCAAAAGCATTCTTAATGGCCAGCGTTTCGTTTTTGTCGTTGAGCGGGGTCGAGGTCCCGTGAGCATTGATGTAGTTGACGACATCCGGAGCCACCTCCGCATCCCGCAACACCGCCCGAATCATCCGATAGACGCCATCGCCATTCGGTGCCGGTGCCGTAATGTGAAAGGCATCCGAACTCATCCCGTAGCCTACCGCTTCGGCATAGATTTTGGCTCCGCGAGCCTTGGCGTGTTCATATTCCTCCAGCACCAGAATTCCGGCACCTTCACCCAGCACAAACCCGTCGCGGTTGGCGTCAAACGGGCGGGAAGCATGCTGTGGGTCGTCGTTGCGGGTGGACATGGCTTTGGCTGCGGCAAAACCACCGACGCCCATCGGAGTAATGGCGGCTTCGGTTCCCCCGCATACCACCACGTCTGCATCCCCTTCCTGAATCCAGCGCAGTGAATCGCCAATGGCGTGAACTCCAGCGGAACAGGCAGTGGCGGTGGCGGAACTGGGTCCTTTCAGACCGTGCCGGATGGAAAGGTGCCCGGCAGCCATATTGACCAGATAGGAAATCATAAAGAACGGCGAGACGTGGCGCGGCCCCTGTTTAATCAATTTCATGTGCTCGCGTTCAATCATACCGAAACCGCCGATGCCGCTGCTGATGTAGATTCCGATACGTTCCGCGTTGTCAGGCGTGACTTTCAAACCGGAGTCAGCCAGTGCCTCTTCCCCGGCAGCAACGGCATAGTGAATGAACGGAGCGGTCCGTTTCAGTTCCCGATGTTCAAAATAATTGGCCGGATCAAAGTTTTTCACTTCGCAGGCAAAACGGACCGCAAAATTGGTTGCGTCAAAATGCGTAATCGGGCCTGCACCGGAGCGGCCCTCCATGAGGCTGTTCCAGTTGTCTTCGCGGGTATTTCCAATCGGCGTCACCAGACCAATTCCGGTGATAACGACGCGGCGTTTGTGATTCGTGGCGTTCATGGCTCGGTTCCCTAAGAAAAATCAGTGCATTTGCGATTTGCCATTTGCGATTTGCCATTGATTTTGCCGAATCACCCGAAGTCTTGCAAAACCTTGTTAAAAAAATCTTTGACTCAGTTGGTGAAATGGCCCACGGCACATAGCAAATGAAAAAAGGACCCGGCAATGTATCCATCTGTACGAATGAAGGCAAGCCCCAATTGCAAAGCATGGTCTGAGTGCCGACTTAACTGTACGGATTCATAGGACGGGTCAGCAGTGCCACCGGGTCGTCCACATTGAGTGCTTCCTGTACCACAAAGGCTTCGGCAAACCGGGCGTTGATCAAATGGCCGAAATATTGCTCGACGGCACGCAACCGTTCAAAGAAGTCAGAACCACTCAACATGGTTTCCGGGTCATTTCCACTCGGATTGTAAAACTGTGAAGCATGGGCTCGAATGGCATCGAATTTCTGTTCGTGAAATTCGGTAATGTCCACCAAGAATGTCGGCGTCACCGTGCGGGGAAACAAATAATGGGCTACGGCATTGACAAAATGACGCTCCTGTCCGTTTTCACCGTCATATTTCATGAGGTGGGCCAAGTGGGCGGCTTCCCGAACCAGTTGCGCAGTATGCGCATGGTCGGGATGCGGGTCCTGCGGATAATGGGTCAGGATGATTTTTGGTTTTAACGCACGAATGACGCGCACCAACCGGGTGCGGGATTCCTCGTTGCACCAGACATGCCCATCCGGCAGTTCCAGGTTTTGGCGGACATCCAAACCCATGATTTCGGCTGCTTTTTCGGCCTCGCGGGCGCGGATTTCGGGTGTGCCACGGGTTCCCATTTCGCCGCGCGTAACATCCAGCACGCCGGTCCGATATCCGCGTGCTTTCATTTTGAGCAAAGTCCCGGCGCATTGCATTTCAACGTCGTCCGGATGCGACCCGATGGCAAGAATGTCAAGTGGTTCCATGGTGGTAAATGGTCAGAAGTGAATGGTCAATGGTTATTACACCAGTTTTTTCAGTTCTTCATAAACGGCTTCGACCTGGTGTCGGGTAGCAGTATGAGGACCGGAGGTGTTGATTTCAAAATCAGCGTATTTGCGTTTTTCCTGAGAAGACATCTGGGCGTTAAGGCGGGCCAAGGCTTCAGCTCTGGTCAGGTGGTCCCGCCGCATCAGTCGTTTGATTTGCAGCTTTTTCAAACACCAGACCACAATCAGTTTGTCAAAGCGTTTATAGCTGCCTGATTCAATCATGAGAGCAGCATCCATAATGACAATGGCGTGCGGGTCGGTTTGGGCAATTTCCTCACAAATCCGGTTTTGTTCCGCATGGACCCGTGGATGGACAATTTCATTCAGTTTTTGGCGGAGTCCGGCCTGTTCAAAAACAATCGCCCCAAGTTTTTTCCGGTCCAGCGTCCCGGTTTCAGTTAAAACCTCTGTTCCAAAAAGAGCTACAATTTCAGCCAGAGCCGGTGTTCCAGGTTCAACCACGGTCCGGGCGATTTGGTCGGCATCAAAGACATGGCAGCCCAGGTCGCGCAAACAGCTTGAAACAAAGGATTTCCCAACCGAAATACTGCCAGTGAGGCCAACTTTTAACATAACATTGCAAGCGTCGGGACAACGTTAAAGATTCAGGGGTTTACCGAACCGGAGCTGACTCAAAACAGCACCATTGCCATTCGCAAGTGTCACCTAAAAACAGATGCTTTACCCTTGGTGAACCAGAAAAACATCAGTCAAAAGCCTGGAGGAAGGCCGTAAAAACTCTGTAATTCTTTGTAAAAAAGTGGTTTCTCGGCTTTCTCAGATTCCCGGAGAGTATTGTTCGGAAACCTGGTTGCCGATTTAACCTGCGGCACACCGGTTGCATAAAGTCTGGCAGAGGTCATTCCCGAATTGTGTGATGAGCAGCCGGTTTAACCGAAGAGACCGTCGGGCCGCCCCGCGCTGGTTTTCATCACTTCGTGAATGACCTTTTGAATTGAGAATTGAGAATTGAGAATTGAGAATTGAGAGGAAAATCATTTCTCAATTTCCTCATGAGGTTCAGTTTGTCATCTCTACCAATTCATCCTGATTTGGATTTTGAATTCTCAATTCTCAATTCTCAATTCCCATTACGCCAAACCAAAGGCTTCCAAAACTTCCTGGCTGTGGGCATCTACGTTCACGGCATCAAACACCTTCACGAGCACTCCGTTTTCATCAATCAAAAACGTTTTGCGAGCGACTCCCATGTATTTGTGGCCCTTCCATTCCTGTTCACCATAAACACCATAGGCATCGGCTACGGAGTGGTCGGTATCAGCCAGCAACGTAAACGGCAGGCTGAATTTGGAAATGAATGCCTGATGCGAGGCTTCGTCATCCAGTGAAACGCCCAACACTTTGATATTTTTTTCCTCATAGGTGGTGTGGGCATCGCGGAAGCTGCAGGCTTCGCGGGTGCAGCCGGGAGTGTCGTCCTTGGGGTAAAAATAGAGGACGACCTTTTGGCCGTGCAGCCCGGCCAGGGAAACGACATTGCCGTTTTGGTCTTTGACTGAAAATTCCGGTGCTGGTGCTCCGACGGTGGGCATAGGTTCTCCTTGAACAAGTAAAGAGGTTGGTTCAACCGGGTTGCCTTGCGGAAACCCGGCTCAGTTCCTGGGAAAGCCCAGGAGAAACGGACGCCACTCTAGCATTAAGCAAAAAAGTGGAAAACATTTCCTTCCAGCTTGCCCTGAGCCTTCAAAATCAACTCAATGACCTCCCGGACGGCTCCATGCCCGCCATGTTTTTCAGTCACATAATGGGCGATGGACTTGAGTTCCGCCACAGCATTGCTGACTGCCACCGCCAAACCAACCCGCTGCATGGGCGGCAAGTCGGGCAGGTCGTCACCGATAAACGCCACCTGGTCCGGTTCGATGCCCTGGCTGTGGAGCAGCTCGTTCATCACTGCATTTTTGTCTTTGGCATTCTGGAAAACAAATTCGATGCCGACTTCCTTGGCCCGCTGGTCAAGGGCAACCGACCCCCGACCGGTAATCACACCGGTCCGGAGCCCCGCCCGCTGGGCCATTTTGAGGCCATGCCCATCTTGTGAATTGAAAGCCTTGACCTCTTGTCCATCCGGCAGCAAGATAATCCAACCGTCGGTCAAAACACCGTCGCAATCCATCAATAACAGCGAGATTCGTTTCGCACGTTCCAAAACCATTTCATCCATAGATTTTTCACTTTGAAAGAAAGAGATGTTTCGAAGGGAGAAAAACCTTCTCCCGACTGAACCCGCATCGAACCATGAAAACCATTCGCATCGCAAGTGGGCAGGGATTTTGGGGAGACTGGCTGGAAGCTCCCATCCGGCAGGTGGAAGGTGGCCCGATTGATTACCTAGTGCTCGACTATCTGGCCGAAGTCACCATGTCAATTATGCAGAAACAACGGGCACGCGACCCCAAAGCCGGGTATGCGCGTGATTTTGTCCCGATGATTGACCGTGTGTTGCCGCAACTGCTGGAACGGAACATTCGGGTTATTGCCAACGCCGGCGGCGTCAACCCGCACGCCTGTGCCGAAGCCATTCGCGCGGTGGCCGCCAAGCATGGCCTGAGCGGGAAATTCAAAATCGGCATTGTGGCCGGTGATGACATCATGGGACGGCTGGACGACCTGCTGGCTGCCGGCCATGCCATGAAAAACATGGACACAGGAGCCGACCTTTCGACCATTCGCAGTCAGGTTCAGAGCGCCAATGTCTATTTTGGCGCGCAGCCGATTGTGGATGCGCTGGAGCAGGGCGCACAGATTATCATCACCGGACGCTGCACCGACACGGGATTGACCCTGGGGCCGCTTCGGCATGAATTTGGCTGGGCTGGTGACGATTGGAACAAACTGGCTGCCGGAACCATCGCCGGACACACCATCGAATGTGGCGGACAGGCTTCAGGCGGCAATTGTCTGGTGGACTGGTCCACCATTCCCAATCTGGAGAACATCGGCTTTCCGATTATCGAGGCCCAGGCGGACGGGACATTTGTCATTACCAAACATGATAAAACCGGTGGCCGCATCACTCCGGCAGTGGTCAAAGAACAACTGGTCTATGAGATGGGTGACCCGCACCAATATATCACTCCGGACTGCGTGGCTGATTTCACCACCATTCACCTGGCGGAAGACGGACCGGACCGGGTTCGGTTTTTCGGTATCGAAGGCCGTCCGGCGACTGATTTTTACAAGGTTTCCATCAGTTTCTCGTCCGGGTACAAAGCAGTCGGGTCGCTCGTTTATGCCTGGCCGGATGCCTGGCCGAAAGCGCAAGCCGCCGACCGGATTTTGCGGGCACGGCTGGAAAACCTGGGATTGAATTTTGACGAAATCCTGACCGAATATGTCGGAGCCAACGCCTGTCACGGCCCGCTGGCCGGGGAACCGGCAGCCGATATTGCCGAAATCGCCATGCGGGTGGGGGTCCGGTCAGGTGACAAAGCCGCAGTGGACCGCTTCACCAAAGAACTTGCACCACTGGTGCTGACCGGCCCGCCGTCAGTCACGGGATTTGCCGGGGGCCGGCCCAAAGTGGAGGAAATCGTGGCCTACTGGCCGGCACTGCTCCTGAAAACAGCCGTTACGCCCAACGTCGAAATTATCGAAGCCTAAGCCCCAAACCAAGGAAAAAGGAAAAAGGAAAACAGCAGGTTTCACCCTTTATCCTTTTACCTTTTTCCTTTCTTTCAAACCTCCCTGATTGAATGCACATTTATGATTCTTGTCATCGACAATTACGACTCGTTTACCTATAACCTCGTGCAGTACATCGGGGAAATGACGCCCAATCTGGAAGTCCACCGCAACGACCGGATTTCACTTGAAGACATTGCCCGCCGGGCTCCGTCACATCTGATTCTGTCAGCAGGAGCAGGCTTGCCGGAGGCGGCTGGCATTTGCTTACAGGCAGTGCAGTCTTTTCTGGGACGGATACCCATCCTTGGCATCGGCCTTGGTCTGCATGTCATAGCCACCACGTTTGGCAGCCAGATTATTCGGGCCCATCATCCGCAATTAGGCCGTTCCAATGAAATCTGTCACGATGGGCGGACGATTTTTCACACGCTGGAATACCGGTTTCGCGCCACTTGTTATCATACGCTGACAGTTGACCGGGATTTGATTCCCCCCTGTCTGGAGGTATCCGCCACCACACCTGACGGGGTGATTATGGGTCTGCGACACCGCCAGTACATTTGTGAGGGCATTCAATTCCATCCAGAGTCCGTCATGACTGCACCGGGGAAAATGCTTATTCGGAATTTCCTGACACTGCCTCAACAAACCTGATATTGAGGGGCTAGGGTTCGGGATTCGGGGTTCAGGGTTCAGGGTCTTTTGAATGGACAGTTGACAATTGAAACCCATTCAGAGCTTCAAATTTCCTGGTATTCGAAAACCCTGAACCCTGAACCCCGAACCCTACCCCCTGAGTTTCCCATGTCCTTCAAACTCCGCTTCAAAGCCGTTGCTCTCTTTTTGATGGGACTGATTGCATTCGGCACCATTGGCTTTCATCACCTGGAACATTGGAGCTGGCTGGATTCGCTCTATACCACGATTGTCACCTTGGGGACGGTTGGATATGGCGACTTCACCCCAAAAACCACCGAAGGGCGTATTTTTGCCATTGTGTTTATTGTTGTTGGGGTCAGCAGTGCCGGATATGTTTTAACGGTTGCCGCTCAGGCAATTATTCAATCCACCATTCTTTCAACCCTCAACCGAAGGCGCATGTTCAAAGACATCAGCAAGCTTGAAAACCATTTCATCATCTGCGGTTCCGGGCGGGTGGGCCAACAGTTAATCAAGGAGATGCAAAAAGCAGGGGCGGACTTTGTGATTGTCGAGCGGGACGAGCATTTGGCCGAACGGCTGTTGCAACAGGGGCATTTTACCTTGAATGGTGACGCCACTGACGAAGATACGTTAACTGGTGCCCGCATTGACACGGCGCGGGGCATCGTCTGCTGCACCTCAACCGATGCCGACAATGTTTATATTACCCTGACGGCGCGCGGGTTGAATGAAAAGCTCTTTATCATTGCCCGTGCCAATGATGAATCGGCCATCCCCAAGCTACGCAAAGCAGGAGCCAACCGTGTGGTTTCACCGGTCTTGATTGGCTCGCACCAGATGGCGCAGATTATGCTTCGCCCGGCAGTGGCTGATTTCATCGAATTGACCACCATGACCGAAAGCCTGGATTTGGCGATTGAACAGGTGGAACTGTTTTCCGATTCACCGCTGATTGGAAAAAAACTGAAGGATTCGGGGATTCGCAGCGACCTCAATGTAATTGTGGTAGCCGTCAAACGCGGCAAAGATGAAATGATTTTCAACCCCTCGGGTGACATGAAGCTCCAGGACCATGATTTTCTGGTGGTGATTGGTGATAACAACGGACTGGCCAAACTGGCCAGTCTGGCCAATCCCAAAGCCCTCAAACTGCCACGCAAACGCTGAAGGCCAAACCTATGGTTGACCGCCGTGAACATCGCGGGGCCCATCCCGATGACCGACAACTCTTTGCCGTAACTTACCAACCGGTATTGCAAACGGCCCAGGCCGAACTTTCCTGGCTTCTCAGTCGGGGCTATCAGATCAAATCGGCCTTAAAGCTGGTCGGTGACCGCCATGCCTTGCGTGAACGTCAGCGCCTGGCCATTTCACGCGCCGCCTGCACCGATGCACAAAAAATCTATCGGGCAGAGACCTGTCTCCCCTTCACGGCCATCCGCAACCAGGAACTTGCTATTGATGGATTCAATCTGATTATCACGGTCGAAGCCTGCCTGAGCGGAGGCGTGCTCTTCCAATGCCGGGACGGATGTATTCGTGACCTCTCAAGCGTGCATGGTTCCTATCGTTCGGTCATGGAAACGGAAATGGCGATTGACCTGATTGGAAATGCCTTACAGTCTCAGCATCCGCAGGCAGTGGTCTGGTTTCTGGACCAGCCAATCTCCAACAGTGGCCGACTGGCTCAAAAAATCCGGGAAAGCGCTGCGGCCCATGACTGGCCCTGGATTGTTGAGGTCGTCATGAACCCTGACCGGGAAGTCAGCAATTCCGGGAAATTGGCCATTTCCGCCGATTCAGTTGTTCTGGACGGTGTTTCCCACTGGGTGAATGTGATGGCCTGGTTGTTGGAACACCAGTTTCCAACGGCCTGGCTGGTTGATTTGAGGGAAACCCGGCTGGAGTATTCCTGCAAGACCTCGCCCTCAGACCATAATCACAAATGACAAACATCTGCCCGTAACAGTACAATACCGGCATTCTTTCCGGAGCCTTTGACCACCATGACCGTTGTTTCACCTTCACTTGAAACGGATACCATACAGGGTTCCAGTGCTTCGCCGCCAACATCCTTTCGTTTGAGCGTCCTGATACCGGTTTATAATGAGCGGCATCTGGTCGAGGCCAGCGTGCGGCGGGTTCTGGCACTGGAACATGAATTCATCAGCAGTCTGGAAGTCATTATTGTGGATGACCACAGCCGGGATGGAAGCTGGGACATTTTGCAAAAAGTTGCGGCCAGTGATGCACGGGTGAAATTGCTCCGGCACCAGAAGAATCAGGGAAAAGGTGCGGCGTTGCGGACGGCCATCGCCCAGGCAACCGGCGACATCTGCATAGTCCACGATGCCGACCTGGAATATTTCCCCGAAGACATCCCGCTCCTGCTGGCACCCTTTGCGAAAGAAGGCGCGGATGCGGTGTTTGGCTCCCGTTATCTGTCCGCCCCTTACCGGCGGGCCCTGCTTTATCGTCACACGCTCAATAACATGGCGTTGACGGCTCTTTGTAACTGGTTCACGGACCTGTACCTGACCGATGTCGAAACCTGTTACAAAGCCATCAACACCACGCTGCTCAAATCCATTCCGATTCGCAGCAATGATTTTCGCTTTGAAGTGGAAATTGTCTTCAAGCTGGCCAAACGCCGGGCACGCATCTTTGAAGCACCGATTCGCTATCTGCCCCGGTCCTATCAGGAAGGGAAAAAAATCAAATTCCGAGACGGTTTACTGGCAATTCTGGCAATTTTCCATTTTTGGCTCCGGGACGACCTTTATGCCGAAGATGCCTACGGTTCCCATATCCTCACCGAAATGGAAAACGCCAACCGGTTTAACACCTGGATGGGCGATACCCTGCGCCCTTACATCGGAGACCGGGTGCTTGAAATCGGAGCCGGCATCGGAACCCTTACCAACCAGTTCATTCCCCGCGAACGCTATCTGGCCTCGGATATTAACCCGCATTATTTGTACTATCTGAATTCCTATAAACTGGGAAAACCCTATTTGCAGGTCAAAGAAATTGATGCCGGGAATCCGGTCCATTTCCAGGGACTGGAAGAACGCTTTGACACCGCCGTCATGGTCAACGTCCTCGAACATGTTCCGGATGAACAGGCCACCCTTAGAAATTTATGGTCAGCGCTTGAACCAGGCGGACGGGTTGTGATTCTGGTGCCGCAACATCCGGCCATTTACGGAACCCTGGACGAAGCCCTTGACCATCGGGAGCGTTATACAGCTACCCAACTGCGGGAATCCCTTACCAAAGCTGGATTTCAGGTGGAAAAGGTCTTTGACTTCAACCGGTTTTCCGTCCCCGGCTGGTGGCTGAATGGCAAAGTCCTGCGAAAGAGAACTTTCTCGAAAATCCAACTCAAGATTTTGGAAACCCTGATGCCCATCTTTCGTCGGACGGATTGGCTGTGGCCCTGGGGAGGACTGAGTGTCATTGGGGTGGCAATCAAACCCCCCCAATAGATTATGAGTGAATTTTCGCAAGCGGCACCATTAAATCCATCCCGGCTTTCCCAAAATCTGACTGCCGGAGGAACTGTTTTATTGGTTTTTGTCATTGTCTTTGTCTGCTATGGCAACACGCTTTCGGCAGGCTTTGTACAAGATGACCATATTGTGATTTTGCAGGACCTCAGCCTTCGTTCACTCTCCCAGGCTTACAAAATTTTCAGCCTTCCCTATTGGGGTAATGCCGAAAATGGAGCCTATCGCCCCCTGACAAGCCTGAGTTTTGCTCTCAACTACGCAATTGGGGGGTTGAATCCTTTTGGTTACCACTTGGGTAACCTCCTTTTGCATGCCCTGAACTGCTGCCTGATTGGACTGATTGTATGGAAGTATCGACCAAAGTGGATGACAGCCCTGGTGACAATGCTTCTGTTTGCCATCCATCCGATACACACAGAAGCAGTAAGCCAATTGGTTGGTCGAACAGAACTCCTTTCAACCTTTCTGATGTTAGTCGCCTGGCTGGCTTGGCTTTCCGCCCAGCGCCACCGGTCTGCCTATATACTTTCACTCGGATGCTCATTGTCGGCACTGTTTGTCAAAGAAAGCGCGATTGTCTTCATTGGTGTTTTGGTCCTCAGTGAAGGATGTGCTGCGGGTAGGCAATGGCGAACTCAATTACGCTCGCACTTGCCTCAACTGGCAGGTTTTTTCATGGTTGCCTGTGGGTATCTGGTTGTGCGAGTGCTGGTTCTCAAACAATTTGGAGCCTCACTCAACTATACCATGTTCCGGGATGCGCCGCTGACCACCCGGCTTTTTACCATGAACCTTGGGTTTGTTCGGTATTTTGAACTGCTGGTCTGGCCCACCCGGTTTTGCTCTGACTACGACTTTTCAGTGATTCCGCTGCAAACCACTCTTTCTGTCAAAGTCCTGCTGTCAGCCGTTTGTGTGCTGGGTGTGCTGGCAACCGGGATTGGACTGCTCTGGCGAAACCGGCTCTGTGCCGGAGCAATTCTCTTCTTTTTCGTCACCATCAGCATTGTTTCAAATATCGCCCTGCCCACCGGTATTCTGATTGCTGAACGGGTCTTGTACTTCCCTTCAATTGGTGTTTGTGTGCTGGCAGCCTATGGGTTGGAACGGTTGTCCACCCAGGGCAGTGCAGCCAAAGCCATGGCCTGGAGCGGGCTGACCATGCTGGTACTGCTGGGGGGCTGGCAAACCTGGCAACGGAATTTTGCCTGGAAGGATGACCGGGCCTGGATTCTGGCTCTGACAATGGATGCGCCCAACAATCCCAAAGGTGTCATGGCCCTGGCTGCGTTACGAGCCCAGGAGGGCAATCCTGGTGAAGCGGAAAAGCTCTTTCGCCATGCCATTGAGCTGGCTCCCGACCGGGGGTCGCCGTATGAAGCACTGGGAAACTTTTACCTGTCTCAGGCACGCCCCGCCGAGGCCCGCCCTTTGTTTGAAAAAGCGTTACGGATTCAACCCCGCCTGACCTCAGCCCACATCGGGCTGGGTCGTGTCTTTGCCCGAACGGGAAATCTTCAGCAGGCTGTCTCCGAATACCAAATTGGACTTTCCGGAAAAAGCCCGAAAGCCAATGAACTGGCGGAATATGGTGTTCTGCTTTCTCAAACTGGCAATCTGGATGGAGCACTGGAAGCCTTTACCCGTTCCCTCAGCTTGCAGCCTGAAGTCGCTGAAACCCAAAGCAACTTGGGATTGGTCCTCAAAAAACTGGGCCGGATAGACGAGGCTTTGGTTCACCTCCGGCAAGCAGTCCGGCTGGAACCAGACAACCCGACCGGATATGTTACACTGGGAACAACGCTCCTCAGCGCCCGCCAGCCAGCGGCAGCGGCGGAAACTTTCGCCAAAGCCATTTCCCTCAAGCCTGATTTTGCCGAAGCCCACAACAATCTGGGAGTTGCGTTCATGCAACTGAATCAGCCGGAAAACGCCCGCCACGAATTTGAAACTGCGCTCCACCTCAATCCCCAATCCGAAAGCGCCCAACGGAACCTGGAAAAACTCCAACCCAAACCCAAAGGCTGAAATCATTTGGGTTTTCCTGTTTTTTCGCGGATTCCAGCCAGGGTTCCCCTGCCGACCATCCCTCTGCAGAAACAAAAATGCGCTCAGGTATGAGAACATACCTGAGCGCATGTATTGCTCACTTTTGCTGCAATGTGCCTTTCAAACAATGGCAAATTGCACATTGCAAATGAATTACAGTCCAAGGAACGCAGCGGCGAAGGTCACCAGCACCAACGTTTCGATGAGCACCAGACCGAGCATCATCGAGGTGAAGATACGGCCACCGGCTCCGGGATTGCGGGCCGTGCCTTCGCAAGCGGCGGCCACTGCGCGGGAGTCGCCAAGCGCAGCGCCAGCGGCAGCAATACCCACTGCCAATGAACCAAACACAGCGCCTTTGGTTCCTTTGTAGTTCCCAGTGGCGGCTTCCTGAGCCATCGCCGGCAGGGCAAACACCATAATGGTCATCATCACGGACATAGCTTTGATCATCAAATTACGCATGGGGAAATTCCTCCGTAAAAATTCCGGCTTGAAAAAGCCGAAAGACGTGCAGTTGAGTGGGGTTGCCGCCCTTGCTTGTCGTCACGGGTATGATGGCCCAACCGCCCGGTATACGCTTGCCCCTCGTACAACAAGGCTCCAGCAACGATTGGAAAGTGATATGAAAACGTGACGTTTTCGCTTGGGGTCAACGCCCTGAAAACGGATACCCAACCGGGTACCCAAACTTAAAAGAGCAAAAAACTTTACGAATCCTCAAATTGCTTCGCCACGGCGCGCAAAGTCACAATCAGCACGGTCAACACAGCGAAGGCAATACAGGCGGTGATAAAGACATTGAGCTTAAACACCAGCCCCATAAAAATTGACGCCGCCACTCCCAGAACGATTGCCAGGATAACCAGAAA
The DNA here is from genome assembly GCA_019695185.1 of Blastocatellia bacterium. Lineage (GTDB taxonomy): Bacteria > Acidobacteriota > Blastocatellia > Chloracidobacteriales > Chloracidobacteriaceae > JAIBAN01. The sequence continues at coordinate 10,250 of JAIBAN010000001.1, read as the reverse complement.
CTGTTGTTTGCGTCGTTCAGCATCAGTCATTTGCGATTTTCCATTTGCGATTTGCGATTTTTCAATCAATCCCTGGAGCGAAAAAACCAAATGGCAAACCGCAAATGGCAAATCGCAAATGCGAATCAGTGGGCATGAGCCTCGTCACCGTGGCCGTGGTCATGGTCGTGACCTTCTTCGTGGTCATGGTGCGGAATTGTTTCAGCCAGATACACGATGGCAAGCTGAATGAACACAAAGGTTTGCACAAAACAGACAAACGCCGCCAGCACCATCAGCACACTCGGCAGCACAATGCTCAACATCTGGCCAAAGCCTTCGGCCACCTTTTCGTCGGCAAACAGGTTAATCATGAGACGGAAGCCAAGAGTCAGCGGACGCAGACAGTTACTGAAGACTTCCACCACAAAAATCAACACCCCGATGAGGGCCAAAAAGCCCTTGTCGAGGCCGCCCATAAAGTGTTTGAGATAGCCGAACCCCTGCTGCCAGAAGCCCATGAACATATAGTACAAAAAGGTCATGACCCCCAGCGGCAAAGTCACGCTGAAACTGTTGGTCGGCGGTTCAAACAAAGGGCACAGGCCCATCAAATTGGAAATCAGGATGAAGAACGCCAGCGGGAGCAGATAGGACATGTACTTGAACCCATAAGAGCCGATGCCCTGTTCAATCATGCCTTTGACCTGCAACACGACGATTTCAATCATCTGCTGCGCATAACTCGGCTTGTCAACCGACAGCCTTCCGACCATGGCCCGCAAAATAATAATGCACAAAAAGAAGGAAATAATGGCGAAAATGAGCGAAGGCGGAAGCGAGTGGTCGTTGAGTCCGGTCAGATGGTACACCTGTTCAACCAGCCAAGGGTGGGCATGTTCCGCACCATGCTCGGCAGCTTTGCCAGCCTCGGCAGCATGCTCTGCCGCTTTTCCGGCATGTTCAACAGCTTTTCCACCATGTTCCTGTATAAACGCTAAGAGCCACATAAGTATGATTCCATTTCAGGGTTCAGGGTTCAGTTTCGCAGGCATTGAGTTTCCCCAAAACCATTGAACCTGAAACTACTTAACTCCATGACGGAGTATCCATAAGACTTGAAAACCTGCTTCGAGCATGACGGCTGCCGGGAGCGAAAAAAGTCCGAATAAAATCCCGCCAGTCGAAAGCTGGAATGCTCTGGGAAAAAGAAACATCACGCCTGCAATCAATACCCAGCGGAACAGAAACTTTGACATCTGCCAGGGCGAAGGTTTTTCCGTTGTGGTCTGAATAATGGCTCGCAGGCTGCGGTGCATCCAGCGGTAGTTCATTACTGCCAGGGCGCAGCCGACCGTCACGCTGGCCGCCATCATCCAGTCCACCTTGACGGCTGTGGCACCAATCATCACCACCGCCACCAAAGGAAGGTTTCGCTCCAGCCGCCGTTCTATGGCCGCCGGGTCAGTCGCCGGCGTGTCCGTCGCATTGGCAGGAGGCAAGTCAAGTTCCAAGGGATTGATACTCATGAATTGCAGGTTCTGAAAAGAACTCGGCTTTTTACCAGACACGCCGGAAAAATGCAAATTTGTGTTTTGAGTTCCGCCTTCAGGCGGCTGTTCTGGGTTCCGCCTTCAGGTGGCTCTTTCTTTTTTCACATTAGTCCTTCTGCCCGCTTCGTTTCCAGATTTGGAAAAGCTCAACGGCCATTCCCAAAAGCCCGAACCCGCCCAGAATCAGCATCCATTGGGGAGCAGTGTGATACTGGGAATCAAGGTAAATTCCTAACCCCAGGGGAATCCCGAAGGTCGAAGGAATGGAAAGTGCAATGCCCACCGAGACAAGGGCTTGCTTCCACATGCCGTCATTATTGTCGTTTGGATTTTGCGACAAGAGCGGCATGGCAGCACTCCTCAGAAAAACAGTTCCCAAACAACTCAACCTTCAAACACTCAGAGCTACTTCTGTGCAGCCTGTGGCGGAGTCGGTGGACCAAGTCTTTCCACCGCAAAGCGGGAAAGCTGACTAAAAGGTTGCGGATAGAGCCCCATCACCAAAACCAGTATCACAGTCAATACAATCGTCGCGTGGAGTGGCGGCGAAAGCGTCACCGGGGCCTCTTCTTTTTCCTTGCCGGTAAACATCGCTTTGATGAAGCGGGCGTAATAATACAGGGAAATCACCACATTGAGGGCCGCCACGACGGCCAGAATGTTCATCCATTTGTTACCGGCCTGAATCAGACCGCCAAACAAATAGAATTTCCCCATAAAACCGCCGGTTCCCGGAATGCCTGCCAGACTCAGCAGACAAACCAGCATCATCAGTGCCAGGGCGGGCTGCTTTTGGTACAGGCCGTTCAAATCGTCGAGTTTGTCCCCCACCCGTTCCTCACTCCGCAGGGAGAGCAATACGCCGAAAGCCCCCAGATTCATCACCGTATAGGCCATCAGGTAAAATACCGCCCCGGCATACCCCATTTCGTTCCCCGCCACAAACCCCAACAAAATGAATCCGGCATGGGAAATACTGGAATAAGCCATCAGGCGCTTGGCGTTTTGCTGGGTCACGGCAGCCACGTTGCCAACGGTCATCGTCAGGGCGGCAACCACACCAAACATCACTGCCCAGCCAGGAATCTGTGGGTCGCCGGTCACTCGCAACGGGGCAAACGCCACCAGGAAAATCCGGGCGAGCATGGCATAGCTGGCGGCTTTCGGGCCGACCGACATAAATGCGGTGACCGAAGTTGGTGCGCCTTCGTAAGCGTCCGGAGCCCACATGTGAAACGGAACAGCGGCGATTTTGAAAAACAATCCGGCGGCCACCAGGGCAATTCCCATGATGGCCATCAGCCGGGCGTCTCCGGTGGTGGTCAGCATATTGGCCTTAAACAGACCCGGCAGCAGTCCGGCGACCTGTTCAACGTTGGTGGTTCCCGTCAGGCCAAAAATGATGGAAAAACCAAAGAGCAGAATGGCCGAAGAAAACGCCCCCATGAGGAAATATTTAAGCGCCGCTTCGCTCGATTTTTCCCCGCGCTTTTCGTGAAACTGAACATTCCATTTGAGATAGCCCACCAGCACGTACACTGACAGGGCCATCAGTTCAAGCCCCACATAGAGTGTGATGAAATCCACGCCGCTTGAAAGGAACATCATCCCCGACGTTGCAAACAGAATCAGGGCGTAATATTCACCGTGCTGTTCCTCTTCAACATCCAGGTACTTGACCGCCATGGCAATCGCCAATGCGGCGGCTACCAAAGCCACCAAACGGAGAGTCAGCGAAAAACCGTCCACGGCAATCATTCCATAAAACACGGTGAAAGGAAGCCGAATCCGGTTTGTTTCAAACACCTGCCACAACGCCAACAGTGCCGTTCCAATCCCGGCAAGACAGAAATAGGCGGTCAGTTCTTTTCGTTCACGAGGCAGGAGCACATCCAACACCAAAGCCGCACAGCCAAACAGAACCAGTAACAGTTCCGGCAAAATGGCAAAGGTTTCGTAAATGGTGGGATAACCAAGAATATTGAGTAAAGGCATCGAAAAACCCAATTGAGAATTGAGAATTGAGAATTGAGAATTGAGAATTGAGAATTGAGAATCAATTCTCGCTATGTCTCACCAGAATGAACCGTTTGGCTCATTCAGGAAAAATTCTCAATTCTCAATTCTCAATTTATTTGAAGTAGCCCGGTGACACCTGCTTGACGATGGTGTTGGTCGGACCGTCAATGTATTTCATAACCGGTTTCGGATAGATTCCAATCCAAAACATCAAAACCACCAGCGGCAGCAGATAAGCCCATTCGCGGGCGGTCAAATCGGAAAGCCCTTCGTTGCGCGGATTGGTGACTGTGCCAAAAAATACCCGTTGATACAGCCAAAGCATATAGGCGGCACCCAAAATAATGCCCGTCGCTCCCCAGAAAGCCCAGCTTACTTTGGCTTCAAGTACGCCCCGCAACCCGACAAATTCGCCAATGAACCCATTCAGAAGCGGCACCCCGATAGAAGACAAGGTGGTGATGAAGAAAATCGTCGCATAGGCCGGTACCACGTTGGCCAATCCGCCAAACTCGGAGATTTGGCGGGTATGACGCCGTTCGTAAATCACTCCGACCAACAAAAAGAGCGCGCCGGTCGAAATCCCGTGATTCAGCATCTGCAATACGGAGCCGTTGATGCCGTTGGGATTCAACGCCAGCATGGAAAGCATACACAGCCCCATGTGCCCGACCGATGAATAGGCCACCAGTTTTTTCATGTCCTTTTGGGCCATCGCCACCAGCGAGCCATAGACAATCCCGATAATCGCCAGGGTGCCCAGAACCGAAAGCGTAACCGGATGTTTGGCTGCATCCGGGAACATGGGAAAATTAAACCGCAGAAAACCATAGGTTCCGATTTTGAGCAACACCCCCGCCAGCACCACCGACCCGGCGGTGGGGGCTTCCACGTGGGCATCCGGCAGCCACGTATGAAACGGGAACATCGGCACTTTAATCATAAAGCCGATGGCAAACCCGGCAAACATCCATAATTGCCAGTTGAGCGGAATGAACCCCAGACCATCCGCCCCGCGCGCGCTTCCCAGTGCCTGCAAGGCAAACAGGTTGAAAGTCCCGGCAGCCCCCGATGGCCCCCCGGCGTTGCGGGCAACGTCAATTCCATCCTGTACCAGAGCCAGCATGCCTGAATTGTTGCCAACCAGGAGGGCCACCGAATCGGCCACTTCCTTCGGATGGGCTACGGCCACGCCCGGTGCGGCAAAATAGAGCTTCAAAATGGCCAGCAGCATGAGCACCGAACCAACCAGCGTGTAGAGAAAGAACTTGATGGCGGCATACAACCGTCGTTCCCCGCCCCAAATGCCAATCAGAAAATACATTGGCACCAGCATGACCTCGAAAAAGACGTAAAACAGAAAGAGGTCCGCAGCAGCGAAAACACCCAGCATTCCGGTCTGGAGCAACAACAGGAAGACGTAATATTCCTTGGTCCGGGTCGTGATGTATTCCCAGGAACAGAGTGCCGCCAGCACTCCCAAAAGCGCCGTCAGCAACACCAGCACCAGGGCCATGCCATCCACTCCAAGCTGGTACTTGGCTCCAATCATCGGAATCCATTCATAGTTTTCGATGAACTGAAGTCCCTGGACGTCCGGTTTCCATTTGATGACCAGCAAGATTGCCGGAACCATACACAAAGCAAACCAACCCGTCGTGAATTTCCTGATGAGGTCGGTTTTTTCCTTGTTGATGAAAAACATCAATGCCAGTGCGCCAACCAGCGGCAGCCAAACCACCAGCGAGAGCAACCCTATGTTTCCAATGTCGAAGTGTGCCGGTTCAATGCCGGTCGCCAGAAGTGGGGGGAACATCATTCTTTTCCTCGTTGGAATTTTAACGATTGGTCATCTTTTGCTGCACCCATTCAAAAAATCCGCTAAAAAACTGGGCCTCAATCGGATAGAGCAAGGCGGCCAGTCCCAGCACCATAACCAGCAGATAGGTTTGGGCAGTCCCGTTTTGCATCTGCCGGATGGTCAGGGAGCCCAGCCGCGTCAACCACGCCATAAAGTTCACCAGAGCATCCACCACCCAGCGGTCTATCCAGGACATGACAACACTGGAAGTGCGGGCCAGCCAAGCTGTTCCGTTGACGCCGCCGTCCACCAGATGGGCGTCAGTATCCCACAACCCTTGATTCAGGCGTTTGATGCCTTCAACCAAGTGCCCGTCCAGCAATTCATCCCAGTACCATTTGCGGAAACTAAGCTGATACAGTGCCTGGAATCGTTCGGCCAAGGCCGCGGGCACTTCCGGTTTCGTGACATAACAATGCCAGGCGGCATACATCATGGCCAAAGCCCAGCCACAACTGGCCAGCCCCAAAACCCAGGCCATCGGCTCGAAATGCACGGCCTCATGCGGCTTACCCGCCACATCAATCATCGGAGCCAGCCAATGATGAATCAGATTCGGAACGGCTCCGCCGGTTAACTCTTCCGCCACTCCGAAAAAGCCTGCCGTCACAGCGAAAAAGGCCAAAATGATGAGCGGCAGCCGCATAACGAGCGGCGATTCGTGCGGGTGAAACGTCCCATGTCCGTGGTGCTGATGCACATCGTCCGCATCATCTTCGTTTTCGTGGGAATGGTGGGCCGGGGCCTCTTTCCAGCGGTCCGAACCGAAAAAGGTCAGGCACATCAGCCTTGTCATGTAAAACGCGGTCACTCCGGCAGTCAGGAACCCAACTGCATACAGGCCGGTTCCCCAGGCTCCGCCTAAAACCGAAGTATGCAGGGTCTGGGCCAGAATCTCGTCTTTGCTGAAAAATCCGGCAAACGGCACGATTCCGCAAATCGCAAAGAGCGACATGAGCATGGTTTTATAGGTGGTCGGCATGTACGCCCGGAAATTGCCAAACCGCGATAATTCCTGTTCGTGACCGCTCGGTGAACCACCGTGGATGACGCTGCCGGCTCCCAAAAACAATTGAGCTTTGAAAAAAGCATGGGTCACAACGTGAAAGACGCCCGCCGTGACGGCTCCGACGCCGCAACCGAGAAACATAAACCCAAGCTGTGAAACGGTTGAATAGGCCAGGACTTTCTTGATGTCCGTCTGGGTCAGGCCAATTGTGGCCGCCACAAAGGCAGTCGCACAACCAACCAGCGCCATAATCAACATGGTGGTCGGAGCCCGATGGAACAACGGATTGCACCGTGCCACCATGTACACGCCTGCCGTGACCATCGTGGCGGCATGGATGAGTGCCGAAACCGGGGTCGGACCGGCCATGGCATCCGGCAGCCAGATAAAGAGCGGTATCTGGGCGCTCTTACCGACGGCTCCCACAAAAAGGGCTAACGTAATCAGCGTCAGCACCCCGGTTGTCAGGCTGAAGGAACTGAGCCCCAGGGGTTCCACTGAAAGGGCCTTGGCCATCGGCATCACTTCGTGGAAGTTGAGGGTTCCAAACACCGCAAAAACCCCCATCATTCCCAACATCAGCCCGAAATCGCCAATCCGGTTGACAACAAAGGCTTTTTTACTGGCATCTCCGGCTTCTTTTTTCTGAAAGTAATATCCAATCAACAGAAATGAACAAAGCCCCACGCCCTCCCAGCCGACAAACATCATGACAAAGTTTGCGCCCAGCACGAGCGTCAGCATCATGAACATGAACAGATTGAGGTAGGCAAAAAACCGGGCAAATCCGGCTTCTCCGTGCATATAGCCCACCGCAAAGACATGAATCAAAAAGCCGACAAAGGTCACAAACAACACATACAAGCCTGAAAGCTGGTCCAGTTGATAGGCCCATTCAATCGTCAGTTCGGCATTTTCCTTGTTTTTCGCCGGTCCCAATGACCGTAACGCCCCGCCGCCGGGAATCCAGGTAAACACCGTTTGGACATACGGCGTGGCTACCGCTTCCGTCCCGGCATGGCCATGCTCCGGGGCCGCACTCCGAACTTCGGTCACATCGTCCTTGGGGCCGCGCGCACGTTCAATCAAAGCGGCTTCTTTTTTCAAAAACAAAGCCTGAGTGGTGGGGTTTTTGGCAAACGAATAGTAATCAAGCACCGCAACGACTGAGCAGACAAACGACAAGGCAATCATCGTGCAGGCAATGCTGCCGATGGCGGTTTCCGAAAACCTGAGTCGTTTGGCCGCCAATCCGTTTATCAAAAAACCAACCAACGGAAAGAGCGGAATATAGGCGGTGAGGTTCATATTTTTTTGAGGACTGAGGACTGAGGACTGAGGACTGAGGACTGAGTAAATCCTCTGCACCAAAAATCGAATTTATCTCAATGAACCAGTTGTGAGTAAAACACCAGCAGTAAAGCCTTCTCAGCTCCTCGTCCCAAGTCCTCGGTCCTGTCTGTCTCAGTCCTCAGTCCTCAGTCCTCAGTCCTGATTGCCTTACCACTTGAGCAAATCAATCTCATCCACCTCAACCGTTTTGCGGTTGCGGTAATGAGCCAGAATCAACGCCAGCCCGATGGCGGCCTCAGCCGCAGCCACCACAATCACAAACAACGTGAACATTTGACCATTGGCGGCGGTGAGAGAGCCCTGTAACTGCCAATACCGGGCAAAGGCAATAAAATTCAAGTTGGTGGCATTGAGCATCAGCTCAATGGACATAAAAATCACAATGATGTTGCGCCGGGTCAGCACTCCGGCCATGCCCACCACAAACAGAAGCCCCGCCAAAACGACGAAATTAACGGTGCCGGCCTGTTTCAAACCAGCCAAGGGACCGCCGCCATCCTCCGGCAGGGCCTGCTGGGCTGCCTGGGCCGCGTTGAATAAAAAAAACAAAGCCGAACAAAGTAATGAATTCATACCAATTTGATTTCGCCAAAATTGCTGCAAGCCCCAAACACAAAATGAACAACTCAAAATGAACAACTCAACCCTTTCAGGGGTATTTCTCCTCCTGTTTGCGGTCACGGGCAAGCATGACTGCTCCCACAATCGCCACCAACAAAATGACTGAGGCGATTTCAAACGGAAGTGCTCCGCGCGTGTAGAGGTCTGCCCCAAAGGTTTCGGTGTTGGTGGAAATTTTCCCGGCTGGAGAATATGGGTCAGCCTTGCTTTCAACCAGCGCATTCTCCGATTTGACTTTGAAAAAACCGGAGCGCTGGGCGGTATAGACCGAACCCAAAATACCGATTGCCACGAGTCCGGCCACAATCACTCCCAGGGTGGTCTGACGGCTGAAGGCACCCACTTCCTCTTCGCGGACTTTGACCAGCATCACCACAAACAGAAAGAGAACCATCACTCCACCGACATAAACCAGAATTTGCGACCCGGCAATAAATTCCGCCCCCAACAGCAAAAACATTCCGGCAATGCTCACCAGGGTGGAAATCAAAAACAGGGCACAATGCACCGGATTGCGGGACGACACCGTAAACACACCGGTAATCAGCGCCGCAAAGGCAAACATATAAAAGAAAAATGCTTCGTAACCTAAAAGCTGCATAAATACCTAATCGAGAATTCTGGAATTGAGAATGCTTCGACTTCCAAGACTCTCAAGACTTATTTCAAATCCATGCGATTGACCGGCAGCAACCGGTGTCCGACCATATCCACAGCAGCTTGACACTGTTCCAGGATGAGATAACCCACCAGCGGCTCGTAGATGCCGTTTTCCGGATGCATGTCCAGAAAGACCACTTCGTTATAAACCGGACGGAATCCGTCCACGGTAACCCGCACCGGGCCGTAGACATCGCCCCGCACAGTTGAGCCATCGGGCATTTCCAGGTCCACCGAAGTGACGATGTTCAGTTCCCCAATCTGGTCCCTCCAGGCAGCCGGCAACACCAGATGCGCAGTGCCCGTGCTGACCAGGGCATTGCACCGGATGGTGCGTTCCGGGTCGGTTGTATTTTCAATGCGAACGGCTGTGACAATACGTCCCATGCGATTTCCTGTTTAATCCTTTTTGGTCTCAGATGCAGTTGGTGAATCAGCCTGAGCTGATTCGGATTTAGTTTCTGCCGCAGGCGCAACGTCTTCTTTCGGGCTGGCGTAGCGTTCACTGAACCGTATCGTGGTCCGGTGGGCATGCAGGTTGAACGTCCGTGAATTCTGATTGATGGTCTGCAAAAGCAGTGCAATCGGTATCAGTGACAGCACGCTCATACCGATAAAATACCCATAGCCCAGGGGAGTAATTACCAATCCATCGCCTTTGGCCCGAATCAGGTTCAGTTCCTGCCCCACCGTGAAAATAATGGCGGTCAGGACGATATTCAGCAGGGCCGACGGAATCATCCATTTCCAGCCGATGTCCATCAGTTGGTCAAAACGATACCGGGGAAACGTCCAGCGCAACCAGAAAAACAGATACAGCACAAAAGCGGTTTTGGCGGCAAAGACCAGCACCCCCAGCAAAGCAAACAGGTCCGGACGTTTTTCAAACCAGGCTGCCAGACCATTGCCCAGGGGCAAATACCAGCCGCCCAGAAACAGTGCGACGGCAATGGCCGAAACCACCACCATGTTGGCGTACTCGGCAATGAAGTAGATGGAAAAACGGAATCCGCTGTATTCGGTGTGAAATCCGCCGACCAGTTCCGATTCGGCTTCTGCCAGGTCAAAAGGTGCCCGGTTGGTTTCGGCCACAGCCGCAAAAAGGTACATCACAAACGCTGGTAACTGGAACAAAATCAGCCAGATGTTCAAATCCCGCTGGGCCTCCACCACGCCCTGGAGCGAAAGCGTCCGG